>CAVHFY010000001.1:0-289241 GCA_963635745.1 Lachnospiraceae bacterium
TCAGCTGGTTAGAGCGCACGCCTGATAAGCGTGAGGTCGGTGGTTCGAGTCCACTCGTGCCCATTGGAGAATTACTCAAGAGGCTGAAGAGGACGGTTTGCTAAATCGTTAGGTCGGGAAACTGGCGCGGGGGTTCGAATCCCCCATTCTCCGTAATGAACCTAAGGGTTCTTTTTTTATTTTCTGAAAACTACAGTAAAAATCTGACAATTCTGATATAATTAATTTATGAATAAACTTTGCGTATCAAATGAGTTTCAACGTCTTATTGCTAAAGGGCAAAAACGGCTACCTAAATCTCTATTTGAGGGTATTAGTATACCACAAGACGAAAGGGTCCTTTTTTATAGTGCTCAAAATAAGTTTTTAGGAACTGGGTATTTGTCTGAACAGAATAAGGCCTTAGGTTGGTTTGTATCTAAGGAAATGGTTGAATTTTCAAAAACCTTTTTTTATGATTTGTTTTTAAAATCAAAGGATATTCGTATGGCCTTTGAATATTCTTCGGATACTTCGGCTTATCGTCTCTTCAACCAAGATGGTGATGGGTTTGGAGGTTTCACTATTGATCGGTACAACAATTTTGCTTTGTTTTCCTGGTACAATGCTTATGTTTATGAAATTCGACATTTGATAATTGAAGCTTTTCAAGAAGTTTATCCTGAGATTATCGGCGCTTATGAAAAAATTAGATTTAAAGGTGAACTTCCTGTTTCGCAATTTGTGTATGGTCAAAAGCAGGAAGCTCCTTTTTGGGTAATAGAAAATGGTGTTTGGTACGAAGTTTTTCTAAATGATGGCTTGATGACGGGGATTTTTCTTGATCAGCATCATGTTAGAGGGAGATTAGGTGACGGTTTAGCTTCTGGAAAACGTGTTTTAAATCTTTTTTCTTACACGGCTGCTTTTTCAGTTGCTTCAGCTATGGGTGGGAGTCTTGAAACGGTTTCTGTTGATTTAGCGAAGAGATCTCGAGAATTATCGAGTGCTCATTTTAGAGCCAATGGTCTACCTTTAGAAAACAACCACTTTGTTGTGATGGATTGTTTTGACTATCTGAGGTATGCACAGAGGCATGGTTTGAGTTTTGATTTGATTGTCATTGATCCTCCCTCTTTTGCGAGAAATAAAAAAATGAGTTTCTCAGTAGCTAAAGATTACCATAAGTTGATAAGTGCTACTTTAAAAGTATTAAAACAGAATGGAACTATTATTGCTAGCACTAATGCCGCAACATTATCCCTTGAGCAATTTGAACGGCAATTAAAAAAAGGTCTTGGGGCTATAAAGGCTGAGTTTACGCATGTGGACCGCTTACCAGAGGACTTTCCTGTGGTTACTTCTGATCCTCAATCAAATTACTTGAAAGTTGTTACAATAAAGGTGCAGTCATGAAAATTGTTGTTTCCATTACGCCATCATCTCTTGAGGAGGCAGTGTTATTATCTCCAGAAGACTATCAAGGTGCTGATCTCGTCGAGTGGCGAGCAGATTACTTGCCGGCAGAGCTTATTCTAGAGGCGGCGCCGATCATTTTTGCTAAATTTCCAAGTACATCTGTCATTTTCACCTTAAGAACGGTTGAAGAAGGGGGTAATATTCAGTTAGATGAAATTACCTATCTACATTTAATTCAAGAAATTGCAAATTGCTATTCGCCAGCTTATATAGATGTGCAATACTTTACCTATCCGAATGTATACGGGCAAGTTGGTTCTTTGGGAAAGGTAGTTCTTTCTTATCATGATTTTTCGCGGTTACCAGAGGATTTTCTAAAACGTTGTCAGATCATGACTGATCTAAAGCCTGCGGTTGTTAAGATTGCAGTTATGCCACAGGAAGCTACTGATGTTTTACAGATGATGCTATGGACGAGAGAATTTAAAAATCGACACCCTCATCAAACCTATGTTACTATGGCAATGGGGAAGATGGGTCGTCTGTCACGGTTGGGTGCTGATATTGCAGGCAGTGCTTGGTCCTTTGCGAGTGTTGGTCAAGCTAGCGCACCTGGTCAGGTGAGCCTCAAGGATTTGGAGCAAGTGAGGAGACTTATCGATGCAGATTGATGGCTATACACGTTTAGCAACTGTTGTTGCGCATCCGATTAAGCATTCCATTTCACCCTTTATCCATAACTTTGCTTTTGATAAATTACAAATTAATGGCGTGTATTTAGCTTGGGATATTAAGGCGGAAGACTTAGCGGAGACGGTTGCTAATATTCGTCGTTATGATATGTGGGGAATCAACCTTTCCATGCCCTATAAAGCAGCAGTTATTCCTTATTTAGATAGTTTGTCCCCTGAAGCCTCACTGATTGGTGCTGTTAATACAGTTGTCAATAAAGAGGGGCAATTGGTAGGCTACAATACGGATGGTATCGGATTTTTTCACCATCTCCAGAAAACATTTGATTTTCAGATCAGCCAAAAATCTATGGTGTTGCTGGGTGCTGGTGGTGCTGGAACAGCAATTTTGGCTCAAGCAGCTTTATACCAGGCAAAGGAAATTTTCGTATTTGTTAGAGAAGCTTCGTTAGAAAAAACGGTCAATAAGATTGAGGCTATCCGAACTAGGACAAACTGTTCAATCACTGTTTTTGCGATATCGGATCAAGAAGCACTTGAGAAGGCTTTGCACCATGCAGATCTATTGGTAAATGCAACTAGTCTTGGAATGGATGGCATGTCTTCTCCTCTCCCTGAGAGAACACTGTTACCGACAAGTTTACTGGTTGCTGATGTCATCTATCAGCCCTTTGAGACCCCTTTACTGTTGGCCGCCAGAGAACGTGGCTTGCAAGTAACTAATGGTTTAGGTATGCTCTTATATCAAGCAGCTGAAGCCTTTAAGCTTTGGACGGGTGAGATCATGCCAACGGATGACATCTGGTCGATCTTGGTTCAAAAGTACCAAATGACAAAGGAGAAATCATGAAATTACGTGTCGATTTGCCCCAACATCCCTACGATATTCTAATTGAAAGAGGGGCTTTAAAAGGGGCGGGGAACTGGTTAAGGCAACTTTGGCAACCCCAAAAGGTGGCTATTATCACAGATAACCACGTGGCCAGTCTCTACGCTGAAACAGTAAAACTTTCCTTGGAAAGTGCGGGATTTGAAGTTGCTGTTTTTGACTTTTTAGAAGGTGAAGCGCAAAAGAGCTTAACCACAGCCAATCGGGTTTATGAATTTTTAGCAAGATTTGGTTTGACGCGCAGTGATGGCATCGTTGCCCTGGGAGGCGGTGTTCCAGGTGATTTGGCGGCATTTGTTGCTTCTACCTATATGCGTGGTGTCCATTTCGTTCAGATTCCAACGAGTTTAACGGCTCAAGTTGACTCTTCTATTGGTGGGAAAACGGCAGTGAATACGCCATTTGCTAAGAATCTAGTAGGAACCTTTGCACAACCCGATGGTGTCTTGATTGATCCTAATACTCTGGAAACTCTGGGGGAAAGAGAATTAATTGAGGGGATGGGTGAGGTGATTAAATACGGCCTCATTGCAGATCCAGAGCTTTGGGAACTCTTAAAAGAGCTTCCAGCTGGTCGCCAAGGAATTTTAGAGCAAGCTGAAGCGATTATTTATCATTCTTGTGAAGTTAAGCGTCGTGTGGTTGTTGAAGACGAGTTGGACAATGGTGTCCGCTTGTATCTGAACTTTGGTCATACCATTGGGCATGCCATCGAACAAACAGCTGGCTATGGTAAAGTCATGCATGGTGAAGGTGTCGCTATGGGAATGGTTCAAATTTCTCAAATAGCCGAAAATAAAGGATTAATTGCAGCCGGTTTAACGCAAGCTATTAGAGATATGTGCCAAAAGTTTGGTCTGCCAATCGATTACGCTAACTGGGATAAAGAGACGCTTTACCAGGCTTTGACTCATGATAAAAAGGCTAGGGGACACCTCATCAAAATTGTTTTGGTGCCAACTATTGGTCAGGCAGAAATTCACCCTATTCCTTTAACTGAGATGAGAGACTATTTGGAGAAATAAGATGAGATATTTTACAGCTGGAGAATCACATGGGCCACGGTTAACGGCCATCATTGAAGGAGTTCCTGCAGGCATGCCTTTGACTGCGGAGTATATTAATGCAGAACTCAAGCGCCGTCAAGGGGGTTACGGTCGTGGGGGACGTATGAAAATTGAATCTGATCAAGTAGAGATTACGTCAGGTGTCCGTCATGGTTTGACAATGGGAAGTCCTATAACACTTAATGTCACTAATCGCGATTTCAAAAACTGGACTGAAATTATGTCTGCGTCAGATATTGATGATAAGAAAAAGGGCATTCGGAAGTTGACAAAGCCACGTCCGGGACATGCAGACTTGGTTGGTGGTATGAAATACCGCTTTAGTGATTTACGTAATGCATTGGAACGTTCTTCAGCTCGAGAGACAACGATGCGCGTAGCTATTGGAGCAGTAGCAAAGCGCCTTTTAGAAGAGCTTGGTATTGACGTAGCGTCTCATGTTGTCGTCTTTGGCGGCATTGAAATAGATGTGCCAGAAGGTTTAACAGTGGCTGAAATCAAAGACCGGGCTCGTAAGTCAGAAGTTTCCATCGTTGAACCAGAACGTGAAGAGGAAATCAAAGCTTATATTGATCGTATCAAAAAAGAAGGTGATACGATTGGTGGTGTGATTGAGACCGTTGTCGGTGGTGTTCCTGCTGGATTGGGTTCTTATGTGCAATGGGACCGTAAGTTAGATGGTAAATTAGCTCAAGGGGTCGTTTCTATCAATGCTTTTAAAGGTGTTGAGTTTGGGCTTGGTTTTAAAGATGGCTATTTACGTGGGTCGCAGGTAATGGATGAAATTGCTTGGTCCAAAGAAGAGGGGTATACGAGACGTTCTAATAACCTTGGAGGATTTGAGGGAGGCATGACCAACGGTCAACCACTGATTATACGTGGCGTTATGAAGCCTATTCCCACCCTTTACCAACCACTGATGAGTGTCGATATTGAAACGCATGAACCCTACAAGGCAAGTGTTGAACGCAGTGACCCGACAGCTGTTCCAGCAGCAGGTGTTGTCATGGAAAGTGTTGTAGCGACTGTTTTAGCAACTGAATTGATTAATCAGTTCTCATCGGATAGTTTGGAAGAATTACAAGTGGCTGTGGAAAGTCATCGACAACATATCCAGAATTTTTAGAAGGTGCTTATGTCACAAAAAACCATTTATATTGCAGGTCTTGGTTTGATTGGGGGATCGTTAGCCTTAGGTATCCGCAGAGACCATCCAGAATACCGTATCCTGGGGTATAACCGCTCTGAAAAATCACGTCAGGTAGCCATAGAACGCGGTATCGTTGATGCCGTAACAGATGATTTTGCGACTTTTGTACCAGAAGCAGATGTGATTTTCATCTGTGTACCAATTAAGCAAACAATCGACTTACTAAAGTCTGTCGCGCAAATGCCTTTAAAAGAAGGTGTTATTATTACAGATGCTGGTTCAACTAAGGCAGAGATCGTGGCGGCAGCAGAAACGTATTTGTCAGGAACTAAGGCACAATTTGTTGGGTCACATCCCATGGCAGGTTCCCATAAGTCAGGGGCTATTGCCAGTGATGTCAATCTATTTGAAAATGCTTACTATATTTTTACCCCTTCTCGTCTAACGGGACAACAAACCATTGTTGAACTCCAAGAAATTTTGTCTGGTTTGCATGCACGTTTTATTGAGGTCGATGCCCTTGAGCATGATCGCGTTACCGCTCAAATCAGTCATTTTCCCCATGTCTTGGCGGCTAGTCTTATGGAACAATCTTCGGATTACCGACAAACACATGAACTCACGCAACATTTTGCTGCCGGTGGTTTTCGTGATATGACCCGTATAGCTGAGAGTGAACCGGGAATGTGGACGAGTATTTTATTGAGTAATCCAGATGCTATTTTAGAACGTTTGGACAATTTTCAAGGACTATTAACTGACATTGCTCAAAAGATACGTCATAAGGATGCCGATGGGATATGGCAATTTTTTGACCGGGCTCGCAAAGCCCGCAAAGAGATGGAAATCCATAAACGTGGGGGAGTGGATTCTACCTTTGATTTGCAAGTCTCCATTCCTGATGAGGAAGATGAAATCCTCAAAGTGCTTGAGTTACTACGCGGAACCTCATTAGTCAATGTCCAAATCCTTGAAAATAACCGAGAAGACATCAATGGTATTTTGCGGATTTCCTTTAAGAATCAAAAGGACTTGGATTTTGCTAAAACTCAGATTGAGACACATACCGCCCACAAGGTTTCATTATAGAAAGGACACTTATGTCAGTTAATGTTTATGATTTAGCAAATGCTTTAGAGCGAGGTTTGCGCCAATTACCCGAATATCAAGCAGTCAAGGAAGCTAAGACGGCGATTCGGCAAGATGAAGAAGCTCAAGCCATTTTAACAGAATTTTTGCAATTGCAGGAGCGTTTCCAACAAGCGATGGCAACTGGGCAACTGCCAACTGAGGATGACCAATCAGCGATGTCTGCTGTTAGTGATAAAATTGAGGCAAATCCTTTGGTGAAATCCTATTTCGACCATCAACAACGCTTGGGGGTATACTTCCAGGATATCGAAGGGATTATTTTTAAACCACTTCAAGAATTGTTGCAAAATGATTAAATCGTTAGGCGATATTCGGTCGTCACGGCTTTTTCCAGGGTTGTTTTTTTGCATAGCATTAGCTGGGATTGCTTGGTATTTAGGGCAGTTGTTTCCAATTGTTGGTGGCCCTGTTTTCGGTATCCTTTTGGGGATATTATTAGCTGAAAGGTTAAAATCCTTTGTAGTCCTAAAAGCAGGCTTGCAGTTTAGTGGCAAAATTATCCTCCAGGTAGCTGTGGTTTTATTAGGTTTTAGTCTTAATCTCAGTCAGATTTTTCGTGTTGGTGCTTTGTCTTTACCAGTTATTCTGTCCACTGTGGTTACAGCCTTATTAGTGACTATAGTTTTAAAACGGTATCTGAGAATTGATAGTCACATAGCCACATTGATAGGTGTGGGTTCCTCGATTTGTGGAGGTTCAGCCATTGCAGCAACTGCGCCAGTAATTGATGCGGATGAGCAGGCAATTGCACAATCTATTTCTGTTATCTTTTTGTTCAATGTATTAGCGGCGCTATTATTTCCAACTTTCGGTCAATTTTTAGGCCTGTCTCAACATGGTTTTGCGATATTTGCGGGAACTGCGGTCAATGACACGTCATCAGTAACGGCAACTGCAAGTGTTTGGGATAGCTTACATGGCACACATATTTTAGCCGAAGCAACGATTGTAAAATTAACCCGTACCTTGGCTATTATTCCTATTACTCTGGGATTATCGATTTACAGCTATCGTCATCAAGGTGTTCAAAGGGATAAGCAAGCCTGGTATCGTGTCATTCCGACCTTTATTATCTACTTTTTACTGGCTTCCCTATTCATTAGTCTATGGAGTTGGTTTGGTTTTTCAGTAACTTGGACTAGTCACGTCAAAAGTGTCTCTCAGTTTTTGATCGTCATGGCAATGACGGCAATTGGCTGTCAAACGCAAATAAAATCCTTGCTGACGTCTGGGAAGTCAGCCATCCTCCTAGGAGGCTGTTGTTGGATAGCAATTAGTGGGGTCAGTCTACTGATGCAAAAACTTTTGGGAATTTGGTAGATAAGGAGTCAACGATTCGTTGGCTTTTTTCATGAAAATGATTAAGGAAAAAAGCGAAATTTATCTGAAAAAAGGCTGACAATTTTAGTGTTTTAATCATCAAATGTGATAAAATATAAGAGACTATGTATGCGGGGGGACCTATGGCTAGTAAGCGAAATGGTAGTAAGAATAAGGCGGCTTTGAGGGTCGCACATCGTGTGAACTTACTCTTCTTTACAGTGTTTGTCTTGTTTACAATTCTTTTGTTGCGTCTGGCTCAGATGCAGATTGTGGAAAAGAAATTTTATTCGGCAAAACTCAATGCGACGACCAATTATACCATCAAAACATCAAGTGTTCGGGGTGAAATTTTTGATGCGACGGGGCTACCTTTGGTCACCAATACAACTAAAAATGTAATTGCTTTCACCAGAAGCAATACCATCACTACAGCGCAAATCAAACAAGTGGCTCAGCGTTTGGCAACAATAGCTCCGTTGACGCAAACGAGTGTAAGCACACGGGATAAGAAAGATTATTTTCTTGCAACACCTGAAAATTATCAGGCGGTCGTAGCACGTTTACCTAAAAATGAACGCTATGACAATTTTGGGAATAGCTTGTCAGAATCTACGATTTACGAAAATGCTGTTAATGCGGTGACGGATGATGAAATTAATTTTTCTGAAGATGAAGAAAAAATTGTTTATATCTTCACACAGATGAATGGAACCTCGACGTTTGGCTCAGTGAATTTGACAACCGGTGATTTAAGCGATGATCAGATTGCTGCTATCCAGGGAGATACAGCAGATCTACCAGGTATTTCCATTACAACAGACTGGGATCGGACCACATCAGATAGCGCTTCAAGTCTAGCAGACGTTATTGGAACAGTTTCTAGTTCTCAAACAGGTCTCCCATCTGAGGATGTGTCAAGCTATCTTAAGAAAGGTTACTCACTCAATGACCGAGTGGGAACGAGTTACCTAGAAAAACAATACGAATCAGATTTGCAAGGCTCACATACCATTCGCAAGATTCGGGTGAATCGTAAAGGTGAAGTCATTAAGGATGTTGTCAGTCAGCAAGGGACCCAGGGGAAGGCACTTAAGCTAACCATTAATATGGCTTATCAAACCGGTGTCGAAAATATTCTTAGTCAATACTATAATTCTGAACTGGCAGCAGGAAATGCAACCTACTCAGAAGGTATCTATGCAGTAGCATTGGATACGTCAACGGGGGCTATCTTAGCGATGGCAGGACTGTCACATACTCCTGAAACGTCGACAACGACACCAGATGCCTTGGGAACGATTACAGATGTTTTTGTACCAGGCTCTGTTGTTAAGGGAGCCACCATAACTGCAGGTTGGGCCAATAATGTGTTAACTGGGAATGAAACCCTATATGACCAGCCCATCTATCTATCAGGTACTAATGTTATCAAGTCTTGGTTCACGTCTGGAAGTATGCCAATTACAGCTGTGCAAGCTCTGACCTATTCCTCAAATACCTATATGGTTCAGATCGCTTTGAAGCTGATGGGGCAGGACTATACACCAGGAATGACTTTGTCTGACTCTGGTGCTGATACAGCCATGTCAGCTCTACGCAAAACTTATGCCGAATATGGTATGGGGACTGACACGGGTATTGACTTGCCAAATGCCTCAACTGGTTTTCTTTCAAGTAGCTTTACACCAGGTAATGTCGTGACAGAAGCTTTTGGTCAGTATGATAGTTATACGACCATGCAGTTGGCGCAGTACGCAGCGACTATTGCTAATGGGGGAACTCGTTTAGCTCCTCATTTGGTGGATAGCATCTATGACAGCAATAGTGATGGAAGTATGGGAGCTTTGTCTCAGACTATCGCCACTAAAACGATGAATAAGGTAACCATTCCAGATGGAGATATGGGCATTTTACAGGAAGGTTTTTATGATGTTGTCCACAGTTCCAGCAGTTATGCAACAGGGACAAGCATGTTAGGCGGCAGTATTAGTATTTCTGGAAAAACAGGTACAGCAGAAACCTTTGCAACGTCTAGTAGCGGAGCCACAATAACCACTGTTAATAACAACGTGGTTGCCTATGGTCCTAGCGATAATGCTAAAATTGCGGTGGCTGTTATGTACCCTCATTCAACAAACTCAAATAGCAAAGCTAGTCAATACATTGCGCGGGATATGATTAGTCTTTATGCTTCTATGTATGGTATTAGCTAGAAAGGAGGCTAGGTGCTTTATCCAAAGCCTATTGCAAAATTAATAGACAGTTTTTCGAAACTTCCAGGTATTGGGACAAAGACTGCCACACGACTTGCCTTTTATACTTTAGGAATGAGCGATGAGGATGTTAACGATTTTGCAAAACATTTACTGGCAGCTAAACGAGAACTGACCTATTGTAGCGTTTGTGGACGATTAACAGATGAGGATCCCTGTGATATTTGTCGAGATCCAAGTCGTGACCAGACAACCGTCTTGATTGTTGAAGACAGTCAGGATGTTTCAGCAATGGAAAAAATTCAGGAGTATCGGGGACTTTACCATGTTTTACAGGGGTTGATTTCGCCGATGAAAGGCGTTGGTCCTGATGATATTAATCTGAAATCACTCATTGAGCGTTTGCAACAACATGCAGAAATTTCTGAAGTGATTATCGCAACCAATGCAACGGCTGATGGGGAGGCTACCTCTATGTACATTTCTCGTGTACTCAAACCTGCTGGCATTAAGGTCACACGGTTGGCGCGTGGATTAGCTGTCGGTAGTGACATTGAATATGCTGATGAAGTAACTCTGCTATCGGCAATCGAAAATCGAACTGAACTTTAAATGATTCAGTCATGAAGAAAAAGAGGAAACTATGTCTAAGGAAACTCTAATACTGTTATATGGTGGTAGAAGCGCAGAGCGTGAGGTCTCTGTACTTTCTGCTGAGAGTGTTATGCGTGCGGTGAATTACGACCGTTTCGTGGTTAAAACGTATTTCATTACACAAACTGGTGATTTTATTGCGACACAGGTATTTGAACAAGTTCCTGATCGTTCTGAACGGTTAATGACTAATGCGACAGTAAATTGGTCACATAAAATTGCACCAAGTGCAATCTATGAAGACCAAGCAGTTGTTTTTCCAGTTTTGCATGGTCCAATGGGAGAAGATGGCTCTATTCAAGGTTTCTTAGAAGTGTTAGGTTTGCCTTATGTGGGAACAAATATTTTATCCTCCAGTTTGGCTATGGATAAAATTGCTACCAAGCAAGCCTTATCAACAGTAGGGGTTCCTCAAGTTGATTACCTGACCTATTTTGAGGGAGACTCTGTTGACGAAAAAATTCAGCAGGTTGAGCAGTCTCTGGTTTATCCAGTCTTTGTTAAACCAGCAAACATGGGATCGAGTGTCGGTATTTCTAAGGCAGATGATGCCTTAGCTTTGGCTGATGCCCTTCGTTTAGCCCTTAAGTACGATAGTCGTATTTTGATTGAGCAAGGGGTTACAGCACGAGAAATCGAAGTGGGGATTTTGGGAAACACTGATCCACAGACCACACTACCAGGTGAGGTCGTTAAAGATGTGGCCTTTTATGATTATGATGCCAAATATATCGACAACAAAATTACAATGGCGATACCTGCAGATATTTCGGAAACCATTGCTGAGAAAATGAGAGACTATGCAGCACTTGCTTTTAAAGCGATAGGAGGCTGTGGGCTTTCGCGTTGTGACTTTTTCCTAACAGCGGATGGTCGAATTTACCTCAATGAACTCAATACCATGCCAGGCTTCACACAATGGTCGATGTATCCTAAGTTGTGGGAGAATATGGGGTTATCTTATGGTGACCTGATTGAACATTTGGTGGATTTAGGAAAAGAAATGTACGCTAAACGAGAGGCTCATTTGAAATAAAAATTGAGTGAAAATGATATAAAAAATGACGAGTGCTAAAAACAAGCGCTCGTCATTTTTTTAGTCCATTCCGATGAGATAGTCTTCATCACGCATGGCTTCAACTTCACCGAGTAGGTAACCATTACCAACTTGGCTGAAGAAGTCATGGTTGCTAGTCCCTGTCGAAATACCGTTCATAACAATTGGATTGACGTCATCTGCAGTATCAGGAAAGAGTGGGTCTTGCCCGAGATTCATCAAAGCCTTATTGGCATTGTAGCGTAAGAAAGTCATGACCTCCTCGGTCCAACCGACTTGATCGTAAAGGTAGTGGGTGTAGGCCTCCTCATTTTCATAGAGTTTAAAGAGCAAGTCGTACATCCAATCCTTGAAATCACTTTGTTCTTGTTCGGATAATTCGTTAAATCCTAGTTGAAATTTGTAACCAATGTAAGTACCGTGGACGGATTCGTCACGGATAATGAGTTTAATAATCTCAGCAACATTGGGCAGTTTGTTATTTCCTAAATAGTAAAGAGGTGTGAAAAAGCCTGAATAAAAGAGAAAGGTTTCCAAAAAGACGGAAGCGACTTTTTTCTCTAAAGGTGTACCGTTTTTATAGAGTTCATTAACAATTTCTGCTTTGCGTTGCAGGTATTCATTGTTATCCACCCAGTCGAAGATGGCTTCGATCTCTGCTTTGGTGTTCAAGGTTGTAAAAATTGTTGAGTAGGATTTGGCATGGACAGACTCCATGAATTCGATGTTGTTAAGGACAGCCTCCTCATGTGGCGTTCGGATGTCTTTTTTAAGGTGAGCCATCCCACTCTCAGATTGGACAGTGTCTAGCAAGGTTAAACCACCGAAAACTTTTCCGACCAGATCCTTTTCTTCTGCAGAGAGCTTGCGCCAATCGTCAAGGTCATTGGACACGGGAATTCGAGTATCTAGCCAAAATTGTTCGGTTAGCTTTTCCCAAGTAGATTTGTCAATGACATCTTCGATTTCATTCCAGTTTATGGCTTTATAATAGGTTGACATGATGGTCTCCTCTGATTCTATCAAATGTTAGTTTTATTTTATCACAAAAGCATTTAAAAATGGGGAAGCCTGTGACTGACAAAAAAAGAGTGACTGAGAACTAAATTGTAAACAAATAGAGTTCATCATCTCACTCCCAAAAACTCATGACGCTAACTGTAAGGGAGCAATCGTCATCAGAATAATTTTTGAACGTTTCTACTGACCTATAAAACGATTATAAGCTTAGATAACACAACTTTCACATTGGTTAGCACCAACCTCATCTCCATCGTCAGTATAGGTACGAACGTAGTAGATAGATTTGATGCCTTTGTTAAACGCATAATTACGTAATATAGATAAATCACGGGTGGTTTGCTTGCTTTCGTTTTTCCACTCGTACAATCCCTCTGGGATATCAGAGCGCATAAAGAGTGTTAAAGAGAGCCCTTGGTCAACGTGTTGCGTAGCAGCTGCGTATACATCGATAACACGTCGCATATCCATATCGTAGGCTGAAGTGTAATAAGGAATCGTGTCAGTTGATAAACCAGCAGCTGGGTAGTAGATTTTACCAATTTTCTTCTCTTGACGTTCTTCAATGCGTTGAATGATCGGATGAAGACTGGCTGACACATCATTGATATAACTGATAGATCCGTTTGGTGCAACCGCTAAACGATTTTGGTTATACAAACCATCACGCATGACAGCTTCTTTGAGTTGGGTCCAATCGTGTGCTGTTGGAATAAAGTGATTAGCAAAAAGTTCTTTCACCTTGTCTGAATGTGGCTGGAAGGTCCCAGTTATATAACGGTCAAAATAAGAACCGTTAGCATAGTCAGATTTTTCAAAGTTGACAAAGCTCTCTCCGCGTTCTTTAGCAATGCGGTTGGATTCGACGAGTGTCCAGTAATTGAGCAACATGAAGTAAATATCTGTGAACTCAATAGACTCTGGACTACCATAATGAATGTGATGTTGTGCAAAGTAGGAGTGTAAGCCCATTGCACCCAGTCCAATGGCATGAGCCTCATGATTTCCCTTGTTGATAGTTGGAACAGCTTCGATGTTGGCACTATCTGTGACAAAGGTTAAGGCACGCGTCATGGTACGAACAGACTTACCAAAATCTGGAGAAGTCATCAGGTTGACCACGTTGGTAGAACCCAAATTGCAGGCAACATCAGTTCCCATTTGCAGAAATTCTTGGGCATCGTTAATGACACTCGGTGTCTGTACTTGCAGAATTTCAGAACAAAGGTTGCTCATAACAATACGTCCGTCAATCGCATTGGCCTTGTTGACGGTATCAATATTGATGACGTAAGGGTAACCAGACTCTTGCTGCAACTTAGAAATTTCAGTTTCCAAATCACGTGCTTTAATTTTTGTCTTATGAATCTTAGGATTAGCCACTAACTCATCATACTTTTCAGTGATGTTGATGTAATTAAAAGGAACTCCGTACTCTTTTTCGATATTGTAAGGGCTAAAGAGATACATATCTGCATCTTGACGTACCAATTCGTAGAATTTATCAGGAATAGTAACCCCAAGAGAAAGGGTTTTAACACGGATTTTTTCGTCAGCATTTTCTTTCTTCGTAGAAAGGAAAGAAAGAATGTCTGGGTGGAAAACATCTAGATAAACAACTCCAGCTCCCTGCCGTTGACCAAGTTGGTTGGAATAAGAGAAACTATCTTCAAAGAGTTTCATTACAGGTACAACCCCAGATGCAGCACCGGCGTACCCTTTGATAGGAGCACCAGCTTCACGCAAATTACTCAGGGAAATTCCGACCCCACCACCGATACGCGACAATTGCAAGGCTGAATTGATAGAACGGCCAATAGCATTCATGTCATCGGTAACTTGAATCAAGAAACAAGAGACAAATTCCCCCCGTCGACTACGCCCCGCATTAAGAAAAGAAGGTGTTGCAGGTTGGTAGCGTTGGTGAATCATTTCGTTGGCCAAATCCTTGGCCAGCTCTTCGTTACCATCAGCAAAGTAGAGGGCGTTAAAGAGAATACGGTCTTCTATAGATTCCAAGTAATAGTCGCCAGCATTGGTATGCAGGGCATATTGTTGGTAGAATTTATAGGCAGCCATAAAGGACTGAAAACGAAAATTCGCCTTTTTTAAGAAATCTGATAGTTCTTCAATAAACTCAGGCTGATATTTTGCGATAAAAGCAGACTCAATGTAGTCATGTTCGATGAGATAGTTGATTTTATCTGTAATGCTATCAAAGGCCATCGTATTTGGCAAAACATTTTCCTTAAAGAATGCCTCAAGCGCTTCTTGGTCCTTGTGAAGCATGATTTGTCCGTTAACGGGACGATTGATTTCGTTATTCAGACGAAAATAGGAGATATCTCCCAAATCTTTTAAACTCATAGTAACCTCGTTGTAGTATATGAATACTTATGTTAGATGATGTCTTTTAACTTGCTTGGTTGAAACCCAGAGAAGACGATATCCCCGGCTTCGATAACAGGTGCCGCGGTGAAGCCCAAACTTTTGACGTAATCGATCTTTTCCGGATGTTCGTCAATATTGATTTCTTCAAAGTCAGCGCCATGCTGTTCGAGAAATTTCTTAGTCATTTTACATTGCATACAGTTGTTTTTTGAAAAAACAGTAATTTTTGCCATAATGGCACCTCCAAAAAGTAATGCTTAGTCATGATACCCCAAAAGGAAGTAAAAAGCAAGATGAAAACCTCTGAAAAACACAAAATATAGTGGGAGAATTTGAAATAAAAGCCCATATCTTGTGTTTGCTTTGCATAAACATGATAAATGAAAGCGTGAAAAACCCATTCATTTCGGGCTTTTGTAACATTTGTAATAAAATGAGAAATTTTCAAAATGAAACGCAAAATTTTTCTTTTTCAGACGATTAAAAGTGATATAATATTTTTACGTGAAAAAATCCTATAGAAATTGAGGTTGAAATGGCAGGTAGCAAGACATTTTTTCAGAAACTTTTGGCCAAACGGAATTGGTTGGGGGAAAAAAAGGTTTTAAGTGGTGCGTCACAAGATACAAGAGAGTCAGTGACTGCACAGGTGACAAAGACAAAAGAGAAGACTAAGAAGCCCCAAAAACAGTGGTTTAAAAAGGCAAAAGGAAGCGGTCAGAAGGAAAAGGCCAACAAAGAACTGGCTGAAATGGGTGTTCATAAGAGAATGTTTTTACCTGAGTGGGACTTGCTGAACAATCGCTATAAGGTAGAACGACGCATCGATTTTATGATTGTTATTCCCGTGTTCTTACTCTTATTGATAGGCTTGGTAGCGATTTTTATTGCAACTTCGCATGATTACCCCCATACCTTGTTGTCGGTTTTGACGCAACAAGGCTTATGGATGATTATCGGAGTAGCATTGGCTTTTATTGTGATGTTCTTTAGCACTAGTTTTTTGTGGAAAATGACACCATGGATGTATGGTTTAGGTTTGTGCTTGATGGTTTTACCCCTTATCTTTTATAGCCAAGCCTTAGTTTCTTCAACGGGTGCCAAAAACTGGATTTCAATTGGGTCCGTCACACTATTTCAACCTTCCGAATTTATGAAGATTGCCTACATCTTAATGTTGGCTCGAATGATTGTTGATTTTAAACGCCAGCATCGCCAACATACGCTGAAAGTCGATTGGACTTTGCTTGGTTATTTTGTGGGGATTACTATTCCGGTGTTGTTACTTTTGGGTCTTCAAAAAGACTTGGGGACGGCTTTAGTCTTTATGGCAATTTTTGCAGGAATGGTATTGGTTTCAGGAATTTCATGGCGTATTATCTTACCGATTGCAGGTACTATTGTGCTGATGATTTCGCTTTTCTTGTTTGTCTTTACCATGAAAGGTGGAAAAGAATTTCTCTACCATCTTGGAATGGATACTTATCAAATTAACCGTATTTCAGCCTGGTTAGATCCGTTCTCTTATGCCTCAGGTATTGCCTACCAGCAAACTCAGGGAATGATCTCGATTGGAACAGGGGGCCTTTTTGGCAAAGGGATGAATGTTCTAGATTTGTCGGTGCCTGTTCGAGAAAGTGATATGATCTTTACCGTTATTGGTGAGGACTTTGGTTTTCTGGGGGCAGTTTTGATACTCATCTTGTATCTCATTCTCATTTATCGTATGCTTCGCGTGACCTTCCAGTCGAATAATCTGTTTTATACCTATATCTCGACAGGCTTTATCATGATGATCGTCTTTCATATCTTTGAAAATATTGGAGCGGCAGTTGGTATTCTTCCTTTGACAGGTATCCCGCTTCCCTTTATTTCCAAGGGTGGGTCTTCTCTAATTTCTAACTTAATTGGTGTCGGCATTGTCTTGTCCATGGCCTATCAAAATCGTTTGCATGAAGAAACCATGATTGATAATCGTTATACTAAACGGCGTCTTGATAGCTGATGCCATAAAGCGTTCGGAAATAACATTTCCGAACGTTTTTTGTTGTAGGTTAGAGTAAACGGATGAAGAAAGTCTGTTTATAATTTTGTTTGGCTTAAATGCTAGGCGCTCTTGCGGTTGGAGTAGTTATTTTTCTTAATTTTTGCTATAATAAGAGGGTATGCAATATCAAGATTATATTTGGGATTTAGGCGGAACCCTGCTAGATAATTATGAAACATCTAGTAGAGCCTTTGTTGAAACCCTAGCAGATTTTGGTCGTAAGGCAGATAAAAGCGCTGTTTACCTTGCCTTAAAACAATCAACACAAGAAGCGGTTGACACATTTGCTCAAGGACTTCCGGGTTTCTTAAACGCCTATAAAGCGCGTGAAAAAGATGCTCTAAGTCATCCTCAACTGTTTGAGGGCGCTAAACCGCTATTGGAAAAAATTGTCACTACTGGTGGTCGTAATTTCTTGGTGACGCACCGCAACCACAATGTGATAGAGGTTTTAGAGGCCACAGGTATTCGTTCATATTTTACAGAAGTCGTTACGAGTGATGCGGGATTTGCAAGAAAACCAAGTCCAGAGAGTTTTCTTTATCTTAAAGAAAAATACCAGCTGACAAATGCACTTGTTATCGGTGACCGCTTGATTGATATCACAGCTGGGCGTGCTGCTGGATTTGCAAGCATGCTTTATCACGGACAGGTGCCATTAGATAGGCTGATTGAGGTGTAATATGTCAGAAGAAAATAAAGAATTAGAAGCTCAGGCATACGATGCCAGCCAGATTCAAGTCCTTGAAGGATTAGAGGCTGTCCGTGTACGTCCTGGAATGTATATCGGTTCAACCTCTAAAGAAGGGCTTCACCATCTGGTTTGGGAAATTGTCGATAACTCAATTGATGAAGCTTTAGCGGGTTTTGCGACTGAGGTTCAGGTCATTATTGAGGCAGATGATTCCATTACAGTTGTAGACGATGGTCGTGGGATTCCAGTAGATATTCAGGAAACAACAGGCCGTCCAGCGGTCGAAACAGTCTTTACTGTCCTGCATGCCGGAGGTAAATTTGGCGGTGGGGGCTATAAGGTCTCTGGGGGCTTGCACGGTGTCGGTTCCTCTGTTGTTAATGCCTTGTCAACTCAGTTGGATGTGCGAGTCTACAAAAATGGTCAAGTCTATTTTCAAGAGTACCGTCAAGGCTTAGTTGTTGACGATCTGCGTGTGATTGATCAGACGGATCGCCATGGGACAACGGTTCATTTTACGCCAGATCCAGAAATTTTTACTGAAACAACGACCTATGACTATGGTAAGTTGGCTAAGCGTGTTCAAGAATTAGCGTTTCTAAATAGAGGCTTGCGGATTTCTATTACAGATAAACGAGACGGTAAAGAACAGTCTGAAAGTTTTCATTACGAAGGTGGCATAGTTGAGTACGTTACTTTCTTGAATGACAGCAAGGAAGCTATTTTCCCGGATCCTATCTTTACCGAAGGAGAGCTCGAGGGGATTAGTGTTGAAGTGGCTATGCAGTATACCACTGCTTACCAAGAAAATATTATGAGTTTCGCCAATAACATTCATACCTATGAAGGTGGGACGCATGAGCAAGGTTTTCGGACGGCGCTAACGCGGGTGATCAATGATTACGCTAGAAAAAACAAACTTTTAAAAGACAATGATGACAACTTGTCCGGTGAGGACGTTCGTGAGGGCTTGACAGCTGTCATTTCCGTTAAGCATCCTAATCCACAATTTGAAGGACAAACCAAAACGAAGTTGGGCAATTCGGAGGTTGTTAAAATTACCAACCGTCTGTTTAGTGATGCCTTTAGTCGTTTTTTGTTGGAAAACCCAGCTGTTGCCAAAAAGATTGTTGAAAAAGGGATTTTAGCCAGCAAGGCAAGGGTGGCGGCTAAAAGAGCGCGTGAAGTCACACGAAAGAAATCTGGTTTGGAAATTTCCAACCTCCCTGGTAAATTGGCTGACTGTTCTTCGAACGATGCGAGTCAAAACGAACTCTTTATCGTCGAAGGGGATTCGGCGGGAGGTTCAGCAAAGTCAGGAAGAAATCGTGAGTTTCAGGCCATTTTGCCGATTCGAGGAAAGATTCTTAATGTTGAAAAAGCCAGTATGGATCGCATTCTTGCCAATGAGGAAATTCGTAGTCTCTTTACCGCTATGGGAACGGGCTTTGGTGCAGACTTTGATGTCGCAAAAGCACGCTACCATAAATTGGTCTTGATGACAGATGCCGATGTTGATGGTGCGCACATTCGAACGCTTTTGCTGACTTTGATTTATCGCTTTATGCGACCAGTTCTTGAAGCAGGTTATGTCTATATTGCGCAACCACCTATATACGGTGTGAAGGTGGGAAGCGAGGTCAAAACTTATATCCAACCGGGTGCAGACCAAGAGCGACGCTTACAAGAGGCTCTTGCTCAATACAGTAGTGGCCGTACGAAACCTACCGTCCAACGGTATAAAGGTCTGGGAGAAATGGATGACCATCAATTGTGGGAAACAACCATGAACCCTGACCACCGTTTGATGGCTAGAGTTTCAGTGGATGATGCGGCAGAAGCAGACCGTATTTTTGACATGCTGATGGGGGATAATGTCCAGCCTCGTCGGGAATTTATTGAAGAAAATGCCGAATATAGCACATTAGATATCTAAATCAGGGTGTCAAATACCTTTAAGTGTGTTATAATCATAAAGTATTTGAATGCTGAAAAACGATTAAGGAGTAATACATGTCAAGCAGTATCGTCGTGATCATCGTGATTGTGGTCATCGTTGTCATCATTGCCTACTTGTTGGGCATTATTGTCAGACGCCGCAATGATGCGACCATCGCAAGTCTCGAAGACCAAAAACAAGCTTTGTTTGATTTACCAGTTAATGCCGAAATTGAAGGTGTCAAAAGCCTTCATCTGATTGGGCAAAGTCAAACTGCTTTTAGAGAATGGACGCAAAAGTGGACAGATTTGACACTTAATGCTTTTACTGATATTGAGAACCATTTATTTGAAGCGGAAAATAGTAATGATACTTTCCATTTCTTGAAAACACGTCAAGAAATTACTACGGTTCAAACGAAGCTAAAGGACTTAGAAGATAATATAGCTTCTATCCGTGAGGCCTTAGGTTTGCTCAAAGAACAAGAAGAGAAAAATACGGCACGTGTTAAACACGCTCTGGATCTCTACGAACAATTACAAGAAACCGTTGCTAACAGTGGGGAAGCTTTTGGCTCAGCTAAGGACGAAATTGACCGTCAGCTGAAGAATATTGAAACAGAATTTTCTCAGTTTGTGACTTTGAATTCTTCTGGCGATCCGATTGAAGCTTCTGATATCTTGGACAAGGCCGAGGAGCATACCATTGCCTTAGGACAGATGACAGAAAAAATTCCTGGTTTGGTGGCGTTACTTACAAAAACCTTGCCGGATCAGTTGGAAGATTTAGAACATGGCTATCAAGAAATGGTAAAACAACATTTCCACTTTGGCGATGAAAATATTGACAACCGATTCTCTGAACTTCGTGCCTCATTAACGGTTTCTCTAAATGAAGTAGCAAGTTTACACTTAGACCGTTCAGACAGCATGAACACGGATATTCAAGATAAGATTGATGGACTTTATCATCTCTTCGAACGAGAAATTAAAGCTGAAAAAGCTGTCAAGAAAAAAATCAAAACAATCCCAGCTTTTCTGGCTCATGCTAAAGAAAATAACGAAAAACTCGCTCAAGAGCTCAAACGCTTGTCTAAACGCTATCAATTCCCTGACACACAAGCCTTGGATTTGCAACAGTTTACGTCTTCTTTGAAGGATATCGAAGATACGATTATTCCTATCATCTCTGACCTGGATAATCAGCCTAAACCTTATTCTGAACTTAGTGGAGAATTGGATACGACCTTGTCTACATTGGCAGCTGTTGAAGATAGCCAGATGGATGTTTTTCGTGATCTAGAAGGTTTGGAAACAGCTGAAGCCGCTGCACGACACAAAGCCAATAGCTATGTCAATAAACTTCATGCCATCAAACGGTACATGGAGAAACGTAATCTACCAGGTATTCCAGCGGACTTCCTGAATACTTTCTTTAATACTAGTCATCAAGTTGAGGTATTGATTAAGGAATTGGATCAACCCCGTATTGCGATGGAAGAAGTTCAGCACCTCTTAGCCATCGCAACTAGCGCTATGGAGCTTTTAGAAGATGATGCCTACCAAGAAATTAAGAATGCTACCTTAGCTGAACAGCTATTGCAATACTCAAACCGCTATAGAAGTTTTGAGCCTGCCGTTCAAGATGCCTATCATCAAGCTCTTCATGAATTTGAAGTCGATTTCAATTACTTAGGTGCCTTTGAGACAATTTCTTATGCTTTGGAAACTGTTGAAACAGGTGTAACCAATCGTTTTGTTAACTCTTATGAGAAAACACAGCAACGGATTGATTTCTAAAGACGATTGTGTATAAAAAAGAAGACCATATTGGTCTTCTTTTTTAGTATGGCTCATTTACTAAAAAACACGATAGACATAAGGGTTTTTCGGCTGAGAAACAGTCTTGCAATCAGTGATATGTAAAACAGGAATATTTTCCTTAAGAGACTGGTGGTACTCTTGGGTGATGGTACCAGTCATAGTTACCCAGGTATTATCAGCATAGTGGACGGTGTTTCCTGTTGTTGCAAGGCCATAGACCCCTGAATCTGCAATACAATGGATAATGCCAAAACGAAAAGCAAACTGATAATTTTTAACCTTGGGGTCATTATAGATAAAACCAGTGTATGTTACCGTTTTTCCAATAAATTCCTGTGGAAATTGGTAGATTAATTCCATAATTTCCATGTAGTTATCTGATGTGATAGTGATGGATTTGGCTTTTTGATATTTGGCTAGTTCCCTTGCCATTTCAGATGAATAGGCTGATTTAGTAAAGTAGGAGCTGGTATCAGGCTTGAGGTATTGGACAGTTGTTCCGTCTTGGCTAGTTCCACCTGTACTTCCTGCTGCCAGCGGGAAATGGTAGCCTTTAGCAGAAACAGTGGTCGCATCTAGGGTGACTGTTGGAACCAAGAGTCCTACAAAAATAGGCAAAGCCAGTAAGACCATACTAGATAGTCGCGCTTGCCAGCTTGTCAGATGACTATGCCAATGCATTTGTCGCATCCAGATGGTTAATTGAACTAGAGCTAGGATAAAGGCAAAAATCATGGAGAGATAAGCTAAGTAGGTGTAGTGGCTATTGATATACTGATTGAGCTTTCCTGTCAGTTGTAAGTACATCGTTAGCTCAAAATACCCTGCTAGGATAAGAAAACGTCGCATATTACACAACCCCCACAACAAAACAATAGGATAAAATAACGGCCACAGAGACACTAACAAAAGTGACAATAAAACGCGTTTTGAAAGCATGTCCCATCATGAGGAGATTTTTAATATCTACCAGAGGACCAAAGAGTAAGAATGCTAGAACAGGTGCCATACCAAAGGTAGACAGCAAGGACGCCCCGATAAAGGCATCAGCTTCACTACATAATGATAGAATAAAAGCGAGGAGCATCATGAGCAGAATAGCTATCAGAGGATTTTGGCTTATGCTGGTCAACACACGAGTTGGAACATAGATTTGCATGCTTGCTGCCACCAGAGCTCCAAAAACAAGGTAGCGACCTGTGTCAAAAAATTCATCTACTGCATGTGCTAATGCTGCAAATAGCTTTTTGAATCCTGTTAAAGATTGGGAACTATCGTCAGAATGTTCATGGCGGTTTGTGACTTTTTTGTGAGGCTTTAAGATGTGATCATCAACAACAAAACCAAGCAGAATACCCATGATAGTAGCGACTAAGATGGCTCCAATGAAGCGAAGGAAAACATAGCGCCAGGAATTTCCAAAAGCGGAGTAGGTCGCAAACAAAACAACTGGGTTGATAATGGGCGCAGTTACTAAAAATGGAATAGCCGTGTATGAAGGAACCTTCTTTTCGATAAAGCGCGTGATAATAGGAACAATTCCACACTCACAAGAGGGAAAAATGAGACCAGCTAATGTTCCAAAAAGAATGCGTAACAGTTTGTTTTTAGGTAGAAAAGTCTGAACGCGATTGGGTGTCACATAGACTTCTATAAACCCTGATAAAATAGCGCCTAAAAAAACAAAGGGTAGGGCTTCAATAATGATAGATAAAAAGATAGCTAAACATTGTAAGACGCTAGCAGGCAGATGGGATAAAAAACTCATGCCTCAGTCTCTTTTTTTGTGGCTTTTTTCTTTTGTTTAGGATCGGGTTCATTGGCTCCTTCGAGTTTTGGAAGTATCGCGAAGTTTTCAAGCATTTTTTCTAAATCATCGTTTTTTCGATATGTAATTCCCATATGGAACCTCCAAGTGTTTTAATGGACTTATTATACTACCAATCTCCTCAGAAGGGAAAAATTTTGCAGGTTTTTCGGATAAAGAAATAGAAGGAGGTTGTTATGAGACAGGATTATTGTAAATGGATAAAAGCTTATCGGTGGCAACTATGCTTTGGACTATGCGCTTGTATACTTGTCTTAGTTTTTTGGGTACATCGTCCCAAATCATCGACAGTAGAGGATATTAATCAGTTAACCGCCTTATCAGACCAACGCTCAGCTGTTGTGACGCATTCATCTTATCCCAAGTCTAGTCAGTCGCAAACAGAGAAAAATCTGGTTGTAGATGTTAAAGGTGCAGTTCAACGGCCTGGTGTTTATGAGTTGCCTGTGGGGAGTCGTCTGACAGATGCTATAAAGAAAGCAGGTGGCTTTCAAGAACAAGCTAATCAAAAGTCAGTCAATCTCGCTCAGAAGTTGCAAGATGAGGCAGTTATTTATGTCGCTAGCCAAGGAGAAGCTGTTTCAGAGGTAACAACTTCGACAAGTGGTAAAGCAACGTCTGACACAACTACTACTAACGACGGTGGAACGACAGATAGTAAGATCAACCTAAATACAGCTACTGTATCTGATTTGCAGACTATTTCTGGTATTGGACAAAAGCGTGCACAAGATATTATTGATTATCGAGATAGCAAAGGAGGTTTTGCATCGGTAGACGAATTAAAAGATGTTTCTGGGATTGGAGACAAAACTTTTGAAAAGATTAAAGAAGCTGTTACAGTGGACTAAAGGCCGATGTCTTTCTCTGCCTCAGATGGCAGTAATTATTCTCCTGTTCTACTACGCTTGTTTTATTGGACTTTCCTGGTTGTGGGTTAGCTGGCTCCTTTCCTTATTGATTGCCTACTATCGCATGCCGCGAAAATTGTATGCCGTAACGACTGTTGTTCTCGTCGTTTGCTTTATCTTTATTCGATGGCAAAGTTATCAGGTAGAGCAAAAAGAAGCTCAAGTGCCTAAGCAAGTTACACGCATAACAGTCCTTCCAGATACCGTAACTATCAATGGGGATCGTCTTAGTTTTCGTGCTTATTCCAATGATCAGGTCTACCAAGCCTTTTATCAATTCAATAGTCCTCAGGAAAAGCAATGGTTTGAAACCCATTCTCAAACACTCAGTCTCCAAGTAGTCGCAGAACTACAAAAACCTGAACGACAACGCAATTTTCAAGGTTACGATTACCGTAAGTATTTGCGAACACAGGGGATTTATCGGACTCTACAAATTAGTTCCATTTCTACAATAACCAAGGGCAATCTAGGCCTAAAGGGTATCTTATCTGAGTGGCGCCGAGCGGCTATTATACATATCCAACAGTGTTTTCCGGCGCCCATGCAACACTACATGACCGGTCTCCTTTTTGGTTATTTGGATAAATCCTTTGATGACATGAGCGAAGTCTATACCAGCTTAGGGATTATTCATCTATTTGCTCTTTCGGGCATGCAAGTAGGTTTCTTTTTGGCAGTCTTTCGCTTTTTTTATTTTCGATTGGGGGGCTATCATGATTGGCTTTTTTGGGGACAGTTACCTTTTGCTGTACTTTATGGGTGTTTAACAGGTGGAAGTGTTTCTGTCATAAGAAGTCTGACTCAGTCTCAAGTAGCATGTTTAGGACTGCGTTCCTGGGATAACCTAGCGATGACAGTGCTTGTCTTAATAGGATTGATGCCACAGAGTCTGTTGACTGCAGGCGGTGTACTTAGCTTAAGCTATGCTTTTATTCTATCTAGTATCGATCGGGAAAAATACTCAAAGATGAGAGGCTTGGTTTTGGAAGTAGTAGTCATTAGTTTGGGTGCTTTACCTATTCTTCTCTACTATTATGGGACCTTTCAACCTCTTTCGATTCCTTTGACGGCCGTATTTTCTTTTTTGTTTGATGTGGTGATGTTGCCGGGTTTGGCACTCATTTTTCTCTTTTCTTTTATGTATCCGGTGACGCAGGTAAACGTCTTCTTTCATCTATTAGAGCAAGGTTTGACATTTATTGAAAAAAAGACAATGCACCCTTTTGTTTTAGGAAAACCGAGCCTTTTTCTTTGTTTGCTACTGTTAGTACTATTGGGTATTCTGTTTGATTTTTGGTCAAAAAGAAAACAACGTTTCGTTCTTATTTGCGTTTTACTGGTTTTATTTTTGAGTGTGAAATGTCCTTTAGTTAATGAAGTGACGGTAATTGATGTTGGACAAGGCGATAGTATTTTTTTGCGGGACATGTGGGGAAAGACAATTTTAATTGATACGGGTGGGAAGGTCACATTTGCGACTAAAGAATCCTGGCAAAAAGGAATAACAATGTCTAATGCACAAAAAACGGTGATTCCGTATTTGCATGCGCGTGGTGTGGGTAAAATTGATCAATTGGTTTTGACGCATACTGATACGGATCATGTCGGCGATTTATTAGTCCTTGCTAGTCAGATTAAGATTGATGAAATTCTAGTATCTCCAGGTAGTTTGACAAAAAGTGATTTTGTTAAAACATTAAAAGCAACAGGATGTCGCGTGACGGTTTTGAAAGCTGGAGGGCGTTTATCCATTATGGGGACGAGTTTAGAGTGTCTTTATCCTAACTCTATAGGTGATGGCGGAAACAATGATTCTCTGGTACTTTATGGTCAATTGTTGGGGCAACGCTTTTTATTTACTGGTGATTTAGAGGCCGAAGGAGAAGAACGATTGATGTCAACTTATCCAGAGTTACAAGTTGACATCTTAAAAGCAGGTCACCATGGTTCCAAAGGATCGAGTAGCCCTATGTTTTTAAAGGCCATCGGAGCGCGGATAGCACTTGTATCAGCAGGTAAAAATAACCGCTATCAGCACCCACATTTAGAAACCTTGGAGCGCTTTCAAAGTCTACATATGACGGTTTTCCGAACAGACCAACAAGGAGCGATTCGTTTGACGGGATGGACCCATTGGCATTTAGCAACAGTTCATGAGACAGAATGATTTTCTTTTTATGGTACAATAAGAACATGTTAACCATCACAACAATAGAGGGACTGGAACCGACTCAGTTACCACCTGTTACGGTGCTAAGTGGTGAGGATCATGGCCAGTACACAATCTTGAAAGAAAAGCTCTTAGCTCAAGTCGGTTACGATCCAGCAGATCTGACCTATACTTATTTTGATTTGTCACAGGTTCCCTATGCTGAAGCCGCTTTGGATTTGGAATCACTACCTTTTTTTTCGGATCAAAAGATTGTGATCTTTGATCAATTTCTTGATGTCACCACCGTCAGAAAATCCTATCTGGAAGAAAAAGATGTGAAGGCCTTCGAAAACTACCTCTCAAATCCTGTGGAAAGCACACGATTAATCATCTGTGCACCGGGTAAGTTAGACGGCAAACGACGTTTGGTCAAAATGCTTAAGAAAAAGGCTTTTCTCTTAGAAGCCAGTCCTGTTAAAGAAGCTGACTTGCGTATTTATATGGCTGATCTTTTACAGGAATCTGGTTTGGATTTATCGGCTACAGCTTTAGACTTTTTTTTAGAGAAATCACAATTTGACTTTGCTACAGCTCTGCAAAATAAGGAATTGTTGGTCCAGGTAAAAGGGCGAGGCGTAGTGGATGCTGAAGATATTGCAAGTATCTTACCTCGTAGTTTACAAGATGATGTTTTTCAATTAAGCCGTTATTTAATAGAAAAGGACATTGACCGCGCACGTCAATTGACCTGGGATTTGGTCATGCAAGGGCAAGATGAAGTCAAACTGATAGCGGTCTTATTAGGACAATTTCGTATTTATTATCAAGTGAGTTTATTGGCTAAGTCTGGTAAATCGGATAGCCAAATCGTGTCTATATTGTCAGAGGCCTTAGGGCGCAAGGTCAATCCTTACCAGGTCAAATTTGCCTTACGAGATAGTCGTGGCTTATCATTAAAACAGTTAAGTCACTGCATAAAGAGTCTCATTGATACCGATTATCAGATCAAAACTGGACAGTACGATAAGGACTACCTGTTTGATATGGCCTTGTTAAAAATAGTAAGTGATTAGAATTTTCAGTCAAAAAAGTTGAAAGCACTAGCACTTTGCTATAAAATGAAGGCAACTAAGATGAAAAGAGGAATGGCAAATGACTATCCAACTACCAGAATTACCATACGCCTACGACGCATTGGAACCTTATATCGACGCTGAAACCATGAAGTTGCACCATGACAAGCACCATGCGACTTATGTGGCTAATGTTAATGCGGCCTTGGAAAAACATCCTGAGATTGGTGAAAACTTGGAAAGCTTGTTGGCTCATGTGGAGCGTATTCCAGAAGCCATTCGTCAAGCAGTCATCAACAATGGTGGCGGGCACCTCAACCACAGCCTTTTCTGGGAACTCTTGAGTGCTGAAGAAAGTGCGCCATCTGCTGAGCTGACAGCTGCTATCAATGAACGTTTCGGTGACTTCCAAAACTTCAAGGACGAGTTTGCCGCAGCGGCTAAAACCCGCTTTGGTTCTGGTTGGGCTTGGCTAGTTGTTGATGACAAGGGTGAGCTGCAAATCGTTTCAACTGCAAACCAAGATACACCGCTTAGCCAAGGTCAAACACCAATTCTGGCTTTGGACGTTTGGGAACATGCCTACTATCTAAAGTATCGTAACGTACGTCCTGACTATATTGAAGCTTTCTTCCATGTTATCAACTGGAACAAGGTTAACGACCTCTACGCAGCAGCGAAGGCGTAATAATAAAACGAGTGAGCCTTGCGCTCACTCGTTTTTTGCTGTCTAATCTGTCGTCCTTCGAGTGACGAACATGGCATCGCCAAAGCTAAAGAAGCGGTAGCGTTCTTGAACGGCATGGGCGTATGCCTGGAGGACAAAATCACGTCCAGCAAAAGCTGATACCAGCATGACCAGAGTGGATTTTGGGAGGTGAAAATTGGTCGAAAAGGCATCGACTACCTGAAACTGATAACCTGGCTTGATGAAGATGTTTGTCCATCCAGAATCTGCTTGAATGTCGCCCTTGAATTTTTGCCCAATTGTTTCTAGGGTACGAATGGAGGTGGTTCCAATAGCCACGATGCGACCACCTTTGGCACGCGTTTCGCGCAAGGTCTGGGCTGCTGTTTCATCCAGTTGGTAAAATTCCGAGTGCATGGTGTGATTGGTGATGTCATCCACTGAAACAGGACGAAAAGTTCCTAAACCAACATGCAGAGTCAAGTAGACAAGCTGCACGCCCTTATTTTGTATGCGGTCTAGCAACTCTGGGGTGAAATGAAGACCAGCTGTTGGAGCAGCTGCAGATCCATTTTCCTTAGCATAAACAGTTTGATAGCGATCTTTGTCGGCTAGTTTTTCATGTATGTAAGGCGGTAGGGGCATCTCGCCTAGGCTTTCTAGCACTTCCAGAAAAATACCGTCATAGTGAAAGGTCACGATACGGCCACCATGTTCTAACTCCTTGATCACCGTGGCTTTTAGGCGTCCATCACCAAAGCTGACCTTTGTTCCAACTTTAAGCCGTTTTGCAGGTTTAGCCAAAACTTCCCACTCATCGGCTTTGATATTTTTGAGGAGGAGAAATTCGACGTGACCGTGTGTCCCTTCTTTTTCTCCGTGTAAGCGTGCAGGTAGCACGCGCGTATTGTTCATCACAAGGGCGTCACCAGGATTAAGATGATCAATGATATGGTCAAAATGGGTATCTGTCATCTGTTCTGTGATAGGGTCGATAACTAGGAGTTTAGAGCTATCACGCTTTTCCAGTGGTGTCTGGGCAATGAGTTCTTCGGGCAGTTCAAAATCAAAATCGCTTGTTTTCACAGGGACTCCTTCGTGTCAGTCTTTTTATGCGGTTCTTATTATAGCATTTTCTGTCTAGCTTTTCGAATAAGAGAATAGGAGGTGACCATGTTACAAGCCTATACGGCCTCAGGCCAACTACTCTTAGCGCAGAACGCCGACAAAAAACAGGGACCTTTTTCTTGCCCAGGTTGCCAACAGGAAGTCCGTCTACGTCAGGGACAAGTTATGCTACCCCATTTTGCCCATGTCAGTAAGGACAAATGTCATTATTTCTCGGAGAATGAATCTGTTGAACATTTGAGCTTGAAGGCGGCCCTCTATGATGTTTTGTGTCGTAGTGAAAAGGTACAAGTCGAGGCATCCTTACCAAAAATAGGTCAAATTGCAGATCTTTTAGTCAATGATCAATTGGCGCTGGAAGTTCAGTGTTCTTCCTTATCCCAGGAGCGCCTGCGTCAGCGGACTAAGGCCTATCGGCTGCATGGTTATCAGGTGCTTTGGCTCTTAGGGAAAAAACTATGGTTAAAGAAACGCTTGAGTCCGCTTCAAAAGCAATTGATGTACTATTCGGAGAATTATGGTTTCTACCTGTGGGAGCTTGACCTGGAAAAAGAAGTACTGCGTATCAAATACCTGATTCATGAAGATCTACATGGTGGTGTTCACTATTTACAAGAGACGTTTTCATTTGTTGACCTTAGTTTGTCCCATTTCCGGCGCCCCTTTCAAGCGCAACCGATGCCCAAGTTGACTTTTTATGAGGACAAGCAGATTCACACTTATATACAGGCCTCTTTAGCGCGACGTGATAAAAAATGGTTGCGAAGACAAGAAGAAGCCTATATTCGAGGTCGTAATCTGCTTCAGGAACCATTAGAGGCTTTTTATCCTCAGTGCCGACCACTACAATCCATTCAGGGATTTTGTCAAATCCATCGAGACTTGAGCTCCTACTATACAGATTTTGATGCTTACTACCAAAACACACCCTACCAGTGGCCTCAAATACTTTATCCACCGGTCTTTTATGCTATAATGAAGGCTAAGAAAGCGAGGTAACAACATGTCAGAAAACCGCAAGGGATTACGAATAGAGGACACCTGGGATTTAAGTACCATTTTTCCAAATGATGAGGCATGGGAAAAGGCTTATGCAGACTTGGAGGCTGCGATTGCAAAAGCTGCTCCTTATAAAGGGCATCTCTTAGATTCTGCGCAGTCCTTGTTAGAAATCACAGAAGCCTACATGGCTCTTAACCGTCAGCTGTCCAATGTCTATGTCTATGCTCATATGAAAAATGACCAGGATACAACAGTAGCTACTTACCAAAGTATGGCCAATCGCGCTTGGGGGTTGTACAGTAGCTTGGGGGAAGTCTTTTCTTTCTACCAACCTGAGTTTTTAGCCATCGATGAAGCTACCTTAAAAGAATTTACAGAACAAGAGCCTGGTTTGGCACTTTATACGCAGTACTTTGACGATATGCTAAGAACCAAAGCCCATGTCTTGAGTCAGGCAGAGGAAGCCTTATTAGCAGGGGCGGGTGAACTATTTGCTACTGGATCAGATACCTTTGAAATTTTGGATAATGCAGATATTGCTTTCCCAGAAATTACAGATGCTAAGGGTGAGACGGTTCAGATTACGCATGGCAATTACATGACCTTTTTAGAGTCCACAGACCGCCGTGTTCGGCAGGATGCTTATGAAGCTCTTTACAGTGTTTATGAGCAGTTCCAACACACGTATGCGAAGACCCTGCAAGCGACAGTCAAATCACATAATTTCACGGCCAAGGTGCGTCACTACGCGTCGGCACGTCAGGCGGCCTTGGATGCCAATGCTATTCCTGAAGCAGTCTACGATACCATGTTGACAGCTGTTCGTAAGCATTTGCCCTTGTTGCATCGTTATGTGCAACTCAAGGCGAAAATTCTGGGGCTAGATGATATCAAAATGTTCGATGTCAATACACCGCTGTCACATTTTGATTTGGCCTTGCCCTATGAAGAGGCTAAAGCTAAAGCCGCTGAAGTGTTGACGGTATTTGGTGAAGATTATAGCCAAAAAGTTAACCGTGCCTTTAGTGAACGCTGGATTGATGTTCATCCTAATAAAGGAAAACGCTCAGGGGCTTATTCAGGTGGGGCATATGATACCAATGCCTTCATGTTGCTGAACTGGCAGAATAATTTAGATGCCTTGTTTACTCTGATCCACGAAACGGGACATAGTATTCACTCAACTTATACGCGAGAAAGTCAACCTTACGTTTACGGAGATTACAGTCTCTTTTTGGCGGAGATTGCCTCTACGACCAATGAAAATATTTTGACAGAAACCTTGCTTAAGGAAGCGAAAAACGATCAAGAACGGTTTGCCATTTTAAATAATTATCTGGATGGTTTTCGTGGAACAGTCTTTCGTCAGGCACAATTTGCTGAATTTGAGCTACGTATTCATGAGGCAGATGCGGCTGGTCAAGTTTTGACCAGTGACTATCTCAATGCGCTCTATGCTGATATTAATGAAGCTTATTATGGTCTGTCTAAAGAAGATAATCCGCAAATTCAGTACGAATGGGCGCGTATTCCACATTTTTACTATGATTACTATGTCTACCAATATGCGACTGGCTTTTGTGCGGCATCTTATCTGGCAGAACGTATTGTGCATGGTCAGCCAGAAGAAAAGGAAGCCTACCTGAATTATCTCAAGGCGGGTAGCTCAGATTATTCGCTCAATATTATCAAAGAAGCTGGTGTGGACATGACCAAGGAAGACTATTTAGATCAGGCCTTTGCCTTGTTTGAAGAGCGGTTGAATGCTTTAGAAGATTTGGTAGACAAAGGTGTTCTAGAGACATCTGTTTAAAAGATATTTATTTAAAAAGGAGAAAGAAAATGACATACGAAGAAGCTGTAAGCTATTTTACTAAAGTTAACGCTCAGGAGGCACAAAATGGCATTGATGAAGAGACAGGATATGTTCTCTTTATTGGCCGGCCTACCTGTCCATACTGCCAACGTTTTGCGCCAAAGTTGGCACAGGTAGCACGTGAAAGTAATGTCACTGTATATTACCTCAAAAGTGATGACCAGGCAGATGCTCGAGGAATTGATGCTTTGCGCCAAAAATATAATGTCACAACGGTACCTGGTCTTTTAGTTGGTGACCAAGGGGTTGCCCGTGTCATCTGTGATTCTAGTCTAGGTTTGGACGAAATTTCTCTCTTCATCGGCTGATTTTTCTTGCGACTCTGGTCTATTTATGATAAGGTAATAAGCACAGAAAAATGTGAGGAGAAATTACATGCAAAGCTACACTTTACTTATTGTTTTGGTCTTTATGGTGGCATACTTTTATTGGAGTACTCGCCAGCAACGTAAGCGCATGAAAGAACAAGAAGAAACCCGTAAAAAAGCATTGGTGAAAGGTTCTGAGATTGTGACCATCGGTGGCCTATACGGTGTCATTGACGAAGTAGACTTCGACAAAGATATTATGGTCTTAGATGTTGAGGGCGTTTATTTGACCTTTGAATTGCGCGCCTTTGCACGTTTGGTGACACCAGCAGTGACCAATGATGTGACAATAGATGATGTTGTTCCTGTTGAAGGAAATGTTGCTCAGGTGAATGCTTCGACAACTATTGAAGAAGAAACTACTACAGAAGAAGTTGTTGTTGCCTCTAAAGACCATAAAGAATAAGCTTAAGTCAGACAAAAGCGCCACTAGATAAGTAGTAAAATACTTGTTTGTTGGCGCTTTTGTGTTTGATTTTTGTTTGAAATAGGGAACTAAAAGCAGTAAAATGGGGGTAACTTTTTAGGAAAGAGGTATCGGTTATGACAGTATCTGGAAAAGTCGCTTTTGTGACAGGTGGAGGTCAAGGTATTGGTAAGGCAATCTGTGAACGCTTGGCAAAGGATGGTTTCAAGGTAGCTGTGGCGGATTATAATCTGGAAACAGCCCAAACTGTGGCGAATAATATTAAGGCACAGGGACATGAGGCCTTGGCTGTTCAGGTAGACGTGGCAGACCGTGAGGCTGTCTTTGCAGCTGTTGATCTGGCCAAAGAAAGTTTGGGTGGGTTTGATGTGATTGTTAATAATGCTGGCCTGGGACCTCAAACGCCTATCGAAGATATCGATTATGAGGTCTATCGTCGAACCTACGACGTCAATGTTGGTGGCACTTACTGGGGGATCCAAGCAGCGGTTAAAGCCTTTCGTGAACTAGGGCATGGAGGTAAAATTATCAATGCCTCTTCTCAAGCTGGTCAAGTCGGTAACCCTGGTTTAGCCGTTTATGGCGGGACAAAGTTTGCTATTCGTGGGATTACACAAACAGCTGCCCGTGACTTAGCACCCCTTGGTATTACGGTTAATGCCTATTGTCCTGGCATTGTGAAGACCCCCATGATGAATGACATTGCACAAAAGACAGCAGATGAGGCGGGCAAACCATTTGAATGGGGAATGGAGCAATTTGCTCAAAATATTACCTTAAAACGTTTATCAGAACCTGAAGATGTCGCTGCCTGTGTTTCTTACCTGGCTGGTCCAGACAGTGATTATATGACAGGGCAAGCCCTCATCATTGATGGTGGTATGGTCTTTAACTGATACAACGCTCTATCTATGATATAGTGAAACATGACAAAAGGCACCTTGGATTTTCAAGGTGCCTTTTCATTTTTGGGGGTTAGTTATCTTCGCCAAAGAAAGCCTGATAGAGGGCTTTAAGAGAAGCACGAACCTGATCGGCTTTAACAAAGAACATGATAGAGAGCTCACTTGAACCTTGTGATAGCATTTCGATGTTGATACCATTTTCAGATAAGGCTTTTGTAGCTGTAGCAGTGACGCCAACGTGGTTATTCATATTTTCACCAACTAAAGTGATGATGGATAAATCATGTTCGATATCCACTTCATCCACTTCGAGTTTTCTGACCAATTGAGAAATGATTTCTTGTTCTTTGATAGGCGTTAATTCACGCTCACGTAAAATAATAGACATATCGTCAATACCCGTCGGCATATGCTCAAAGCGGATATTGAGGTCCTCAAGAATTTGCAGAACCTTACGACCAAAGCCAACTTCACGGTTCATCAAATATTTCGACATATTGATGCTGACAAACTTGTCATCAGCTGCAATTCCGACAACAGGTAAGGCATCACCATGATGTTCTAGGGTAATGGTAGTACCTGGATGACTTGGGTTGTTCGTGTTTTTAATCACCAGTGGAATGCGCCCACGGTAGGCTGGAATTAGTGCCTCATCATGCAAGACGGAAAAACCGGAATAGGCCAACTCACGCATTTCACGGTAGGTTAACTCTTTGATAGGACGAGGGTTGTGGATGACCCCAGGATGAGCTGAAAAAATACCATCAACATCTGTGAAATTTTCATAGAGATCAGCCTTAACACCAGCAGCAACAATAGACCCTGTAATGTCAGAGCCTCCTCTAGAGAAGGTACAGATGTCGCCATCAATAGTGACGCCAAAGAAACCGGGAATAATTAGAACATCTTCGGTATCTTGCAGGGCCTCAAGACGATCATAGGATGATGGGAGCAGTCGAGCGTTTCCAGGTTCACTGCTAACGATGATTCCAGCCTCTTTGGGGTGGACGTAACGGGCAGAGATACCACGTTTTCTAAAGAAAGCTGCAACTAATTTAGCGTTGTTATCTTCACCAGCCGCCAAGAAGGTATCATATAAAAAACGGTTGCCCTCAATAGGTAAAGTCGCCAGTTGCATGATACTAGCTGATATACGGTCTAAGACAGCATGATCAAGTCCTAATTCATCGACCATTGATTTGTAACGGTTGATAATCCAGTCTTGATCACTGTCAACTGATTGGCCGTTGGTGTAGTCACGGTAGTAACGAATCAGCGCATCAGTGACTTTGGTGTCCTTATCATTACGCTTTCCGGGTGCTGAGACAACGACAAAGCGACGACTATCGTCAGCGCGAACAATATCGAGAACCTTTTCCAGCTGGCTAGCCGAAGCTAGTGAACTCCCACCAAATTTGACAACTTTTCTTGCATTTTCTACGCTACGTTTCATGCCTAACTCCTGTTTGATATAGTGCCTTTCATTATAGCAATTTTCTGACAATTTCACCAGCTTTTTTCAAAAAATCTCTTTTTCCTTTCCCTCGCGTGGAGAATAGGGTAAAATAAGAGAGAAATAGATAAAGGAGCCATACTATGATTTTAATTACTGGAGCCAATGGGCAACTGGGAACCGAACTGCGCTACCTTCTTGACGAGCGCAACGAAGACTATGTCGCTGTTGATGTGGCTGAGATGGATATCACAGACGCGGCCAGGGTTGACGAAGTTTTCGCCGAAGTTAAGCCAACCTTGGTCTATCACTGTGCGGCCTACACTGCCGTTGATGCAGCCGAAGACGAGGGCAAGGAACTAGACTACGCCATCAATGTCACCGGTACGGAAAATGTGGCCAAGGCAGCTGCTGCCCATGATGCGACTCTGGTCTACATCTCTACAGACTATGTCTTTGACGGGGAAAAACCAGTTGGTCAAGAGTGGGAAGTTGACGACCAGCCAGACCCTCAAACGGAGTATGGACGGACCAAACGCATGGGTGAAGAATTGGTCGAAAAATACGCCAAAAACTTCTACATCATCCGTACCGCTTGGGTCTTCGGAAATTATGGTAAAAACTTCGTTTTCACCATGCAAAACTTGGCCAAAACTCACAAGACTCTGACCGTGGTTGATGACCAGCATGGTCGCCCAACCTGGACCCGCACCCTGGCAGAATTCATGACCTACTTGGCTGAAAATCGCAAAGAATTTGGTTATTACCATCTGTCTAATGATGCAACTGAAGACACGACTTGGTATGATTTTGCGGTGGAAATTCTCAAAGACACCGACGTCGAAGTCAAGCCAGTGGATTCTAGTCAATTCCCAGCCAAAGCTAAACGCCCGCTCAACTCGACTATGAGCCTAGCTAAGGCTAAGGCCACGGGATTTGTCATCCCGACCTGGCAAGAAGCTCTCAAAGAATTTTACAAACAAGACGTCAAATAATAAAAAACCTGGCTCAGCCAGGTTTTTTTACATGACAGGCACTTTTTGCCATTTATCTGTAATGGTGGTATAATAGATTAGATATTATGCCATGAATAGGAGGTGTTGGTGTGCGTCATGTATTTATTATTGGCAGTCGGGGCTTGCCAGCCCAATACGGCGGTTTTGAAACCTTTGTGGAAGCCTTGGTGTCACATCAAAAAAACACCAACATCCGCTACCACGTAGCCTGCCTGAGTCGGGAAAAGGGTGTTCAAACCTTTGAATATAAGGGCGCGCGCTGTTATCCTGTCTATGTGCCTAAATTAGGCCCAGCTAGCGTCATTGCTTATGATATGCTGGCCCTGAAAAAGGCCTTTGCTTATGTCAAGGCTGAGGGCATTCAGGCACCGATCTTTTACATTTTAGGTAATACTATCGGTGGCTTTATTGGTCCCTTTGCCAGAAAAATTCACCGTCTGGGCGGTCAACTCTGGGTCAACCCAGATGGTCTGGAATGGCGACGGAGCAAATGGTCTAAACCCGTTCAAGTCTATCTGAAGTACGCTGAAAAGAAAATGGCAAAGACTTCAGATTTGATGATTTCTGATAATCGTGGCATTGAGCGCTATATCCTGGACCAATATCCTGGCACCAAGACCAGTTTCATCGCCTACGGCACCGAGTCTGACTTGCCGCGCTTATCCCCCGAGGATGCGCGTGTGCGGGACTTTTTCCAGCGGGCCCAGACAAAACCACATGATTACTATGTGATGGTCAGCCGTTTTGTGCCGGAAAATAATTACGAGACTATCATTCGAGAGTTCATGGCCTCCAAGACCAAGCGCCCCTTGATTATTATCTGTAATCATGAGGGAAATGCCTATTTCGATCGTCTCAGAGAAAAAACACATTTTGATCAGGATGACCGCATTCGTTTTGTAGGAACCGTTTATGATAGAGAACTATTGACTTATCTGCGCCAGAAAGCCTTTGCTTACCTGCACGGACATGAGGTTGGAGGAACGAATCCAGGCTTACTTGAGGCTCTGTCTACCACTGACCTCAATCTGGTTTTAGGTGTTGATTTTAATCAACAGGTGGCTAAGGATACTGCTCTCTACTGGGACAAGAACACAGGTCATTTGACTCAGCTTATCAATCAGGTCGATGAACAGTCTGATTTTAGTGATTTAGGTCAAAAGGCAAAGGCGCATATGCAAAAAAATTATAATTGGACAAGAATTGTTCAAGATTACGAGGCACTGATTACTCATGAAGGTTAATATACTACTCGCTGCATATAATGGGGAGCGGTTTATTCGTGAACAGGTGGCATCCATTCAGGCGCAAACCTATCAAGAGTGGAATCTCTTGATACGCGATGATGGGTCTCAGGATGGCACACGGGAAATTATTTCAGAATTGGCACAAGCGGATAGTCGCATCCATTGGATTGATGCAAAAAGTTCGGTCAATCTGGGGGTGATTAAAAGTTTTCACCGTTTAATGACAGTCGAAAAGGCAGATTATTACTTCTTTAGTGACCAGGACGATATCTGGTTGCCAAATAAACTCGAATTAAGTTTACAATATGCCCAGTCTTATCCTAAAGGCAAACCCTTATTGGTTTATACGGATCTTAAGGTTGTCGATCAAAATTTGCAAGTACTGCGTGATAGTATGATTCGCACTCAGTCTGATCATGCCAATACTAGCCTCATCCAGGAACTCACTGAAAACACAGTGACTGGTGGAACGATGCTTATCAACCATGATTTGGCACAACTGTGGACACTTACGGATGATTTGGTTATGCATGATTGGTATTTGGCCTTATTGGCGGCTGCTCTAGGTCATTTGGTTTATCTGGATGAACCGACTGAGTTGTACCGACAACATGATGCTAATGTTTTAGGGGCAAGGACATTGACCAAACGCATGAAGAATTGGTTGCGCCCCCATCGCTTGGTTGCAAAGTATTGGTGGTTGATTCAGATTAGTCAAAAGCAGGCCACTCATCTTTTAAATGTTTCTCTTTCTGATGCAGATAGAGACATGGTTCAAGCTTATGTAACGCTTTTGGATCAACCATTCTCAGAACGTTTGCGTCGGTTAAAAGTATATGGTTTTCGGAAAAATCGTCCCTTTCATACGTTTATCTTTCGGAGCTTGGTGCTCACAAAATTTGGATATAGGAGTCCTCAATGAATCTCTTTAGTCGAGAAACCAAAATTCTCTTAAGAGAATTGGTAAAAACTGATTTTAAATTACGCTATCAAGGGTCTGCCATCGGTTATTTGTGGTCTATCTTGAAACCAATTATGCTCTTTGCGATTATGTATGTGGTTTTCATTCGCTTTTTGCGCTTTGGTGAAGGGGTTCCCCATTTTGCTGTTTCCCTTCTTTTGGGAATGGTGGCATGGACTTTCTTTAGTGAAGCGACCAGTATGGGAATGATGTCAGTTGTTAATCGTGGAGACCTTTTACGTAAGCTTAACTTTTCGAAGCAAGTTATCGTTTTATCAGCAGTTATTGGTGCCTTGATTAACTTTGCCATTAATGCTGTTGTTGTGCTTATTTTTGCTTTGATAAACGGGGTACGCCCCTCTATAGAAGCTCTCTGGATACTTCCATTGACTATTGAGCTAGCCATTCTTTGCTATGGTGTAGCTCTCATCTTGTCTGGCTTTTTTGTTCGCTACCGTGATATTGCGCCAATTTGGGAAGTCGTTATGCAAGCCGGAATGTATGCGACACCAATTATTTACCCGTTGACCTTGATTTCTAATACATCAATGATAGCGGCCAAAGCAGTGATGATGAATCCTTTAGCTCAGATTATTCAGGATATGCGACATGTCTTAATTGATCATAATAATATTGCCGTATGGGAAATTGTACATAATCCGTTCTTGATTGCGGTTCCTTATATTCTTCCATTTGTTGTTTTTGCCTTTGGTTACTGGTACTTTAACCGGAATGCCAAATACTTTGCGGAGATTCTCTAATGTCAGATAATATTGCGGTAACAGTTGAACACGTCAGTAAGTCCTTTAAATTACCTACCGAAAGCACGCAGAGTTTGCGTACAGCCTTAGTCAATCGCTTTAAAGGCATTAAGGGGTATAAAGAACAACACGTTTTACGTGACATTAACTTCGAAGTCGAAAAGGGTGATTTTTATGGTATTGTTGGACGAAATGGTTCTGGTAAATCCACTCTTTTAAAAATCATTTCACAAATCTATGTACCTGAAAAAGGGAAAGTTACCATCGATGGAAAACTCGTGTCCTTTATCGAGCTGGGTGTTGGTTTCAACCCTGAGCTGACCGGACGTGAAAATGTCTATATGAATGGTGCTATGTTGGGCTTTTCAACGGATGAAGTAGATGCCATGTATGATGACATAGTCGAGTTTGCTGAACTTGAAGAATTTATGAACCAAAAACTCAAAAATTATTCTAGTGGGATGCAAGTTCGTCTAGCCTTTTCTGTAGCCATTAAAGCACAAGGTGACATTCTCATTTTGGACGAAGTCTTGGCAGTTGGTGATGAAGCTTTCCAGCGTAAGTGTAATGACTACTTTAAAGAACGCATGAAGTCTGGTAAGACAACCATTTTGGTGACTCACGACATGGGTGCGGTAAAAAAATATTGTAACAAGGCTGTTTTGATTGAGGATGGGTTAGTCAAAGCTATCGGTGATCCAGATGATGTGGCCAACCAGTATAGTTTGGATAACGCAACCGTGGCCCCTGTGCCTTCTGCCGCTACAGAAGGAGAGGAAGCAGGAGAAAAACCTAGCATTCAGGTGACTGACTTTACAGTTAACTTATTGTCTAATAATCAAGTGACCCCTGATGAAGAGTTGACCTTTGAATTCAACTTTAACCAATTAGAAGATGTTGAGTCTCATATTGCCATGTCCTTTGTCGATATTAATACCAATATTGGTTATTATAATGATAATTCTATGGACCTCCACACGTTTGGTAAGGGACAAAAGAAAGTCCGTTATACTTGTAAACTACCTTATTTTAACCATGCTAAAATAAAATTAGAAGCGACGGTTCGAGATAAGGATAAGCGAGTATTGGCCTTTGCTTCGTCAGCCAAGGCTCCTATTGTGTTTATTGACCGTAAAGATATTCCAGAGGATGATGCATCAGAAAAAGATGCCTCAACAGGCCTTTTAGTCAGAAATGGACAGTGGCAGGCAGTAGATCAGTAACAGTAAAGGATAGTCTATGGGAAAACGGATTTTATTTGTGTCACCAACAGGGACATTGGATAATGGTGCCGAGCGATCTATCACTAATTTGATGGTCTACATGTCTGAGTTAGGCCATACAGTGGCGAATGCTTTTCCACAGTTAGGTCATGATTCGGCAGATGCCTATCGAAGAAAGCTTGAGATGGCTAATATTTCTCTATTTCCATTGGCAATAGGGAAATGGTGGTGGCCGGAAGCCCCTGGGGAAAGCGGATTAACAAAAGAGAGTCAAAATTATTTTTACCAAAACTATGTCTATGACTTACGACAAATTATTCGTGAACAGGCAATAGAAATCGTTGTTTCCAATACTGCCAATGTTTTTGCAGGAGCAGTAGCGGCTGCCTGTGAAGGGATTCCCCATGTCTGGTTAATCCATGAGTTTCCTAGAGATGAATTTGCCTACTATGGGGAGAAACTCCCCTTTATGCTGGAAAATTCTGAAAAGGTTTTTGCAGTTGCTGGGAGTCTTAGCAAGGAACTAACGACTGTGACCCAAAACCATCCCAAGTTGGCTAGTTTTATCCCCTATTCTGATGTAGAGTTGGTAGAGCTTAGGGATGGCGAAGGGTCACGGATTGTTTCCATTGGCCAAATTAACACTAATAAAAACCAGTTAGAATTACTGGCTGCTTATCAGCGATTGGGGCGTTACGACATTCCACTTGTCTTTATTGGCGATTGGGATGAAAGCATCAAGTTAGAGATGGATGCTGTAATTGCTAATGAACAAATGACCAATGTCCAGTTTGTTGGTTACCAAGCCTCCCCATGGCAGTTGGTGCAATCAACGGATATTTGTGTCTTTCCATCACAAATGGAGTCCTTTTCTTTAGTTTTTATGGAAGCTATTTTGAATGGGGTTCCGACTATAGTGTCAGATAATCCTGGCTACACAACCGTTCGGGAGTTGTTTGGAGCAGGTACCGTATACCGGTTAGGTCAGATTCAGGATTTGGCAGATGCGATAAGTTATCAATTGGATCATTTTGATACTCTTAAAAAAGAGGCGACCCAGCAAGGCCAACAAGCTAGAGAAAAATACACTCTTGCAGAATCCTATAAGGAATTGATCGCCACCATAGAGAATTTGCCAACTCATGTTGAAAAACCTTTACGAGCTATCGAAACACTTCTTGGTCATGTGGCACCGCAAATCCCGCTGGAGATGGGACAGCAGGAAAGGGTAACGTTCTATTTTGCGAGTGGACAGGAACCCTATTCTGAAGAAAATAGTTGGTCTGTGGGCTTTGAAAAAGAGGGGACAGTACAGATTACAGTACCTGATACTGCCACCCAGTTACGCATTGACCTGACGGAGAAAACGGGATATTTCCAAGTGGTCACTCTGACGGATGATATCTACAATACGGAATTATTGCCCATTGGAGGAAATGCTATTCAAGATGGGAATGCCTATTATTTTTTGACTGATGATCCTCAATTGGAGTACCACATTGAAAACTATCGCGGTCAAACGCTGACGCTGACCTATCAGCAGGCAAATACCGCACATCCAGAAGATGATACTTATCTTTTGAAAGATGTTATTGTCAAGCAAAAAAAAGAAAAAGAATCTCGGCTAGAACTTGATCGCACTGTGCAAAAACAGTCACAACAAATTGACGCTCTAACTAGAGAAGTAGAACGATTGCAAGAATCCTATAATCGTGTCGTTGGCTCTCGCCGTTGGCGCTACCCAAGTAAAATTATTGATGGTCTTAGGAGACAAAAATGAAACGTTTGTTATTGTATGTTCACTTTAACCGATACAACCAATTAAGTGAACACGTCTTGTACCAGTTGGAACAATTAAATCCTATTTTTTCGCGGATTGTTTTTATTTCCAACAGTCAGCTGGATGAGGAGGCTATTGCGACCTTACGCAATCGTCGTCTAATTGATGAAGTGGTACAACGTCAAAATAGGGGCTTTGATTTTGCGGCTTGGCGCGATGGCATGGATGCTGTGGGGTGGGAGCAACTCAAAGATTATGATGTCGTTACTGTCATGAATGACACTTGTTTTGGGCCTCTATGGGATATGAATCCCATTTTTCAAGAGTACGAAGCGGATGATGCGGTCGATTTTTGGGGTATTACCAATCATCGAGCTTTTGATAAAAAGCCAGAACATTTGCAGTCCTATTTCATGACCTTTAAAAAGGATGTTGTCCTATCCGAAGTTTTCTCACATTTTTGGCGTAATGTCCAAGATTTTGATAACGTTCAAGATGTTATTGATCATTACGAGACACAGTTGACGACCATTCTGACCAAGCAAGGTTTCCGTTATAAGGCGTATTTTGATACCTTGAATGAACCGACGACATATATGCCGTTTCCGGACTTTTCTTATCATAACACGGGGGCGATTTTGAATCACCGAGTGCCTTTATTGAAAGTAAAGCCTTTACATTGTCATATTTTGATCTTCGTCATGGATTTTATCAGGAAGCATTCGGACTACCCTGTCCATTTAATCCAAGATCATCTGTCTAAGGTAGCTATCAATACAGATAGTTATCTGCTGGCTGGTAAATACGCTGAAACGGATACAAGCCTTGTTCCGAGACATTCTAAGGTGGCGATTCACCTGCATGTGTATTACACGGATTTATTGGCCGATTTTCTAGAGATCTTTAAGACCTATCCTTTTGCCTATGATCTTTTTATCACAACAGATAATCAGAAAAAAGAAGAAACGATTCAGACCATTCTGACCGATTACGGTCTGGCTGCTAAGGTCTTTGTGACAGGGAATATTGGTCGTGATGTGTTACCAATGCTTAAACTCAAAGACGAATTAGCGCAGTATGATTATGTGGGGCATTTTCATACCAAAAAATCTAAGGAGGCTGAGTATTGGGCTGGAGAATCTTGGCGCAATGAGTTGATTGATATGTTGGTGCGCCCGGCAGCAAGTCTATTAGCGCAATTAGAAACTAATCCTAATTTAGGCTTAGTCATTGCAGATATTCCAACTTATTTCCGCTTTGTGAGGCTAGATCCATCGCATGAAGCAACTATTGAGCCAATGATGACACAGTTGTGGCAACAGATGGGATTAACAAAGCCGATTAATTTCAAAAATTATTCGACCTATGTCATGTCCTATGGCACGTTTATGTGGTTTAAATACGACGCACTTAAACCTTTGTTTGATTTGAATTTGACAGACGAGGATGTGCCTGCTGAACCTCTTCCACAGGGTTCTATTTTGCACGCCATTGAACGCATGATGGTCTACATCGCTTGGGCGCAAGACTATGATTATCTGATTTCTGAAAATCCGCGTCATTTGCCTCCATTTGTGGATGTTAACTTATTGAATACACGTCCTTTACATGAGTTTTATCCTTGGGCACCAATTGATTTCACGATGTATGGTGGCTATCGTGGTGCTCTGAAGTACTTCATTCATGCCAATATTGGGACGGCTAAATACGTTTTGAAACGCCTGTTGAGCCCTATTGGACGTGTCTTAAACAAAGTGAAGCCTTTTGGCTAATCGTAGGAATGGAACATGAATCGGTTACAACAATTATTGCAACAGTTTAAACGAAAGAATCGTCACAGATTGGCTGCCTACAAGCAGTCGCTTGTGACGTTTTTTCCGCGTTATAAAAAAAAGATTTCTGAGTTTTCCTGGAAAGTCTGGTGGGAAAATCAAGTTAAAGAAAGCAAACAATTACTAACAAATGGTCTCGAACAGCTCAAGAAAATCACTTGGGTTCGTATTCTTCAATTTGTTTTGCTGGTGACGTTCTCATTTTACATCGCTTTTTATCTCTTTAACCAGGGAATGTTAAAGACTAGGTATTATGATCTCGTTGCTTCTTTTAAGGATATGAAGGGCTTTACCTATTTCCCTTACCTGGTTTCCTTAGTGGGCTTAGCTTATTTTGTATCCCGAAACTTTAGAATCAGTTTTTTTAGTCGTCTTGGACTACTTTATCTCGTTTATCTCCCGGTTTCTTATCTGGTAGTGGCTTCTCAGAATATTAATAATAAAAAATTTAAGATTTGGAATTTTGCTGATAATGATTTTTTTCAGACCAATTTCTTAACGAGCTTATTCGTAATAGTAGCACTGGCTGGTGGTTATTGGTGGTTTAAGCGACGTTTTTTGCAAAACAGTGAATCTGTCAAAGAATGTTCCCTATTTCCAAGAGCGACTTTGTCCTTATTAGCGACTATCATGTTACTCACTGACAGTCGCTTGGGGAGTCTCCTGCGAGATAGTGTTATCTCCAACTTAAGTATATCCATTGATACCTACGATTTTGGGCGCTATGTCAGTGATTTAACGAGCTTGTTTATCTTACTTGGCCTTATCTTTTTTGTTATTAGTTGGTCTGTCTTAGAGAGTTTTACAAGTCTAAGGCACAACAAATCTTCTTATGGCTTGGCTTTTGCGACGAGTCTATTACTAGCGGTTATTTTCAATTTCACGATTCAACTTAGTCTGCAAAGCTTTGGAACCATTTTAGATCGTTTCATCTTCCCAGGTGCTACGCTATTTCAGATTATAGTTTTATTTCTGTTTAATCTAGGACTCTATATGTTGATCAATCGCTACATTGTCAGTACCCTTCTCATCATTTTTCTGGGTAGTGCTTTGTCTGTGGCCAATAATATCAAGATGTCCATGCGTAATGAACCTGTTTTTTATACTGATTTAACTTGGTTAAAACAGATTCGTGACTTGCTAGGTTATGTTAACGAAGGCACTGTCTTTGGATTAATAGGGGCATTAGTGGCTTTTATAACCTTGTCCTTGTTATTAGGTAAACGACTTGTTAAAGGAAAAATCAGTCAGAGCTTTTTCTTACGTTTGGCGACTTTGGCTTGTGTCTTGAGTATTAGTCTATCGGGCTTACAATTATTAGCAGAAAAAGGCAAACGTCCGATTCCTGCTGACACACCAGTCTTAGCGACGTTAAATAATTGGCAAAATATTGATTGGTTAGGACAAACGACGGTTGCTCGTTATAAGTCCTTAATGTTGGTTTGGGCTATTCAGGCTTCTTCACCTTCTATGCAAAAACCAAAGGGTTATACTAAGGCAAATATTGAACGGATTGCGACTAAGTATCAGCGTTTGGCGGATACCATGAACCAGTCTCGGGCTAATCTGATCGGTGATCGGACCATCATTTATGTTCTTAGTGAAAGTTTGGCTAATCCGAGTCGTGTGCCTGGAACCAGTCTTTCAACGAACCCTCTAGCTAATATCGATGCCATCAAGGCTACCAATACTGGTGGCTTGATGAAGTCAGATGGCTATGGTGGCGGAACGGCCAATATGGAGTTTCAGTCTTTGACAGGGCTTCCTATGTATAACTTGTCTAGTTCTATCAGCTCTATCATGACGCAGGTAGCTTTGAATATGACATATATTCCGAGCCTGAGTAGTGCATACTCTCCTGAAAACCGTATTGCGATCCATTTAGGGAATGCAGATGCTTATTCACGTAAGGAGTTTTATGACAAGCTCCACTTTAAGACATTTATTGCTCGGGTAAATGGGACAAAAAATGTTAAGGAAGCTCTTCCGATTCCATATGGTATGTATCCAAGTGATACAACGACTTATGACACGGTTAATCGGACAATTGATAGTAATAAGAGTCAATTCTTCTCAGTCATCACTTATCAGAACCATACGCCATGGACAGTGCCAGCAGCAGAAAATCTGGCTTCCAATAGCGAACTGAATGAGGGGCAAAATAAATCACTCAACAATTATACTGGCCAAATTCAGGTAACAGATGCGGCTACTCAGGATTGGTTGAATTATCTTAGCCAGTTGGATAAAAAAATTACCGTCGTCTTTTACGGCGATCATTTACCAGGGCTATATCCTACCTCCGTTTTTAAGAGTAACCCAGGAGCCCAGTATCAGACCGACTATTTTATCTGGAGCAATGATAGTCAAAATCAATTGAATTACCCTTATGTCAATTCCAGTGATTTTTCCGCTGAGTTGTTGGCAACAACCAACTCTAAGGTCTCACCTTACTATGCTTTGTTGACCGAAGTCTTGGATAAGGCTAGTATTGATAAGGGCCAATTAAGCCCAGAGCAAGAAAAGATAGCAGACGATTTGAAATTGGTTCAATATGATTTGGTGTCTGGAAAAGGTTATCTGAAAGCTAATCAGAATTTCTTTAAGATCCCACAAAATTAAAGTGATTGCAGCAATCTCATCAAAAGAGTCTGTGACTGAGGTCCAGACTTTTTTAGAAATATGATTATAAAATAATATGAGGTAGACTTTAAAATTGCAACGAGGTGTTGCATCACTGTCAGCTTGTAGTCTGTCCAGCAAGTGATTGAAATATGTGAAACTAGAAAATGAGTGGTATCCGATAAAGGAGGTAATGAAAATGCAGGAAGTTGTGTCATTTTATGACTATTGTAAGCGCAATTGGGGGAAAAGTTTAAGTTTATGGATTCTCTACCAAACGGTTGTCATTAGCATTGGGAGCGTTAATTATTATTTTATTGATGACGTTTCTAGAAGGGTGACTGGGGTTACGGATTTTGTAGGCTCCTATGCCCGATATTTTAGTGAGTTCATGGCTTATTTGGTTCAAGGCAGTGGTCATCTCACTGATTTAGGGATTACCACTTTCATCTTATCTGGTACCCTATTAACTTTGACGAGTTTGCTGGCTATCTATCTCTTGGTTCCAGCCAAGAATATGTCGGTTTTCTCCATATTAGCTTCCTTGTTTATCGGGTTAAACCCATGGAGTTTGGAGTTGGTCAGCTTCAAATTTGACACGCCTTATATGACTGCCTCAGTCTTTTTATCTTTTTTGCCATTTTTATGGTTCAAGTCACGGCCTAAATGGTTTGTTGGCCTATCTGTTATCAGTATTTTCCTCATGTATAATGCCTACCAGGCTTCGTCAGGAATCTATATTGTTCTAACCTTATTGATGGCGATGTTGGCCTATTTTCAAGGGCAGCCAGTGGCAGAAGTTTTAAAAAAACTGTTGAGAGGTGTGGTTAGCTTTTTAATGGCTTCTGTTTTATATCTTGGAGAGATGCGGCTCAACCCGCAACTCTTGCAAAGAGGGGGCAATGCGTCTATGGCCAAGTTTGCTAACCTGCCAGTGGCCATCCTCCGTAATCTTGGGACTTATCTGCTAGAGTATCAAGAAAATCTACCTACACTTTGGAAACTTATTATTTGCTTGGCTCTTGTGACCCTACTAGTGAAGTTGGTGCAAATGTCTCAGGTGAGTAAAGGTAAGACAATGGTAGTGGCTATCTTAGTGATTGGAGTGTCCATCTTGATTTCACTGGGTGTTTATATCGTATCAGAACTGCCAATGGCAACGCAAAGACCACGCTATATCTATGGTTTAGCGGTCTTTATAGCACTGCTTTTTGTCTTGATTTCCCAGCAGACCTCAAAATGGACAAATGGACTCAGTGCGGTTTTGATTGTAGGATTGACTTATTATAGTTATAGCTTTAGTCTGAGTTATGCGACAACCTTAGATAATCAAAAAATAGATTTTGAAGTGCAAAGTATCGCGCTGTCAACAGATTTGAATCACTATGTCACGGACCAGCACAACACGGTTTACATTAATCGTCTCTTTGAAGATTCTCCAGCTTATAGTAATTCCCTAAAAAATTTCAATATCCTGGACGACTTAGTTCCAAGTAATAGCACAATTTATTGGCCAAATATCCTGTGGTATAACGAAATCACTCATTCAAATGTTGACTTTGTGGCCTATGATTTTAGTCAAACGGACCTGAGCACCTTTACCTTATTGGATGCGTCTTATCATTATGATATTTATACTCATGATGACCAGCTGTATGTGGTAATGAAATAAGAAAATGCATATGACTCAAATGCGACACCTTTCGAACCTGACACCTTTGAATATTTTGCTTTAGGAAAAGAGACACCAAAATAAGACCAAACAGGTCTTTTTTTCTGGACTAGACAAAGAAGACATAAATAGGTAACAGAGGTAGGCTTGCTAGGAAAAACCAAAGAAGAAGGGACCCTTTCTTTGCCAGATTCTGTCACCAGTAGCTTTTTTTGGTACAATAGTTCTATTAGAGACTAAAAGAGGAGACGCCATGGCGGATATTAAATTAATTGCTAGCGATATGGATGGGACTTTTTTGGATGGACAGGGAAGTTATGACCAGGGACGTCTAGGCCAGGTGCTCAAGGGCTTGGCTGAGCGAGACATTATTTTTACAGTAGCTAGTGGGCGTGCCCTTTTAGCGGTCGATAAGCTATTTGAACCGTTTCGTCATCAGATCGCTGTTATTGCGGAAAACGGTTGTGTGGCGACCTACCGTGATCAGCTGCTCTATGAGCAAGCGATGACACCTGACCTTTATCTTAGGTTAGTTGACCTCTTGCAGGATAATCCCTACAGTACGGGAAAAGAAGTGCTCTTATCTGGGCGAAATGGCAGTTATTTACTGGAGTCGTCGCCTCAATCCTATCGTGACTTTATGCAGCTTTACTATGAAAATATTCAGGTAGTCCCTGATTTTTCTCAAATAGATGATGCGATTTTAAAACTCACGACTAATTTTGCTCCAGACGAGGTGGCACAAGGTGAAGCTTGGCTCAACGCTCAATGTCCTGAGATTACGGCTGTGACAACCGGTTTTGAGTCGCTCGATATTATTCCACGGGGAGTGGATAAAGGTTTTGGTCTTCGTCATCTCTGCCAAGAGTTGGGGATTTCGACCAACCAAGTCATGGCTTTTGGTGACAACCTCAACGACCTGCAGATGCTTGAAGAAGCGGGCGTCTCCGTGGCACCAGCCAATGCACGTGAGGAAATCAAGGCTGTCAGTCATCACATCATTGGCCATCATAAGGATGGTTCCGTCTTAGATTTTATAGAAAAAGAGGTGTTGGCATGAGCATCCGACTAGTGGCTCTAGATTTGGATAATACCCTGTTTGACAATGAAAAACAAGTCAGCGCTAAAAATCGCCAGGCTATCCTAGCTGCCAAAGCTCAGGGGGTCAAAGTTGTTATCACAACGGGACGCCCCTTGCCAGCTATTGGGGATTTGTTGAGCGATCTTGGTTTGGCAGATGCTGATGACTACAGTGTCACCCTAAATGGTGGACTGATTCAGTCTAACACAGGAGAAGTCATTGCTGAAACGAGTCTCGGTTTTGAGGAAATTGAAGCTATTGCCGATGTCTTGCTACCGCTTGGTCTTCCTGTCGATGTTATCAGCGGGGATCAAGTCTATAGTTTACCTGCCCCAGGACGCCACTCTCTTTATCACCGGGCCAATCCGCTCTTGACCTTTCAGACAATCAGTGATTTGTCTGACCTTCCTAGAGATCGTCAATTTAATAAAGTCGTCACCGTTCAGGACGCCTCATATCTGGACCAGCAGATAGCTAATTTGCCTGATACACTCTATCAGCAATTTGAAGTTTTCAAGTCTCGAGATATTATTTTGGAAATCATGCCTAAGGGCGTTCACAAGGCCCAGGGGCTTAAGGAATTATCTAGCTATCTGGGGATTAAGACAGAAGAAGTTATGGCTATTGGTGATGAAGCCAATGATCTGACCATGATTGCTTGGGCCGGTTTAGGCATCGCCATGGCCAACGCAGTCCCTGCTGTTAAGGAAGTCGCCCAATGGGTGACGGCAGATGACAATAATCATTCTGGAGTAGCAGAGGCCATCCAAAAGTTTGTATTAAAAGGAGAAAATTAGATGGGATTGTTTGACCGCCTATTTGGGCGCAAGAAAAAAGAGGAAACTGCAGAAACTCCTGCTGTCGAGGAGAGCCAGGTAGACGCTCTGCCTCAAGCAGACTTGGAAACAGAGGCTGTCCAGGAGGAGATTTCGCTAGCGGATAGCGTGGCAGAAGATGAGCATCCTGCTGAAGGTCAAACTGCTATCGAAATTGAGGACGCAGTGCTTGAAACTGACGATACTGAGTCAGCAGCAGAAGCCGAAGCGCCCGCTGATGCTCAAGAAAGCGACGCGGTCGAATCAGCCACAGCTGCTCCAACAGCTCAGCCGACTTCTGACCACGAAGCCATCGCGGATGAAGTATTCTCAACACAACAGGGAGAAACGAGTGACCAGGAAACTGTTCCAACAGACACTGAAGTTGACGAATTGGCAAAAGAGCAAGCGACAGAAGTGTCTGACCAGCTGGAGGCGTTAGACTCAGCGGAAGAAACAGCAGAAAGTCCTCTTGCAGAAGACACAGTCACTGAAGCAGAAATCGCTACGGACCCTTCTGCGGACGCATTAGGAGCCTCAGTCGAGGAAGAATCAGCGGAAGCCCCTGTCGATGAAGGAACGGAAGGTTCCGAAACGATCGCAGAATTGTCTTCTGAAGAGTCAGAAGCTAGACCTAATCCCTTAACGCCACAGGAAACGGAACAGGAAAAATACGACCGTAGCTTGAAAAAGACCCGCAAGGGCTTTGGTGCGCGGCTCAATGCTTTCTTTGCTAATTTCCGTACCGTAGATGAAGACTTCTTTGAAGAACTAGAAGAGCTCCTCATCCTTTCTGATGTCGGTGTCAGTGTAGCTACCAATCTGGTCGAAGACCTGCGCTATGAGGCTAAGCTGGAAAATGCCAAGAAACCAGACGCTCTGCGTCGCCTTATCATTGAAAAATTGGTCGACATTTATGAAAAAGATGGCCAGTTCAATGAAGCCCTTAATATACAGCCAGATGGCGTCACAGTGATGCTTTTTGTCGGAGTCAATGGTGTGGGTAAGACAACCTCCATCGGTAAACTAGCTTATCAGTATAAGCAAGAAGGTAAGAAAGTCATGCTGGTGGCGGCTGATACCTTCCGTGCGGGGGCTGTTGCTCAGCTGGAAGAATGGGCCCGCCGTGTGGACGTGCCAATCGTGACAGGACCAGAGAAGTCTGACCCAGCCAGTGTGGTCTACGATGGCATGGAACGGGCTGTGGCGGAGGGGGTAGATATTCTCCTTATCGATACAGCTGGCCGTCTGCAAAATAAGGACAACCTCATGGCTGAACTGGAAAAAATTGGGCGTATCATCAAACGTGTCATCCCTGAAGCGCCTCATGAGACCTTGCTAGCGCTGGATGCTTCAACAGGACAAAATGCTCTTGTTCAAGCCAAAGAATTCTCTAAAATCACGCCAGTGACTGGTATTGTCCTAACCAAGATTGATGGGACAGCCCGTGGAGGGATTGTTCTCGCTATCCGGGAGGAGTTGGATATTCCCGTGAAACTGATTGGCTTTGGTGAAAAAATTGATGATATCGGTGCTTTCCACTCTGAGGAGTTTATGCGTGGGCTCTTAGATGGCCTCATTTAGGTAAAAAGGGGAACTATGGGTAAGTATTTGACGATCGACATTGGTGGTACCCTTATCAAGTATGCACTCTTGGACGCTCAGGGAAATTTGTTGCAGGCGACAAAATCCTGCAAAACGCCGGACAATCGCGAGGACTTTCTGGCTCAAATCGCGTCTATTGTGGACCAATTCTCTAACCTGGATGGTCTGGCCTTTAGCCTACCTGGTAAGGTTGATACCCAGAGTGGAACGGTTTATTTTGGCGGATCCCTGCCTTATCTAGACGGTCTCTGTCTCAAGGACATTTTTGCCCAAAAGGCTCCAGCCCTTGCAGTGCAGAATGACGCCAAGGCAGCCGCTCAAGCAGAGCTCTGGCTAGGCAACCTGCGTGATGTGTCTGATGGTGTAGCCCTGATTTTAGGAACGGGCGTTGGGGGCGGCGTGGTTCTAGACGGGAAACTGCGTCTGGGTAGCCATTTTCAAGCGGGTGAGGCCAGTATGATGGTCACGGACTACACAGCCCCCCAAGCGGTTGCAGCTGGCCGTAGCAACTCTGCCGTAGCATTTGTCCGCCGTGTGAATAAGGCCGTAGGCAATAGTGACCTAGACGACGGCAAGGCAGCTTTTGCCGCCATACATGCTGGTCATGAGGAAGCGCGTGACATTTTCCAGGCTTATTGCCGTAGTATTGCTTACCAGATATTGACCCTCCAGGCCACACTGGACGTGACCACTTATGTTATCGGCGGTGGTATCAGTGCCCAGGACATTCTCCTAGAGGAGATTCAAGCCCAGTTTGCTGCCATCGGAAAGAGCCACCCTATCCTGGAGGCCAATATTCCCAAGGACCTGGTCATCCGCCGCGCCAAATTTGGCAATGACGCCAACCTCTATGGCGCTCTTTATAATCTCCTGGTGCAAGAAGGCAAGTTATAACAAAAATCCTCTTACAGAAATGTAAGAGGATTTTTCATATCTCAAAATAGTCCCGCTGTTTGACGGCGCCAGAGGCGGTAGGCGGAAAGGACCGAAAGCAGGGTGAGAAGACCGATGAGCCACCAGCTGATCTGGTCGCCCAGAGCTTGCTGGCTGGCCAAGATGACCATGGATGCCAGGGGAACGGTGAGGCTGACCAGGGTACCAAAGATGCTGAACATGGCATTTTGCTTGTCCTTGGGTACGGTGGTGATAATCAGGGTTCGCAGCCGCGGGTTGGACACCCCACCCAGATAGCCCAGGAGGGCCAGACTGACCAGGAGGAGATAGGCATTGGACCAAAAGAGAATATTGACCACAAAGAGGACGGACGCCAGGGTTTCCGCCAAGATGTTGGCTGTGAAGGGTAGCTCGCGGTAGCCCTTGAGGGGCAAGAGGGCGCCCAGGATGCTAGAGGCCACCTGGACCATCTCCACCAGCATGAGGCTAAAGGCCAGGTTCCCGATGTGGAGGCTAGTCGTGCTGACCAGGCTGATCATGAGGAGGCTATAGGTACCTGAGGAGATGAAGTTCATGAGGAGAAAAAGGCTGATAAAATGCCGCAGGGGCGGCAGGGTCATAAGTGTCTTGCTATTGTCCCAGGTCTCTCGGAAGAAGTCAGCCAGAATAGTTTTCAGGGCCTTTTTCTCTTCAGACGCCTTGGGTCCGTCCTGCAAACGGCCCCGTAGGGGCAGAACTAAAAGCAGGGACAGGGCGAAAAAGAGGGCGTTGATCAGACCGAAATGAAAATAGTTGTTATTGAGAAAGACGATGAGGGCCGTGCCTGCGGCCTGACCGGCCAGACTACAGATGTCACCCAGCCCGCTCTCAAAGCCAAATGCCAGGGGCAGGTCGTCCTCAGGCACGATATCGGTCGTGATGGCCAGGGTCGTGTAGCCATTGTAGGTGGATAGGAGGTCACTGAGGACGTTGATAGCCACGACTAGGGCAAAGACCCACCAGTTGCTGGAAAAGAGGGTCAAAAAGGCAAAACTGATGTAAAGGCTGGTCTGACTGGCCTTGGAAACCACCAGGCTTTGGTAGCGGCGGGTGGTCTTGTCCGACAGGTAGCCTATGATGAAGTTAAAGGCATAGGGCAAACTGGTGATGACAGTTACGATACCCACTGCCAGACCAGCATTGGGAAAGGTGGCCGCATAGAGGATGAAAACCAGGTCAAACAAGGTCTTACCAAAGGCGGAGAAGAAGTTGGCCAGGCTGAGCTGGCGAAAGCGGAAGTTACGTAAGAAAATATTCATAATGAAGAGGCCTTCCTAGGAAAGAGCTTAATCCGTCTGCCGGTGAAATTCCTGCAGGCTTTTTTTGACTTCGGTGATAAAGCTGGTCACGATGGCACTTTCCTTGCTCTTTTTAGGAAAGACGTAGACCAGCGTATGCAAGGGGCTGTCTTTGAGAGGAACCAAGACAATCTGCTCACGCATGAAGCTATTGACAATGCCTAGACCTGAAGCGTAGGCGTCAGAAGCTCGCAGAAGGTTCATGACGGTTCCACGGTCATTACTGTAAATAATTTTCTGGTAATGATTGATTTCCAGCGGGTCTTCATCAAAGTGCATACCGGTTTTTTCCTGCTGAAAACGAATCTGAGGGTAGGCCACCAAATCTTCTTCGCTGATACTGTCTTGACTAGCTAGGGGATGATTTTTCCCCAAGAAAATACGGGTGGGAAATTCCCCCAAGGAGACACAGTCGAGCTCAAGTTCTTCCATTTGACGTAGCAGAATTTGTCGGTTTTCTTCGTTGAGATAGAGAATACCCAGGTCGCTTTCATACGTCGCAACACTTTCTAGGATTTGCCGCGTCGTTGTCTCAATTAGCTGAAAATCTTGGTAGTCATTCTCATAGGTTTCAGAGACATAGGCTAATGGAGCTGACAGAAAGTCATAGTGGTGACTGGAGACAGTGAAGCTCTTGAGGTAGTCCTTTTGGTAACGTTCTTCGAGCAGTTTAACTTCTCCTAAAATCCGTCGGGCGTATTTGAGAAAATCTTGCCCATCATCGGTCAGGCTCATGCCGGTATTGCTCCGCTCAAAGAGTTCAACCCCTAATTCTTTTTCTAGGTTTTTGATGGCGCCAGACAGGTTGGGTTGGCTCATGTAGAGCGCTGTGGCAGCCTTATTTAGAGAGCCATATTCAGCGACGGCCTCCACGTAACGCAATTGCATAAAATTCATTCGGATTACCCCTTCCACTTGGTATTGTCTTTTATTCTACCATAAAAATGGGTATAAAAAATACTGATAACCAGCACTCATAAATTTAGATTAGGCAAACGCCGTGATTTTGCGTAAGATAGGGACTAAGTTTTAGCGATTGTTAAGGAGGGGCCATGACAGATTTATTTTATGAGCGGTTGGCAAAAACACGTCACTATATCCACGCGCACCCAGAAATTTCAGAGGAAGAGTTTTCCACAACGGCTTATTTACGGCAAAAATTAGAAGACCTAGATATTGCTATTTTAGAAACTGATTTAAAAACAGGACTGATTGCTGAGATTGGTCAAGGAACTCCTATCATCGCTTTACGGGCAGATATTGATGCCCTCCCCATTCAGGAAAAGACGGGTCTAGACTATGCCAGTCACAACGGTGCTATGCATGCCTGCGGCCATGATTTTCACCAAACCAGTCTTCTGGGCGCGGCTGAAAAGCTCAAGGCTCAAGAAGACCAGCTTCAGGGTACTGTTCGTTTGATTTTCCAACCTGCTGAGGAAAATTTTCAGGGAGCCTATCAAGTGATTGCTGCAGGGGGGCTAGACGGCGTTTCAGCCATTATCGGTTACCATAATAATCCCCACCTCAAACCAGGACAAATTGGCTTGCGGTCTAGGGCCATCATGGCAGGTGTGGAGCAATTCACCGTGCGGGTGGCGGGCGTCAGTGGCCATGCCGCCCGCCCAGACTTGGGAGTCGATACGGTATTGGTCATCACAACTATTGTGAATAATTTACAGCAAATCGTGTCTCGTACCGTGTCTCCTTTCGATGCAGCAGTCTTGTCTGTGACCCATATCGATGTCGGGACAACTTGGAATGTCTTGCCAGATAGCGGTTTTTTTGAAGGGACGATTCGAACCTTTGAACCAGCGGTGAGAGAAAAAGTTATTGCTAGCTTTACCAATATCGTCGAACATACTGCAGCTCAGTTTGGTGCACAAGTGACCATCAGTTGGGGGAATTCGCCAAGTGTGACCTATAATGACCTCACTTTAACCCCTTTAATTGCGGAAAATTCTAAGAGTTTTGCAGAGGTTCTAGAAGTCTTGCCTTCAACGGGGGGTGAAGATTTTGCAGCCTATCAGGCTCAAATTCCTGGTGTCTTTGCTTTTATTGGTTCTAATGGTGCTAATGGGGCTCCTGACTGGCATCACGATGACTTTATCGTTCGTGATGAGGCCTTGCCAGTAGCCGTTGACTATTATGTTGAAAATGCTCGTTTGCTCTTGGATTATTTTGCGGAGGACCACACATGACACGTCCAGTAATTGGGATCACCAGTAACGAAAAACCTGTCGCAGAGGACCTTCCCATTATCCATTTGTCGGTCAATCGACAGTTTGCTGATGGGGTTAAAAATGCTGGTGGCTTGCCCTTTTATATCCCCTTGAGTGACCCTAAAGAGGCCAAAGACTATATCGCTCAGATTGATAAACTCATCCTGACGGGGGGTCAAAATGTCGACCCCAAGCGCTACGGTGAAGAAAAAACCATCGTAAGCGATGACTATTTTCCAGAACGAGATAGCTGGGAAGCTGCTCTGATTGAGGAAGCCATTCGACAAGACAAGCCAGTGTTAGGTATTTGTCGTGGGTTACAGCTCTACAATGTTGTGACAGGAGGCAGTCTTTATCAGGATATCCCAGGTCACAAGGGACAACCGCCCTTTGCCTTAGCGCATGATGTGGTGACAACACCCAATAGCCAGTTGCGACGGCTCTATGGGGAACGCCAAGCAGTCAACTCGGTGCATCAACAGAGCCTGAAACAACTAGCCCCTCACTTGGTGGTGACGGCGACGTCGCCTGATGAGTCGGTGATTGAAGGGGTAGAAAGCCAGGAAGGTCATGCCTTTATTGGTGTGCAATGGCATCCCGAATTTTTGATTGATCGACCGGATTTAGCCGATCAGGCTCTCTTTACGCATTTTGTTCAAGACTTTCACTAAAAGGAGATATTTATGAAAAAATCGTTGAAAAAAATCGCTCTAGCTACAGGCGCTTTATTAGCCACAAGCCTTTTCATTGTCGGTTGTTCTAATAGCAAGTCTAGCAGTAAAACACAAGTGACGATGGCAACTGTTGGAACGACCAAACCATTTTCATACGCAGACAAAAAGGGAGAATTAACAGGGTTTGATATTGAGTTGGCTCGTGCCATTTTCAAGGGGTCTGATAAGTATGAGTTGAACTTTCAAAAAGTAGATGGAAACTCTCAGTATGTTGGTTTGGATTCTGGCAAATACCAAATGCTGGGAAATAACACCAGCTATACCGCTGAGCGTGCTAAAAAGTATCTCTATTCATTACCGACAGCGTCCACCCCATCTGTCCTGGTTGTGCCTAAAAACAGCACGATTACCAAGTATGATGATATTGTAGGGCATTCGACTCAAGTCATTGCTGGAACGACAACGGCTCAGCAACTAGAAGACTTTAACAAGTCTCATACTGACAATCCTGTCTCCATCAACTACACCAATGAAAATATCACGAAGATTTTGCATAATGTCAATGATGGTCAATATGATTTCAAGATTTTTGATGCCCCAAGTGTCAAATCAATCATCGAAGATCAAGGATTGACTAACCTTAAGACAGTTGAACTCTCATCCGCTGAAAAACCTTACATTTACTATGTTTTTGCTAAGGGCAATGAGGACTTGCAAAAGTTCGTCAACAAGCGCATCAAAGAACTTTATAATGATGGCACGATTTCAAAACTGGCTAAAAAATATCTCGGTGGCGATTACGTCCCAGATAAGGCAGATATTGATAAATAAGACTAAAACGCTTGGCTAGTAGGTCAGGCGTTTTTTTTGAACTCTCTGACGATTTCTCGTTCAACTGAGTTTGTGGCTTGATGTTTTTTCCTAGGCAGTCGCCTAGAAAACAATTATACTAGAACTGTTTGATGAAAAAACTAGGCCTTTTTATCATGGAGAAAGTGGGGAAAAGAGAGATGTTGGAGTCTTTTAAAGATGCGACAGCCATGGCTGAGGCTGTCCAAAAAAAAGAAATTAGTCCAGAAGAACTGGTGCGTGCTACGATAAAGAAAGCGAAACAACTCAACCCGGCTTTAGGGGCTATTGTCAGTCATAGGTATGAGAAGGCTTTGGTTGAAGCAATTAGCAGAGATTTTTCGGGGAAACCCTTTGCTGGTGTTCCCATTTTTTTAAAAGACTTGGGTCAAGAGCAGGCAGGAGAACCGTCAACTGCGGGGTCTCGACTGTTTCAGAACTATCGGGCAAAAGAATCAGATCATTTTGTCAAGGCACTAGAGAATCTAGGATTTATCATCATGGGGCGTTCAAGTACACCAGAGTTTGGTTTTAAGAACATCAGTGATGCCAAGCTTCACGGACCTGTTTCTTTGCCAGATGACCATAGTCGCAATGCAGGTGGTTCTAGTGGTGGTGCGGCAGCTCTGGTGCGTTCTGGAATCTCGCCATTGGCACCAGCTAGTGATGGAGGTGGTTCTATTCGTATTCCAGCTTCTTTTAACGGTCTCATCGGTCTCAAACCCACCCGAGGTCGGATCCCAGTAGGACCTCAATCCTTTCGAGGGTGGCAGGGGGCCTCAGTGTCCTTTGCCTTGACCAAGACGGTACGAGATACCAAACGTTTGCTTTATCATTTGCAAACTTGTCAAATGGAGAGTCCCTTTATATTGCCAAAATTGTCTTACTCCGTTTTAAAAGCCCAAACGTCACCTTTGCGCATCGCTGTCCTGCAAGAGCCACCTGTTGGGCAAAGTGTATCGCTTGATGCTCAAAAGGCTTTACAAAAGACAATGGACCTTTTGACCAATCTAGGGCATGATCTGGTAGTTCTGGATAAACAACCACTTGATGGTATGGCAGCAATGAGGTCCTATTACCTGATGAATAGTGTGGAAACGGCAGCCATGTTTGATAAAATCGAAAAGCAATTGGAGCGACCTGTGACCTGTCAGGATATGGAATTAATGACGTGGGCTATTTATCAATCGGGACAGCACATTCCAGCGAAGGTGTACACAGCTGTTTTGTCCCAATGGGATCAGTTCAGTTATCAGATGGCTGAATTCCACAAAACTTACGACCTGCTCTTGACACCGACAGTTGCTCAGACTGCTCCAAAGCACGGACAGTTTACGCTAACAGACAATTATTTAAAAGAGCAGCTTCAGCAAATCGGGGAAAAACCATGGCCTCAGCAACAAAAATTAATTTGGGCTATGTTTGAGAAAAGTCTTTATTGGACACCATATACCCAGCAAGCCAATCTCACAGGTCAACCAGCCATTTCTTTGCCTGTCTATCGTAATGCAGAAGGGTTAGCCATGGGGGTGCAATTAACGGCAGCCAAAGGACGTGAAGACCTTCTTTTGAGCCTTGCCCACAAGCTAGAGGCCATAGGAGCCTTTTGTTAGGTTCAATTTGCAGTTCAATTGGTTGTCAGAGGTCAGAAAATAGTGTATTTTGGTATTATTAGCTTTATTTAAGCCATATTTTAGAGAGATACAAAGGAGAACTGACATATTGAAAAAGAAAATAATGAGTTTTCTGGGACTGATTGGTCTTAGTGTTTGGTTAGTGGCCTGTTCAAGCCAGACGACTGCAGAAAAAAATTGGGAAACCATTCAAAAACGAGGGACAATCAAGGTGGCGACAGCAGGAACCCTCTATCCTCAAACGTATCACAACGATCAGAATAAGCTAACTGGTTATGATGTAGAAATTTTAAAAGAAGTCGGTAAACGCTTAAAGTTAAAGATTGACTTTACGGAAATGGGAGTAGATGGGATGCTGACAGCGGTCAATAGTGGACAAGTTGACATTGCCAACTATTCTCTAGAAGATGACAATAAAAATGTCAAAAAATTCTTACGTTCAGAACCTTACAAATATTCCTTCACCTCAATGGTAGTGCGTTCTGCAGATGATTCTGGCATTCATTCCTGGAAGGACTTAAAAGGTAAAAAAGCAGCTGGTGCAGCCAGCACCAAATACATGAAAATCGCCAAGAAAATGGGAGCAGAATTAGTGGTCTATGATAATGTGACCAATGATGTTTATATGCAAGACCTGGTCAATGGGCGAACAGATGTCATTGTCAACGATTATTATCTCCAAAAAATGGCTGTGGCAGCTGTTAAGGATAAGTATGCGGTTAAAATCAATGATGGCATCTATAGTAATCCTTACAGTACAAGCTTTACCTTTTCGCTGAAAAATAAGGTTTTGCAAGACAAGGTTAATCAGGCGATTAAAAGTATGAAAAAGGATGGAACCTTAACCAAGATTTCCAAGCAATTTTTTGCTGGCCAAGATGTCACCCAAAAAACCAAGGTAGACTATACTGACATTGATATTTCAGATATCGACTAAGAGAACGGTCCCTAGGGAGCGTTTTTTTGTTTAAATGAGTCACTGAGAGAGGAAAGACCAGATGATTGATGTGTCCTTGATACTAAAAAGCATTCCCTTTGTGTTAGCGGGACTACCCTATACCCTGGGGATTTCTCTTGTAAGTTTTTTGCTGGGCAATATTTTGGGGGTGTGTTTAGCCAAGATGCGACTGTCTAAAAAGGCCTGGTTATATTATCCAGCCAGGATATATATCTCAATCATGCGAGGGGTGCCACTTTTAGTTGTTTTGTTTATTCTTTATTTCGGTTTGCCTTATTTGTCAGTGCAATTACCTGCCTTACTTTGTGCCTTTATTGTTTTTTCGACGGTGAGTGCTGCCTACATAGCGGAGATATTTCGCTCAGCGATTGAGGCGGTTGATCGCGGTCAGTGGGAAGCGGCGCAAGCACTTGGTTTACCTAAGACATCAATTTTTAAACATATTATTCTCCCTCAAGCGGTACGGATCGCCTTAGCTCCTTTGGGGAATGTGATGATTGATATGGTCAAGAGTTCGTCTCTGGCGGCTATGATAACGGTTCCTGACATCTTTCAACAGGCAAAAATCATCGGTGGGCGTGAGTATGATTACCTGTCCATGTATGTGTTGATTGCCTTTATTTACTGGTTGTTGAGTTTTTTTATGGAAATATGTGAGGAAAGATTAGAGGCCTATTTTCACATGGACTAGACAATGCATTTGAGCTTTCACCCTAACCTTTTATGTTTGACATTAAAATGATACTAAAAATAAGCTTAAAGTATGTTACAATAGAAAATATCAATATTTGGCAGGTTCTGTGAAAATGAAAAAACAAGTACTTCTTGCAACAACCTTATCGGCTGTCCTCTTATCGGCGCAAGCCCTAACACAATCCGTACAGGCTGATGAACTAGACTTGACGAGTCCTCAAACTGAAGCGGCTAGTAGCAGTCAAGAAACGACTGTCTCATCTTCAGACAGTAGTGCCTCTTCTCAGGCAAATGATACTACACAAGCGACGACCACTAGTGGTACAGATACAACTACTAGTGATTCCAGCGATGCAACAACTAATGAAGATGACCGAGGGACACTGGCTGCTACGGGGGGAGACAGCGCTGACAGAGCGGCAACCACAGCAACTTCCGCAAGCACTAGTGGAACTGGCGACACCGTCACTGTTTTACACACCAATGATGTTCATGGTCGCATGCTAGAAGACAGTAATAATGGTGTCATTGGTGACGCTCGCTTATCTGGTATTGTCAATGCGAGTCGTGCACAGGGAACGACTCTGGTTTTTGATTCCGGAGATTCTTTCCAAGGGCTACCGATTTCAAATAGCACCGAGGGCGAAGACATGGCAAAGGTGATGAACGCTATTGGTTATGATGCCATGACGGTGGGAAATCACGAGTTTGATTTTGGTCTGGATCAATTGCGTCAGCTGAGTACACAGATTAATTTTCCAATTATTACATCAAATGTTTATGTGAATGGCGTTCGCCTCTTTCAACCGTCAACCATTGTTGATAAAACCCCTGGAAATGATGGTGATGAAGTAGTAGTCATCGGGGTGACAACACCTGAGACTGCAACCAAAACACATCCTCGTAATCTTCCTGGTGTCACCTTTACAGACCCCATCACAGAGGTGAAGGCGGTTGTAGATCAGATGGAATCTAATGCCAGAGCAGAGGGTAAGGACTACAAAACTTATATCATTCTGAGTCACCTGGGCGTAGATACCACAACACCTGTCGAGTGGCGGGGGTCTACTTTGGCAGAAGCTTTGTCAACCTATGCCCCTCTAAAGGGTAAACGGGTTTTGGTTTTGGATGGGCATTCTCATACTCTTCTAACGGCTTCTTACGGGGACAATGTGACTTATAATCAGACCGGAAGTTACCTCAATAATGTCGGGCGAGTGGTCTTTAATAGCGACCGTGTCCTGTCTCAAGGGGCCATTTCAGCCAAGGAAGCTCAGGCTTACCCAATCAATCCTACAGTTCAGACCCTTTTGGATGCTTTTAAGGCGCAATACGAGGCGGATTCGTCTAAAGTGGTTATTGCCAATAGCCCGGTTAAACTAAGCGGTGACCGGATGGATGTTCGGGTACGCGAAACGAATTTGGGGAATGTTGTGGCCGATGCTTTATTGGACTATGGCCAGTCAGGCTTCACTCACAAATCCAATCTTGCAGTTACCAATGGTGGTGGCCTTCGTGAAACAATTGCCAAAGATAAGCCTGTCACTAAAGGTGATATTATCGCTGTCTTACCGTTTGGGAATTCTGTAGCTCAAATCCAAGTGACAGGACAAAATATCTACGATATGTTTGCTAAGTCATTGGGGTCCATTTTACAGGTAGATAGTCAAGGTCAGCCTATTTTAGATGAAAATGGCCAACCGCTGATGGAACCTTCTGGAGGTTTCCTGCAGACCGCTGGGGCTAGAGTTTATTATGATACCAGCTTACCTGCGGCCAACCGAATTTTGTCTATTGCTATCTGGGATCCAGAAACTGACCAATACAAGCCGCTCAACCTTGGTCAGACCTATTACCTTGTCACGAACGATTTCCTAGCGGCAGGAGGAGATGGTTTCACCATGTTGGGAGGACCACGCGAGGAAGGGCCATCTATGGATAGTATTTTTGCGGATTATTTAACGCGTGTGAATCTCCTGGATTATGCAGCCATTCACCCGAACTCACGAACGATTGCTATATCTAGAACAGCCTATATGGCATTGACACAGTCAAGCAGCACCTCTCAACTACCTGCTCAGTCAACAGCTACCTATACCATCTCAGCCCCTGTATCTCTTATTTCTGGTTTACAAGGGAATAAGAATGGCGCCCAAAGTGATCGCCTCGTCTACCGTAGTTTACCTGTTACAGGTGATCAAGGCACATCAACCGTTCTTATGGGCTTGGGTATCTTACTATCAGCCTTTGGATTGGTTGGTAAAAAGAAAGTATCAGACTAAGAAGCTATTTTTGGGTGTCGCATAGCTATGAAGCAACCTTAGTCTTAAGGTGAGCTTCTTTGTTAGCAGTCATGACATGTCTACTTGACAAAAGTAAAAATAAGGACAATAGTTACCCATTCGTAGTCGGTAATTGATAGGGTATGGAGTCAGGTTCTAAGTCTCATCAGAGATAGTAGCTAAATCTGTTTTTGAAGGAAAGTACTTTTTTAGGAAGTTGTTGACGTTTTCAATGCCTCCTCTCTATTAGGATGAATAGGCGTCCGCAAAGAAAAAGGAAATCCCGTCAGTACACCTCTACAATGGGGGACAAGAAAAACACTCCTGTTTCTAGTAAAATAGAAACAGGAGTGTTTTTGTGTGGCACATGTTTTGCGATTGATCCCCCTAAAAAAAGACCCATTTGGGTCCTTTTTGCTGTTCTTATTTCATGGTTGGAAAGAGGAGAACGTCTCGGATAGTTGTGGTGTCAGTTAAGAGCATGACCAAACGGTCAATCCCGATACCCAGTCCACCTGTCGGTGGCATCCCGTATTCCAAAGCTTCGATATAGTCATAGTCAATGCCTGTTGCCTCATCGTCTCCGAGTTCTTTTGCCTTAGCTTGCGCTTCGAACCGCTCTAACTGGTCAATAGGGTCATTCAGCTCTGTAAAGGCATTACCGTATTCTTTGGTCATGATAAAGAGTTCAAAACGGTCGGTAAAGCGTGGGTCGTCAGCATTTTTCTTAGCCAATGGCGACACAGCTACCGGGTGACCGTAGACAAAGGTAGGTTGGATCAAGGTTTCTTCAACAAATTCTTCGAAGAAGGCATTGATGATGTGACCTACCTCAGTGTAGTGTTTTTCAACCATAACCCCTTTGTCCTTGGCTAGGGCTACCGCTTCCTCGAAAGTCAGTTCTTGCCAGAAATCAACCCCTGTGATTTCTTTGATGGCATCTACCATGTGGATACGTTTGAATGGCTCGTTAATGTTGATTTCGACACCTTGATAGACGACAGGTTCTTCCCCTTTAACAGCCTTTGCGACGTGTTGGATAATGCCTTCCGTCAAGTCCATGATATCTTGGAAATCGGCATAAGCTTGGTAGGCTTCAATGGTTGTAAATTCAGGATTATGCGTAGCATCCATCCCTTCGTTTCGGAAGATGCGACCAATCTCATAAACGCGTTCCATGCCACCGACAATCAAACGTTTGAGGTGAAGTTCCGTCGCAATTCGCAGGACCATATCCATGTTTTGCGCATTGTGATGAGTGATAAAGGGTTTAGCTGCTGCCCCACCCGCTTCATTGTGCAGAATTGGGGTTTCTACTTCAAGGAAACCAAGGCTGTCCATGTAGCGACGGATTTCAGCAATGATTTGCGAACGTGTGATGAAACGCTCTAAGCTGTCACGATTTGAAATCAGGTCGAGGTAGCGCTTGCGGTAAATGGTTTCTACGTCGCTTAGTCCATGGAATTTTTCTGGTAATGGGCGAAGTGCCTTTGATAAATGGGTAATATGGGTTGCCTTGATTGATAATTCACCCATATCTGTTCGCATAATTTCGCCTTCTACCCCTAGAAAGTCTCCCAGGTCAGCTTTTTTGAAGATTTCATAATTTTCTTCACCGACAGTATCCTTACGCACGTAGAGTTGAATTTGGCCGTCTCGATCTTGAATATGCGCAAAACCAACTTTTCCTTTACCACGTTTGGTCATAAGGCGGCCCGCAACGGTAGCGGTTTCGTTGATATCGTGGAGTTCTTCTTTCGTTTTGTCTGCGTATTTTTCTTTGAGTTGACCAGATGTAGCTGTTCGGTCAAAGCGTTTTCCAAAAGGGTCAATGTCCTTTTCGCGTAGAGCCGTCATTTTTTCACGGCGGACAATCTCTTGGTCATTCAAAGCGTCATGGTGTGCTTGTGTCATCGTATCCTCCAATAAATAGTCTCTACTATTCTATCATAAAAAGCTTTCTTTTGTTTAATAAATTTTTGAGCCACCTCGTGGTGGGGAATGGCTTTCTTTTGTTTCTTATTTTTTGACGCTTCTTGTTATAATGATGGAAACATCTTTAGTGGCTCGCTAACACTCGCCAAAGGCTAATGGGAAAAACTTTCCTTTGCAGAAGCATCTTTCTCGTCTCCAACTTGAAGCGTATGTGTAAAAATAGTATAATCGTTTTGATATCAGGTGATTTACTCTGGGCACTTCCGTAGGGTACATCGCTAGGCAAGTACAAGCTTGCTCATAACGACGTGTTTTCGCTGTGATGAAAATCGCTAGACCTATCTTATTGCGCTGCAGGTCCCTCAAGATTCAGGTACAAGGAACAAGAAGGGAACTCACGCAATGAGGTCGCTAGTGTCTGCCATCACCTTAGAAAATATTGCTAAAAAGCTCTTAATCACTCGCCATTCTCACTAGAAAAGGACAGCTATGATTTCAGCCATTGTTTTTGACGTTGACGATACGGTCTATGACCAGCAGGCACCCTATCGCAAGGCCATCGCGCGGGCTTTCCCCGACTTTGACCTCAGCCAGATCAAGCCTGCCTACATCCGCTTTCGCCACTACTCCGACACCGGTTTTCCGCGGGTTATGTCAGGTGAATGGACGACGCCCTATTTCCGCTATTGGCGTTGTAAAGAGACCCTGTTAGAATTTGGTTACCGAGATATTTCAGAAGCAGAAGGGGAACGCTTTCAAGCTATTTACGAGGAAGAATTAGCCAACATCACCATGCTGGATGAGATGCGTATGACCTTGGAATTTCTAAAAGCTAAGGGAGTTCCGATGGGGGTTATCACGAATGGACCGACAGAACACCAGTTGAAAAAAGTCAAAAAATTAGGTCTCTATGACTATATTCCTCCTCACCGTGTCTTAGTCAGTCAGGCAACGGGTTTTCAAAAGCCTGAAAAAGAAATCTTTAACCTGGCCGCTAAACAATTTGGAATGGCGCCTGCCACAACACTTTATGTGGGCGATTCTTATGATAATGATATTGTTGGTGCACACGGAGCAGGTTGGCATGCCATGTGGTTTAATCACCGTGGCCGGACGCTAAAGGCAGGGACTAAACCGGTTTTTGATGTTGAGATTGATAACTTCGAGCAACTTTTTGGCGCAGTCAAGGTACTCTTTGATTTACCGGATAATAAATTTATTTTTGACAGTAATGAAGAGGGAAATCCCATCTTGGAGTTGGGAATCAACAACGGCCTCATGATGGCAGCAGAGCGCCTTTTACAAACCAATATGAGTTTAGATAAGGTTGTTTTACTCCTGCAGTTGGATGCCAAACAAGAGAGACTCTTACGTGTTAAATATGGTTACTAACCCCATGGATGTATTTTCTTAGGTTCAGTCACACCTAAACAGAGATAGGCAGAGGGGATTGATTGCCACATAAAGAAACGTCTAGGAGACTGGTCCTAGACGTTTTTGTATCGTGTAGATGCATTTGTCAAGTCCGCTAAGCCTTGTCTTTTTGGACTGCTTCTTTTAATTCGTTAAAAATTGCTTCGTTTTCTGCTGAAGAATAGGAATTGGCTCCACTAGCCAGTGGGTGCCCTCCGCCATCATGGCGTTTAGCAATGGTATTAATGACGGCCGACTTGCTGCGTAAGCGCACACGGTAATGCCCATCGGCCTGTTGAACAAAAATTCCCCAAGCCTTGACAGAATCAATCTTACCAGGTGAACCAACAATCGCCGAACTTTCTGCATCGGTTACCTGATAACGTTTCAGGATCTCCTGGCTGATAAAAACACGTGCAGCGCCTGTAGGGTCAACTTCTAGATGTTCAAAAACATAGGCCTGCAATTTAGCAATCTTAAGGCTAAAAGTGTCCATTTGACGTGTCAAACTAGCAAAATCAAAATCAAATTGGCGTAAGTAGCTAGCCATTTCTAAAGTCTTGGCTGTCGTCGCTGGATATAAAAAGCGGCCTGTGTCTCCAATGATGCCCGCATAGAGCAGGTAGGCTGCCCGGTCATTGAGGGCCAGGCCCGTCGTCTGAGCAAAATCCGTCACAATCTCGCTAGCCGATGATGCGCTCGTGTCAACGTAAACGATGTCACCGTAGACATCTTCGTTGGGGTGATGATCCATCTTAATCAGAAAATCCCCCTGGTCGTAACGTTTGTCGTCAATCCGCGGCTGATTGGCAGTATCCGTCACAATGACTAAAGCCCCCTCATAGTCTTGATCACTCACTTGATCCATGTGAGCCAACCAAGCCAGGCTAGGTTCGTCATACCCTGTTGCCAAAACTCGCTTTTCAGGAAAATTATGAGCTAAAATGGCTTTTAGACCCATTTGTGACCCTAAAGCATCCGGATCTGGTTTCGTATGACGATGGATGATAATGGTATCGTATTGCTGTATGCGGTTTAAGATTTCTTCAAACATGGGTTTAGCTTTCTAATTTAAGTGTCTCAGTCATTATACCACAGATTATAAGAGACTAGGGTGGGACAGTCTTCGTTAGAAAATTCTGACGATTTTAACGAAATGCGAAGACTGTTGGATTTTTTTGGTATAATGTCCTAGTGAGGTAATGCGAATGAAAACATATAACAAATCAACCAAGCTCGATCATGTCGCCTATGACATCCGTGGCCCTGTCCTCGAAGAGGCGGATCGCATGATTGCTAATGGGGAAAAAATCTTACGACTCAATACTGGCAATCCAGCTGCTTTTGGCTTTGAGGCACCGGATGAAGTCATCCGAGACTTGATCATGAATGCTCGCTCTTCTGAAGGCTATTCAGACTCAAAAGGTATTTTTTCTGCGCGTAAGGCCATCATGCAATACTGCCAGCTCAAGGGATTTCCAGATGTTGATGTTAATGACATTTACCTAGGAAATGGGGTTTCTGAATTAATTTCCATGTCCCTGCAGGCTCTTTTGGATGATGGGGATGAGGTTTTGGTGCCTATGCCAGATTACCCTCTTTGGACGGCTTGTGTGAGTTTAGCGGGAGGACGAGCCGTTCACTATCTCTGTGATGAACAGGCGGATTGGAACCCTGATATTGATGATATCAAGTCTAAAATCACGTCCAATACTAAAGCCATAGTTGTCATCAACCCGAATAATCCTACTGGAGCCCTGTATCCAGATGACATTCTCAAAGAAATTGTGGAAATCGCTCGACAAAACGATTTGATTATCTTTGCGGATGAAATTTATGACCGTCTGGTTATGGACGGCCGTCAGCACACGGCAGTGGCGAGTCTCGCTCCTGATGTTTTTTGTGTCTCTATGAATGGGTTATCAAAATCGCACCGTATTGCAGGATTTCGTGTGGGATGGATGGTTCTCTCAGGGCCTAAGAAACATGTCAAAGGCTATATCGAAGGCCTCAATATGTTAGCTAATATGCGCCTGTGTTCCAATGTTTTAGCGCAACAGGTGGTTCAAACCTCCCTAGGTGGTTATCAGTCTGTGGACGAGTTACTGTTGCCAGGTGGACGCATTTATGAACAACGCAACTTTATTACAGAAGCTATCAATGCGATTCCAGGCCTCTCAGCCATGAAACCTAAGGCGGGACTGTATATCTTCCCCAAAATCGATCAGACTATGTATGATGTACCTGATGATGAAGATTTTGTCTTACAATTTTTAAAACAAGAAAAAATTATGTTGGTTCACGGGCGAGGTTTTAACTGGAAGGACCCCGACCATTTCCGTATTGTCTACTTACCACGTGTTGAGGAATTGGCTCAAGTGCAAGATAAAATGGAACGTTTTATTTGGCAGTACCGACGTTGATAAACGAAGAAAGCCAGTCAATATTAATTGCATAGAAGGATCAGAAACCCTTGCAGAGCAGATTCTGTTTAAAGGTTTCTTTTTTTGTTTTATGAGGTCTTAAATAAGTGATAGTTCTGAATTGTCTGAAAAGTCCTTAATTTTCTGATAATTGTTTGCAATTCATTTTCAGCTCTGTTATAATTTAAAAGATTGATACTTCAGAAAGAAGGGCTTATGGATACTTTACTAGAAAAAACACGAAAAATTACGTCCATTTCCCAACGCTCCTTGGAAGGGAGCCAAGAGGATGTGCCATACATGATTATGGCTGGTCAGTTGGGGGATATCATCGACTGTAACGCCTGTATTATTAATAGCCGTGGGGATATTCTCGGCTATGCCATGCCCTATAAGACCAATAATGATCGTGTCGAAAAATTCTTTGATGAAAAACGGTTGCCTAACTATTATGTTTCTTTGGCTGAACGCACTTACGATACGTTGACTAACTTACCTGTTGACCACGAATTGTCCTTGTTCCCCGTTGAAACAGCTGCTGATTTTCCTCAGGCACGCACGACTTTTGCTCCTATTTACAGTGATGGCTTGCGTTTGGGCTCTTTGATTATTTGGCGCAATGATGAAGAGTTCGACGACGATGCCTTGGTTCTGGTAGAAATTGCCTCAACAGTTGTTGGTTTACAGTTACTCAGTTTGCGTAATAAAACGATGGAAGAAGATATTCGTAAGCAGGCTGCGGTGGATATGGGGATTAACACTCTGTCTTATTCTGAGATGAAAGCAGTGTCTGCCATTCTGCAAGAATTAGGGGGAACAGAAGGGCGGTTGACAGCTTCCGTTGTAGCTGATCGAATTGGCATTACACGATCTGTTATTGTTAATGCCCTAAGAAAACTAGAGTCGGCTGGAATTATCGAGAGTCGCTCCTTAGGAATGAAGGGTACCTACCTCAAGGTGATAAATGAGGGGATTTTTGATCGACTAAAGGAATTTAACCCATGACCAAAGCATTGATATCTATTGATTACACCTACGATTTTGTTGCTGATGATGGTAAGTTGACGGCGGGGCAACCGGCTCAGGCCATCAGCCAGACCATTGCCAAGGTGACGCAAGAGGCTTATGAGCGTGGCGACTATATCTTTTTTACCATTGATGCTCATGATGCCGATGACCCTTTCCATCCAGAGAGTCGCCTTTTTCCGCCACATAATATTAAAGGGACTTCTGGACGTGATCTTTATGGGCCTCTGGCGAACTTTTATGCAGAAAATAAGGCCGACAGTCGCCTTTTCTGGTTAGACAAGCGCCACTATTCGGCTTTCTCTGGGACGGATTTAGATATTCGTTTACGGGAGCGCGGCGTGGATACGGTGGTTCTGACAGGTGTCTTAACGGATATTTGCGTTTTACATACCGCTATTTCTGCTTACAACTTAGGCTACAAGATTGAAGTGGTAACCGACGCTGTGGCCAGTTTAACCGATGAGGCGCAAGCCTTTGCTCTAAATCACTTGGAACATGTTTTGGGTGCCAAGTTGGTGACAGCGGATCAGTTTTGATGAACAAAAACCATTCCTCTCCGGAATGGTTTTTCTCTGCTTTGAAGAAGTGACGAAAGCCTACCTTTGTGGTAAACTATAAGGGTGAATAGCTTTGATGAAAGCTTTTTCTGAAAGTTTTCAGGTTAAATAAAGGAGTAGTAATGAAAATTTCTGAAGAAGAAGTTCGCCATGTGGCGGAGTTATCGAAATTGCGTTTCTCTGATGAAAAAACGCATGAATTTGCTGATACGTTGACTAAAATTGTAGACATGGTTGCTTTGCTAGAAGAAGTAGATACCACAGGTGTTCCTGTGACGACAACCATGGGGGAACGAAAAACCGTAGTGCGTGACGACGTGGCCCAGGCAGGCGATGACCGTCAAGAGCTCTTTAAAAATGTACCAGAAGAACAGGATTATTACATCAAAGTTCCTGCTATCTTAGAAGACGGAGGAGATGCCTAATGGCCTTACAGGATAAAACGCTGAGTGAATTACATGATCTTTTGGTTGCCAAGGAACTCTCTGCTGTAGAGTTGACCCAAGAAACGCTGAGAAATATTAATGATCGAGAAGGGGAAGTCGATAGCTTTATTACTATTGCTAGCGAAGAAGCTCTAGAACAAGCACAAGCTATTGATGACCGTGGCATTGATGCGGACAATCTTTTGTCGGGTATTCCCATTGCCATCAAAGATAATATCTCAACCAAGGGCATCCTGACGACAGCAGCCTCTAAGATGCTCTATAATTACGAGCCTATTTTTGATGCGACAGCTGTGGACAAACTCAAGCATAAAGACATGGTTGTGATCGGAAAGACCAATATGGATGAGTTTGCCATGGGGGGATCTACTGAGACTTCTTACTTCAAGAAAACCAAAAATGCTTGGGATCATACCAAGGTGCCTGGGGGTTCATCTGGTGGATCGGCGACAGCTGTGGCTTCTGGTCAGGTTCGTCTGTCTCTAGGGTCAGACACGGGGGGCTCTATTCGTCAACCGGCCGCCTTTAACGGTGTGGTTGGTCTTAAGCCAACCTATGGACGCGTGTCACGTTTTGGTCTTTTTGCCTTTGGGTCATCTCTGGATCAGATTGGACCATTTGCGCCGACAGTGGCTGAAAATGCTCAACTTCTCGGTGCCATCGCAGGGCATGACCACCGTGATGCCACGTCTGCCTTTCTTGAGGACGAAGATTTCACTCGGCTGATTGGTCAGGACATCAAAGGCATGAAGATTGCCCTGCCTAAGGAATACCTGGGCGAGGGGATTGATGAGGCTGTTAAAGAAAGTGTGTTAGCGGCAGCAAAAACCTTTGAGAAATTGGGTGCAACAGTTGAGGAAGTCAGTCTGCCACATTCTAAGTACGGCGTGGCTGTCTACTACATCATTGCCTCATCTGAAGCGTCCTCAAACCTGCAGCGTTACGATGGAATTCGCTACGGTTACCGGACTCCAAACTACCAAAACCTGGATGACATCTATGTCAACACGCGTAGTGAAGGCTTCGGTGACGAGGTCAAACGCCGCATCATGCTGGGAACCTTCAGCCTGTCTTCTGGTTATTACGATGCTTATTTTAAGAAAGCTGGTCAAGTCCGGACGTTGATTATTCGTGATTTTGAAAAAGTTTTTGCGGACTACGATGTGATCCTGGGGCCAACCACACCATCTGTGGCCTACGGCTTGGGCACGCAAAATCAGGATCCTGTGGCCATGTATCTGGCAGACATTTTGACTATTCCAGTTAACCTGGCTGGTTTACCTGGGATTTCGATTCCTGCTGGCTTCTCGGAAGGTCTGCCTATCGGCCTGCAACTGATCGGACCCAAATATAGCGAAGCACGAATCTATCAAGCAGCAGCAGCCTTTGAAGGCGTGACGGACTACCATACGAAACAACCACAGATTTTTGGAGGGAACTAAGGGATGAATTTTGAAACCATTATCGGATTAGAAGTCCACGTTGAGCTCAAGACGGCCTCCAAAATCTTCTCACCTGCTCCAGCGCATTTTGGGGAGGCACCTAATAGCAACACTAATGTTATCGATTGGTCCTTCCCAGGCGTTTTGCCGGTTACGAACAAGGGTGTCATTGATGCAGGGATTAAGGCTGCCTTGGCGCTTAACATGGATATTCATCAGCATACTCATTTCGATCGCAAGAACTATTTCTATCCTGACAACCCTAAGGCTTACCAGATTTCACAGTTTGATGAACCGATTGGCTACAATGGCTGGATCGACATTGAACTGGCAGATGGCAGTACCAAGAAAATTCGGATTGAACGGGCTCATTTGGAGGAAGATGCCGGAAAGAACACCCATGCGGATGATGGCTACTCCTATGTGGACCTTAACCGTCAAGGGGTACCTTTGATTGAAATCGTGTCGGAAGCGGACATGCGCTCGCCTGAGGAAGCTTATGCTTATTTGACCGCCCTCAAGGAAATCATCCAGTACACCGGTATTTCAGACGTCAAGATGGAAGAAGGTTCTATGCGGGTGGATGCCAATATCTCCTTGCGTCCTTATGGTCAAGAAGCCTTTGGAACCAAAGCCGAACTTAAAAACCTGAATTCCTTTAATAATGTTCGTAAGGGGTTGATTTATGAGGAAAAACGCCAGGCGCAAGTTTTGCGTTCTGGTGGTCAAATCCAACAGGAAACCCGTCGTTTTGATGAAACAACTGGTGAAACCATTTTGATGCGTGTCAAAGAAGGGGCATCCGATTACCGTTACTTCCCTGAACCCGATCTGCCTTTATATGAAATTTCAGACGAATGGATTGCAACAGTGCGTCGAGAATTGCCTGAATTTCCAAAAGACCGCCGGTCAAAATACGTGGCAGAATACGGTTTATCTGACTATGATGCGCGCCAGTTAACGGTCAGCAAGGGCTTGTCAGACTTTTTTGAAACGGCTGTTAAGCTAGGTGGCGATGCCAAACAGGTGGCTAACTGGTTACAAGGCGAAGTGGCGCAATACCTTAATGCGCAAAACACAACGCTTGAAGCTATCGGTCTGACCCCAGAAAACCTGGTGGAGATGCTGACGATCATTGCTGATGGGACCATTTCCTCAAAAATCGCCAAGAAAGTCTTCGTTCATCTGGCAAAAAATGGTGGTTCAGCCCGCGCCTACGTAGAAGAAGCTGGTTTGGTGCAAATTTCTGACCCAGCCGTTCTCCTGCCAATGATTCATCAAGTTTTTGAAGACAATCCGGCGGCTGTAGCTGACTTCCTTTCTGGAAAACGGAATGCTGATAAAGCTTTCACGGGATTCCTTATGAAAGCTTCTAAAGGTAAGGCTAACCCACAAGTAGCGCTGAAACTGCTGGCCCAAGAATTGGCTAAGCTAAAAGAAAATGCGGAATAAACAAACTAAAGAATAAGAGTTTGACGGCCGTCGAGCTCTTGTTTTTCATCACATGAAGGAGAATATGAAAATGAATGCTCAAGTTAAGGGGAGCTTGATTACGTTAATTGCAGCCATCTGTTGGGGTATTTCTGGGGTGTCTGGGCAATACCTGATGGCACATGGCGTCCATGTTAATCTCCTTTCTAGCCTGCGCTTATTGATAGCTGGAACGATTTTAAGCCTGATTGCCCTCTTGACGGACCGGGCAAAAGTCAGAGCTGTCCTTAGTCAGAAAAAGGACTTCCTGCTTTTGATTTTATTTGGGATTTTTGGGCTCATGCTCAATCAATACGCCTATCTGCAAGCTATTCACTATACCAATGCTGGGACGGCTACGGTCTTACAATATGTCACCCCGGTCTTGATCTTGCTTTTTACTTGTTTAGTGGGTCGGCGACTTCCTAGCTTGATTGAAGTAGTGGCAATCGTTTTGGCCATCTCTGGGACCTATATCATGGCAACCCATGGTCAGATTGGACAACTGGCTGTGACACCTCTGGGGCTCTTCTGGGGCTTGTTATCAGCGGTCACTTATTCGCTCTATATTTTGTTGCCTGCAGGGATTATTCGCAAACACGGTTCCTTACCAGTCATCGGACCTGCCATGTTAATTGCCGGTATTTTCTTTAGCCTCTTTAGTCAAGCATGGCAGTATCCAGTCCATATTAACGGGGCAATCTTGCTTGCTTACTTTGGGATTATTGGCATCGGAACCATCATCGCCTATACCCTCTTTCTCAAGGGAACGGCAGAAATCGGTGCGGTAAAGGGGAGTCTGATTGCTTCAGTTGAACCCATCTCAGCCGTCTTCTTTAGCGTCCTCATCATGCACGATGTCTTTTTTCCAGTTGACTTTATCGGTATGGCGGCTATACTTTCAGGTGTGGTTTTGATTAGTCTCAAAGACCTTTTGGCGCTACGTCGGGCCAAAATGGCGAAAAGATAATCTCCATGTAAAAAAATAAAGAAAAGTCACACTTGTGGCTTTTTTTTGATGGAGAATGAAATGTTTCAGTTTTGTCATAACCCCATAAGCGCTTGCTGGTTAAGCAATTTTTTACGTATAATATAGTAGGAAGAAGATTTTGGAACGGAATATGACAAATTTAAACGTGAAAGAGCGCATCCTTGCTTTGGAAAAGGCGCAGGATGTGCTCTTTGCCAGTTATAGAAACCAACAGGCTCTGCTAGACGACCTTAGTGACGAGATCAGGATGCAGCAGCAAAGACAAGAGGCCTTTCTGGAGGACTTATTTAGCCAAGGCGCGCACCAGCTTTGGCAAGCGGACTGTGATGGCGATGAGATGCTGGCCTTTAACCAGATGACACAGATCTTTTATGAGGAGCTGGAAATGCTCTCGCAAGATTATCGTTTTGAAATGTCTCGGGAACAGGACCGCTTGGAGGAGGCGTTTCTGGCTGAGCGTCAGACGTTGGCCACAAAACTCAAAAACCTAGAGGAAGATAAGGAAAAACAGTATGGCTAAGCAAGGATATGACGCAGCCAAGCGGGCTCTAGAGATCGCGGAAATGCATGAGCGGGCCCTGACCCGTCAGCGAAAGGAAGCACAGAAGGCTTACATCCGCCTAGTGGAAGCGCCCCTTCGGCTCAAGGAGGCTCGTCAAGTTAGGGAGACGAAAGCGCAGCGGATGCGTGTGACAGTTCAAGAGACGCAGGCTAGCCTGAAAACGGTAGGTCACGGGATGGATAGCTCACTTAAGGGGCAATTTTCGCAGGCCCTAACGCATGAACTGACAAAAACGCAAGGCGATTATGAAGGGCTATCGGATCGGTTGAACTAGGAGGCTACTATGGGAAATCGCGTGTGGTGCGGGCTTGTCTGCCTACTGATGGTAACCTTTGTGCTGACCTTGGGTGGCTGCTCACTGTTGACAGGTGAAGGTAAGATTGTGACTGATAAGGTCACCGTGCGTCGGGTGGAAGAAGCAGTAGCCAAAGAAATTGTAGCAGAATTTGAAGGTGTGAAGGAGATTTCATTTAGTCAAATTCGTAAGAGAGATTCATTGATTGGTGGGTATTCAGTTAGAGTAAATCTCAATGGCCATGAGACGGTCACTGTAAGTATTAAAGACCTTACCGGGAGTGCTGATAGTGTCCGTTATGGAACGAGGTACAATTTAGAAAAACTCAATAAATATGGAATAGGCTCGAGAGAAACAAGGATAAACACAGAAGACATAGACCTCACGGATGTTAAAATTCAGTATTCAGTAGATAAGGAGATAAAGAAATGACAATTCCAGATAGTGGTTACCGAACTACGAGTAAAGATTGGAGACAATGATGAAGAAAAGATACTTAAGTATTGTGGCAATTCTTGTATCACTCATTTTATTAGGAGGATGCGCTATGTTGACAGGTGAAGGTAAGATTGTGACTGACAAGGTCACCGTGCGTCGGGTGGAAGAAGCAGTAGCCAAAGAAATTGTGGCAGAGTTTGAAGGTGTAAAGGAGATTTCTTTTAGTCAGATTCGTAAACGAGACCCATTGATTGGTGGGTATAGACTGATTGTTAAGGTAAATGATACAGGTCGAATTGTGATGAGTCCTGCGGATTTGTCGGGTACTGAAGAGAGTGTTAAATGGAGAGAACGCTACAATGAGGAAGAACTAGCAAAATTAGACATTCAAACGAGGACGAAACGACAAAATTTTGATTCAATTAATTTAGAGAGTATAAACATTAATTACACAAGTGAGGGTTAGATATGACAATACCAGATAGTGGTTACCGAGCTGCGAGTAGAGAAGTATATGATGTTGATGGTGAAAGAGCGAAATATGACCGTGAAGAAGGACAATTGAAAAAAGGCGATACATATAAAGACGAAGTAACAAATCAAAAATACTACATCCTCGACACTTATGATAATGATAAAAACGGCCTTCAGGCTATGGCAGTTGCCCCCATTGTTAATGGCAAAACGGATACGAGTCAGGTGGTCGTGGCCTATGCAGGAACGGATACGAGTGATATCCAGGATCTTGCGGAAGACGGTTTTGGTATTGGTTTAGGCCAGGAAATTCGTCTAGGCAGTGATTTTCTCTTTACATCTAGCCAGGCAGTGTCGGCCAGAAAATATGCACAAAAGATACAAGAACAATACCCAGAAGCAACGGTTAGCTATACGGGGCATTCACTGGGTGGCTCAACAGCTATGTACGTAGCACTCAAGGAAGGAGCAGACTCGGTCACTTTTAATGCACCAGACATTTTTATGAGGATTAGTCTGGCGGAAGCCATTTATATTCGCACCCACCGAGGGCAGTTTAGAAACTATCGCGTGGAACAGGATATCATAGGTGGGATTACAGGAGATTTGACTGATTCAGCCATTTACGTTGATATGTTTGATGGAGCGTTTGATTTAGGGAAGATAACGGACTATCATTCCATTTCTCAGTGGCGATTTGATAAGGATGGCAACCTAATTGATAGACATGGCAAACGTGTCAAGTCTAAACGGTCTGGCGCCAAGGCCCAAGCCCATGTCGCTGCTAATCAGTATGGGATGACCTTTTTGCGTCACCAACTGTCGAAAAGAGCTGCGCTCTCAGCTAGCGACTTGGTCTTTTTGGACAGTTTTCAAGCCTTGTCCTTCTTGCCACTATTAGAGGAGCTAGGTGAGGAGGCCTATCAAGCCATGGTAAGGGAATACAACCAAGGGATTGATGACTTGATGGTGATTTGGGATAGCCGTTTCTCAGTGGCGGGGGCTTGTCCAGATTTGAGTGAGGCTGAGATTGAGGAAGCCTATGCAGAGGCAGGCTTTACCTTTTCCCATCTCATGACAGACTATCAGAGTCATTTTGAACCTGCCTTGGACCAGGCTGATGAGCTTGGTCAACGTGTGACGGCTCTCTCTGGCCAGGTGCATGCTGGTATCACAGAGCTAGAAAGGTCAGACGGTCAACTAGCGACGCTGATAGGCTTAACCTCAGGATAAGACAGCAAAACTCTCGCCCATTGGAGCGAGAGTTTCTTTTTTATTCTAACCATTCTGCCCTTCCCAGCGCTTGGCCAAGCGGCGAGAGAAGCTAGAGATGGCAAAGTTAATGATAAAGTAGACAGTAGCGACCAGGACATAGAGGGTCAGGATTTGCGCCGGCTGGAAGTAGGAGGCCATGAGAATCTGGCTCTTTCCGAAGAGTTCCTGCAGGGCGATAACGGAGTAGAGGAAGCTGGTATCCTTGATAACCGTTACAAATTGTGAAATGATGGCTGGTAACATTTTACGCACTGCCTGTGGTAAGACAATCAGTACTAAAATCTGGAAACTGGTGAAGCCTTGAGATAAACCAGCTTCGGTTTGGCCTTCATCAACCCCGTTGAGCCCCCCGCGAATAATTTCTGCCAGAGCTGCAGTGGTGAAGACAGTGAAGGCGGTTATCCCAGCGGTTGTTGATTTGAGCTGGAAGACCAAGAAAATAATGAAAATCCAGAGCAAGTTAGGCACATTTCGGACGAATTCAATATAGATACTAGCGATAAGACGTAAAATAGGATTCTTACCATTACGCATAACGGCCAAAATGGTCCCAAAAATCGTTGACAAAACGATAGCAATGAGTGAAATATAAAGGGTTAACCACAAACCTTGAAGTAGAAAGCCAATGTTGACCCCGTTGAGAACAGAAAAAATGTCTTTCATGGTAACCTCCTATAGCTTGTAGGCATTCTTGTTGGCTTCTTCTTGACGGCGTGCCCAAGTTGCTAATGGGAAACACATAATAAAGTACAAAATAGAAGCGCCTAAGAAGGCCGGAATGTAACTACTAGTGTCATAAGCCCAGACTTTAGACACAAACATAAGGTCTGCACCAGAAATTAAGGCTACAGTAGAAGTGTTCTTGATGAGGTTAACCACTTGGTTGGTCATCGGAGGCAAGATGGTACGTACAGCTTGCGGTAAGATAATCAAGCGCATAGTGTCGGCGTAGGTAAAGCCTTGTGACAAAGCCGCTTCGGTTTGTCCGCGTGGGACAGCTTCGATACCAGAACGGATGACTTCAGCAATATAGGCACCGTGATAGAGACCCACACAAACCACTCCGGTCAGGAAGATAGGAAACATCAAAAAACCGTTGGTCAAAATAGGCAGGCCATAAAAGACGAAAACGAATTGCACCAGAAGTGGTGTGTTTTGGAAAAATTCAACGTACACACGTGCAATGGCACGAACCCAAGTCTTTTGTGAAGAACTCATGGCTCCGAAGATGATACCCAAAATGAGTGACAAGAGTAAAGAGGCGATAGAAAGGGCTAAGGTATAGAAAAATCCTTGGAGGAAAGTTGGAAAAGAGGCAAAGTAAGCTCCCCAACGTTCGAGGGCAAAAGGCCCTACAGTTGTATCAAGAAAATACATAAAGGCTCCTTTAGTTTGATGTGCTCGTAGCAGGAGTTAAGTGGTAGGTTTGATAAATCTTTTGTAAAGATCCGTCTGACTGCCATTCTGACAAGAGACCGTTGACATAAGTGATCAGACCACTGTTTGATTTTCTAGCAGCAATCCCATAGTCTTCTGTGTTGAAACCTTGTTTTAGGATGTGTGCATTTTTGGAAACATATCCGGTCAAAATAGCCTTGTCTGTAGACACGGCATCAATACGATGCGCATAGAGAGAAATAGCCAGCTCTGAATAAGTTCCCAATTCAACAAATTTGAACTTCAGGCCATGCGCTTTACCATACGCTTGAATGGCTGCCTTGGTTGTAGACCCTTGAGTAACCCCGATGGTTTTACCATTCAAACCTTTAATGTTTTTAATAGATGATGCTGTGCTGGTTAAAAAGCCAATTTCATCGGTGTAGTATGGATTTGAAATGGCATAAGAGGCCTTACGTGTGTCGGTAATGGTGTAGGTGGCAATGAGAAGGTCGATTTGCCCGTTATCTAGCATAGCTTCCCGAGTTTGTGGAGTAACTGCGGTAAATTGCGTTTTGACACCTAATTGTTTAGCGATTTTTTTGGCAATATCAATTTCCATCCCTTGGTATTCTTCTTTGGCAGCATTATAGTAGCCAAAGTTTGGAACATCTTGTTTAACACCGACCTTGAGTACACCCGCTTTTTTTATTTTAGCGATCGCTTGGTCTTGGGCGCTATCAGCAGAGACTGGTTTGGTAAGGAAGAGACCTAAAACCAACAATGTCAAGGCAGTGAGGAGTTTGATGACTGTTTTTTTCATATGCAAGTCTCCTCTTAGTCTTTCACTTTATCGCTCGTGTGGTTGATAATCTTGCTGAGGAATTGTTGCGCACGTGGTTCGGTAGGGTTATCAAAGAATCCATTAACGTCGGTAGTATCCACTAAAATTTCGCCATCTGCCATAAAAATGATGCGGTCAGCCACTTCACGTGCAAAGCCCATTTCGTGTGTCACGACGACCATGTTCATGCCATCGCGAGCCAATTTTTGCATGACAGCAAGAACATCCCCAATGGTTTCAGGGTCGAGAGCTGAGGTTGGTTCGTCAAAGAGCAAAAGGTCTGGACTCATAGCCAAGCCACGGGCAATAGCCACCCGTTGTTTTTGCCCCCCAGATAACATTCCAGGATAAGAATCCTTGCGGTCCCACATATTAACAAAACTGAGGTATTTCTCAGCAGTTGCTTCAGCAGTTTTGCGGTCGATACCGAGGACTTTCATAGGTGCCATGGTAACATTTTCAAGAACGGTTTTATGCGGGTAAAGGTTGAAATGTTGGAAAACCATACCAACCTTTTTACGAAGTTCAACCAAATCTTTAACGGAAGCACCGTCAAGATTGAAATTGTCTACAATAGCTGTTCCGGAGTCGATAGACTCTAGAGCATTCATGGTACGGATCAGGGTGGATTTCCCAGATCCAGATGGTCCTAGGAGGACGACGACTTGTCCTTCTTCGATGTCGACGTTGATGTTACGCAGAGCGTGGTAGTCGCCGTAGTATTTTTCGACGTTTTTATAAGAAATAAGTGCCATAGTTTCTCCTTTAACTCCATACTTAAAACTTTGTTAGAAAATCTAACATGATGAAAATAGTTTATCATATATTAATCTTAATGTCAAAAACGGCGGAAATTTTCAGAAAATGAGGGAATAACACCAATTTATTCAAGGAAGATTTGGCCTTACGTCATAAATCTGTTATAATAGAAAGGCAATGTAAATATGAAACATGTGGAGGAATCATGAAAAAGATCTTAGTTGTTGATGATGAAAAACCAATTTCAGATATCATTAAGTTTAATTTAACCAAAGAGGGCTACGATGTGGATGTTGCTTTTGATGGACGTGAAGCATTAGAGCAGTTTCGGACTATCCAACCAGACCTGATGATTTTAGACCTGATGTTACCTGAGATGGATGGCTTAGAGGTAGCTCGCGAGATCCGTAAGACGAGTGCCATGCCAATTATCATCCTTTCTGCCAAAGACAGTGAATTGGATAAGGTGATTGGATTGGAATTAGGGGCAGATGATTATGTGACCAAACCTTTTTCTAATCGAGAACTCCTAGCTCGCGTTAAGGCTCACCTGCGTCGGTCAAATTCAGTTGAAACCGATGTCTCTGAAGACAAACGCGCTAAAAATTCAGACATGCATATTGGCGACTTGGAAATCTTACCACAAGCCTTTGCGGTTAAAAAACGTGGGGAAGATGTTGTTGAATTAACACACCGTGAGTTTCAACTGTTGTATCATTTGGCTTTGCACATGGGCCAAGTGATGACACGCGAACACTTGCTTGAGACGGTTTGGGGTTATGATTATTTTGGAGATGTGCGTACAGTGGATGTCACGATTCGGCGCTTGCGCGAAAAAATCGAAGATGTTCCTGGACGACCAGAATATATCTTGACTCGCCGTGGTGTGGGCTATTATATGAAGGAATATTAATATGCAAAGTTTGACACCTCTAGAGCTGGGGCTGCTGGTCCTGGTTATCTTATTGGTGATCTATCTCTTTTACCTGGCTTATAATGATAAAAAACAAGAAAAGGATCTAAAGGTCATTGATGACAAAATCCGTTCCTTGATTGATGGCGATTACTCTGGTAAGTTGAGTGTCTTGGGCGAAGATGATATTCAGACTCTAGGAACCAATCTCAACGATCTGTCAGACATGTTTCGAATGACACACGAGACCTTGGCTCAAGAGCGTAACCGTCTGGTATCTATTTTGACTTACATGAGTGATGGGGTGTTGGCGACTGACCGGTCTGGCAATATCACCATGATGAATTCTCGGGCTCAAGAACAGCTGGGGATCTCACAAAAGGATGCTTTGGACAAACCGATTGTGGAAGTTTTAGGGGTTGAAAGATACACCTTTGACCGACTGGTAGATGAGGTTCCTGATTTAAAGATTCATCATCGGAATGCTTATGATGAATTTTTGACCTTTCGGATTACTTTTGCACTCTTACGCCGAGAAAATGGTTTTGTTTCCGGTTTGGTTGCTGTTTTGCATGATGTTACCCAACAAGAAAAAGAAGAGCGAGAACGTCAGCTATTTGTTTCAACGGTTAGCCATGAGCTGCGAACGCCTTTAACTTCAATCAAGTCTTATTTGGAGGCTCTCAATGAGGGCGCTTTGACAGAAGATGTTGCGCCGACATTTGTGCGAGTCTCTCTGGATGAAGCTAATCGCATGATGCGGATGATTTCTGAACTTCTGGATCTCAGTCATGCTGGCACAAAAAAACGGCAAGTAACCATGGAATTGACCAATTTTACTGCTTTTTTGTCAGCGATTTTGGATCGTTTTGACCGGATAAAGAGTCAATCGACGGTTGGGCATAAAAAGTATGAGATTCGTCGGGAATTTGATAACACTCCGATTTGGGTTGAAATTGATAACGACAGAATGACACGAGTGATTGATAATATCATGAACAATGCCATCAAGTATTCTCCCAATGGTGGATGTATCAGTGTGCATCTACGGACAACAGACACGCAAATGATTTTGTCGATCAGTGACCAAGGACTGGGGATTCCACAGGAGGAATTGCCTATGATCTTTGACCGGTTTTATCGTGTCGACCGAGCGCGTAGTCGAGCTCAGGGAGGAACAGGACTTGGTTTAGCCATTGCCAAAGAAATTGTCAAAGAACATGATGGGTTTATTTGGGCAAGTAGTGACTATGGCAAAGGATCAACCTTTACGGTTGTCCTGCCTTATGATAAGGACTCAGAAGTTTTAGATGAGGAATGGGAGGAGGAAGAATGAGCCAGGAAGGTTTTCACTATAGTATTTTAGCCTCTGGATCAAGCGGAAACTCCTTTTACATCGAAACAAACCAGAAAAAGATATTAGTCGATGCAGGCTTATCCGGAAAGAAGATTACCAACCTTTTAGCAGAGATTGGTCGTAAGCCAGAGGATTTAGATGCCATTTTGGTGACACATGAACACAAGGATCATATTCATGGTGTGGGTGTTTTGGCTCGTAAATACGGTCTGGAGGTCTATGCCAACACCAAAACATGGGATGCGATTGACTCTCACCAGATGATTGGTAACTTGGCTTCAGAGCAAAAATGTCTCTTTGAGCGAGACAAGGTGTTAACTTTTGGCGACCTTGACGTGGAAAGCTTTGGAGTGAGTCATGATGCGGCAGATCCGCAGTTTTATCGCTTTATGAAGGATGGGAAATGCTTTGTCATGTTGACGGACACAGGCTATGTCAGTGATCGTATGGCAGGCATTATTGCAAATGCAGATGGCTATCTTATTGAGTCCAATCATGATGTTCAGATTTTACGCTCGGGTGCTTATCCATGGCGACTTAAGCAACGTATTTTATCAGATAAAGGGCACTTGTCCAATGATGATGGGGCAGATACTATGATTCGTACGATTGGCAATCGAACCAAGAAAATTTATTTGGGTCATCTGAGTAAAGAAAATAACATTAAGGAGCTAGCTCATATGACTATGGAGAATGATTTGGCTCGTGCGGACTTTGGCGTAGGACATGATTTTCAAGTTTTGGACACGTCACCAGATGAAGCAACTCCATTGACGAGGATTTAGTCATGCGGTTGTTATACTTGATCATTGGCTTGGTGAGTTTGACTTTGGGAATTATTGGCATCCCCTTACCTATTTTACCGACGACACCTTTTTTGCTCTTAGCTATGGCTTGTTTTGCGCGATCTTCTAAACGTTTTGAGTCCTGGTTGCATCAGACCAAACTCTATCAAATTTATGTGGCAGATTATCGGGAAACAAAAGCTATTGCTCGGAGTCGAAAGAAAAAAATTATTCTTCAAATTTATGTTTTAATGGGGATATCCATTTTCTTTGCGCCACTGATTTGGGTAAAAATTGCTCTATTTGCTTTGACAATTTTTATAACCTACTACCTTTTTTGGCGTATCCCTGATAAAGAAGATGTAGCTTAAAAAAATCAACTAGGCTAGTTGAAACACCATTTAGGACCACTCAGCGGGCTTTGCTCCCTGAGTGATTTTCATATCATTAAGAAAAGAAAGGGAAAGATCATGTCTACACTTAAGGAAACTCTGAAAGCTCAATTCGGATTGGCTTTTCAAGATGAGCAGTTATTGCTAACAGCTTTTACTCACACGAGTTTTGCTAATGAGCAACGTGACCTAAAGGTTCCAGATAATGAGCGCTTGGAATTTTTGGGAGATGCTGCTCTAGAACTGGTGATATCGCGTTACCTCTACCTACAATATCCAGAAAAACCAGAGGGCGAGCTGTCTAAACTGCGGTCTAATATTGTCCGTGAAGAAAGCTTGGCGGCTTATTCACGGCGCTGTGGCTTTGACCAATTTGTTCGCTTGGGAAAGGGAGAAGAAAATACAGGCGGGCGGAATCGTGATAAAATTTTAGAAGACTTATTTGAAGCTTTTTTGGGAGCCTTACTTTTGGATCAGGGACTTGAGGCGGTTGAAGGATTTTTGCAACAGGTGCTGATTCCTGACGTGGCTAAGGGTGGTTTTGATCAGGTAAGAGACCATAAAACCAAGTTGCAGGAAATGTTACAGGTCAATGGTGGAGTAGTGATTTCCTATAAGGTTACCGGAGAAACGGGTCCTGCTCATGATAAATTATTTGAAGTGGCTTTGACTGTCGACGGTCAGCTCCTGAGCCATGGTACCGGTCGTTCTAAAAAGTTGGCTGAACAAGAGGCAGCCCAAAAAGCAATCATAGCGATTGAGCGAGGGGAATATGTACTTAAAGGCTATTGAAATTCAAGGATTCAAGTCTTTTGCTGATAAGACGAAGATTACTTTTGACACAGGAGTGACTGCTATTGTTGGACCTAATGGTTCTGGTAAGTCCAATGTTACAGAAAGTTTGCGTTGGGCTTTGGGAGAATCTAGCGCTAAGAGTCTACGGGGAGGCAAGATGGCAGATGTTATTTTTGCTGGAACCCAGAATCGCAGCCCCCTCAATAGCGCAATCGTGCGAGTCAGTTTAGACAATAGTGACGGTTACATGGCTGGCTATGACAGTGACATCCAAGTGGAACGCCGTGTCTATCGTAATGGTGATAGTGACTACTTGATTAATGGTAAAAAAGTTCGTTTGCGTGATATTCATGATTTGTTCATGGATACGGGTTTGGGGCGAGATTCCTTTTCGGTCATTTCTCAAGGTCGTGTGGAATCTATTTTTAACAGCAAACCGGAAGAAAGACGGGCTATTTTCGAAGAGGCTGCAGGTGTTTTGAAATACAAAACACGTAAAAAAGAAACGCAGAATAAGTTGGCTCATACACAGGATAACCTGGATCGTTTAGCTGATATTATCTATGAGTTGGATAGTCAGGTCGGCCCTTTGCAAAAACAAGCTCAAGTCGCACAACGTTTTTTGGATTTGGATCAAAAAAGAGAGAAGTTAGCTCTGGCTGTTTTGGTGCATGATGTAGAGACTTATAAACACGAAAAAACGACAAAAGAAGTAGCCCTTGAGGAAGCTCGACAGGCCCTTTCTGCCTACTATGCTCATCGAGAGAGTTTAGAAAATGACAATCAGTCCCTCAAGAAAAAACGACAAGATTTGTCAGCTAATCTGCAAAAAGAACAGGATGAATTACGCACCTTAACAGGCCTAATTGCAGATTTAGAAGGCCGTATTCGTTTGTCACGATTACAAAAAGAGCAAGCACAAGCTCAGAGCAAGGAACAAGCTGGTCGCCTGCAAAAAGCACAAGAACACCAGCAGGACCTTTTGCAAGCCATTACTATAAAGGAACGAGAGACGCAACAGGCGCAAAAAGATTGGGATAGGCTCCAACTTCAGTTGCAAGAAGGAACAGAGCGTCTGGCACAGTATGGAGAAGATCCTGAAACAATCTTGGAAAACTTGCGTGATCGATTTGTGGATCTCATGCAGGAAGAAGCTCGGTTAACCAACAAAGCGACAGGTCTTGAAAGGGAGTTGACCCAAGTCAGGGAGAAGGAAGCGCAAGAAAATGCGCAACATCAGACATATCAAGCTAACCTGGAACAAAAAAATAGGGATTTAAAGTCATCTTTAGCCAGTTATGAGCAAGCTAGAGACGCTGTGCAAGCTTTGTTACTTCGCTACAAAGAGCACGAAATGCACTTAGCCCAACTAAGAAAACAATATCAAGACCAGCAAGAAAAGATGTTTGCAGGCCTGGATAGGCTTAAAACTCTTAAGGCTAAAAAAAGTAGCTTAGAGACCATTTTAGCTAATCATAGTCATTATTATGCTGGGGTAAAGGCGGTAATGCAAGCCCGATTACCAGGGATTATTGGGCCCGTTAGTGAACACGTGAGTTTTGATAAGGCCTATATGACGGCCTTAGAGGTAGCAATGCAAGCTAGTGCACAGCATATTATTGTAGCAGATGAGGCAGCCGCTAAAGGCGCTATTAACCACCTGAAAAAAACGCGTGGTGGACGGGCGACTTTTCTGCCACTAACGACGATTCGACCAAGAGAGTTACAGTCACGATTTTACGAACAATTATCTGCTATGCCTGGTTTCATCGGAGTAGCCAGTCAATTAGTCACCTATGCAGATGACTTGCGTCCTATTTTTTCGAACCTCTTAGGGAGTACCGTTTTATTTGAAACGGTTGACCAAGCCAATGCTGCAGCAAAACGGGTGGCTTATCAGGTGCGCTTAATTACCTTGGATGGAACAGAGTTACGTCCAGGGGGTTCCTTTTCTGGAGGGGCTAGGCAGAAACAAAATGCGACCTTTCTTAAGCCAGAAATTGAGCAACTGCAAGAGACTATCGTAAAAACACAGGCAGAGGGAGTAAAGGCTGAAAAGCAAACACAAGCACTTAAACAAGCCTGTGACCAAGCTCAAGCGGACCTTCTAGACCTGCAAAATCAAGGAGAAACAGCCCGTTTGGCAGCTCAAAAGGCTGAACTGATTCATCAACAAATCAAAAGTGAGGTAACTGATTTAGAGACCTTGTTGACAGCGATACGTGAAAGCGCTGATAATGGGCAAAATGATAGAATCAACCAATCTTTGGATGAGACTCAACAGGAGTTAGCCCTATTAAGGCAAAGAAAAGTTACTCTGGAAGACGAAATCGAAAGCCTCCGCAATGACAAAGACGATCTGAATCGTCGTCGCCAATCCTTGCAAGCGCAACTGTCTCACTGGCAGTTAGAGGCCAAAGATGCAGAAAACCGTTTGCAGTTTGCGCAAGAGGAATTACACCGTTTGCAATCAGAACACTCTCAAGTTCAAGCAGACATTGCAGATTTGCAACAGCTTCAAACGCATCACCAAACTCAGGTAGATGACTTGTCAGAAGACCAGTTGCAGGACCAGCTAGGTCAGGCTAAAGACAGGCAGGAAGCTGGGGAGGCGGCTGTGATTCGTCTGCAAATTGCTATTGAGGATTGTGATGGACAGATGGACGATATTGCTGAGCAACTCCTGCGTGCGAATCAACAAAATGAAGACTTGATTCGCCAACAGACGGAACTATCTAGCCAAGTTCAGCAATTGAATAATCAGTTGCAGGCCTTGGCACGTCAACTCACTGAAGATTTCCAGCGCTCTTATGATCAAGCTAAGCAAGAAGCCACAAAACTCGAAGACATTGGCCAAGCGCGTGCTAACTTGAGTCAATTACGAAAAGATATTAAGGCTTTGGGGCCTGTTAATAGTGATGCGATTGCCCAGTATGAAGAGGTGAATGAACGGCTGACCTTTCTGAATCAACAAAAGGCTGATCTGGATGCGTCAAAATCCCTTTTACTAGATACCATTCAAGAGATGGATAGTGAAGTGACTGAACGTTTCCAGGCCACCTTTACGGCTATTCAAGAGAGTTTCAAACAGACCTTCCAGCAAATGTTTGGTGGCGGAAGCGCCAAATTGCTCTTGACATCTTCAGATTTGTTAGAGGCAGGAGTAGATATTTCCGTCCAACCGCCAGGAAAAAAAATTCAATCCCTTAATCTCATGTCAGGTGGGGAAAAGGCGTTATCCGCTCTGGCCCTGCTCTTTGCTATTATTCGAGTGAAGACCATTCCTTTTGTCATACTAGATGAGGTCGAAGCAGCACTGGATGAAGCGAATGTTAAACGTTTTGGTGATTATCTCAACCGTTTTGATAAGTCGAGCCAGTTTATTGTCGTGACTCACCGAAAGGGGACCATGGCAGCTGCAGATAGCATTTATGGGGTAACCATGCAAGAATCGGGTGTCTCAAAAGTCTTATCTGTGCAACTTAAGGAATTACAAAATTAGCCTTGACGGCTGAACTGACCTACGTCTGGAACAACGTTTCCAGGCGTATTTTTCGCTATACTTATCGAGAGAGCTGGGGCTGAAAGTTAAACCTCTTTGTGCTATAATGAAAAGGATAAAATGGAGAAGGAGCGGACATGGACGCGTTAAAAAAACAAGCAGGTATCGCAGCAGCCCAATACGTCTCAGACGGGATGACAATCGGCCTAGGAACAGGCTCGACGGCTTATTATTTTGTGGAAGAAATTGGACGTCGTGTCAATGAAGAAGGTCTCAAAGTTCTAGGAGTGACAACGTCAAGTCAGACCACTGCTCAAGCTAAAAGTCTTCATATTCCACTGACGGATATGGACGCCATCGATCAGATTGATGTGACGGTGGATGGGGCCGACGAAGTAGACGAACATCTAAATGGTATTAAGGGAGGCGGTGGTGCTCTCTTGATGGAAAAAATTGTCGCGACCCCGACGAAACACTACATCTGGGTTGTCGACGATAGCAAGTTAGTCCAAACCTTGGGGGCCTTTAAGTTACCGGTGGAAGTGGTGACTTACGGAGCAGAACACCTCTTACGTGTCTTTGCTCAAAAGGGTTACCGACCAGCCTTTCGTGAAAAGAATGGGCAACGATTTGTGACAGATATGGGAAATTACATTATTGACTTGGATCTAGGGGAAATTCCAAATCCAGAGGCCTTGGCTAATGAACTTGACCACACGGTAGGTGTCGTTGAACACGGCTTGTTTAACGGTCTAGTTCAAACCGTCATTAGTGCTTCAAAAACGTCAGGAATTACAATTTTAGAAAGAGAAAACTAATGGTAAAATTTGATCGTATTCATTTAGTTGTTTTGGATTCTGTTGGTATTGGAGCGGCTCCGGATGCTAACAACTTTGTCAACGCAGGTGTCCCAGATGGTGCGTCAGATACCTTGGGACATATCTCAAAAACGGTTGGTTTAGAGGTTCCTCATATGGCCAAAATCGGTTTGGGGAATATTCCACGCGAAGTGCCCTTAAAAACTGTTCCAGCAGAGAGCAACCCAACTGGCTATGCGACAAAATTGCAAGAGGTCTCGCTGGGAAAAGATACCATGACCGGACACTGGGAAATCATGGGTCTCAATATTACGGAACCCTTTGATACATTCTGGAATGGTTTTCCCGAAGACATTATCACCAAAATCGAAGCGTTTTCTGGGCGCAAAGTCATCCGTGAAGCCAACAAACCGTACTCAGGGACAGCCGTTATCGATGACTTTGGACCACGTCAGATGGAGACGGGGGAGTTGATCATCTATACCTCAGCTGATCCAGTGCTTCAAATTGCAGCCCACGAAGATATTATTCCATTGGAAGAACTCTACCGAATCTGTGAGTATGCACGGTCTATTACACTGGAACGCCCAGCTCTGTTGGGGCGCATCATTGCGCGTCCTTATGTCGGAGAGCCAGGTAATTTTACGCGGACGTCTAATCGTCGTGATTTGGCGGTGTCTCCGTTTGCACCAACTGTTTTGGATAAGCTCGATCAAGCTGGCATCGACACCTATGCTGTTGGAAAAATCAATGATATCTTTAACGGAGCGGGGATCAACCATGATATGGGACATAATAAGTCCAATAGTCACGGCATTGACACTTTAATCAAGACCATGGCACTTCCAGAGTTTGAAAAAGGTTTCTCCTTTACAAACCTGGTTGACTTTGATGCTTTGTATGGTCATCGGCGCAATGCCCATGGTTATCGCGATTGTCTGCATGAGTTTGATGAACGTCTGCCTGAAATTATGGCTGGTTTGCAGGACAAAGACTTACTCCTTATTACGGCGGATCATGGAAACGATCCAACCTATGCTGGTACCGACCATACACGCGAGTACATTCCACTTTTGGCTTATAGCCCAGCCTTTAGAGGAAATGGTGTGCTTTCTATCGGTCATTTTGCAGATATTTCAGCAACGATTGCGGAAAACTTTGGTGTGGACAGGGCTATGATTGGAGAAAGTTTCTTAGATCAATTGGTGTAAGATGGTTGCCTATGCTCTTTTGTTCAGAGGTATCAATGTGGGTGGCAAGAACAAGGTAGTTATGTGTGAATGCCGTCAGGCTTTGAGGGCATTGGGATTGAAGGATGTTAAAAGCTACATCAATAGTGGCAATATCTTCTTTGAGTCAACTAAAGAAAGAAGTCGTCTCGTGCGACTACTAGAGGATTTCCTTCGTGACCACTACCCCTTTATTCAAGCTTTTTCTCTCTTTAACGCAGAAGCTTATAGACGTGATTACCAGCGTCTGCCAAGTTGGTGGTTTGAGGGACTAGCTCGTAAGGATGTTCTCTTTTTCACGGAAAGGATGGACCGAGCCACTACGGTTGCAACGATTCGAACTTTTGAACTAGCTGATGAGATCCTCCATATTGGAGAATTGGGAATTTACTGGGGGAAAGTTTCAGAGCACACCTTTGCTCAGACGACTTACCATAAAAAGTTGTTGAAAACCCCCTTTTACCGCCAACTGACCATTCGTAATGCAAAGACCTTTGAGAAAATCGGTCATTTGTTAACTATAGAGAAAGACTAGAGAAAAGATGACATTTTTAGAAAAAATCAATGAAACCGCTGTTTTTTTAAATGAAAAAGGCATAATGGCTCCTGAGTTCGGTCTCATCTTGGGTTCCGGTTTGGGAGAGCTGGCCGAAGAAATTGAAAACGCAATAGTAGTGGATTACGCAGATATTCCCAACTGGGGACGTTCAACTGTCGCTGGTCACGCGGGCAAACTTGTTTATGGAGACTTAGCTGGTCGTAAGGTATTGGCTCTTCAAGGACGATTTCATTTTTATGAAGGAAATCCTTTGGAGGTTGTCACCTTCCCTGTTCGTGTCATGAAAGTTCTCGGTTGCCAAGGGGTTATTGTTACCAATGCAGCTGGTGGTATTGGTTTTGGTCCGGGGACCCTCATGGCTATTTCTGACCACATCAACATGACCGGTCAAAATCCGCTTATTGGTGAAAACTTGGACACATTTGGGCCTCGTTTCCCGGATATGTCTGATGCCTACACCAAGGCATATCGTCAAGTTGCCCACGAGGTGGCAGAAAAAATGGGTATTACTCTTCAAGAGGGTGTTTACTTAGGTGTCACAGGTCCTACCTATGAAACACCTGCTGAAATTCGGGCCTTTCAAACCTTGGGAGCAAGTGCAGTGGGTATGTCTACGGTGCCGGAGGTGATTGTAGCTGCTCATTCCGGCTTGAAGGTTTTGGGGATCTCTGCTATTACAAATTTTGCGGCTGGTTTCCAATCTGAACTCAACCATGAAGAAGTGGTTGCTGTCACCCAACAAATCAAAGAGGAATTCAAGGGATTGATTAAAGCCATTTTACAGGAATTGTAAGAGCCCAAGACGGATAGAAAGAAGTGCTATGAAAATTCAATTTGTCGTTCATGAAAGTTTTGAAGCGCCAGTTGCCTATCTTAAGTGGGCGCAAGCGCGTGGTCATGAGGTTCTCCTAACTGAGGTGTATAAGGGACAGGCTTTACCTAAGGATGCATCAGATGGAGATTTGCTCATTGTTATGGGAGGGCCTCAGTCTCCTCAAACGACACAAGAAGACTGTCCGTATTTTGACGCCACTGCCGAAATCGCTCTGATTCAGGCTTACATTGCAGCTCATAAACCTATTGTTGGTGTCTGTTTAGGGGCGCAACTTTTAGGGGAAGCCTATGGCGCACCAGTTGAACATAGCCCTGAACGTGAGATTGGGAATTTTCCTATTCAGTTGACTCAGGCAGGACAAGAGGATAGTCGTCTACAAGATTTCGCTGTTCAGGAGGTCGTTGGCCATTGGCACGGTGATATGCCTGGCCTGTCCCAAGGAGCTGTTGTTTTGGCGACAAGTCGGGGTTGTCCACGTCAAATCGTTCGTTTCGGCGATAATCATTACGCTTTTCAATGTCATTTAGAGTTTGATACCTCAGCGGTTGAGGGCTTATTGGCCCATGAAGAGCATTTTGAGCAACAAGTGGTTCAACATGCTTTTGTTCAGGAACAAGAAGCCATTCTTTCTTATGATTACCAAGCTATGAACGCGTTGTTGTGGGCCTTTTTAGATCGGTTGGTTGAATGAACAGACGTTTTAGGGCTTGGTATGCGACCTATCCGTTACGTTTTTGGGGACTAGCAATCTTGGCTAGCTTAGCGGCGGGTCTATCGGGAATGATTTTGCATGTCCTGTTAGATGTGGTGGAAAAACTTTTATTTGCTCGTAGCGAAGTTGCTGGACAGGTTCTTTCTGATGCGATTTCACCCATAAGGCGTTTTGCGTCCCTTCTAGGGACAGGCCTTCTGGCAGGCTTGGTTTGGTTTGCCTTACAGGCCAAGCGACCGCTGTATTCGGTGGGCGAGCAGTTAGAAGAAGCCTCACTGGAATCCCAACATCCTCCCTTGTGGCAGCACCTCTGCCATAGTTTTTGGCAGGTTATTTCAGTTGGGGGAGGCTCACCAATTGGTAAAGAAGGTGCCCCACGTGAGATGGGGGCGCTTTTGGCGGGGCGCATAGCGCATTGGGGAAAAACAACACCACAACAGAGGCGCTTATTGATTGCTTGTAGTGCTGGTGCTGGCCTGGCTGCCGTTTATCAGATTCCGCTAGCGAGTAGTTTTTTTGTCTTAGAAATTCTTGGTGTCAGTTGGTCATTGACCCACTTTGTCTTAGCCTTTGGCATGACAAGTCTAGCGGCTAGCTTTGCCAATTTAGTGGTCCCAAATGATGCGCTTTATGTTTTGCAACCTTTGGCTAACCTTGAAAAAGTATGGCCACTGGCCTTGTTATTAGCTGTCTTGATTACGCCATTGGCAGTGCTTTTCAAACAGGCTAGCCAATGGGTAGAAAAGCATAAACCAAAAGATTATCGTCTCCTAGTGACCCTACCTTTAGCCTTTACCCTTTTAGCCTTTGCAAGCCTTGCTTTTCCTGAATTAATGGGTAATGGCAGTAATCTGGCACAAGCTGCTTTTAATGGCATGCCTTTAGACTACGCGCTAGCTAGTTTTGTGGTCAAATCCTTGGCAGTACTTTTGGCCTTGTGGGCTGGTGCCTATGGGGGTACCTTGACACCGTCCTTTGCCTTGGGGGCTGTATTGGGTCTGATTTTGGCTCATGTCGCCCTTTATCTTGGTTGGGCTGTGGATTTTCCATCTGCTATGGCCTTAGGGGCTGTTGTGTTTTTAGGGACCACTCTGAAGGCTCCGTTAGCTGCGATTGGAATTGTTATGGGCTTCACAGGTCAACCGCTTCTAGCCATATGGCCCTTAGCTCTTGCTATGGGAAGTTCTTATTTCCTGCGAACACAATTATTAAAAAGAAAGAAGTAACCGAAATGTCTATTCATATTGAAGCCCAAGCTGGGCAAATTGCTGATAAAATTCTCCTACCAGGTGACCCCTTACGAGCACAGTTTATTGCTGAGCATTTTTTAGAGGATGCCCAGTGCTTTAACCGTGTCCGAGGAATGCTAGGTTTCACAGGAACCTACAAGGGGCAACGGGTTAGTGTTATGGGAACTGGTATGGGAATGCCATCCATTTCCATTTATGCGCGTGAATTAATCGTGGATTATGGGGTGAAAACCTTGATTCGCGTGGGAACAGCTGGCGGCTTGCAAAACGATGTCCATGTTAGGGACTTGGTTTTGGCGCAAGCAGCAGCCACGAACTCTAACATTATTCGTAATGATTGGCCGCAATACGACTTTCCTCAGACGGCTGATTTTACTTTACTTGATAAGGCTTATCATATTGCAAAAGACCTCGGGCTGACAACGCATGTCGGGACAGTTTTATCATCGGATGTTTTTTATTCCAACTATGCCGATAAAAACATTGCTCTTGGCAATTGGGGTGTTAAGGCTGTTGAAATGGAAGCGGCTGCCCTTTATTACACAGCAGCTCAACACCAGGTCAAGGCGCTAGCCTTAATGACAATTTCTGATAGTTTGGTTCATCCTGAAGAGGATACCACTTCCAAGGAGCGTGAAACGACTTTTACAGACATGATGACTATTGGATTAGAAACTCTTTTGGAAGCTTAAGAGATTAATTTTTTCGGAGAATGAAAAAATAGAAAAAACAGCCGCAAGGCTGTTTTTGAATAGAAAGCGAAACATCATCTAATCTTTATCGAACTGAACTTCTTTGAGCAAGTAATCGATGAAACGCTCTCCCATCTTAGAGAGGTTGGATTTTTCGTGTTTGATGTAGACAATGTCAATAGTTTCATCGACTTCTAATGGGATGGCTAAAATATTGTCGCCATTGAGATTGCTGTTCATGATTCCTGTTGCAACCGTATAACCATCGAGTCCAATGAGGAGATTAAAAAGAGTAGCGCGGTCCGATACGACAATCGACTGTTTTCGAGGCATTTGAGACATAATCTCTTCAGAGAAATAAAAAGAGTTGTGGGTTCCCTGCTCGTAGCTTAAGTAAGGAAAGTCTTCAAGGTCTTCCATTTTGATAGACGTTTTTGAAGCCAAGGGATTGGCCTTACTAATGAAAATATGAGGTCTCGCTTGAAATAATGTGGTATAGGTCAAGTGGTTATCATCAAACATCTTGGTTAAGACATCACGGTTGTAGTTATTAAGGAAAAGAACACCGATCTCTGAACGAAAATTTTTCACATCGTCAATAATTTCATAGGTCCGAGTTTCTCGCAAGAAGAGCTCATAGCGGGTCATGTCAATTTGTTTGAGCAAAGAGACAAAGGCATTGACGACAAAGGCATAGTGTTGAGAGGAGACACTAAAGAGTTCGCGATCACGATCGGTCCCCTTGTAGCGTTCTTCTAAAAGTTCGGTTTGCTCAACGACCTGTCTAGCATAGGAAAGAAATTCTACACCATCTTGCGTGAGGGTGATACCCTTAGGGTTACGATTGAAAATTTCAATGCCCATCTCCCGCTCGAGATCTCGAACGGCATTGGATAAGCTGGGCTGTGTGATGTAGAGTTGTTTGGCAGCTTCATTCATGCTACCAGTCTCGACAATTTTAATTATATAATGTAATTGTTGAATTCGCATAAATCTATTGTACCACATTGGTCTTGGTCTCTAAAGAAAAAGGCTAGTGGCTAGGCAAGGGGGTTAGGGATGAGAGCCCACTTTCTTCAAACTTGCTAAAAATCAACCTGTATTTTGTCATATTGCTGTTATTTTTTTGATAAGTAATTGCATCATACGTAACCTTATGATAAACTTAAACAGAGATTTTTTTCATGGAGTTAAGGAGTATTTATGACAAAAAAACGAGCACAAAAAGTGTCTGTAGCCACTAAATCTTGGGGAATAATGGATGGCTTGCGAGGGATTTTCCTGTTGGCCTACCTGGTATTGGCGGCTTTAGCTGTTCAGCTCATGTACCAGAATAATTTTTTGGCCTTTAGAGGGCTCAATCATATGTTGAGTGGTCTCTTACTTGTGATTGCTTTGGTTAGTTTTTACTTGACAGTCAAACGCCGTGCCCCCAAAGTAACAATGAGTCTGCTCGTCGTGATGACCTGCTTTGTAGGCGCTCTTTATGCTGGTTTTCATTCAGTCGCTTCTATTGGACAAAATATGAACAAGACAGCTAGCTATTCTGAAATTAAGATGAGTGTTGTGGTGGCCAAGGATAGTAGTCTATCTTCTATTGATCAGGTGACTTCTGTTTTAGCGCCTGTCTCAGCAGATAAAAGTAATATCTCGGCATTGATGACCCATTTGTCTAAGGAAAAAAACATCAATCCTAGTCTAAATGAAGTGGCTTCTTACCAAACAGCATACGAAAGTGTATTGTCCAATAAAGACCAAGCCATGGTATTGAATTCATCTTATTCATCTGTTTTGGAATTATCCTATGATAAGTATACGGATAACCTCAAAACCTTATACAGCTACACCATCAAGGTTAAAAATAATAATACAGCGACAGCGGTTAAAGGTGATTCCTTTAATATTTACATTTCGGGAATTGATACCTTTGGCTCTATCTCTTCCGTCTCACGTTCGGATGTCAATATTATTTTAACCGTCAATACCAAAACGCATAAGGTGCTCTTGACAACTACACCACGGGATTATTATGTTACTATCCCTGATGGTGGGGGTAATCAAAAAGATAAGTTGACCCACGCCGGTATTTATGGGGTTGAAACATCAGAAAAAACCCTTGAACAGCTCTACGGCATTACGATTAACTATTATGCTCGAATGAACTTTACCTCCTTCTTGAAATTGATTGATTTGGTTGGAGGGATTACAGTCTACAACGACCAGGAATTCACCAGTGAATACGGTAATTATCATTTTGCTGTTGGAAATGTTACCTTGGATTCAGATCAGGCCCTGGCATTTGTTCGTGAACGTCATGGTTTAGCTGGCGGTGACAATGACCGTGGTAAAAACCAAGAAAAAGTGATTTCAGCCCTGATTCATCAACTCAGCAGTTTGAAGTCAATTTCTAATTACCAGAACATTGCCAATGGTATCCAAGATTCTATTCAAACCAATATGCCTATGTCAACCTTAATGACTCTAGCCAATGATCAATTAGACTCAGGTAAGGGGTATACGGTGACCTCACAAGCCGTAACAGGAACGGGCTCAACAGGTGAACTCCCATCTTATGCCATGCCGGGAGCTAGTCTTTATATGATGGCACCTGATCAAGCGAGTGTCGATCAGGCCAAAGCCAACATCCAAGCCGTAATGGAAGGTAAGTAAGGCAAGTAAAAAAAGGAGGAGGTGAGACCAAATGATCCAAACACGTAAAGGGCGAGATAAATTTTTAATGGGCGTCTTTCAATTATCTGTAGTGCTCCTTGCGATTTGTTTGACCCGTCTGGTGCCTTATGCAGACATTCAAGATCTCAGTGTTTTTTCTCTCTTGGTCTTGCATTTTATTTCCTATTATGTCAGTAATGCTTACCGTGATTTCTTAATCCGTGGCTATCTACAAGAACTGATAGCCATTGTAAGATATAGTTTGGTCTTGGTGGCCCTGGTTTCAGTCTCGTCATTCATTTTAAAAGATAATTTTATCGTGTCTCGTCGTGGTCTCCTTTTCTTTACAGTGATTAATGGTGCCTGTTTGTATGCTTTTGATCGGATCATGCAGGCCTACTATAAGAACAAGCGCTTGACCAAAGGCAGTGCCAAACAAATTTATGCTGTCACAGTATTGGCCTATCTTGACCGAGTTTTAGCCAATTTCTCAGATACGTCCAATGATTATTTAGGTGATCAGCTCACCGCCATCACTGTCTTAGATGCTAAGGCGCCTCTGCTTGTGCCGGGACTTGTTGTGGTACCCGTTGAGGAGATGATAAGTTATGCGACACACGCTGTTGTAGATGAAGTTTTCATCAACCTTCCTAGCGACAGCTACCCTGTCTCAGATTACATTGCACAATTTGAAGTGATGGGGGTCGATGTCAGTCTGAACATTAACGCCTTGGAGTACCAATCTTTTGGTGCTAAACGCATTCGCCAATTGTCGCACTACAATGTTGTGACCTTTTCCTCAACCTTTTATAAGGGCAGTCATATTGTCGCTAAGCGTATATTAGATATTTGTGGGGCACTCTGTGGTCTGCTCATTTGTGGCTTTTTTGGCCTCTTTTTAGCCCCTTTGATTAAGCTAGATGGCGGACCTGTTATTTTCAAGCAACAACGTGTTGGCAAAAATGGCCGTGTGTTTGATTTTTATAAGTTTCGTTCTATGCGGGTAGGAGCAGAAAAAGAGAAGGCGTCACTCCTGGCTCAAAATACGGTATCTGGTCTTATGTTTAAGGTCGATAATGACCCACGTGTTACGCCTATTGGACGTTTTTTGCGTCGCACCAGTCTGGATGAATTGCCTCAGTTTTGGAACGTGTTAAAAGGGGATATGAGTTTAGTTGGTACACGACCACCAACGGTGGATGAGTACGAACAATATAATCCCATGCAAAAACGTCGTCTGAGTTTTAAGCCAGGCATTACAGGCCTTTGGCAAGTCTCTGGGCGTAGTAATATTAAAGATTTTGATGAGATTGTTGCTATGGATGTTGCCTATATTGATACCTGGACAATCTGGTCAGATGTCAAAGTATTGGTCAAGACACTAAAAGTGGTCCTCTTGGGAAGTGGTGCAAAGTAATGAAGATATGTCTTGTGGGGTCTAGTGGTGGGCATCTAACCCATCTTTACCTCCTTAAAAAACTTTGGGAGAAAGAGGAGCGTTTCTGGGTAACCTTTGACAAGGCCGACGCACAAAGTCTCTTAAAGGAAGAGCAGTGGTACCCTTGCTTTTACCCAACAAATCGTAATCTTAAAAACCTGATAAAAAATACCTGGTTAGCCTTTAAAGTGCTTCGTAAGGAACGTCCGGACGTCATCCTATCGTCTGGTGCAGCTGTAGCTGTCCCTTTTTTCTATTTGGGCAAACTATTTGGAGCAAAAACAGTTTACATCGAGGTCTTTGACCGTATTGATGCGCCAACCTTGACAGGGAAGTTGGTTTATCCGATCACCGATCTCTTTGTCGTTCAATGGGAAGAAATGAAAACTGTTTATCCTAAAGCTATCAATCTAGGAGGTCTGTTTTAATGATTTTTGTGACTGTTGGTACCCATGAACAGGGGTTTGACCGTTTGGTTAAGGGGATCGATTTGCTCAAACAGGCGGGGACAATCACAGATGATGTTTTCATACAAACAGGCTATACGACCTACACCCCTAAGGCTTGTCGTTGGCAAGCTTTTTTGACCTATGAGGAGATGCAAGAAGCCTTAGCGTCAGCTGATACGGTGATCACGCATGGTGGGCCAGCCAGCTTTATGGCAGTAGTGGCTATGGGAAAACGCCCTTTGGTGGTTCCACGCCTTAAGGCAGAAGGTGAGCATGTGAACGATCACCAAAAAGAATTTTTAGAAAAGATTGCAGACAAAGTCCCTGTGATACCTATTTATGATATGACTGATTTGGCTAAATACGTAACTCATCAGACCAAAGAGGAGGCAAGGCCTATTGTCAGTCATACAGCAGCCTTTGTCTCAGACTTGGAAGAGGCTATCCATCAGCTTGTGAAAGAAAAGAAAACATATCAATGAAAACAATAACATCCCGATTCCTTGGTCTCGATTGGAAAGATCTCTTTTTGAGTTTTGCTATCCTGACTTTAATTTTTGAGCGCATCTATACGCCAGCGACCGGTTACACAGGTCTCTATAATCGTCAAATCATTGCCTGCCTTTGTATTTTGGCTTTGCTGAGTTTCTTTTGGCTTAAAAAACCTAAAACCTGGAAGACATCAGATACGAATGCTTTTGCAGTTGTGCTACCAACCTGTTTTTACATTGCCTGTTGGGGAATGGACTTTCAATCTCTCTTGTATGCCCTAATCCTCGGGGTAGTTTTCTTTTGGCATGACCTGACATTAACTTATCCACGATTCTTTTTTGGGACAATCATTGTCGTAGGGACTGGCATGGCCGTTTGGCAGCACACCCATGGTGTGATTCGCGTAACTGGATTCTTGGTAGGTTCCCCGACCTTGTTTTCGTTCATGTTGTTACTTGCTAGTGCTTATTTTGTGTTGACATCTAACAGCTGGTGGATCTTTGCGCTTTTAGGGGGAGCTGGTTTAGCGATTTTTTGGAGTGAGACCCGTTCAACTCTTGGATTATTAGGTCTTTTGGGGTTGTATTACCTGATTAAGTTAGTAAATGCGACGACACTTTTTAAAAAGTCTTGGCACTTTCCAGCCATCCTGTTGTTGCTGGGCATTATTTGTGCTGTCCTTCTTTGGGGCCCAACTCACGGTTTTCAGCTAAGGGCTAATGGTTATCAAAGTACACAAACGCGTACGGATATTATTTGGTATTTCATCCAATTACTGACAACCTATCCCAAAACCTTGTTTATGGGGATGGGAGGAGGTTTAACACCTTATATTGTGCCCAAACTGTTGCCCTATATCAAAAGTAATTATTATCCCCTTCATCAGGATCTGGTGATGTGGGTTACGGAGTACGGACTAATTGGTAGCATTGCGTTATTAAATGCCATTCGGCTAGTCAATCGTCGCATGACACTGTCTGTGCTATCTCTGATTTGTTTGACACTACTCTTTGTGGTTGGAACCTTTCATAATATCTTTATCTACCCTATGGGAGTGGTTTTATTAAAACTCGTATACAATAACGTTTATGCGAAGGAGTCTAGAAATGACGCCTGAGATTTCAGTTATCGTTCCTGTGTTTAATGTAAAGGACGCAGTAAAATGCACTCTGGAAGCCCTAGTTGCTCAAACCATCTTTGAACAACTGGAGATTCTACTGGTGGATGATGGGTCAAGCGATGGCAGTGGTGCCATTTGTCAATCTTATGCGCAAACTTATGCGCCTTTTCGCTATATCTACCAAGAAAATCAGGGGGTTTCTGCTGCTCGAAATAAGGGCTTAAGCTTAGCCAGAGGTAACTATATTGCCTTTTGTGATGCCGATGACCTGCCCCATCCTGAACTCTATCAACGTTTGTTGATGCTTGTCGGAAAATCTGCTGATATTGCTGTGGTTGATTTCAGTAATGTTTATGGCAAAAAGCGTGTGAAAAAAAATGCTGCTTTTCAGGCGACCTTGTCTCATGAGCAAGCTTTGCAGGCTTTTTTATCAGGTCACTATCTTGAAAATGTCTTAGTCAATAAGCTCTTTCGACGGTCGGTTATTGGTGATTTGACCTTACCGCTTGGTGTTACTATCGGTGAAGATATGGCTTTCTTGTATGACGTCTTATTGAGCGCACAAGAAGTTGTTATCGATACGAGTCAGAGTTATTATGATTACCTCTACCGTGACCAATCAGCCATGAACCAAGCTTTTTCACCGGCCTATTTTCAACCCGTTGAGTTGTCTCAAGCCATGCTTGATAAAACCCCTGATCCCCTGAAACCTTACGCTCAGGCCCATCTCATTCATGAGGTCTGTAAAGCCTTGACCCACATGGTGCTAAAAGATGCTAAGGTCAATTACCCAGAACAATATAGCGCCTTACGCCTTCAGTTGCGAAATTATCCTATCAAAGACCTTTGGCGCTACAATAGTCGCAAACGTTTTGTGACAACCTTGTTATTAACCTATGCGCAACCTTTTTATCTGTTGTTATACCGTCAATTGAAACCCTAATGTAAAAGAAGGAGACCACCATGCCAGACCTGGTGACAGCCATTGTACCCATCTATAATGTTGAAAATTACCTGGACGCTTGTGTCCAAAGTCTCCTGGAGCAGACCTATCCACATTTAGAGATTTTATTGGTTGATGATGGGGCTACTGATGCGTCAGGCCAACTTTGTGATGACTGGGCACAAAAAGACCAACGTATTCGTGCTTTGCATAAACCCAATGGCGGTTTATCAGATGCTCGTAATTATGGAATTGCACGTGCTAAGGGAGACTATCTGATTTTTGTGGATGGTGATGATCGGGTCAAGCCTACTTATGTTGAAAAGCTCTATCAAGCCATTTCTAGCCAGCAAGCGGATGTGGCTATCTGTTCTTTTGAACTGGTTGATGAATCCTACCACCCCTATCAAAAAGAATTATTGGATGGTCCAGACGGACTAAAGGATGGCCGTCAACTCCTCAAACGAGTCTTAGATGCTGATGGCTACAAGTATGTGGTAGCCTGGAACAAGATCTATAGTCGAAACATTTTTGAGCATCTCTTATTTGAAAAGGGCAAAACTTACGAAGATGAGTATATGAATTTTCGCCTCTTTTGGAACTTTTCAAAAGTGGTAACTCTTCAGGAAGCCCTCTACCAGTATGTCTGTCGACCAGATAGTATTACAACATCTCAGATGACAGCAGATAAGCTCAGGATGAAAACGCAGATGCATGAGGAGCGCTTGGCTTTTTATCGCCAAAAGGACTCAGACCTTTACTATAAGGCGGTACAAGTCTATTGTAATTGGCTAGTAACCTGTTTTACAGACCATAGGGCCCTTTTAGCGGCTAAAGAAAAAAGAGACTTACAAGAACAGTTTAGACAGATGGTCAAGTCCTTATCACAAGCTGCTGTCAGGACGCCTCTAGGTTTACAATGTCAAAATGGTTTAGGTTACCTAAGTTTGTCTTTGGCTGGGCATGTGAAGCGACTGGTCAAACAACCCTCTAGAAAGTAGGCTATCATGGCAATATTAGTTCTTGGTGGAGCAGGTTATATTGGTTCTCATATGGTTGATTATTTAGTGACACAAACAGATCAATCTGTTGTTGTCGTGGATAATCTGTCAACAGGGCATCGTGAAGCCTTGCCTGCAGGTATTTCTTTTTACCAAGCCGATATGGCTGACCAAAAAACCATGCATCAAGTCTTTACAGAGCATCCTGATTTGGAAGCGGTGATCCATTTTGCAGCTTCTTCCTTGGTTGCAGAGTCCATGGTTGATCCTTTGGCTTATTTTGATAATAATCTGGTTAGTTTAATCAAATTTTTAGAAGTTATGAAAGACTATCCTGTCAAGGACTTGATTTTTTCTTCAACAGCAGCTGTTTATGGCCTTCCAGACAAGATTCCTATTACAGAAGACGCTCCCAAAAACCCCATAAATCCTTATGGTGAGAGTAAACTCATGATGGAAAGAGTCATGGCTTGGGCTGAAACGGCTTATGGTATTCGCCATGTTGCTTTACGATACTTTAATGTAGCTGGTGCCAAAACTGATGGTAGCATTGGCGAGGATCATAGTTGTGAAACACATTTATTGCCAATTATGTTACAGGTGGCGCTGGGACAACGACCAGAAATTGCTATCTATGGTCAAGATTATGCAACGCCGGATGGAACTAATGTTCGTGATTATGTTCACCCTGTCGATTTGGCGCATGCCCATTGGTTGGCGGTGTCCTATTTAAAAAAAGGCCACCCCTCAACAGCTTTTAATTTGGGGTCATCGACTGGTTTTTCTAATTTACAAATGCTTGAAGTAGCCCGTCGAGTGACTGGGCAAAACATTCCTGCTCGTATGACAGAGCGCCGTCCTGGCGACCCGGATACTTTAGTTGCCTGTTCGGAAAAGGCGCGCACGGTTCTTGGTTGGCAACCACACTATGAAGCGATTGATGCAATGATTCGATCGGCTTGGGCCTGGCACAAGTCTCATCCGACAGGTTATTCAGATAATCAATCCGAATAAAACAAACCCTCTTTGGTACATGGCTCCAAAGAGGGTTTTGTGATCTTTATTTCGATCTTATTCAATCATTGCATAGTGTGTTTGACCACTGTAGTCAGGATAGGCAATCCAGATATGATTATCATTGGTAAACCGTTGGGCGGAGTTAACGCTGTCTCCAGGTTCAAAGTAAAAGTCTGTTTCGGCTGACTCTTGTGGTGAGGCCTTAACAGGGACTGTGTTCTTAAAAGTATAGGTACCTACCGAAATACTGTCAGTGTAAGAGGGACTGGTCTGGCTAGCTGTGGTGCTTGAGGCCGCAGTTTCTGAACTAGACTGAGTCGATTGTGAAGCACTCGTTGCAGTCTCTGACTGAGATGATGGACTGGTCGTTGGTACAGTTGATGAGCTTGAACGGTTAGATTGACTGACTTTGGTTGAACTTGTCTTAGAGCTTGCGGGCTGTTTTGACGTCTGATGACTGCAAGCTACCAAGCTAAGGCTAATCAGTAGCAATAGCCCAGCTGTCAAACGGTTTCGAAATGGTGTTGTCATGAGTATCTCCTTTCATGAATGACTTATAAAGACTTACTTTTATTATAGACTATTTCGAGGGCAAGTAAGCCCTTTTTTTAGATTTTTTTGGGATTTCTTTGAGGGCACCTTAAGCGGGTTAGACTATCCTAGTGGCAAATAAAATTTCAGTCATTAAAAGGAGTAGCACTATGCAATTATCAAAATATGCCAAAAAATACATCGGACTTTTTGCCGCTACGACCATTCTGGCGACGGCAACCCTGCCTTCTGTCGCCGTTTTAGCCCAGGAAGCAGGTCAAGAAATGACCGCACCAGGTGGCGGTGGCGCCAACACCCAAACCTATGATTATTCGGGAACCCATAGCGGTGTTCTGACGGCTGATGGCAGTAGCCAAACGTCAGAAAATACTGCCACAGAAAACACGACCAGTGCCCAAAATGTGGCCTTGGCCCAAAATGCCGGTACCTTGACCCTTAACAAGGCCACCTTGACCAAGTCTGGCGATGATGACAATGCCGATAATGACAATTTCTACGGTGTTAATTCAGTGCTTTTGGCGGTCAACTCAGGCACCAAGGCTTACGTGGGGGATTCGATCTTATCTGCAACCTCGATGGGTTCCAACGGAATTTTTGCTACCGATAGTGCCAGCGTCTACGCCAATCATACCACTATCAACACGACGGCTGACAACTCACGTGGCCTGGATGCCACTTATAGCGGTATCATTATCGCCAATAAGATGACCATTGCCACTCAGGGAGACCATAGTGCAGCTCTAGCCACCGACCGTGGCGGTGGTAGCATCTCTGTGACCAACTCCAAGTTAACGACAGCAGGTTCCGGTTCTCCCCTCCTCTACTCGACAGGGACCATCGAAGTGGATAATGTCACAGGCACCACCTCAGGCAGCCAGCTGGCGGGCATGGAAGGGCTCAATACCATTCGTATCTATAACTCTAGCCTGAGCTCTAGTCTGACTGGCACGACCGGTTCAGACCCGGTGGCCAATGGTGTGATCCTTTACCAGTCGACTTCAGGGGATGCCGAGACCACAACTAGCGATACAGCGCGCTTTGAAGCCAGCCAATCTACGCTATCTTCTGCCATTACTTCTGGTGCCATGTTCTACGTGACCAATACCACCGCCAATGTCGTCTTGTCTGACACAACCCTGGATTTTAATTCCAGCAAGGCCAATCTCCTGACCATTGCGGGAAATGACAGTAATACTTGGGGAACTGCTGGGAGCAATGGCGGAACAGTGACCTTTACTGGGCTCAAACAAACCCTGAAAGGGAATATCGATGTGGACACTATCTCAAGTCTTGACCTCTATCTCCTGGAAGGCACAACCTACACGGGAGCTACGACGATTTCACAAAATAGCACCAACACCTCACCGACCGACAGTCCTATTACAGTCAATATTGATGGCAATTCCAAGTGGGTGGTCACTGGAAATTCGACTGTTTCCAACTTAAATGTCGCAAAAGGAGGTCAAGTGGTTGATAGTAGCGGTAAGAGTGTAACCATCGTAGCCAATGGCCAAACAGTAGTCAAGGGTGACAGTGACTATACCGTGACCGTAACCGGCAGCTACAGCACCAGTGTCACCACATCCAGCAAGAACACCCTGTCCACTGACTACATCGTTCGTACGGACTTTGACAATTACTACAAGACCTCAACGACCTTTGGCACCAATGGCTCTTCTAAAACTAGCACAAGCAAGAGCAGCAAAACCAGCAGCCAGAAAAACACAGCCAGCAGCAATTATCTGCCCTACGCTATGACTGGTGGCGTGACCCTTTTAGTCTTTGGTGCTGGTACTGCCCTCGTTGTCAAAAGACGTGAGAAAAAGAAATAAATTAAAAACAAGGTCTTAGCTCTTGATTTTGCATAAATGTGGGGTAGTTCTCGTTAAATCAAAGAATTAAAATTGTAAAAAATTAACCAAAACAAAAACTGGTCCATTCCAGTCGGACGACTAGTGACAGAGCTTTCAAAAAATGGTAGAATGAAGTGATTATACAAGAAATGAGGATAACTTCATGAAAGGAATCATTCTCGCTGGTGGTTCAGGAACACGGCTTTACCCGCTGACACGTGCAGCGTCTAAACAGCTGATGCCCGTCTACGATAAGCCGATGATTTATTACCCCCTATCAACCCTGATGTTGGCAGGGATTAAAGACATCTTAATCATCTCTACACCACAAGATTTGCCTCGCTTTAAAGAACTTTTGCAAGATGGTTCGGAGTTTGGGATTTCTCTCTCTTACGCTGAGCAACCTAGTCCAGATGGTTTGGCTCAAGCCTTCATTATCGGTGAAGAATTTATCGGCGATGATCATGTGGCTTTGATTTTGGGAGATAATATCTATTATGGACCTGGTTTGTCCAAAATGCTCCAACGGGCTGAAGCTAAAGAAAAAGGTGCAACCGTCTTTGGTTATCAAGTTAAGGACCCTGAGCGTTTTGGTGTCGTTGAATTTGACGAAAATATGAACGCCCTTTCCATCGAAGAAAAACCTGAGCATCCTAAATCTAACTACGCGGTCACAGGCCTCTATTTCTACGACAATGACGTGGTTGACATTGCTAAAAATATCAAACCAAGCCCTCGTGGTGAGCTAGAAATCACTGACGTCAATAAGGCCTATCTTGAACGCGGTGACCTGTCTGTTGAAATCATGGAGCGTGGTTTTGCTTGGTTGGATACAGGAACGCATGAGAGTCTTCTCGAAGCCGCTCAGTACATTGAAACGGTGCAACGGATGCAAAATCTTCAAGTAGCTAACCTGGAAGAAATTGCTTACCGGATGGGTTATATCACTAAGGACCAAGTCCGTGAACTGGCTCAACCGCTCAAGAAAAATGAATACGGACAATACCTGCTCCGTCTGATTGGAGAAGCCTAATGACAGAAAACTTTTTCGGTAAAACTTTGGCTGTTAAGCCAATCGATGCGATACCAGGGATGCTGGAATTTGACATCCCTGTCCATGGGGATAACCGCGGTTGGTTCAAGGAAAACTTCCAAAAAGAAAAAATGCTCCCTCTGGGCTTTCCAGAAAGCTTTTTCGCGGAAGGCAAGTTGCAAAATAACGTCAGCTTTTCCCGCAAGAACGTCCTACGTGGCCTCCACGCCGAGCCTTGGGACAAGTACATCTCCGTCGCTGACGGCGGCAAGGTCCTGGGTTCTTGGGTGGACCTGCGTGAGGGTGAGACTTTCGGAAATGTCTACCAAACTGTAATTGACGCCTCAAAGGGTATCTTCGTGCCTCGTGGTGTTGCCAACGGCTTTCAAGTCCTGTCTGACACCGTGTCATACAGCTACCTGGTCAATGACTACTGGGCACTAGAACTCAAACCAAAGTATGCTTTCGTCAACTACGCAGATCCAAGCTTGGGTATCCAGTGGGAAAATCTAGCAGAAGCCGAAGTTTCAGAAGCGGATAAAAACCATCCCCTGCTCAAGGATGTTAAACCCTTGAAAGCAGAAGATTTGTAAGGGCGAGCCGAGCGAGCCTCACCTTGTATCTACGCTGTAGTGAAACCTACCTTAGCGGAACTAAGGTAGGTGGGAAATCTCGAGCCCGAGGTCTCAAGATTTAGTCATGAAACACCGCAGGTGGTTGTTGACGTCCCTACTACATGAAATGACACAAAAAAAGAAAAAATTTTCGGAGAAAAAATGACAGAATATAAAAATATTATCGTGACAGGTGGTGCCGGTTTCATCGGTTCCAACTTTGTCCACTATGTCTATAACAACTTTCCAGACGTACACATCACGGTTCTGGACAAGCTAACTTACGCGGGTAACCGTGCCAATATTGAGGAAATCCTGGGCGACCGTGTGGAGTTGGTCGTGGCAGACATTGCTGACGCAGAGGCTGTCGATAAGCTAGCTGCTAAAGCTGATGCTATCGTTCACTATGCGGCAGAAAGCCACAATGATAATTCCCTCAACGATCCAAGTCCTTTCATCCACACCAACTTCATCGGAACTTACACCCTGCTAGAAGCAGCTCGCAAGTATGGTATTCGTTTCCACCACGTGTCAACCGACGAAGTGTACGGCGACTTGCCTTTGCGTGAGGATTTGCCAGGGCATGGTGAAGGGCCAGGTGAGAAATTCACGGCAGAAACCAAATACAACCCAAGTTCACCTTATTCATCGACTAAGGCAGCTTCTGACTTGATTGTCAAAGCCTGGGTACGTTCGTTTGGCGTTAAGGCAACCATTTCCAACTGTTCAAATAACTACGGTCCTTACCAGCACATCGAAAAATTTATCCCACGTCAAATCACCAATATCCTGTCTGGCATTAAACCAAAACTCTATGGCGAAGGTAAGAATGTGCGTGACTGGATCCACACCAACGACCACTCATCAGGTGTTTGGACCATCTTAACCAAGGGTGAGATTGGTGAAACTTACTTGATCGGTGCTGATGGTGAGAAGAACAACAAGGAAGTCTTGGAACTCATTCTCAAGGAAATGGGTCAGGCTCCTGATGCTTACGATCACGTGACCGATCGTGCGGGACACGACTTGCGCTACGCCATCGATGCAAGCAAGCTTCGAGACGAGCTAGGTTGGCGTCCAGAATTCACCAACTTCGAGGAAGGTCTCAAAGAAACCATCAAATGGTACACCGACAACCAAGACTGGTGGAAGGCTGAAAAAGACGCTGTCGAGGCCAACTACGCTAAGACACAAGAAGTGATTAAATAGAATAACTAAAATCAGCCCAGAAAATTCTGGGCTGATTTTTTGTGGTGGGATATATACGGTAACTTAAAAAAATTACTCAAATTCCGCCTTACTCTTGGTATCCGCATACTCTTCAGCAACTTCCTGAGCCAGGATACTATCATAGTCTGCCAGAGGGATATCTTGGCCGTATTTTTGGCGTAAGGCAGTAGTGACCAAGCGATAGGCTAGACGGGGATTGCGCGAGAGAATAGGGCCATGAAAGTAAGAACCAAAGACATTTTTGTAGTGAACGCCCTCGGTTTGGTCCTGACCATTGTTGCCATTGCCGTAGGCACAGATACCTAGCGGCGCTTCGTCATCGGCTAAAAAGGTCCGTCCCTGATGATTTTCAAAGCCGTAGTAAGTCTCGTCAAAGGCCTCATTGTAGATCTTGATATCACCGATGAAGCGGTTATTTTCTTGGTTAAGGGTATAGTGTTTAAGAATGCCGAGACCATCGATTTTTTGACCATCTGCTTGGATGTAATACTGGCCTAGGAGTTGGAAACCACCACAGATGGCTAGCATAGTGCCGTCCTTGTGGATGTAGTCGGCCAGTTCTTGGCGTTTGTGGGGCAGGTCCTTGGCCACGATGGTTTGTTCGTAGTCTTGGCCCCCGCCAAAGAAGGCTAGCTGGTAGTTATTGGCTGAAAAAGAATCGCCCAGAGAGACAATGTCCACCTGGACCTTGGCATCCAGCTTTTCCGCCACGTATTTGAGCATGAGAACATTGCCATTGTCACCATAGGTGTTCATGAGGTCACCATAGAGATGGGCGATATTGAGCTCATAGGTGTAGGAGCGGTCCTCAGGTGAAGTCAAAGAGGTATAAACCATTAGCGCATCTCCTTTCTGACAGCTTGATGGCTAGCCAGGATCTCGCGGAACTCCAGCATAGCCGTATAGGTAGCTAAAATATAGGCGTGTTTGGTCTTTTGAGTCTTGATGGCTTCAAAGATCGCCTTGAGATCCGTCATTTCTGTAATGTCTTGGTCGGGATAGCCCGTTACACGCAATCTCCGTGCCATTTCAGAGTGTCTGACACCACCAACATAAATTTCAGGAATGGCCATGTCAGTGATTTGCTCGAAATTAACGTCCCAAATCCAACTGGTGTCAATACCGTCGGCATAGTTGGCATTGAGGAGGACCGAGAGGGAGAAGTCATAATCTGCTAGTGCAATCATCTCCAAAGCTTGGTTGGCACCGACAGGGTTTTTGATGAGAACTAGGGTACAGTCCTTGTCACCAATGTTAAAGGTTTCCTGACGACCAAAGACAGCGCGACTCTTTTCAAAGCCAGCCTTGATGGTTTCAGGGGCTATCCCAAAATATTCCGCTACGGCAACCGCAGCTAGGGCGTTGTAGATATTATAAAGACCGCCAACCTTGATGTGGTAGTCTTGCCCATCAATCATGAAATCTGCGGAGGTATTAGTAATGGAATTGAGCGAAGTCAAGCGGTAGTCGAGTTTTGGCCGCCTAAAATCACAATTGGGACAAGCGTAGTCTCCTAAATTGGCATAGGTGTTGAGGCGATAGGTCAAGATAGATTGACACTTAGGACAAAGAATGCCCTCAGTGTTGTAATGGGTACGCTTTGGTTCAGTCTTTTCTGTGTCAAAACCGTAGTAACGAACAGGGTTGATCACGTCTTTGGAATGAAAGAGGGGACTATCACCATTGGCTAGAATGGTCGCTTCAGGCGCCTGAGCTGCCCCATCCAGAATCATCTGGTAGGTCGTGTAAATCTCACCATAACGATCCATCTGGTCTCGGAAAATATTGGTAAAGACAAACAGGCTAGGGGTGATGTAGCGGGTCACCTTGGAGAGACTCGCTTCGTCTATTTCTAGAACAGCAATCTTCTTGCCAGATTTACCTTTTTTAGCTGTCAAAAAAGTAGCAGTAATGCCTGAAATCATGTTGGCACCACTGGTATTGGTGACGACCTGACCATAGGCCTCGGACAAGATGCCAACAGTCAAGGCGGTAGTCAGAGTCTTCCCATTAGTACCCGTAATGACCACAATTTCATAGTCTTTGGCTAAAGTTTCTAAAATATGGGGGTCCATTTTAAGCGCCAATTTTCCAGGCAAGGTAGATCCTCTACCCATGCGACTGAGTAGGGCGTGTGAAGTTTTTCCGGCAAGTATGCCTAAACATGTCTGTAGTTTCATACTTGTTATTCTACCAAAAAAAATAAGGAAGGAGACAGGAAAAACATCCCTTTCGTGGTATAATAAGACTACTACAAATCTAGAAAGGGTGTCAGGGCTTGCTGTCTTTTTTTTCCAGTGATTTTTTTACTAACTTAGTTTCCTCTCCCCAGGTCATCGTGGTTAATCTACTAGACATTGCCATTGTTGCTTGGGTGATTTATCGTTTGATTAAATCCCTGATGGGAACACGGGTAATGACCCTCATTCAAGGGGTTATCCTCTTTTTGGCCATTCGTTTTGTGGCCCAGTGGATTGGCTTAACCACAGTGACTTGGCTGATCAATCAAGTGGTAACCTATGGTGTTATTGCGGCGGTTGTCATTTTTGCACCAGAAATTAGAGGGTTTTTAGAAAAGTTTGGACGAACACCACAATATTTTATTCAAACACGTCAGGTCTCTAATGAAGAAAAAATGATTACCGCCTTCGTTGAAGCGGCCAAATATATGAGTCCACGTAAGATTGGAGCCTTGGTTTCTGTCGAGAGAACCCAAACCTTGCAAGAGTACATTGCGACGGGGATTCCCTTAGATGCAGATATTTCCAGTCAACTCTTGATTAATATTTTTATTCCTAATACACCATTGCACGATGGGGCGGTGATTATTAAAGGGGATAAGATTGTCACAGCGTCTTCTTACTTGCCACTGACAGAGAGTTCAGGTATCTCAAAGGAATTTGGAACCCGCCACCGGGCTGCTATTGGCCTATCTGAAGCGACAGATGCTTTTACCTTTGTTATCTCAGAGGAAACTGGTGGGATATCGGTCACCTATAAAGGTAATTTTCAGCATGATTTGAGCTACAAGGCTTTTGAACAACTCTTGCGTGATATTTTTGTTGTGGGTGATGAAGCTCCAACTACCTTGTGGCACAAATTACGGAGGAAAAAGAGATGAAAAACATGTTGAAAAGGATTTTTTCGGCACAGACCTCCTATGCTTTGGTCTCCCTTTTATTTGCCATCATCTTATTTTTCACAGCCTATTCCACTAGCTACAATGGACGTGATTTACAGACCCATGAAACATTTTCAGCCAATGTGGAAAATGTTCCTATCGATATCAAATATGATAGTGACAAGTACTTTATTTCTGGTTACTCCTACGAAGCGGAAGTGTATCTCACATCAACCAACCGGGTCAAGTTAGACTCAGAAATATCTAGTAGTACGCGGAAATTTAAGGTGGTTGCGGACTTGACCAATGCGGATACTGGAGTGACGACTGTTAAGCTACAAATCAAGGATTTACCGAGTGATGTGACTGCCCGCGTAACACCAGGAACTATGTCTGTAACCATTGGAAAGAAAAAATCGAAGACCTTTAAGGTTGTCCCTCGTGTGGATGACAATCAACTGGCTACAGGTTATCAGCTGGATAAGGCCAGCACGAATTTATCTGAAGTCACTGTCACTAGTGACGAGGACAGTCTCGAGCAGATTGACCATGTCGAAGCAGTTCTGCCTTCTAACAAAGTGCTATCGGATAACTACTCTGGTCAAGCGAATTTGCAGGCAGTTTCTGCAGATGGGACGGTTATTTCAAGTATCATTGACCCTTCCAAAGCCACTCTAGATGTACAGGTCAAAAAACTGACAAAGGTTGTCCCAGTTGTGATTAACCTGACGGGGCAAAAAGCGGAGGGAGTTTCCGATGTTAAGTATCAGACATCGGTGAGCTCTGCTACTATTTCAGGAGATCAGGATGCCTTGGATAAGGTTAGCCAAATTTCTGTCACGATTGATATTTCTAATGTCACAAAATCGCAATCTAAAAATGTTACACTAAGTGCGGATGGGGTGACTGTAGAGCCTGAAAAAGCGACAGTTACCCTTTCGGTAACTAAGTAAACGGAGAAATGAAAGGAAGAAGCGACAGGTGTCGCAACGATTATTATGGGAAAATATTTTGGAACTGACGGCGTTCGTGGAGAAGCCAATGTGGAACTAACGCCAGAATTAGCCTTTAAATTAGGACGCTTTGGAGGTTATGTCCTGAGTCAACATGAGACTGACACGCCACGTGTCTTTGTAGGACGTGATACCCGCATTTCTGGTGAAATGTTGGAATCTGCTTTGGTTTCTGGCCTTCTTTCAGTTGGTATCGAGGTTTACCGTTTGGGTGTTTTGGCTACGCCAGCCGTTGCTTATCTCGTCCGTACGGAAAAAGCTAGTGCAGGGGTCATGATTTCAGCTAGTCATAACCCAGCTTTGGATAATGGCATCAAATTCTTTGGTGGGGATGGTTTTAAATTAGATGACGAGCGAGAACTGGAAATTGAGGCTCTCTTGGATGCTACAGAGGATGATTTGCCTCGCCCTAGTGCAGAAGGTTTAGGTCGCGTTGTCGACTATCCAGAGGGTCTTCGCAAGTATGAAAAATTCTTGGTATCGACAGGTGTCGATCTCGATGGGTTGAAAGTTGCCTTGGATGCGGCCAATGGTTCTGCATCTACCTCCGCACGAGATATTTTTGTGGATTTAGGTGCTGAGATTAGCGTAATCGGGGAGGATCCAAATGGCTTGAATATCAATGCTGGTGTTGGCTCCACTCACCCAGAACGTTTGCAAGCTTTGGTCAAGGAAACCGGAGCAGCAGTTGGGCTGGCCTTTGATGGAGATAGTGACCGTCTGATTGCTGTCGATGAAACAGGCGCAATTGTTGACGGCGATAAGATTATGTATATTATCGGGAAATACCTTTCCCAAAAAGGTGAGTTGGCACAAAATACAATTGTGACCACGGTGATGTCAAATCTTGGTTTCCATAAAGCTTTAGATCGCGAAAACATCGCTAAAGCTGTGACAGCTGTTGGTGACCGTTATGTTGTCGAAGAAATGCGAAAATCTGGCTACACTTTGGGTGGCGAGCAATCGGGTCATGTCATTATCATGTCCTATAATACGACAGGTGACGGACAATTAACCGGCGTCCAATTAACCAAGGTCATGAAAGAAACAGGTAAAAGTTTGTCTGAGTTAGCCAGTGAAGTGACGATTTATCCGCAAAAATTGGTTAATATCCGTGTAGCCAATGATATGAAAGCTAAAGCTATGGAAGTCCCTGAGATAGCAGCTGTTATCCAAAAAATGGAAGCTGAGATGGCTGGTAATGGTCGGATTCTAGTGCGTCCAAGTGGGACCGAGCCACTGTTACGGGTTATGGCGGAAGCACCGACAGATGCTGAAGTATCTTACTACGTTGATACCATTGCCAAAGTGGTTGAAAACACGATTGGTATCGATTGAAATAAACAATAATAAACAAGCATGTTGTTCACTTTGACTGTTGATTAACATGCTTTTTCTATTTTTAAACAGGTTTCGTATTATGTCTATAAAGCATCTTAAAAGAACCTGAAATTCAAGAGATTTTCATCCGTAAAAAGGTCTAAAAATGTTACAATAGTCTTGTTGAAAAAACGCTTTCAGTTGATAATCATGACATTTTCATGACACGATTTAGTGATGGCCTAGTGCCTTGCCTAAGAGATCAACTCAAAGTAGTGATTTTTGTTATCTTCTAGCCATTGGCTTCAAAAAATAAATGTCAGAAAGGAGATTGAAACATGGCTTTTTGGAAGACAAAAAAGGGACAATGGGGGATGCTTACTGCAGGTTCAGCAGTTCTCGGTTTATTGGTGGGGGCAACCTTGCTTAATCCGCCAGCCTCTCATGTCGAGGCTCAAGGTAATGGGGAACAAGTGCAACAGGCACACTTAACTACGGCGCATGGTTGGTCCAATGATCTCCAAACGATTGTATGGAATGATGCGGGTTATTATGATGTCTACTTCCTACATTCAGAAGATGGGGCGACCAATCCTTTTGGAGCCTCTGGACAAGACTGGGTACATACGACAACATCAGACTTTTTGCATTATGGTGAGCAAAACAGTGCCATTCCAGCTAGTGGAGGGGATGATGTGGACGGCTGGCAATCTGCATGGACTGGTAGCATTGTTACCAATACGGGGAATATTCCTAATGTGCCAGTAGGAGCAAAAGTCGCTTACTTTACAGGAATTCGCAAATCTGATAAAACACAAAATATCTACGCAATTTATTCGCAAGATAATGGACGTACCTTTACGCAACCACTGAACGATGGGAAACCTGTGGCTGACGTCTCCAATGCGAATAACAAAACAGACTTTCGTGACCCTGCTGTCTATTATTGGCAAAATAAGATGCTCATGTATGTTGCCGAAGGATCTGAAATCGGTGTTTATCAATCCACTGATGGAGTGAGTTGGAGCTTGGCTGATCCAAACGGTGGGTCAAAAATTTTGGCCTCTACCTTCTTTAATGGTCATAGCTGGGATGGCAATGCCCCTGTAGAATGCCCTGTCATCAAAACGATGCAGACACCAAGTGGAGAAACCAAACAAGTTTTGATTTTTGGGGCAAAGGATGCCTCTGTTGGTGAAACCACTGGAACATACTATGAAGTCGGCCATTTGGATGCTAACGGTCTATTTGTCACAGAGACGACGGCTAAACGCTTAGATCAAGGCTCCGATTTTTACGGTGCCAATACCAATGGGGCTGATAATATCGATACGGTTAATAACAGCTTGATTGCTCTGGGCTGGGTCGGTAACTGGAACTATTTTACCACTGGCGTACACACTGACCAAAATGCGACGAGTGATTATGTGCATCGCTTGGGATCTTACTCCAGTGCGCGTGAATTGCAATTGACCAATGGATTGACAGTGACGTCAAGTTTAATGATTCCTAATAATGCTTTGGCGAGCAGTGTGACCTATAGCAATATTACGAAAGATGCTCCAAAATCTCAATCAGGTCAACAATGGGTAGACCGTGAGGATACCAACGGTCACGTTTATGGCTTATATGACATTCCTAATCAGTCTGCAGCCCAGTATTATCAATTGACTTTTAGCACGAGTCAAGCGAGTTACAATGGCCGGATTTATATTGATATCTGGCAGGGAGAAGACTATGTTCGCTTTAACTATGACCCGTCTAATGGAAAATACAACGTTAAGGCCTATGCTGCAGAGCTCAATAATGGCACCAACGGCCAGGCCTCATCGGATTACTACCGCAATGGGCTTTTGGGTAACGGTAATGGTTATTTGGCAGATAGTGGTTTGTCCGGTCAACAGACCATTACCCTAACGGTCGTAACGGATACCAATAGTGTGGAATTTGCCTTTCCAAATGGCCAAATTTACACGGTATCTCGATTTAATACATCTGGGACCCAAGACTTTAAAGTCTTTACCGAAGACCCTGATAATGCGAATCAAGTCACGATAACTCAGGCCAATTTGCAATAAATGTCAATGGCATAAAGATAAGCCGATAGGTGTTTATCTATACAGAAGCATTTACCTATAAAAAAAGTGGAACAAACGATGCGCGTTTGTTCCACTTTTTGGTTGTAGAAGAGGAAATCTCATGATAATTAGTGTGAATTCCTCTTTATGGGTGAGTAAGAAACCACTAGGGTTAATAAGGCGAAAACAAGAATAAGACTTACCATAGTTTTAGGGGTGCCGTCTGAGAAGAGAGCTAGTAAACTAGAAGATAAAATGCCACTGCCGTATTGTAAGGAACCCAATAAGGCTGAAGCGGCACCGGTCTGATTAGAGGCAACACTATTTAAGGCGGAGGCATTAGCACAGGCAGAGATGATTTCGCTCGGAACAAGAGGTCCCTGTCGTGTCTAACGGACTTACTTGTCAAGAATCATTTCCATGGTGGTTTCTTGAGGTTGCATGCCTTGACGTTGGTAAAAGCGCAAAGCACCGGTATTGTCATTCCAGACGTTGAGGGTCAGATTGTAGCAGTCCGTTTCTTGGGCGTAGTTTTTAGCGAAAGTAAAGAGTTGGTCCCCAATGCGTTGACCACGCGCCTGGCTATGGACACAAAGGTCTTCGATGAAAAGCGTTTTGACAGGTTTAAGCGCACCGTGATTTTCAGGCTGCTTGATACTGAGAAATAAATGCCCTAAGAGACGCTCTGTTTCATCCTCATAAACAAAAATAGGTGTCTGTGGGTTATCCATGAGTTTTTTTAGCTCCTGGTCAGTGTATTTGCTTCCAGAGGATTCGAATAAATCAGGGCGTGCTTCATGGTGGACGACTAGAATTTGTTGCAATAAGTCTTGTAAGGCAGGGATATCGTCGTAGCGAGCCATTCGAATGGGCATAAGAAACTCCTTTTTTGGTTTAATAGTTCCCATATTATAGGAGCTTGCTTGTCATTTGTCAAGTTGATGAAGGCTTACAAAAAAGCATAAGGAAATACGCTTAAACATTGAGGCAAAAGCTGTCTTATGCTATAATGGTAAGTGATTGAAAACTTAAAGGAGACTAAGATGGGACGTAAATGGGCCAATATTGTAGCTAAAAAGACCGCAAAAGATGGAGCTAACTCAAAGGTTTACGCTAAATTTGGCGTAGAAATCTATGTGGCAGCGAAAAAAGGGGAACCTGATCCGGAGTCTAACTCAGCCCTTAAATTTGTTATCGAGCGTGCCAAACAAGCACAGGTACCAAAACACGTCATTGATAAAGCTATCGATAAGGCTAAAGGTAATACGGACGAAACCTTTACAGAAGGACGTTACGAAGGTTTTGGGCCAAATGGCTCTATGATTATTGTGGACACCTTGACATCAAATGTTAACCGAACAGCGGCTAACCTAAGAACAGCATTCGGGAAAAATGGTGGAAATATGGGGGCATCTGGGTCAGTGGCCTACTTGTTTGACCGTAAGGGTGTTATTGTTTTTGCCGGTGATGATGCAGATGCCATCTTTGAACAACTTCTCGAAGCTGATGTAGATGTAGAGGATGTTGAAGCTGAAGAAGGTACCATCACTGTCTACACGGAGCCAACAGACCTTCACAAAGCCTTGGAAACATTACGTGCCAATGGGATTGAAGAATTCCAAGTGACTGAGTTGGAGATGATTCCACAAAGCGAAGTGACACTGGACGGTGAAGATTTGGAAACCTTTGAAAAACTGATTGATGTCTTAGAGGATGACGAAGATGTTCAAAAAGTTTACCACAATGTCGAAGGCTTGTAAGTCTTGGTAGCCCCAAAGAAGCTGGAAAAGTCTAATTTTCCTGCTTCTTTTTTTCAGGATAAGATCGCTTAGCACGGCTGTTTTATGGTAGAATAAAAGTGATATGACTCAAGGAAGATTGATTACGATTGAAGGGCCAGATGGCTCTGGGAAAACGACTTTGTTAGAAAATTTAGCCCCTGCAGTGGCTCAAACTTTTGGGGTTGAGGTTGTTACCTCGCGTGAGCCTGGTGGGGTTCGGATTGCTGAGCAAATTCGTGAGCTTATTTTAGATATTAATCACACTGATATGGACAAAAAGACTGAGCTCCTTCTCTACATGGCGGCGCGACGTCAACACTTGGTGGAGAAGGTCTTACCAGCCTTGGCAGAGGGCAAGTGGGTTCTTTTGGACCGATTTGTTGATTCGTCAGTGGCCTACCAGGGGGGTGGCCGTGGCCTTGACTTAGCTAGTATTCAGTGGCTCAATGATTTTGCGACTGATGCTCTCTCTCCAGACTTGACTTTACTTTTAGATATTCCGTCTGACTTAGGATTGGCTCGGGTTATGGCAGGGCAAGGTAGAGAAATTAACCGTCTTGACTTGGAAGCTATTGATATGCATCAAAAAGTTCGCCAAACGTATTTATCGTTGGCTCAGCAAGTACCAGAACGGATAAAAGTCGTCAATGCTCAAAAAACACCTCACGAAATCCTTACAGAAAGTTTATCAATTGTGACTGAGGTTTTGTCATGAGTGTCCACTTCCCTTTGCAGGACTGGCAACCGGAACGCTACAAAGAGTTCAATCATATTCTAGCCAGTCATAGACTTAGCCATGCCTATCTTTTTAGCGGAAGTTTTGGAGCTAAGGCTATGGCGGAGGCTTTGGCACAAAGTATATTTTGTGAAGTCTCTCAGGGACTTTGGCCTTGTGGCCAATGCCGGTCTTGTCGCTTGATTGCGGATAGGGAGTTTGCAGATGTGAAATGGATTGCGCCTGAGGGACAAATGATAAAAACTCAGACCATTCGCGACATGACAAAGGATTTTTCCCAAGGTGGCTACGAAGGTGAGGCGCAAGTGTTTATAATCCAAGAAGCTGAAAAAATGCATGTCAATGCAACCAATAGCTTGCTGAAATTTATCGAAGAACCTCAGTCAGCCTCTTATGTTTTCTTTCTGACGAATGAACGAGACCGGATTTTACCGACAATCCTAAGCCGTGTCCAGAGTTTTCATTTTGCTAAAAATCGGCCCTTGATCCAACGTTATTTTGAACAATCAGGCCTCTTACCTAGTAAGGCCAAATTATTAACTGAAGTATTAAGTAGTGAAGACCAATTGGAGAGCTTTCGTTCAGATAAACGCTTGCTGGACTTGGTTCAAGCTGTGGAACGGTTTGTTAAACAAATTGAACAACCTCTTGCCTTTATTGAGGCTGACCGTTTGGCTAGCAAGGCCAATGATAAGGAAGAGCAGGCTTTTATTTTTCAAGTCCTGGTTCAATCGCTACGGCTCTTGCCACCTCCTTTGGCCTTGTCTTGGACGCAGAAGGCCTTTAAAGCTCAGGCTATGTGGCACAGCCATGTAAGTTTTCAAAATGCATTAGAGTATATGGTGATTTCATGACAGAAGTTTTAGCAGTAAAATTTGATAGTGTGCAAGAAGTTGGCTATGTCCGTCCAGATCGCAGCTATAAGGAAGGGCAGCGTCTAATTGTTAAGCACAATAAAGCACCCCACTTAGCCGTCGTGATGGCGCCCAGTCGCCAAGTCGAAGAGCAGTATTTGCCCAAGGAATTTGATCAAATTATTGGCCTTGCTTCAGAGCGGGATCTCTCTGAAAATGCGCGGAATGAAGCTTTAGCCAGAGATAAACGCCAGGCAGTTCTAGATCTGATTGCCGCACATCAATTGCCCATGAAACTAGTCTCTATCAGTTATCCTTTAGACCGCAAGCAAGTTTTGATTACTTATACAGCTAGCCATCGGGTGGATTTTCGTGATTTACTCAAAGATTTAGCGAAACTGTTTCGTGCGCGTATTGAATTACGTCAAATTAACAGTCGCGAAGAAGCTAAGGTTTATGGCGGATTGGGTGTATGTGGTCGCCCCCTGTGTTGTTCGAGTTTTCTAGGTGATTTTCCAACCGTTTCAATCAAGATGGTTAAAAATCAGCAACTGTCGCTTAATAATAACAAAAATACAGGTCTGTGTGGCCGTCTCCTATGCTGTCTGAGCTACGAAGAAGAATTTTACCGCGAATCGCAAAAACGGTTTCCAGATCTTGGGCAAACTGTTGAAACAAAAGATGGCCGAGGCCAGATTGCTGGTATCAATATCCTATCAGATACTGTCAAGGTAAGGCTGGAAGATACCAAACACCAACTGATATACCCACTAGAGGAGGTGACATTCCATGTCTGACCGCAGACGTCTCTTATCCTTATTTGATGATTTTTCACAAAATCTTATGGTTACTCTAGCCGATGTAGAAGCCATAAAAAAGGAGTTAGATACCCTTTTAGAACAAAATGCCAATTTGCGATTGGAAAATGATAAATTACGTCAACGCTTAGCCGATTTGACACAAGAAGAAAAGCAAGCCAAAAAAATAAGCAATCACCAAGTAGATAATCTGCATGCTATTTATGATGATGGGTTTCATGTCTGCAATACCTACTATGGACAACGCAGAGACGGTGAATGTATGTTTTGTGATGAATTGTTGAATCGGGAGTAGTTATGCAGGTGCAAAAGAGTTTTAAAGGTTCTAGTGAAAAAGGTCAACTCTACTTGGTGCCAACTCCAATTGGTAACTTAGAAGACATGACCTTTCGAGCGGTTAAGGTCTTACAAGAGGTTGATCTTATAGCGGCAGAAGATACCCGAACAACAGGTATCTTGTTGCATCATTTTGATATTAAGACCAAGCAGACCAGTTTTCATCAACACAATGCCTATGAGAAAATTCCTGGTTTAATCGCTCGACTTGAGTCTGGAGAAAACATTGCCCAAGTGTCAGATGCTGGTATGCCCAGTATTTCAGATCCAGGACATGATTTGGTTCAAGCAGCGATTGATAAAGACATTTCAGTCATTGCTCTACCTGGAGCTAGCGCTGGGATAACAGCTTTAATTGCTAGTGGTTTGGCACCACAACCTCATATTTTTTATGGATTTCTTCCCCGGAAAAAAGGTGCTCAAGAAAGTTTCTTACAGGCTAAAAAGCATTATCCTGAAACTCAGATTTTTTATGAGTCACCTTACCGGATTGCCCAGACTTTGGCAACCCTCAAGGAAGTTTACGGCGACCGTCAGGTGGTACTTGTTCGGGAGTTGACCAAGTTATTCGAAGAATACCAAAGGGGAACTATTTCTGAAATTATGTCTCATTTAACAGATTTTCCCGCTAAAGGAGAATGCCTCCTATTAGTCGCAGGTGCTGATAGTGATAATCAAGAAAACCTAGAAGGAATAGACCCTCTTGCTCTGATTGCCAATAAAATGGCTCAAGGAGAAAAAACCAATCAGGCTATAAAAACTGTTGCAAAAACATTGGGCTTGAATCGTCAAGCATTGTATAAACAGTTTCATGATAAAAACACAACAGAATAAGCACCAAACACTTGCATCACCTAACCGTTTAGGATATAATAAATACATAATAATTGGTGGAGGTTGACATGCAAGTCTGGGGACTCATTGCTGCGGGTGTTTTTGCAATTTATGTCGGAACAGTGCTCAAGGAAGCACACTATATTAGACGTCATGGGGTACGTAATGTCGCTTATCAGCGAGTGATGTTTAATTGGCTCTTGATGACATTCTTTTTTGTCAGTTTCGGTGGTACCGTTGTGACAGGTGTGGCTGAGACCATGCCAGCAACACGCCCAACAATGGTCGCTCAAACCAAAAGAGAAGCGGATAAGGTTTCAAAAGCGACTTCTAGTGATGTGGCTAAACAGTCCAAGGCTAAGGCTAAAAAGAGTAAGGAATCTGTCTCTAGTTCTTCTGCGCCAGCCACTCCATCTAGTAGTAGTCAACCACAGGCGTCAAGTGCCAGCGCACCGACTGAGACTGTGACAGTACCAGATTCAACTTACACTGCGCCAGCGACAGGAGGAACCACGACGACAACAACGGGTGGCACGACAACGACTGGTGGGAATACCACGACCTGGTCTTCAGTCATTTATGAGCCAGAGACGACTTGGTCTACGCATTATACTTCACAAGGTCCAACGGAAACCTATTCGACAGTGATTACAGGAACTGAGTAAAAGACTCAGCTCCTTTTTTTGTCGAATTTTTATAAATTGTTTTATCTAAAAAATTAGAAAACACTCCCACTATCAGAGTTTTTATGCTATAATAGCATCATATTTATACGGAGGTATGTCTATGACGATTTATAATTTCTCTGCGGGACCTGCAGTCCTGCCAAAACCTGTCCTGGAACAAGCGCAAAAAGAACTCTTGAATTACCAAGGGTCCGGCATGAGTGTTTTGGAAATGTCTCACCGTTCCAAAGAGTTTGATGAAATTATCAAATCGGCAGAGGCTACTTTGCGAGAACTGATGGCAATCCCAGATAACTACCGTGTTATGTTTTTGCAAGGGGGCGCTTCTCTTGAGTTTAGCATGATTCCACTTAATCTTGCTCGGGGTAAAAAAGCCTACTATCTAGTCGGTGGGTCTTGGGGTAAGAAAGCCTATACAGAAGCAGTGAAGCTGTCCCAAACCATTCCATTTGAGCCGATTTTACTAGCTTCAAGCGAGGATACGGTTTACGATCATATTCCAACTTTTGACGCAGCTGATATTGACCCTGAGGCAGCCTATGTTCACCTGACAACCAATAATACCATCGAAGGGACCAGCATCTACGATTTGCCAGATACGAACGGTGTTCCTATTGTGGCTGACATGTCGTCTAATATTTTGGCGGTTCGTTACCATGTCGAAGATTTTGCCATGATTTATGCAGGTGCGCAAAAAAACATCGGCCCAGCCGGTGTAACCGTGGTCGTCATCCGTGAGGATTTCCTTAATGACGAGCCTGTCTTATCATCTATGTTGGATTATCGTATCCAGGCGGAAGCGCAATCCCTCTACAATACACCGCCAGCTTACTCTATCTATATCGCTAAGTTGGTCTTTGACTGGGTCAAGGAAATGGGTGGCGTGGATGCCATGGAAGCGGCCAACCGTGAAAAATCTGGTTTTCTTTATGATTTTATCGAGAACTCTGACTTTTACAGTAATCCAGTTAAAACACCAAAGGACCGTTCTGTCGCCAATGTGCCTTTCGTGACACCGAGCGCTGAGTTGGATGCCAAATTTGTGGCAGAAGCGACTCCGCTTGGTTTCAAAAACATCAAAGGTCACCGCTCTGTCGGCGGTATGCGGGCTAGCCTCTACAATGCCTTCCCACGCCAGGGGGTAGTTGACTTGATTGCCTTCATGAAGCGGTTTGAAGAGGAAAATGCCTAATGCACATTCGTCAAGCCTTTCCCAATGAAATCAGTAGCATCATGACCCTGATCGAGCAGGGGCGTGCCCAGATGGCCAGCTATGGCAGTGACCAGTGGCAGGACGGTTATCCAAACGAAGACACTATCCTCAATGACGTTCTGGAAGGCCAAGGTTACGTGGGTTTGGTTGATGGCGAGATCGTGGCTTATTCGGCTGTCATCACGGGTCATGAGAATGCCTACGATGCCATTACTGAAGGTAAGTGGCAGCACAACAACCGCATTTACACAGTATTTCACCGCACAGTTGTCTCAGCGAGTCACCAGGGCAAAGGTTATGCGAAGACCTTTCTCCAGGGCTTGATTGAAGGTCATGAAGGGCCTGATTTTCGTTGCGACACACATCCCAAAAATATTGGCACGCAAAAACTTTTGGAAAGTCTAGGATTTGTCTATTGCGGCCATGTTCCCGTATCTAGTGGTCGTTTAGCTTACCAAAAGATTAAAAAGCCTAGTGAAAAGGCTCTCTACCAAGAAATTAATGAAGAAAATGGCCTTAATTAAAAAGGAGACGGTATGGTTTATAGCGTAAGAACTTATAATAACATTAACAAAATCGGCCTCAAGGAGCTAGGTAATGCTTTTCAAATTGATGGCGACAAGGCAATCAATCCTGATGCCTACATCATCCGCAGCGAAAACCTTCACGGCCAGGATTTCCCGAATCAGCTCAAAGCCATTGCTCGGGCTGGTGCTGGGACCAACAACATTCCTATCGAGCAGGCGACTGAAGAAGGCATCGTGGTTTTCAACACACCAGGCGCCAATGCCAATGCCGTTAAAGAAGCCGTGATTGCTTCGTTACTTTTATCTGCCCGCGACTATATCGGTGCCAACGCCTGGGTCAATACCCTGACAGGTGCGGATGTGCCAAAACAAATAGAAGCAGGTAAGAAGGCCTTTGCTGGAACTGAAATCGCAGGAAAAACCTTAGGGGTTATCGGTCTAGGCGCCATCGGAGCCCGCATTGCCAATGATGCCCGTCGTCTGGGGATGACTGTTTTGGGTTATGACCCTTACGTATCTATCGAAACAGCTTGGAATATTTCTAGCCATGTTCAAAGGGTTCAAGATATCAAGGACATCTTTGCGCAGTCCGACTATATCACTATTCACGTGCCTTTAAATGATGGGACACGCCACACCTTTGACGCAGAAGCTTTTGCTCTGATGCCAAAAGGGGTAACGATCATCAACTTTGCGCGTGGTGAGTTGGTGGACAATAAGGCCCTCTTTGACGCCATCGAGACAGGTGTGGTTAAAAATTACATCACGGACTTTGGAACAGAAGACTTGCTCAATCAAGACCATGTCACGGTCTTTCCTCACGTGGGTGGTTCAACAGCAGAAGCTGAACTCAACTGTGCGATTATGGCTGGTCAGACCATTCGACGCTTTATGGAAACTGGTGAAATCGTTAATTCCGTCAACTTCCCTAATGTTGAACAGAGTTTGTCAGCCCCTTATCGTCTGACCTTAATTAATAAAAATGTGCCTAATATCGTGGCTCGTATTTCAACGGCTGTATCTGAAGCTGGTATTAACATTGCTAATATCATCAACAAGTCCAAGGGTGAATACGCTTATACCCTTCTGGATTTGGATGAAAGTGATGAAACAAAGGTTCAAGACTTAGTGAATGCTTTTCAAGATAGTGAAAATATTGTCCGCGTGCGCGTGATTGATAATCGGTAAGGATAAATAGAGTCTGGGCCAATGCCTAGACTTTTTTGTGTCGAAAAATGATGACATAACAGCATAATCTGAATTATTGTTAAAAAATCGTAACGAAACTGTGTGACTTTACTAACATTTCCTTAATGATATAGCTAAAATGTCATTGAAATGATAAGATTATCTTATCATACTAAAGGAGAGCTAAGATGAAAAAAGAAAATGTTACCTGGTATAGTTTACGTAAGGTTAAAGGAGGATTGGCTTCGCTGGCCTTGGTTACCAGCCTATGGGCTGGGGCTGTTAGTGTATCGGCCGATGATTTGTCAAGGCATGAAGAACTCGCATCAAGTGGTCAAGAACAGGTGGTCTCTTCTTTGTCATCGGACCCATCGGCGACCTCTCAAGAAAGTAGCGAGGCAGTGAGTGAGGCAATCCCGAGTGAAGCGGTAACCGCTCAAGAAGAGCAAGTCTCGACGGATAACTTGGCCAGTTCGGATGAGGCTCCTGCTGTGTTAGAACAAATAGCTCCAAGTCAAGAAACGGATGCGCAGACGAATGAAGCTGATCTATTGGCGGATAGCAAGGTTTCGGCTGATGGGACTGTTTCAGCTGTTTTAGGTGCTGTTAACCAAACGTCTACTCTAACTGGCTTTCATGAAGGTTCTGATGGCAGTTGGTATTACTATGGCGCAGATGGTCAACCTGTCACGGGCTCACAAGTTATCAACGGTCAAAACCTATTTTTCGGTGCGGACGGTAAACAGGTCAAAGGTGCTTTTGCTACAGATACAACTGGTCAGCGCCATTTTTATGATGCAGATACGGGCGAGCGTTGGAGCAATCGCTTTGTTGGAATGAATGGTCAATGGTATTACCTAGATGCGTCTGGTCAAGTTGTAACGGGTGAACAGACAATCAATGGCCAAAATCTTTTCTTTAATGCAGATGGGAGTCAGGTAAAAGGTCAATTGGCTAATCGAGACGGTTTTTCCTATTATTATGCTCCTGGTTCGGGAGACCTCGTTACTAATGCGTCGGTCACACTGGATGGTAAGACCTATCACCTCAACGAATTTGGCATTGCGACTACTGACCAAGATAAAATTACAACGGTTCAAACGACTATGGTTTTAGATGGTTACGAGTTTGGTCCGGCCGTCTCCAAGGTCATTCTGGCGCTTAATCAAAAAGTGACGCCTGATGTGGTTCATGCAGGTTCTCAAGTCATTTTGGCGGGGTCTCCACGAAAAATTACCAATTCCTATGTGTCAGATGCCACTGGGCGCGTTATTTATTTTGATAGTTCCTCTTATGTTACCTTAGAACTAGAAGTCATCTATGATGCTAACGATACCAGTCGCAATGCTACGCCTCTATCTTTTGACTTAGCAACCTTTAGCAATAAATGGCCTAGCAGTTACCGTATAGACGTGGATGATTTACAGCTGAAAGCTGATAGCACTAAAGAAGACCAGTGGCTAGACTCCAGTCAAGATGCGATTAACCATCGGTTGTATCAAAACACGGAGCGCTTTAGTGAAAGAGGCAGTTACGGACGGCTACACTATGCAGCTTATCAGCCAGAGGAGGCATCTGCAGAAGACCCAGTTCCTTTGATCGTTTGGTTGCATGGTATTGGTGAAGTGGGTACGGATATCAATATCCCTATTTTGGCTAGCAATGTGGTTAATTTGACGCAAGCAGAGCTTCAAAAGGATTGGACAAGCCGTTCTGGACAACACAAGGGGGCTCATATTTTGGTACTACAAAGCCCTGTCCCTTGGAGTGCGAGTGTGGCAGCTGATTTAAAGGCGGCCATTCAGGCCTATGTGGCAAGTCATCCAAGTGTTGATAGCAAACGGATTCACCTCTTGGGTGCATCTAATGGCGGTGGTATGGTGGTAACTATGGGCGATACCTACCCAGATTATTTTGCCAGTCTGGTGCCTATTGCTGCACCATTTTCCGCTGTCCTTGATAGCAATAAACAGCTGACCAACCATGGTTTAAGCAGTTTATATGACCAACCAATGTGGCTTGTACAAACGAGTGCTGACCAAACTGTCCTTGCAGCGGATAATGTGGAACCTTTTTATAAGCAAATCCTGCAAGCAGGAGCAAGCAATAAGTGGTTATCTTTGTTTGAAAGCAACCGTGGTAGCCAATTCCCAGACGTGACCTATAATGGTCATTGGTCATGGGTGCGCCTCTTTAACAATCAGGTTAATGGTGTGCAAAATAGTGATAATGCCCGCAATTGGGAAGGTTTATCAGGTATGGTAGCCACAGACCCAACCTTTGGTGGAGATGCGAAAGCTAAGAGTCAGGGGCAAGAGTTTAATTCTATTTTCACTTGGCTCAATGCACAAATCAAAGTCTAAAATTATTAAAAACGTTTACATCTGAGAAACAAGCTAGAAGTTATTGACCTCTAGCTTGTTTTTGTCTAAAATAGAATAACACAACACATAAACCGAATGAAGTTTTTCAGAAGCAGAAACATGCGACTGTGAAATGGACGGAACTCTGGAGAGACCGTAAAGGCACCGAAGGGGCAAGGTAGCTAGAGCTACTCAAACTCTCAGGTAAAAGGACAGAGCGATGAAGACAACAAGTTTTTTAAGCTAGCTTGTTAACGGATTTGCCCTCCAGAGTCTAGGATTTTTATCCTAGGCTCTGTTTGTTTTCCAAATAAAACCTGTATGGGTGTGCTTGCGAGTTACTTTTCCAACTGTTCTTTTCTAGCGGTGATGTGGCGTGAGTAAATCACATGCAGCTGTTTGAACAGGAGACAGTTAGAAAAAGGAGTAGACATGTTATCGTTTTTAAACCAATTGGATAGCTTCGTTTGGGGACCCCCTCTCTTAATGTTGTTGGTGGGAACAGGTATTTATCTGACTTTGCGCTTGGGGTTTTTGCAAGTTGTACGTCTGCCCAAGGCCTTTAAACTTATCTTTGTGCAAGACAAGGGACATGGAGATGTTTCAAGTTTTGCAGCCTTATGTACGGCTTTGGCTGCAACAGTAGGAACGGGAAATATTATTGGTGTAGCAACAGCTATCAAGGTTGGTGGACCTGGAGCGCTCTTTTGGATGTGGATGGCTGCCTTTTTTGGGATGGCGACCAAGTATTCAGAGGGACTTTTGGCTATTAAGTTTCGTCGTAAGGATAACAACGGTCAAATAGCCGGAGGTCCTATGCACTATATCCTCATTGGTATGGGGGAGAAATGGCGTCCGCTGGCAATCTTTTTTGCTTTTGCAGGTCTTTTAGTGGCTCTCTTGGGTATTGGGACTTTCACTCAGGTGAATTCCATTACAGAATCTGTCTATAATACGACCCAGCTATCCCCGGCTATTACTGCCACAATTTTAGCCGTGCTGGTTGCTATTGCTGTTTTTGGAGGTTTGCAATCTATTTCAAAGGTGTCAACGACAGTGGTGCCTTTTATGGCGATTATTTACATTGTCGGTACAGTGACGGTTATTGGGTTTAATTGGGATAAACTACTGCCAACCTTACTTTTGGTTGTTTCTTCGGCTTTTAGTCCGACTGCTGCAGTAGGTGGTTTTGCGGGTGCCAGTGTGCGCATGGCTATTCAAAATGGTGTGGCACGCGGTGTTTTCTCGAATGAATCTGGTCTGGGCTCTGCTCCAATTGCAGCAGCTGCCGCCAAAACCAATGCGCCTGTTGAACAGGGTTTGATTTCGATGACAGGGACCTTTATTGATACCTTAATTATCTGTACTTTGACAGGCCTTACGATTTTAACAACAGGAGTTTGGGATAGCTCACTCAATGGGGTAACCTTGACGCAATCCGCCTTTTCGACAGTTTTTGGCAACTTAGGACCTAGTCTTTTGACTATTTTCCTCGTTCTATTTGCATTTACGACGATTTTAGGCTGGAATTATTACGGAGAACGCTGTTTTGAGTTTTTATTTGGAGTCAAATACATTTGGCTTTATCGCTGGATTTTTGTGGCTATGGTGTTGTTAGGTGGTTTCTTATCGCTTAATGCGGTTTGGATTATTGCGGATATTGTCAATGCGCTAATGGCCTTGCCAAACCTTATTGCCTTGTTAGTTTTATCTCCAGTCATTATTTCTGAAACGAAACGTTATTTTGGTAAGTAATTTGTTGGCATTTTCAAAGAACCTGTAGGGTTCTTTTTTTGTGAAAATGTGGAAATTTTTTCCGATGAGTTTGCTCTAGCAGTTGCTATAAGTTCGGTAAAAAACGAACGAAAGGAGCTTTATGATACCAGAATGTTTCAGTTTAAAGTTATTCATTTTACGATGAAATACATAAATTATTGTCGATAGATTTCATATTCTGTCTGTTTAAGATAAGAATCCATGTAAATATGAAGAAAGTAGCTGAAAATAGTAAGTTGATAAGAAATGACTGAAAATTGATATTAGATGAAATCTCCCGAAAATGTAAATTACTATAATATATCAAATGATTTAAAAAGTAGACAAAGCGGATTGACAGAAAAAGCTTTTAAAACACTATAAAATCTATTTTTTATATAATATGTTTGACAAATCTATATCTTGAATAAAACGTAAATAATATAATCCTTATCTTAACTATCGGCTTTTATTGCTGTTAGCAAATCATATTGTCGTGGCATCTTTTCAAAAAAAATGAAGTGTTACAAGAAAGCGCTCCATTATGACATCTGTTTTAAATAAAGATTAAAACACAAAATTATTACATAACTGCTTTGATTATCCGATTAGGAGATGATAAACTGCTAGTGAGTCTTATGTTACTTATCACAGGACTGATGTGTTTGTCGTGGAGAAAGTGATGGGGCGATTAAAAAAAGGAGAATATTATGTCAAAGATTAAGGTGATGCTGGTTTTTGGAACGCGACCGGAAGCCATAAAAATGGCTCCATTGGTCTTGGAACTTCAAGCACAACCAGAATTATTTGAAACGGTGACCGTTGTAACAGCACAACACCGACAAATGCTTGATCAGGTGCTAGAAACCTTTAAGGTGACACCAGATTATGACCTGGATATTATGGGGAAAAACCAAACCCTCAGTGATATTACAGTTAAAATTTTGAATCAATTGGATGGGATTATCAAATCAGAATCGCCTGATATTCTTTTGGTTCATGGTGACACGACGACTACTTTTGCGGCTAGTTTAGCTGCCTTTTACAACCAAGTTCGTATCGGACATGTTGAGGCGGGACTGAGAACTTGGAACAAGTACTCACCCTTTCCTGAAGAAATGAACCGACAAATGACGGATGATTTGACTGATTTGTATTTTGCGCCAACGACGGAAAGTAAGGCCAATTTGACCTTGGAAAACCATCCAGAAGATGCTATCTATATAACAGGAAATACGGCTATTGACGCCCTAAATACGACTGTGACTCAGGACTACCATCATGAAGTTTTAGATGCCATCCCTGCCGATAAGCGTATTGTTCTTGTGACGATGCACCGTCGGGAAAATCAAGGGGAGCCGATGCGTCGTGTTTTTCGGACTTTGCGGGAAGTTGTTGACCAGCATGATGATGTTGAGGTAATCTATCCTGTGCATTTAAGTCCTGCTGTTCAAGAAGCGGCCAAAGATATTCTGAGTGATGACCCAAGGATTCATCTCATTGCACCACTGGATGTCTTAGATTTCCATAATGTTGCTGCGCGTAGTCATTTCATCATGTCTGATTCTGGTGGTGTCCAAGAAGAAGCGCCATCATTGGGTAAACCTGTCTTGGTTTTGCGTGATACAACAGAACGCCCAGAAGGAGTTGCAGCAGGGACTTTAAAACTTGTTGGGACAAAAAGCGATACTGTTCGACAGGCTATGGAAGCTTTACTAACGGATCAAGATCTCTACGACAGTATGTCACAGGCTAGCAATCCTTATGGAGATGGCCATGCCTCTGAGCGTATTGCACAAGCTATTGCCTCTTACTTCGGTAAGGGAGAACGACCTGAGGAGTTTAAATCAAACTAATGGAAGAACAAGGAATTTATCGCAAGTACGCCTTTGAAGAATCTTTAGCAACGCTAGTGATTGTTATTTTGGGTTTCTTACTATTGACGCAACTGGTTGCACCTAGTATTTTGGCTGTTGAAGCCTTCATTATGGTTATTGCCGTTTTTTCTATTGCTGTAGTGACAGATGCTTTAGTGACCTGGATGATCCTACTGGGATTTGGTCTTTCTGTCATTTCACTGGTGTTTGGGGTTGATTATCTCAGTAGCTTGGCTGTTTTAATCTTGGAAGCAACTTTTCCTATCGTGCTCTTTTTGGCCTTACGTGTCAATCGTGCTCGTCGGGTTCGTTTTGCGCCTGTGAAGGTTGAATACCGTGAAGCACGAAACGCCTATAACTGGCTCCACGGTGCTTTAGCCGCTAACCAATCAGAAGGTTTTCAGGCCCTATTGATTCACTGGGCTCATAATGAGCAATTTTGGCAAATCTCAGCCAAAGAGTTTGCACAAATGATTGCTCGCATCCATGGTTACCTCAATACGCATGTCACTGAAAATGAAAAAGTTTATTACCTTGGGAAAGGACACATGCTCATTTTGTCGAGTGAAGTGACTGATAATTTAGAAGACAGATACCTCAACGAATGGCGACAAGGATTGACGGAGTTCCATTTTCAGACACGTTCTAGTGAACGTTTGGTGCAATACCAGCGCGGTTATCTGAAATTTAATCAAACAAATTTAGAGAAATTTGCGCATTTTGCTGATGCAACCAAAAATCTCGAACGGCAGTTGGAAACTGATATCATCGTGGAATACTAAGGAGGCTTCATGAATCTCTCTACCCTATTTTTCATTCTTTCTGCAGTCATGAGTTTGATTTTTACCTTTGGGTTTGTCACTCTCTTTATCTGCTATGTGATTATTTCTAATCGTGTCAATAAAAACTTTAAGGCGGTGCGCAAATAATGATTAGTCAATTTTTAATGATGTTCACCATGATTTCCATTTGGATTTCTTTGGCCTGGGCCATCGTCGTTTTAGCGTCTAGTGTGCGATTTTGGTTGAAACACTCGGATTTCAAGGTAGACACCTCACCTCTACCAGAATACCCGATGGTAACTATTGTCGTTCCTGCCCACAATGAAGATGTGGTTATCGCGCAAACGACTAAGGCTATCTTGGACCTGAATTATCCTCATGATCGTGTCGAAGTGCGTCTTTACGCAGATAACTGTGACGATAACACTTATGATGAGATGATGCGTGTTTACCAACAACCGCAATACCGTGACCGTAATGTCAAAATTGTAGCGCGGACTGGTACCGGTGGTAAGGCGGGTGTCCTTAATGATGCCTTGCAGGTAGCACAGGGGGATTACATCTGTGTCTACGATGCTGATGCCATGCCTGAAAAGAATGCCCTTTATTTCTTAGTTAAAGAAGTCATGAAAGACCCTGAGCGTCATGTAGCTTCTTTTGGACGTAATAAAACACGTAATGCCAATCAAAATTTCTTGACACGCTGTATCAATCAAGAAATCGTCGTCACTCAACGTGTTCACCATGTTGGGATGTGGAATGCCTTTAAAATCGGTCGTATCCCAGGGACCAACTTTATTATCAATACCGATTTTGTTAAATCTATCGGGGGTTGGAAAAATGGTGCCTTGACAGAAGATACGGAAATTTCATTCCAAATTATGCAATCTGGTAAATTGATTGCTCTGGCCTATAACTCAGAAGCTTTCCAACAAGAGCCTGAGACCTTAAAGTCTTACTATATGCAACGCAAACGTTGGGCTAAAGGAAATTACGAGGTGATTTTAGATAACTTTAAACACCTCTTTGGTCGAGGAAACTGGCGTGTGAAGCTAGAAGTGTTTAACTATTCTTGTACCTTCTTCTGGTTTAATGCGGCCATTGTCTTGTCGGATATTATCTTCTTTATTAATGTTTTAGCAATGATTTTACACCTCTTTTTCCCAGGTGTGGACATGCCTTTCACCTTTGATTCAGAGAATATCTATATCGCACAATTCATGTTGTTTAACTGGATCTTGATGATTTTGATCTATCTGTTACAGATCAATATTGCCATGGCGTCACAATTTGGACAAGCAACCACTAAACAAATCTGGTTGGCCTTTGCCTCTTACTTCACCTATTCTCAACTATTCATCATTGTGTCCATCGACTCAGTGACGTCTATTATCTTGGATAAGGTATTAAAACGTGGAGAGACGAAGTGGGTCAAGACCAAACGGTTTGCAGGATAGGAGGAACAGGTGAAACAAACATATTTTCGTTATTTTTGGTTTGTTGTCATTCTTGGTGCTCTTGCTGGCGCAGTCATTTTTGCACGTTGGCAAGCTCCCGGACAAATCAAAACCAATCTCTATCATCAATGGGCTAACACTTTTATTAAAACCAGTGGCGATGTAGCTTATGTCAAGACGGATACAGCTAAAGATAAAGACATTGTATTATCAGAAGGTCAAAGTTATGGCATGTTGATTGCCGCAGAGGCAGGGCAAAAAGGGTTGGCTAGTCAAGATGACTTTGATCAACTGTATCGCTATTATTTAGCCCACCGTTACAATGGCACGCAACTCATGTCTTGGCGTCAGACCGTGACTGCAGAGAAGGTTGTTGATGATGACAACAATGCAACAGATGGAGACCTCTACATTGCCTACGCCCTAATCCAGGCGAGTCATGTGTGGAAGGATAAGGCAACGAGTTATCAAAAACAAGCAAAGGCAATTCTGGCAGATATCTTAGCGTATAACTACAATAAGACAACCGGTGTGTTGACGCTTGGAAACTGGGCAGATGAAGCTTCTAAAAATCATTACCTCATGCGAACCTCAGACGTTGTGCCAGCTCAATTTCAAGCCTTTTACGACTTAACTGGTGACAAAACGTGGTTAGATGTGAATGATAAGATGTTGACAGCTCTTGAAAAAATGAGTAACCAAACCAAGACTGGTCTTGTTCCTGACTTTATGTGGGTCAATGCCGATGGTAGTGTTTCTGCTGCTAAGGCCGGAACGATTTCATCCTCATATGATGATGACTATTACTATAATGCCTGCCGTGTACCTTATAACTTGGCCCAAAGCCAAGATAAGCGCGCACAAGCAGTAACCAACCGTATCTTAGACTTCTTTATGACACAAGAAGCTATTTATGGCGGTTACTCTCTTAAGGGTAAGGTAGTAGACTACCATCAGTCGGCCAGTTTTATTGCTCCAGTTGTTTTAGCAGCAAGTAAAAATAGTGCTTATACCAAACTGGTGCAGCAACACAAATATATTTTCCAACAAAACCTTCCAAGCAATAATTATTATGATTCAGCTTTGACAACTTTGTCAGCCTTGGAAGCTTTGTAAGAAAGATAAAGAGTCTAGAATAGGTTTTCTAGACTCTTTTTTTGTAGTAGAAAGGTCGTTTTCTGTGAGTTTGTTGCAAGGGTATGACAATAAACTTCTCTGAAGATATTTTAACATAACTGAAATCGTCGGGAAAGGGATAGGTTTGACGAATCGTTGATTTATGATGATTACTTATAGGCTATTTTTTGACTTGCAACAAATTGTTGCATATCTTATTTTAAAAGAGTAGATGGGTAAGGCGAGTCCTTTATTTAAAAAGGAGAGTTCCAAAATTGATGAATGGTATCATAATGACAAATGTAACATTTTAAAATAAAACGTTCGGATATGACGTAATGTTTATTTATCAAATCGAAAATTGCTTCTATTTTACGGATAATAAAATAGTCAAAAGTTATCTTAATCTGCTAAAAATACACAATTATTACAGTTATTACCGGAATTGTTACTAGATTTAAATAACAATTAAAGATAAAAAAATAAACATAAATAGATTGTGTTTCCCCTAGCTATCATGATAGACTGAAATAGCAGAAAATGTAGTTATGTTTTCTTATAAATCACCTAAAGACGAAATGATTTTAGGGAGAAAGGGGACGCAGATGAAGCGACGTCTGGAATGGGCCGCCTATGCCCTTGTTCTCATGCTGATGATTCTGTTAGCTATCTGTTTTTTCTATATTCGGGGTCTTTTTTGGATTGAAGCGTTTCTCTTACTTCTGATGGTATTGATTGGCTTTTTGTTGACGGAATTTTTAGTGTTCGGTTTAGTCTTTTTGGGGCTTACTTCTGTAACGCTGGCCTTATTTTTCACAGATTTGTCAGAACCCTATGTGCATATGCTTTTATGGGAGGTTATGTTAGCAATGTTAGCAGGTCTTTTTTATCGACTATCAGCTCGAGATAGGCAACTATCCTATCATTTAAAGGTAGAAGAAAAACAAGCCCAAGAGGCCTATCAAAATCTAAGACAAAAGTTAGAAACTCTGACTATTAGAAATGGACAAGTTTTCTTATTAGAATGGGCAAACTATGATAATATTGCTCAAACCCTCCCTCATCAAGCCAATCGTGTTGTTAAGCGGATGTCGCAATATTTTAAGCTGACCCTATCCAGTCAGCAAGAAGTGTTTTATCTTGGAAATGGTCGTTTTATTTTCTTCTCTGATGACGTCACTGAGAATTTGCAAGAAATCAGCAGGTTGTTATGGCAAGAATCCTTTAAACAACTCATTCCATCGGATGTTACCAGTGACACCTTACTAATGGCATCTCATCTGTGGCTCAGTCCTACAGATGCAAAACTTTGGCCGGCTTTATCAGACGTGATAGAAGAACTTGAAAAGACGAAATAGGAATACCTAGCAAGGAGCTGTAGGGAAGACTTTAGCTAAGTCTTCCTTTTTCGTTAAAAAATTGTTTAAGATTTTTTTGTTGACAAATGTAAACGTAGGTGCTAGAATAAAATCGTTAAAGGTTTACAAGTGTAGACCAAATGAATTTCTTTGGAAAGAGGTGGTAAGCTAATGGGGTTATCTAATGCGGAATGGCAGGTGATGCGAATTTTATGGATGAAGGGAAGTTTGACCAGTACTGAAATTATTGCTTATTTGTCGGACCGTTTTGACTGGTCACCCTCGACGGTGAAGACGCTTTTGCGACGTTTGGTTGAAAAAAAGGCATTGACTCAAGAGACATCTGGTAGAGCATTTCTCTACTCTCCAGCCATTAGTCAGGCAGAGAGTACGCGTCTAGTCGGCCAAGAGGTTTTAGATAGGGTTTGTGCGAAGTCAGTCAGTCAGGTCTTAGCGGAAATTATTGAGCGAGCTGACTTGACCAAGGCGGATATGGCAATTATTGCGCAAGCCATGGACAAAAAGCAAGCGCATCTGGTTGATGAGGTAGCCTGTAATTGTTTAGGCCCTCGTTCTAAAGAAAAAGAGGAGGTTTAGAATGCTTAAAATACTTGTCTTATTGGTTAGTCTGGCCTTGATTGCCTTTATTTTGTGGTGGTTTTTCGCTAAGCATGAAAAATCGGGTGTTAAGGCGCAACGAGTGGGTGAACGGCAAGAAGTACACATCACGGTGAATGGTGGCTATAGCCCTGGAACAGTTGTCTTGGAAAAAGGAGTTCCTGCTCGGCTGATTTTCAATCGGGTAGACCCGTCCCCGTGTGTGGATCAAGTGGTTTTTCCTGATTTTGGGGTTCAAGCTGATTTGCCAATGAAGGAAGATTATGTGATTGATATTACCCCTGATAAAAGCGGTGAGTTTGGCTATGCCTGTGGCATGAACATGTTACACGGTAAGTTAGTTGTGGAATAATGACAGCAGAAAAGGAGACTATTATGGCATTGTTTGGTGGATTATTTGGAGACAAAGGACAAAAAGCGCAAGTGGAAAATGGGGTACAAAAGATTACGGTAACGGTTGATGGGGGTTATCACCCAGAAACCATACAGTTAGCAAAAGGTATTCCTGCAGAAATCACCTTTGATCGAAAAGACCCTTCGGGTTGTTTGTCTCAGGTGACATTTAAGGCATTTGATATTTTGGAAGACTTGCCACTTGGGGAAAAGACAACGATTCGTTTTACACCTGAGCAGGCAGGAAAGTTTGATTATTCCTGTGGTATGGGAATGATTTACGGTCACTATACTGTCAAATAGAAAGGTCTAGTTTATGTCAGTGACGAAACGGTTTTGGATTGCTTTTGTATGTGTTTTGCCTTTGCTGTATTTGATGGTAGGAATGTATGCAGGTTTTGTGGACCACGAGGTGATGCGCTGGGGAACTTTTTTGGCGACAACTCCAATTATGTGGATTGCAGGCTGGCCCTTTATCACAAGCGCCTGGGCGACCTTTAAGAAGCATAATGCTAATATGGATACCTTGGTAGCCTTGGGTACCCTAGTGGCTTATGGGTATAGTTTGGTCGCTTTGTTTACCGGACTTCCTGTTTATTTTGAGAGTGCCGGTTTTATTATCTTCTTTATCCTCTTGGGACAAGTTTTTGAAGAGCGCATGCGCCATAGTGCTAATAGTGCGGTTGAAAAACTTTTGGACTTACAAGCTAAATCAGCAACGGTTTGGCGCGATGGGACTTATGTGTCACTGCCCTTGTCAGAGGTGGTGATAGGCGACAAGATTCGTGTGCGTCCAGGTGAGAAAATTGCCGTTGATGGTGTCATCACTGAAGGAGAGACTTCGGTGGATGAATCGATGGTGACAGGAGAAAGCATGCCAGTTCACAAGGGAATTGGTGATGCGGTCATTGGTTCAACAATTAGCACGAATGGGACAATTGTTTTTGAAGCCCAAAAAGTGGGCGGCGATACCATGTTGGCGCAAATTGTGGACTTTGTGAAAAAAGCTCAGGCTAGCCATGCCCCCATCCAAGATTTGACCAATACGATTTCTGGTATCTTTGTCCCAGTAGTTTCTATTCTAGCGATTATCACTTTTGTGGTTTGGTATATTTTCCTTGGAGCTGATGCTATCCAAGCCATGCTCTATGCTGTCGCAGTGCTCATTATTGCCTGCCCGTGTGCGCTTGGTTTAGCCACACCAACGGCTTTGATGGTTGGAACTGGACGCAGTGCTAAGATGGGGGTATTGATTAAAAACGGAACGGTTTTACAAGAAGTCCAAAAAATTGACACGATTGTTTTTGATAAGACAGGTACCATCACTGTCGGTAAACCACAAGTAACCGATGTGGTTGGCGACGACGTTCGGGTTTTATCTTTGGCAGCTAGTTTGGAAAATCTGTCTGAACACCCCTTAGCAAAAGCTATTGTCCAAGCAGCCAAAGAGCGAGGGGTATCTATTGAAGACGTGTCAGACTTTAAAGCCCTTGAAGGTAAAGGCGTGACAGCTCGTCTTAAAGGGATGGCTATCGCTTTGGGAAATGCCAAGTTACAAGAAGGAAAAGCTTTCTCAGAGGACCTTCAGGCAAATATGGTGGCCTTACAAAATGAAGCTAAGACAGTCGTTAGTCTGGCTGTCGATGAACAGGTGATTGGTTTGATTGCCATTCAGGATGCGCCCAAGGCGACTTCCGCACAGGCGATGGCAGAATTGAAAAAACGCCACATCCAAACCATTATGCTCACAGGTGACAATGAGGCAGTGGCCCATTCGATTGCTGAGCAAGTTGGGATGGATCAGGTTATCGCAGATGTCTTACCAACGGAAAAGGCAGACCGTATTCATCAGTTGCAAGGACAAGGGCGAGTCGTTGCTTTTGTTGGCGATGGCATTAACGATGCCCCTGCTTTATCCATCGCTGATGTGGGGATTGCAATGGGGTCTGGAACTGATATTGCCATCGAGTCAGGTGATATTGTCTTGGTTCAAAATGACCTTCTCGGTGTGGTTCGAGCACTTGATATGAGTAAGAAAACCTTCCAACGGATTTTGCTCAATCTCTTTTGGGCTTCCATATACAACGCTATCGGCATTCCGATTGCAGCAGGTCTCTTTGTTGGCTTTGGACTCGTGCTTAACCCCGAATTAGCTGGTTTGGCTATGGCCTTTAGTTCGGTGTCTGTTTTGATGAGTTCGCTCCTCTTAAATACCACAAAGATTGCGGTATAATCGCAGAAAAGGGTGATTAGGGTTAACTTAAAAAATCTTGAAAAAAACACTCTTTTAGAGTAAAATATGAGGTGAAATAACCAAGCCTCATCGCACGTTTTGTCCTTTGGACAACTTATACGAACAAGGTGTGAGGACGTCATGCAGTCTGTGACAGACGGCGCCCTCGCACTTTTTTTGTTGCCAGTGGTAGATGGTGCATAAAGGAGACAAGATGAAAAATAGGCGCTTGATCGGGACCTTGGTCCTCTTTGCATTGGCCTTGTTTGGGGCCTATCTCTATCCGTTGGTTTCTCCCGAATCGGGAGGAGCATCTACTCAAACAGTTAAGGTCGGTGTGCTGCAATTTACCAGTCATGAAGCCCTTGACCAGATTTATCAAGGCATTTTAGCTGGTCTCAAAGAAGAGGGCTATAGTGGCAAACGAGTCAAGGTGCAATTTATGAACGCACAGGGGGATCAAAGTCGCATTCAGACCATGAGTCAACAGTTGGTTGCTGATAAAAATGATGTCTTGATTGGCATTGCCACTCCTGCCGCACAAGGGTTAGCTGCTGCCACTAAGACTATTCCTATTGTCATGGGGGCGGTAACAGATCCTATTGGCGCTAAACTAATGACCAATTTAGACAAGCCAAGTGCTAATATCACAGGGGTCTCTGACCAAACACCGATCGCCGAAACCTTAGACTTGATGGGTGAAATTACCCCAAATATCAAAACAGTTGGTGTCTTATCTGCCTCTAGTGAAGATAACTCACCTTCTCAAGTCAAGACCTTTAAGACATTGGCGGAGAAAAAAGGTTATAAGGTTGTTGAATATTCTGTACCATCAACTAACGAAGTAGCGACGACTATGTCTGTCATGGTCGGTAAGGTGGATGCTATCTGGTTGCCTATTGACAATACCATCGCCTCAGCTTTTTCAACGGTCGTATCAGCGGCTAAGACAGCTAATATTCCCATCTATCCGAGTGTGGACACCATGGTACAAGAAGGCGGACTAGCTTCTGTTTCGCTTGACCAATACCAATTGGGCGTTGAGACAGGTAAGATGGCTGCTAAGATTCTGAAAGGACAAAAAGTAGCTAATTTACCCGTCGAGCGTTACAGCAAAGGTACACCTGTCCTTAACCAAAAAGTCGCAGATCAGTTAGGCATTACTTTTCCAAGCCAGGTGCTTAAAAAAGCGTCACAAGTCATTAAGGAGTAGACATGATTATTTCAGCATTTTATCAAGGTTTGCTCTGGTCTATTCTGGGACTGGGCATTTTTATGACCTTTCGCATTTTAAATTTTCCTGATATGACCGCAGAAGGATCTTTCCCTTTGGGCGGTGCTGTGACGGTCACCCTGATTACCAAAGGTGTCAGTCCCCTTTGGGCGACCTTTGCTGGCTTTGGAGCTGGGGCTTTAGCAGGTCTCGTTACAGGACTGTTATATACCAAGGGGAAAATTCCAACCCTTTTAGCAGGGATCTTGGTCATGACCTCCTGCCATTCTATTATGTTAATGATTATGCAGAGGGCCAATCTTGGTTTATCCAACGACAAAACCATTCAAGATTTCTTTCCCTTTTCAGATAAAACCAATCTGTTGTTAGTCGGCTTTATCATGGTTAGTCTGGTTATTGGGCTCATGATCTATTTCCTTAATACTCGTCTCGGACAAGCCTATATTGCAACAGGGGACAATGTTGATATGGCCAAAAGTTTTGGTATCCATACCGAAACGATGGAAGTCATGGGCTTGGTTTTGTCAAATGGTCTTATTGGATTGGCGGGCGCTCTTGTTTGCCAGCAAGATGGCTATGCGGATGTGTCAAAAGGAATTGGAACCATTGTTATTGGGTTGGCGGCTATCATCATTGGTGAAGTACTGTATTCTACACGATTAACCATGTTAGAACGCTTAGTGGCTATTGTGGTTGGTTCTATCTTGTATCAGTTCTTAATTTTAGCTGTGGTAGCTTTGGGCTTCAATACCAACTATCTCAAATTACTTAGCGCCATTATTTTGGCTTTCTGCTTGATGGTCCCTGAGTTGAAGAAGCGGTTCTTTAGTGGAATGAGGTGGAGTAAATGAGTGCGATTATTGAAGTCAAAAATGCAACGGTTCGTGTGAGTAATGGGTTAGATGATGACAAAACCATTCTCAAAGATGCCAACCTTACTATTCAGACAGGGGACTTTCTCACAATTCTTGGAGGCAATGGGGCTGGGAAATCAACTCTCTTTAACGCCATTGCAGGTACCTTACCACTCACTAGCGGGGATATTTATATCTTGGGTGACCGTGTTACCCATCTCAATGCTGAAAAAAGAGCCAAATACCTCTCGCGGGTCTTTCAAGACCCCAAGATGGGGACAGCTCCTCGAATGACAGTTGCTGAAAACCTCCTTATCGCCAAATACCGTGGTGACAGACGAGGATTGCAATCTCGCCGTCTTCATAGTTTCGAAGCGGATTTTAAGAGGTTGCTGGCACGGACGGGAAATGGACTGGAAAAACACCTGGAGACACCTGCAGGGCTCCTATCTGGTGGTCAGCGTCAAGCCTTGAGCCTCTTGATGGCAACTATTAAACGTCCCGAACTCTTGCTCTTGGATGAACACACGGCTGCGCTTGACCCCAAAACGTCTCAGAGCTTGATGGCGTTGACGGATGAATTTATTCGCAAGGATGGTTTGACAGCCCTGATGATTACCCATCATATGGAAGATGCCCTCACTTATGGTAATCGTCTTTTGGTGATGAAAGATGGCGAAATCATTAAAGATTTGAACGCCAAGCAAAAAGCGGAAATGTCCATTCAGGATTATTACCAACTCTTTGACTGATTGAAAAATAAGGGGTAAAGTTGTATACTAGACTAGTATGCAACTTTTTTGTTGCCCTGCTGTAATACGACTTAGGCAAGCCTAAGGACCGTTGGTATGAAAAAACATAAAAAAGGAGACTAAATGACATGAGCGATATTAATATCATAGCTCTCGGAGGGGTCCGTGAAAGCGGGAAAAACCTCTACCTTGTCGAGGTTAATGAGAGTATTTTCGTCTTGGATGCCGGATTGAAATACCCTGAAAATGAACAACTTGGGGTGGATGTGGTTATTCCAAACCTAGACTACCTGCTAGAGAATAAAGATCGAGTGCAAGGGATTTTCTTGACGCACGGGCATGCAGATGCGATAGGGGCCCTGCCTTATTTGGTGAGTCAACTCGATAGCCCAGTTTTCGGGAGTCCTTTGACGATTGAACTTGCCAAACTCATGGTTAAAAAGAATGACGATGCTAAGCGTTTTTCAAATTTTCATGTGGTCGATGCTGAAACAGAGATTGAATTTGACGATGCGGTTGTCTCTTTCTTTAAAACCACGCACTCCATCGCAGAATCCATGGGGATTGTCGTAAAAACCGATGAAGGTAGTATAGTATATACGGGTGATTTTAAATTTGACCAAGCAGCTAAGCCATACTATAGGACAGATTTTGCTCGTTTGACTGAGATAGGGAACGAAGGTGTTTTAGCGCTCTTGAGCGATTCTGCCAATGCCTTATCCAATACGCAGATTGCAAGCGAAGCCGAAGTAGCTAGCGAAATTGCGGATGTTGTAGAAGGTTGGGAAGGTCGCATTATTGTCGCTGCAGTTGCCAGTAATTTGGAACGCATCCAGCAAGTTTTTGATGCAGCGGTCAAAAATGAACGTCGAGTGGTTTTGACCGGTTTTGATGCGGAAAATATTGTACGGACAGCCATTCGCATGAAAAAACTGGATTTGGCTGATGAACGTATTTTGGTCAAGGCCAGGGACATTGATAAGTATGCCGATGACGAGCTGATTATTTTAGAGACGGGTCGTATGGGTGAACCGCTTAATGGCCTACGTAAAATGGCTATTGGTCGTCACCGGACAATCGCCATCAAAGATGGTGATCTCGTTTATATTGCGACAACCCCAACAACTTCTAAAGAAGCAGTCGTTGCCCGTGTGGAAAATCTCATTTATAAGGCTGGGGGTGTTGTGAAAGTTATTACGCAAAATCTCCATGTATCTGGGCACGCAAATGCGCGTGACTTACAGCTCATGCTTAATCTTTTGCGTCCACGCTACTTGTTCCCTATCCAGGGAGAGTACCGTCACCTCTCAGCACATGCCCGATTGGCCTTTGAGGTGGGAATGCTACCTGAAGAGGTTTACATTGTTAAACGAGGCGACATCATGCACTATGACGCAAAAGAAGGTTTCTTGCATCAAGGAGCAGTTCCAGCAGGAGATGTCATGATTGATGGGAATGCCATTGGGGATGTGGGCAATATTGTCCTGCGTGACCGCAAGGTTTTATCAGAAGATGGTATCTTTATCGTGGTGATTACGGTCAGTCGTAAGCAAAAGAAAATCATTGCTAGTGCACGTGTCAATACCCGCGGTTTTGTCTACGTGAAGAAGAGTCGTGATATTCTGCGTGAAAGTGCTGATATTGTCAATCAAACGGTGGAAAATTATCTGGCTCAAGACGATTTTGATTGGGGAGAACTTAAAGGCGAAGTCCGTGATGCCGTAAGCAAATTTCTCTTTGATCAAACCAAACGTCGCCCGGCGATTTTACCTGTCGTCATGGAAGTCCGCTAAACCGACTATTTTCACTGATTACCTGACCCTTTTGGCAAGGCGGATCACAAACTGACAACATTAGAAATGGAAATGGAAAGGGAAACGCCTTTCGATTAAGGACTTAGACGTAATTTTTTCCATTTAGAGAGTGGCATAGGCACTAGTTGTATCGAAACTAGGGCTGGCTGCTCTCTTTCTTCATAGAAAAGGAGTTAATGATGGCTTTATTAACGATTAATTATCGTTCAGATGTATTAGAAATGGAACGCCGGGTGCAGGTCATATACCCGGATGCCTCCTCTGTAACCCCGCAAGAAGCGGCCAGTCAGGATATTCCTGTTCTTTACCTTTTGCATGGTATGGGTGGCAATGAAGATTCTTGGCTGAAACGAACGGCGATTGAACGGCTTTTGCGCCGAACCAATCTCATTGTTGTGATGCCATCGACAGACTTGGGGTGGTATACCAATACCACCTATGGTCTGCGCTACTATGATAGTATTGCCAATGAGCTCCCCCGTGTACTCCAACGCTTTTTCCCTAATATGACAACCAAACGAGAGAAGACCTTTATTGCTGGTCTGTCAATGGGTGGTTATGGGGCTTTTAAGCTCGCCTTTACCACCAATCGCTTTAGCTATGCGGCCTCTTTTTCAGGTGCGCTCTATTTGGATTTGACGCATTTGGGTGAGGATGTGACAGACCAAGAAGCTTATTGGGAAGGTGTCTTTGGTTCTTTAGAGGATAAAGAGAGTCTAGCGAGCCAGCAAATCATTGCCCTAGCTGACTTATCTGACAAAAAGACAAATCTCTATGCCTGGTGTGGCCAAGAAGATTTTCTTTACGCGGCTAATAATTACGCTGTTTCTGTTTTAAAAGAAAAAGGTTTTACGATTGACTACCAAACAGCCCATGGAAAGCACGAATGGTATTATTGGGAAAAACAATTAGAGGTCTTTTTGGAACGTCTACCGATTACTTATGTTAAAGAAGAACGCCTATCTTGAGGAATTTGGGATTTTTTAAGGGGGCTAGCTTATAATAACCTTTCTAGGCAAGGACTAATCTTGCTATTGAGAAAGAAAGGGGTTGTTCCATGATAAGACGGCTTATTCGCCTACCTTTTCGCCTGCTATATCGTCTTTGGCGGTTGATTTGGCGACTGTTTCAAGTGGCCTGTGTCTTGGTTGTCGTAGCCTTGATCTGGGCATATGTCACTTCTGATAACACCTCTAATCAATCTATTAGTCAGTATGCCAATACTGTTTGGAATCAGGTCCTTGCTAAAGTCGGGGGTCAAGCGAATTCAGGCACTCTAAAAGACCTCAGTTTGAATGGGGATACCACTAGTCAAACAGGAACGGTTAAATGGCCTAGCCCGACGGCCTCGATCTATATTAGTTCGACAGACCAACGTTTGGTGAGTGCCTACCAAGAGGCTATTGCCAATTGGAATGCTACGGGAGCCTTCACCTTTACCTATGCCTCAACGAGTGGAGAAGCGGATATTATTGCTGGTGATGCTTCTGATAGTTCTAGTCAAGCAGCAGGGCTCGCAGATACGACGTCAAATGCTTTGACAGGCCAGATTAGCCATGTGGATGTGACGCTTAACACCTACTATCTGCTCAATAACGCCTATGGCTATACCGCCGACCGAATTGTACACACTGCAGAACATGAACTAGGGCATGCGATTGGTCTATCTCATGATGATAGTGAAGACTCCGTTATGCAGTCGTCAGGGTCTTACTATGGTATTCAAGAAACCGATATAAACAAGGTTAAGGCCCTGTATGGCACTTAGGAGGTAGCTCATGCGAACGGTACTTCATCTCATCAAAACCTATCCGCAACAGGCCTTTTTATTGGCTTTTAATACCGGTGTCTTTGCCTGGTTGCAGGTGACGGGTCAAGCTATTTTGAATCAGTTTGGCTGGTCGCAAAGTTTGATGACCAACAGCCCAGACTGGTTGCAACAGTTAGCCGGAGGGAGCCTCAATCGGCTTCATAGCCTGATTAGTTCAGGTCCTATTATCTGGCTCATTGCCAGCCTGATCCTGACTTTGGTCATCCGCTTTGTCAAAGGTTTGATCAAGTGGACCCTCTTTATCCTTGTCCTATTAGTCGGTCTCTATCTGGTTGGTCAATATCAGGGGGCGCTGGGGTGAAAGGTCGCAGACACTGGCAATAACTGAAATTGTTATCAAAAATCTTATATAAAAACACGCCGAGAACGAACCACCGCTGGGTCATTTTCTCGGCGTGTTTTTGTTTGGACAGAATGTCGTTATTTTTCTAGGCTTTTGTCTGTGTCGTAAGCGTCTTTGAGCCAATTTACTCACTGATTTGATATGAGCCTATAAAGAAATGTGAAACATTGAATAGTAGAAGGATCTGCATAAAATTATTTACTGTACGTTAATTGTCAAGCGACGTTCAACAAAGGAATTTTTCTGAGTCATTAGGTGTTGTTCAGATTGTTTGAATTTACTCAAACAGAATTTTGCAGGCTGATAGCCATGAACTCATCTTGATATTTTATTGATAACTTTCGCGTAGTTTCCCAAATGGTTGGAGACTAGTTTTTTAGTGAAAACTTCTTTTAAATGTATTCCCTTGGCAGTTTATTGAAATTTTAAGTTGTACCTCATTCAACTTCAGATAAGTGTTTGTATGAATGATTTATTATGGATTAATTTGTAGACAAGTTCATCTTTATTTATCTGTTTCGCAACTCTAGCCTATCAGATGATTATGTGTTTTATGTTGTACTTCACTTTACAACAAAGCATAATTTATTGTATAAAAAAGTTTTTTAAAAGAACTTGACATTTTTTTTTTTTTTGTTAAAATAACTTTGTAATCGATTACAAATAAAAAAAGGTTGGTAATATATATGACAAATGAAGTCTTTTTATTTGAAGAAATTGAAGAAATTGTAGCTCCTACTGATGGAGAATTTTGGGGAGGAGTTCTGATGGGAACTGGTGTAGTTCTTTTAATTGGTGCGGCTTGCTGTTAAATTAATAAGGAGGTGTTCTTATGCAAGATAAATTTTTATTTGAGGAGATTGAAGAAATAACAGTACCAGTTAGCGATCTTTCTACTGGAATTGCAACAGGTATTGGAATTGGATTAGGTATTCTTGGTCTCGTTGGATGTTGAACGATATAAAATTGAAATAAGGAAAGCTATTGTTTTTATAAATTGATATCCTTTTGGGTTAGATAATTGTAATATTATTTTCTTTGATTTTGACTGTCGTTTTAATTTTCCGCAATTATTTTGAAAAAAGATCAATAAAGTTGGTTATTATTTTGATAATTGCAGACTAGGGGACTAAAGTAATTTTTACTTAGTCCCTCTTTTATTTAGAGGTTGGGTTTAATATGAAACTTGATAATAGAATTAAGATATTACCTACCCCATATGAGGGCCGCTATCATCTCTATATATCATCTAGTAAGAAACACGTATTAATTGGTTCACAGGAAAAAAAGTGGTTAGAGCAACTTAGAGGTCGAGAATTCACTTTTTCGGATTTATTAAAGGTAGTAGGAGAAAAATATTATTTAAAGTTTTATGCTGTAGTAAGAAGAATAGGACTTTTAGATTATCAAAAGTCAAGACGATTAAATATATTTAAGATATCTTGGGATTTTAACATAACATTATCTGAAAGATTAATCTATAAACGATTTAATAAGAATTTTGAAAAAGTGTTATTTAGTGTTTTTCCTGTGGCGCTTATTTTTCAGTGTCTTATTATGTATGTTTATAGGTTAGAAATTCTTACAAATATCCAAAACTTTTCGATTAGTTTAAACACTCTTTTTTTATGGTGGCTTGTTGTTATTATATCTGCAATAATCCATGAATTCAGTCACGCAATAGTTGCTAATAACTATCAAATAGCAATTCCAAATTGTGGAGTAATGTTGCTTTTATTTAATTTGGCTTTTTTTGTGGATTTAAGTGGGGCACAATTTTTAAAAAATAGAAAACATTTCTTAAAAATTATGTTAGCTGGTATTGCTTCAAATTCTGTACTATCTTTAATAGGATTGATTGTCTTACTATTTACCTCATACAAACTAATTGGATTTTTATTCTTTTTTATTAACTTAGGCATGATTTTGATTAATTCAATTCCTTTTTTCCAATATGACAGTGGTATTATTTTAAGATACTTAAACTCTCGTGAAAATTTGGAATTTCAAAGTCTAGTTCAAGGCCTAATTGCATTTATTATTATTTATTTTCCCTTAAATCAGATATTACACATTTTGATACCCGATATTATTATTCGTAGTATAGCGGGAGTATTTATGTCTGTACTACTTTCTATAATGTATGTTAGAAAGAGGACGAAATATGTTCTGCATAAATAGTTATATTTTTTCCTATAAAAAAGAAGGCATAATGTATTTGCGTGGAAGAAGCATGCGAGAAATAGCCATTGAATCTCGTGTTTTTCAAGAATTTATTGATGAATTATTTAGTAGTTATAAGAAGCTATCAGATATTGAGGAAGTATTAGGTAGTGAACTGACATATGAATTATTAAATGAACATATTTTAATTTCGGATAGGGTAGATGTTGAAAGTCGATACTCTAGAACGAAAGGTTACTATTCGTTATTTTATGATGCAGATTATGAGAAAATACAAGAAAAAACAGTTTTGGTTTTAGGTGCAGGGGCTCTAGGAAGTTATATTTCTTTAAGTCTTAGTTTGTACGGAGTAAAAAGACTTGTAATCGTTGATTTCGATATAATCGAATGCTCAAATTTAAATAGGCAAATTCTTTATACGGAGTCTGATGTTGAAAAGAAAAAACTGATTGTTTTGTCTAAAAAAATACAAGAGCATAATTCAGATGTTCAAGTGTTACCTGTACATATAAAACTCATTTCTGTAGCTCAATTAGAAGATATTGCTGAGGAGTATGGTAACATAGACCTTATTGTTAAAGCTATAGATACTCCGATTGATGTTATAAAAATTGTTAACCAGTTTGCTGTATTGAATAAGATACCGTACTTGTCAGGAGGATTTAATGGACATTATCTCATTATTGACAACATCTACATACCAACTATTAGTTCTTGTTTTACTTGCCGAAGTATTAATGTGGATATTAATAAGTATGAATTATCTGATAAGACGAAGTGGCCAACAACTCCTGAGATGCCTGCCATTTTGGGCGGTATAATGACTAATTTAATAATTAAAATTATTCTAGGAAATTATCACGAAGTCTTAATAGATAACACTTATATTTATGATATGAAAAATCATACTCTAGATTATGAAAAATATGCTTTAGTAGGTAGAAAATGTTCAGTTTGCGAGAAAAATAATAACGTAGAGGAAGCTAGTAACAGACTGAACGTATTTATTAGACCTCTTTTCTTTTGTATGTTTTCGGGAGGACTAATTTTACTGTCTGTTATTGGACAGTTCACCGTTGTAACAACACAATTAATAGTGCTGTTACTGGGTGTTATTATTGCTATGAATTATGCTTATTATAAAAAAGATATTCAAATTTTATTGAAAAACGTAATGTATTTTTTTTCTTCATTTGAGATCTTGTTTGTTTTTATCAATATTAGAAGGCTTATCCGATTGCCCCTCGATAGTATTGTCAGCATTATACTATTTTTACTTTTGTGGATGTGTATTATGCTGGGCATTTCTTTTCTTGGTTATTATATAACTTTATTATTTAGTAAGGAGGATTAGTATGTTTAAAAAAATTGGTATAGTGAGTATCTGTATCTTTGTAATTGCCTTATTCTTTTTGAGACGATATCAACTTATAAATAATGTTGAAACACTCTTGTTGACTGTTACATGCCTGATGTTATTGATTTTTTCAAGATATCTTTTTTTGAGAAATAAATGAAAGTAAAAAATATAGAGGAGGATTAGTGGGCATGATTGAAGTTAGTCATTTATCAAAAAGTTTTGGAGTAAAAATAGCATTGAGTGATGTAAGTTTTGCAGTAAAAAGAGGTCAAATTTTTGGTTTTTTGGGACCATCTGGTTCAGGAAAGACTACAATGATTAAAATTTTGACAGGACAACTGCTTGCTGATAAAGGACAGTCTCTTATTTTTGGGAAAGTTTCCCAAAATTTAACGAGTGATGAATTAAAGAGGATAGGGCTAGTAAGTGATACAAGTGGTTTTTATGAGAAAATGTCTTTGTATAATAATCTCTTATTTTTTAGTAAATTTTATAATGTCAGTCAAACACGTGTTGATGATTTGTTAAAACGAGTAGGGTTATATGATAGTCGTCAGACAGCTGTGGAAAAATTGTCTATGGGTATGAAGCAACGAATGTTTTTGGCGCGAGCACTTATCAATAAACCTGAAGTACTTTTTCTTGATGAACCGACATCAGGTCTTGACCCCGTAACTTCGAGAACAATTCATCATTTAATTCTAGAATTGAAAACAGCAGGCACAACGATTTTTTTAACTACTCATGATATGAATGAGGCTACTTTTTTATGTGATTATCTTGCTCTACTAAATAAAGGTAAATTGGTTGAGCAAGGTTCACCTTCCGACCTTATAAAAAAATATGATAAGGAGAAAAAGGTTAAAATTACATATAATAATGGAAATTCTGATTTTTTTGATTTGATAACGTTTACACAAGTTGCTCAATTAGAGATAGGAAATATTTTTTCTGTCCATTCATGTGAACCAACTTTAGAAGATATTTTTATCAGATTGACAGGAGGAGAGCTGAATGTTTAAACGATTTCTGGCTTTGGTGTGGTTGCGCTATCAAATTATTATTTCCAATAAGAGCATTTTATTGCAGGTTTTAATTCCATTTGCAATCACATATTTCTATAAATATCTTATGGAGATACAAGACAATGTTAGTTCTCAACAGGCCTTGGTTTATCTTATGATTTGTTTGCCTTTCTCATTGGTTTTGGCAGTTGGAAATCCTATAACTATTATCATATCTGAAGAGAAAGAGAAGTATAATTTACAAACTCTTCTGTTAAGTGGTGTTAAGGGATATGAATATATTTTATCAACATTGTTTTTACCATTTTTTTTGATTTTTGTGGTTATGGGAATAATTCCTCTAATTTTAGGGGTTGCGATTACTCATATTTTTAATTATATTACGATTGTTCTTGTAACAGCAATTTCAGTTATTTTATTATTTTTATTGCTGGGATTAGTAGTGAATAGTCGGGTAGGGGCTCAGGTTATTGGTCTTCCTGCTATGCTTGTAGTTGCATTCTTGCCGATGCTGTCTGGTTTGGATAAGAATGTTGCACGGGTGGTGGATTTCAGTTTTATGGGGCTTTTTACTAAATTTTTTACGAAATGGGAGGAATTTTCGTGGAGTAAAGAGCTACTTTCAGTTTTAACATTATTTATCTGGGTTGTACTTATGTTAGCCTTAGTTAGAATGATAATAAAAAAAGAAATTCATAATAGAGTTGCTTAAAAATTATTTGGTAGTGTGAACGGAGTTGAAGTTTTCTTTTGTGTTAAGTCATAATTAATTGTAAAAATGGATGGGTATGACTATAATTTACCCTAAAAAAAGACAATCACGGGGAACGCCCGGTCTCTATCTGGTTGGTCAATATCAGGGGGCGCTGGGGTGAAAGGTCGCAGACACTGGCAATAACTGAAATTGTTATCAAAAATCTTATATAAAAACACGCCGAGAACGAACCACCGCTGGGTCATTTTCTCGGCGTGTTTTTGTTTGGACAGAATGTCGTTATTTTTCTAGGCTTTTGTCTGTATCGTAAGCGTCTTTGAGCCAGTCAAAAAGTGCACGAATATCGGCTGTCAGAGGGCTCGATTTGAGGTGGGCGGAAGAAATCGTAAAGGTTATCTTATCTTTTTCGGCCAGTGGAATCGCTACTAAATCGTTGTCGTTAGGTTCGAGGACCATATCAGCCAATAAGCTGATACCGACCTCTTTTTTGAGGAGCTCTTTGATGACAATGACATCATCACTCTTAAAAAAGACATTGGCTTGATTTTGGTAGCGGTCGTTTAAGGCTTCAAAGGCTTTAAGATGGACAAAATTTTCATCCAATAAAATAAATGATTCGCTCAATAAGTCTTCAAAACGCAAACAATTGGCTCCGGCCAAGGGGTGATTTTTGGAAAGGACGACATTCAGCTGTTTTTGAAATAGGGTATGACTGCATAAGTTCGGTGCATCCAATGGTGTGATGTGACCAATCAAACTGGCATCTAACTCCCCTGAAAACAGCAAGTCTAAGAGCTCCAAGGAGCCCCCGCGTATGGGACGGATATGCGATAAGAATGAAAGGTTATTTGACTGATTTTCAATCGCACGAAGCAAGTAGTGGACGATAATAGGTGGAAAACCAACAGTGACATAGTGAGCCAAAGAGCGATCAATGGCCTTTCTGGTTGCCCGTAATTCCGGTAAAATGCGCTCTAAGTGACGGTAGAGGATATCACCTTGTGGGGTTAATTTAAAGGTGCGATGAGAAGGGTCGTGTTCAACGAGTTGGCAGTTAAGACTTTCTTCCAAACGTTTGATGGCGTAGGAAACACTTGGTTGGCTGATGCCAAATTTCTTGGCAACCGCTGTGTAGGAAGCTAACTCTTTTAGCGCTTCAAAATAGTAGAGATCTTTGAGGTTCACAAAAAGGCCCTTTCTAGAGGATAAGTATTTTTTATCCGTGTCCTAAGGTTTGACTATCAGTTGGATAGTGACTTAAAATAAACAGGAGCCAGGTGATAGAACTATAGGATGTCCACAATATCTTCGAAAATTCGCAACAAGTTTGCCTGTTTGTCACTAGGGAGTTGTTTAACTTTCATGGTTAAGCGCCTGAGAGTGGGATTCTCCCGCTGAGAGACTTGAATATCTAGGCTGTTAAAATTGAAGAATTCTTCAGGTGTTAACTCTAAGGCTGTGATCACTTTTTCCAATGTCGTTAGGGTAAGGTTGACATTTTGGTTTTCCAGCTGGTTGATATATTTTAGCCCTAGACTAGCTTTTTCAGATAGCTCTTCCTGGCTCATTTTTTGTTGTTTACGCAAATGTTTGACTTTATTGGCGATGTATTTTGAAAGGTAATTTTCCGTGTTCATATGCAAAGAATAACGATTTTGCCAGTTAAAAGTAACATTTTATAAAAAACTTTGTACATTATAGCATACTTTTAGAGAAAAAATTAGAGGCAATGACTAGGGTTTTCATAATAGGTCTGCGAAAGCGCTTAAAAAAATCTCTAAATGTCGTTTAAATCGTACTAAGTATTCTTAAAATATGCTATAATAAACTTATCAATCAAAGGAGGTAGCGTCATGAGTGGACGTGATATTTTAAACAACCCTTTTCTCAATAAAGGAACAGCCTTTACAGAAGAAGAACGTAAGGAGCTTGGCTTAGTCGGTCTTTTGCCACCGCATGTGCAAACTTTGGAAGAACAAGCCGCCCAAACCTATGCGCAAATGCAAACGAAGGTTAATGATTTGGAAAAACGTCTCTTTTTGATGGAGATTTTCAATACTAACCGGACCTTGTTCTATTATCTCTTCTCCCAACATTTGGAAGAATTTAACCCAATCGTCTATGACCCAACCATCGCAGACACCATCGAAGGTTACAGCAAACTCTTTGTTGACCCACAATACGCTGCCTATCTTGATATTAACCACCCTGAAAATATCGAGGCGACCCTCAAAAATGCGGCAGGTGACCGTGACATTCGTCTGATTGTTGTGACGGACGCTGAAGGGATTCTGGGTATTGGTGACTGGGGAACCAATGGGGTCGACATCTCAGTTGGAAAACTCATGGTTTATACGGGAGCTGCAGGGATTGATCCTGCGACAGTTCTCCCTTTGGTCATTGATGCGGGAACTAACCGCAAAGAGCTCTTAGAAGACCCTGAATATCTGGGTAACCGCCATGAACGGGTTCGTGGCGACCGTTATTATGATTTTGTGGACCAATTTGTTCAAACGGCAGAGCGTCTTTTCCCTAAACTTTACCTGCACTGGGAAGACTTTGGCCGTCTCAATGCAGCTAATATCTTGGAAAAATACCGCAAGGAAATTCCAACCTTTAATGATGATATCCAAGGAACGGGGATTGTGACCTTGGGTGGGGTCTTTGCGGCCATGGACATTGCTGGTCAAAAATTGACCGACCAAGTCTATCTCTGCTATGGTGGTGGGACAGCTGGTGCCGGTATCGCGGCGCGTGTCCTGCGTGAAATGGTGGTTGACGGCTTGTCTGAAGAAGAAGCCTACAAACGGTTCTTCATGGTGGATAAACAAGGCCTGCTCTTTGATGACATGGATGACTTGACACCAGAACAAAAACCATTTGCTAAAAAACGTGCGGACTTTGAAGGCAAAGGTGACATGACCAACCTTTTGGATGTGGTCAAGGCAACCCAAGCGACTATCTTGGTCGGAACCTCTACGCAACCAGGTAGCTTTACCAAGGAAGTGGTTGAAGCCATGTGTGCTAATACTGAACGTCCCGTGATTTTCCCATTGTCCAACCCTACCAAGCTGGCGGAAGCAACGGCTCAAGACCTGATCGAGTGGTCAGACGGAAAAGCCTTTGTGGCAACAGGTATCCCAGCCGATACGGTGTCTTACAAAGGGGTTGATTATGTCATCGGTCAAGCCAACAATGCTCTGATTTATCCAGGTCTTGGACTTGGTATGTTGGCCTCTGAAGCTAGCCTCTTGACAGATGAGATGATTGGAGCAGCAGCCCACTCCTTGTCTGGTATTACAGATATTAGCCAACCAGGGGCACCTGTTTTGCCACCATTTAAATACGTGGGAGATGTCTCTATCAAGGTCGCAGAAGCTGTGGCTAAAAAAGCTCAAGAACAAGGCTTAGCCCGTGCCCAAGAACAAGATATGGCTAAAGCCGTTCGAGACTTCAAATGGTATCCAGAATATAAATAACAGGCACAAAAGCGTTCGTGTCAGCCGGTGACATGGCGCTTTTTTATAAAGGAGAAGCCTATGACAAATGACATTAAGGTGCAACCCGAACGGCGTTCAGATAAGAAGGGATGGCTTGACTTTGGCCCTCGTAATCTGGGACGGGATCAAGAAAATCCTGATCTCTTGGTGCCACCAGAAACAGACCACGGAACCTTGCCAAATATGCGTTTTAGCTATTCGGATACCCATAATCGTCTAGAAGATGGAGGGTGGGCCCGTGAGATTACCATTCGTGAGTTGCCTGTCTCAGATGAGTTAGCGGGGGTCAATATGGCTCTGGCACCCGGCGCATATCGGGAACTCCATTGGCATAAGGAAGCAGAGTGGGGGCTGATGCTTTATGGGAGTGCCCGCGTAACGGCAATTGATGAAAAGGGGCGGAGTTTTATTGATGATGTCCAAGCAGGGGATCTCTGGAACTTTGAAGCGGGGGTAGCTCACTCGATTCAAGCCCTGGAGGAAGGCTGTGAATTTCTCTTAGTCTTTAATGAGGCCAGCTTTTCTGAAAATGAAACCTTGCTCTTAAGCGATTGGATTGCCCACACCCCTAAGACAGTGGTAGAGGCCAATTTTAAACAATCTTCTGAGGCTCTAGAGGATTTGCCAACGACAGAAAAGTATATTTTCAAGGGTACCCTACCGAAGCCTATTGAAAACGTCAAAAGATCAAATGACAAGGGAGAGGTGCCTCACCCTCTGACTCTGCATTTGTCTGATATCACACCTATAGAAACTGAAGCAGGTCGTGTTTGGATTTTGGATCAATCTGTCTTTCCAGCAGCCAAGAGCATTTCTGGTGCGGTAGTTGAGGTGCAACCTGGCGGCATGAGAGAGCTACATTGGCATCCCAAATCCTCCGAGTGGCAATATTATATCAAAGGGCAAGCCCGTATGGGAGTCTTTAACTCCAATGGTTTGGCTCGCACCTATGACTTTAAAGCTGGTGATGTCGGCTATGTGCCCAATGTAGCAGGTCACTATGTGCAAAACACGGGAACAGAACCTTTGATCTTTGTTGAAGTCTTCCCTAAGCCTGATTATTCCGATATCTCGCTTAATAAATGGTTGGCCACAACACCAGTCCAGGTGGTTGCTGAACATTTAAATCTGTCAGAGGAGCTGGTTGAAAAGCTCCCTCAAGAGGCACAACCAGTGGTTTGGTACGATCCTAAAAAATGGAGTTAAATGCTGACCCCTCTCTATCAGATAGTGCTATAATAATACCGAAGCAGGAAATTAACCGCGCTTAATAATATTAGAAAGAACGTAACGCTTATGAAAGTCCTTTTAACGTCTATTGAGTCTATCGTCCCTATCATAGCCATTATTGTTTTAGGCTATTTCTTACAAATCAGAGGTTGGTTCAAAGATAGTTTTGGCAATGATTTGTCTAAATTGATCATGAATGTGGCCATGCCTGTTGCCATCTTTACATCAGTCTTGAAATATTTGACCCTAGCTAAGCTAGTGAGTTTGTCAGGTGGTTTGATTTATACCTTTGTCGCCTTTGGTTTGGGTTATGTGATGGCCTTCATCGCTGTCAAACTCTTTAAAGTCCGCCCAGGCCGTCGCGGGACTATGATCAATACCTTTGTCAATGCCAATACCATTTTCATTGGTTTGCCACTGAATATCGCTTTGTTTGGTAACCAAGCCCTTCCTTACTTCTTGATCTACTATATCACCAACACGGTGTCTACTTGGACCTTGGGTGTTTACCTGATGACTTCTGATAGTAAGGATGGCGAAACGAAAAAAGCGCAAGAATTTAACTGGAAAAAATTACTTCCTGCCCCTCTCTTAGGTTTCTTGGTGGCCTTGGTTTTCTTGATTCTTAGCATTCCAGTGCCAAGCTTTGCAGAAAGCACGCTGACTTATATCGGTAGCTTGACCACGCCACTGTCTCTGATTTACATCGGGATTGTGCTGGCCAAGGCAGGTCTTAAGACCATTCGCTTTGACAAGGATACCATTATTACCTTGGTGGGTCGCTTTATCCTCGCACCAGTTATCATGCTCTTGGTTCTCAAGTTCTTTTCACCCAATATGGCGACGCCAGAATTTCGGACCTTTATGATTCAATCTGCCACACCAGCCTTGGCTGTCTTGCCAATCCTAGCTAACCAAGGAGATGGCGATGTTGAGTTTTCAACCAATGTGGTTACGCTGAGCACCTTGCTCTTTGTGGTGGTTATCCCAATTTTACAAACCTTGCTGGGATAATAAACACAGAAAGCTGCATCTGAAAAAGGAGATTCATTATGGTGACTTATCGTGCAGACATTAAACCCTTAAATGCTGAAAAAATTGGTCATGCAGCACACGGCACTGTGACCTTTGAACTAAGAGATGACCAGTTACATATTGCGCTTGAAATGTTTGATACGCCAGCCAGTATTCAACACTGGGAACATTTCCACGGTTTTCCAGATGGTCGTGAGGCGAGTGTACCGACTCTGGCGCAGGACACCAACCAGGATGGTTGGATTGATTTACCAGAAACGGAGGCTGTCTCTGGAACGACTATGGTGCCATTAGACAATGCTCCTCACGACATGTGTATTCCGCATGACAATTATCCTGTAGCCGACGACAAGGGTTATTATGCTTATCAAAAGGATGTCCCTTATCAAGCCTTGAAAGACAAGTTCCAAGAGGTTTTTGGAACGGCAGACCTTGAACTGGATAAGCGGGTGGTTTATATCCATGGGGTTCCAAAGGATTTGCCTATTCCAAATAGCGTGGGTGGCAAGCTTTCTGACACTTATGACCAGCACGTCACCTTGCCAATTGCAGCGGGTAAAATTGTTCGCATCTCCGAATGATAAGCTCTCTGATACGAAGAAATCCCCTTACAAGATTTGTAAGGGGATTTTTGTGTGTCCGTCTCACGGCTTATTTGGATGCGAGAGGTTCTAGTTGATGTAAAAATGGCTAGCAATCGTTTCTGGGACTTGAACCTTTACTCCTTCAATTTGCAAGTGATAAAGACCGGTATAGCTGTCGTAGTGTTCCAGTTTAAATGGCGTACCGATGGTGAGATGAATCGTCTTGAGGTATTGCAGCAGTTCAGGGTGGTCATGGACACGGCAAAGGACATAGTCACCAGAGGGCGTGTCAGGCATCAAGGTTTGCGTGTAGATTTCTTGAATGGTTTGGCCTTTTCTCGGAATCTGGCCTCCGTGTGGGCAGGCCTCAGGGTAGTCCAGCAGGCGGTCCAAAGCGTCGATAAAGTGATCTGAGACAGTATGCTCTAACACTTCCGCTTCTTGGTGAATTTGCTCATAGTCATAGTGCAGGTGTTCAATCAAGAAGACTTCGATCAGGCGATGTTTGCGATAGAGGTCTGCTACGCCTGACTGTCCTGTCTCCGTGAGGAGGTAGCCCTTGCTTTTATCTTTTGTAATAAGCCCTTCTGCAACGAGTTTTTTCATCATTTCGGTCACGGCAGGCGGTGAAACCTGCATGCGACTGGCAATGTCTTTGTTGCTGATTTTTTCTTCTTGGCTGCCAATTTCGTAAATCGTTTTGAGGTAGTCTTCTTTATTTGGTGTCATCTGTCTTCCTTTAGTGATAGCTAGCTTTAGTATAACAGATTTATGGCTTAAATAGGAAAAGGAGCTGTCGTAGGTTATTGGCTTAAGCCTTTGGAAATCGTCTTGAGGTTGTATGCCATCATGTTGTAGTAGCTGTCTCCTGCTTGTCCTTTTTCAGCGATAGAATCGGTCAGGATTTTAGCATAGATAGGAATATGACTGTCTTTTGAGACGGTCTTCATGGGACGGTCGTCGACACTGGATTCGACAAAGAGAGCAGGGACTTGGCTTTGGCGGAGTTTTTCTACTAATTGTTTGATTTGGTTGGGCGTACCCTCTTCTTCGGTATTGATTTCCCAGATATAGGCTGATGGTACCCCGTAGGCCTTAGAGAAATATTTAAAGCACCCTTCACTGGTGACGATCAGTTTTTTCTCAGCCGGAATGTTGTTAAATAGTTCTTTGGCTTCTTGGTCGAGTTGAGACAGTTTGGCGGTGTAAGTGTCGACATTTTTTTGATAGAAGGCCTTATTTTTAGGGTCTTTTTCTATCAGGTGTTTGGCAATGTTTTTGGCATAGATAATGCCATTTTCCACATTCAGCCAAGCATGCGGGTCTTCCTTGCCTTTTTCGGACTGCCCTTCGAGATAAATCACTTCAACACCGTCGCTGACCGCAAAGTAATCTTTGTCCTTGGTTTTGTGGGCGTTTTTGACGAGTTTGGTAAACCAAGCATGTCCACCCGTTTCCAGATTAATGCCGTTGTACAAAATCAGATCGGCCTGTGAAGTTTTTTTGACATCTTCTGGAAGTGGTTCATATTCATGCGGATCCTTACCAACAGGAACAATGCTGTGGAGATCAATCTTATCTCCAGCGATAGTCTTTGTCATGTCAGCAATGATGGAATTGGTCGCAACGACTTTGAGCTTGTCGCTAGAGGTCTTACTTTGCTTGGAACAAGCGACTAGAGAGAGGGCAGCCAAAAACAAAAAAGCAAGGGATAAGAGTCTTTTTTTCATGGAAATACCTTTCTAATGTTTTGATGGGAAGTATTTTTTGATACCGCCTTGTTTGGGAGCAATGAAAAAACTAATGGCAAAAAATGACGCCGCTGTTAGAACAATGCTAGATCCAGCAGCGATATTGAAACTATAGCCGATAAAGAGACCCAAAAGCGAGGCCAGAGCCCCTAGACCAGAAGACAGAAGAATCATTGCTTTGAGACTATTGGTATAGAGATAGGCGGTAGCAGCCGGTGTGATAAATAAGGCAACGATGAGAATGGTTCCCACGCTTTGCATAGCCGTCACAGACACCAAGGTGAGCAAGCCCATGAGCAGATAATGATAGCTATTAACCCTTAGCCCCATAGATTTGGCTAAAATGGGATCAAAAGAGGTGAGCAGAAGTGGTCTAAAAAAGAAGGCAAGACAAGCCAGGACCCAGACAGAAACGCCAATGGTTATCCACATTTCCCTATCTTGAACAGCAAGGATATTGCCAAAGAGAATATGAAAGAGATCTGTTGAGCTATTAGCCACCCCAATCAAAACGACCCCCAAGGCCAGAAAGCTCGAAAAAGTAATCCCAATAGCTGTGTCATTCTTGATATGAGAATGATTTTTGATCGTGGTGATGATACCAGCAGCAAAAAGACCAAAGATAATGGCACCAATGAAAAAATTAATGCCCAGAATATAGGATAAGGCCACCCCAGGCAAAACGGCATGAGAAATGGCGTCTCCCATGAGTGATAAGCCTCTTAAGATGATAAAACAGCCCACCGCTCCGCCAACAAGACCAATCACAATAGCCGTAATGAGGGCATTTTGCAAAAAGTGAAAACGCATGAGGCCGTCTAGAAATTCAGCAATCATAGGCCATCTCCTTTGAAAAATAATTGGTTACCGTAGGTTTTGCGCAGATTTTCCTCTGTAAAGGTCGTCTGAATCTGACCATAGGCAATGAGCTTGCGATTGAGCAAGAGAATGTGATCAAAATAGCGACGCACGCTAGTCAAGTCATGGTGCACAATGAGAATGAGTTTGCCCTGCTCTTTAAGACGCTTCAAAAGTGTCATGATGATGTCCTCGCTGACCGAATCAATGCCAACAAAGGGTTCATCTAATAAAATGACATCAGCTTCTTGCATCAAGCAGCGGGCTAAGAGTACCCGTTGAAATTGCCCGCCTGATAGGTGACTTATCTGACGGTAAGCAAAGTCTTCTAAACCAACTTTTTTGAGAGCTTCTTTTACCTGCTTCCAGTTATTCTGAGAGAGGGGCTTGTAAAAGGGCACTTTTGTGTAGCAACCTAGCGCCACACACTCTCGAACCGTTAGAGGAAAGGTCATATCGAGATTAGCTTTTTGCGCCACATAAGCCACACGGGTTAATTGACTAGTTATCTCTTTTTTCTCAAGAAGGGCGTGACCTTTATGAGGGATAAGGCCAATCATGGCCTGAAGGAGCGTTGATTTTCCTGCGCCATTTGGCCCTATAATACCTGTAATACTAGGACCTTTGAGCGTGAGGTCTATCTTCTCTAAGGCCTGGGTCTCTTGGTAGGAGACACTTAAATCATCTAGTTCAATCATGACAACCTCCTTGGGTTTAATATACTTTAATTAAAAAGTTAAGTCAAGTTAATTTTGAAAATAACTTAAGTTAAATTTGTTTTGTCACTTAAGCGATTAGAAACAATTGATGAAAATATAAAAAAACTCTCTTTTCCAGCTAGTTTTGCCTGGAAAAGAGAGTGACATCTTTTTAATGGTGTTCAGCGATCATCTGACAAAAGCGCTCGACATCAGCATCATTGGTGGACCAGCAAGTGACAAAGCGGATGATGGTGTGGCTATCATCGTAGGTTTCCCAGAAACTAAAGTCCATCTGCTTAGCCAGCTTAGCCATCTGTTCATTGGATACCAGACAGAAAATTTGGTTGGTTGGATTGTTGCCCACCAGTTGGTAGCCAGCTTGTCTAAGTGCTTGTCGCATGCGGTTAGCTTGGTTGATAGCTTTTTGTCCGATGGTCAAGTAGAGGTCGTTTTTGAACAACTCATCAAATTGAATGCCCAAGAGGCGACCTTTGGCCAAGAGGGCACCATGTTGTTTGATGATAGCAGTGAAGTGAGGAATCCGCTTAGGGTCTGGTAGGACAATAGCCTCGCCAAACATGGCACCGCACTTGGTTCCGCCGATATAAAAGGCGTCACACAACCTAGCCAAGTCAGCCAAGGTAACATCATTTTCGGGGGCAGCTAGGGCATAGGCCAGACGAGCCCCATCTACATAGAAGATGACGTCATTGGCACGGCAAACGGATGAGATGGCTTCTAGCTCAGCCTTTGAGTAAAGGGTGCCTAGCTCAGTTGGTTGGGAAATATAGACCATGCCTGGCATGACCATATGCTCATGGTTGGTATCTTTCCAATAGTTGTCAATCACAGTTGCGATTTGTTCTGCGCTTAGTTTGCCATCGGGGCTGTCTAGTTCTATGACCTTGTGACCACCAAATTCGATAGCACCCGCTTCGTGGACACTGATGTGGCCAGATTTGGCAGCGATAACGCCTTGGTAGGAGCGCAAGAGGGCATCGATGACCACTTGATTGGTCTGGGTGCCACCGATGAGAAAACGAACGTCGGCATCAGGCGCTTGGCAGGCTTGTCGAATCCGTTCAACGGCAGAAGCCGTGATAGGGTCGCTCCCGTAACCAGCAGTTTCTTGACAATTGGTCGTCACTAGACGCTCTAAAATGGCCGGATGGCAGGCTTGGAGGTAATCATTGCTGAAATTAGGTTTGGTCGTTGTCATGGAGGTCCTCTTTCCTTGTTTTTGAGATAGGTTTAGTATAAACTAGAAGCTGTCATTACACAAACGCTAATTTATCATGATAAGTATGATAAAACGTCATGAAAGGAAAAACGATGGATGTCGTAAAATGTGAGGCGGTCCTTTGGGCAGCACAAACCGGCTCTTTTACTGCAGCAGGTCAGGAATTAGGATACACCCAGTCAGGGATTACCCGCATGGTCTCTAGTTTGGAACAGGAACTCGGTTTTGCGATTTTCACACGTCAAAAAAAAGGCGTTCAATTGACTGAAAATGGTCAGGCGATTTTACCTAGCCTGAGGCAGATTGTCGTTAGTACGCAAAAAGCGCAAGAAATTGGTGCGGATATTTGTGGACTAGCGCGTGGTCATCTCACGATTGGTTGCTATTTTAGTGTGTCGGCGGCTTGGATGCCTAGTATTCTGCAGACCTTTAGCCAACAATATCCCGAGATTTCAGTCACCATGTTGGAGGGGGGGAATAAGGAAATGGCTGACTGGTTGCGGGAAGGGAGGGTTGATTTTTGTTTTTGTGCGAAGCCTGACCCAAAAACACCTTGTGATTGGGAAGAGCTTTATGAAGACCCCTTAGTGGCTTGGTTACCCAAGGACCATCCCTCTGCCCTAAAAACGAGTTTTGCAATTAAGGATTTAGAAAAAGAAGCCTTTTTACATACGCTACCGCATCAGGATACCGACCAGGATCGTTTGATTGCCCAAGAAAAGTTGCATCTCCAGACCCGTTTTACAACCAAGGACGGTTTTACCACCTATCAGATGGTGGCTGCTGGTTTAGGTGTGAGTTTCAACCAAAGTTTAATTGCCAAAGACTGGGTTGGTGCGGTTGTCCAACGCCCCTTAGCACCTAAAAGAACAGTATCTTTAGGGATAGCTCTTCCGCAAGGGTGTGAGCTATCACCAGCCAGTCGCCGCTTTATCGCAACCATTAAGACTTATTTAACGGATTTAAAAACCGCTGAGATGATAGAGAATTAAGCGGGCGAGATAGTGCCCCGACACGGCCTTTTCCCCTAGTTTTTGATAGAATAAGAGTATGAATCAACTGATTAAACATAAGTTAGAACTCTTGCCAGATAGCCCGGGCTGCTACATCCATAAGGATAAGACGGGTAAAATCATCTATGTGGGCAAGGCGAAAAATTTAAAAAATCGGGTGCGGTCGTATTTTCGCGGGAGCCACGATACTAAAACAGAGATGTTGGTGTCGGAGATTGCTGATTTTGAATACATTGTGACAGGCTCAAACACGGAAGCCTTGCTTTTGGAAATCAACCTCATCCAGGAAAATATGCCCAAATACAATATTCGGCTCAAGGATGACAAGTCCTATCCGTTTATTAAAATCACCAATGAGCGTTACCCACGGATTATCATCACCCGGCAGGTCAAAAAGGACGGCGGTCATTATTTTGGCCCTTATCCTGACTCTGGTGCGGCCAATGATGTTAAAAAACTATTAGATCGCATTTTCACTTTTAAAAAATGCAAGGAGCCAGCTAATAAGTTTTGCTTTTATTATCACTTGGGTCAGTGCACAGCTCATACGGTCTGTCATACGGATAAAGCTTACTATGATCGGATGATTGATCAGGTTAAGCAATTTTTGACTGGCAAGGATGACAAAATCGTTCATGATCTAAAAGACAAGATGGCGCAAGCAGCCAGTGACCTTGAATTTGAACGTGCGGCAGAATACCGTAACTTACTGGAAGCAATCGCGACTTTGCGCACCAAGCAAAGAGTCATGAATCAGGATATGATTGACCGAGATGTCTTTGGCTATTACACAGAAAAAGGCTGGATGTGCGTGCAGGTCTTCTTTGTTCGTCAGGGGAAACTGATTCAACGTGATGTCAATATGTTTCCATATTACAATGAGCCTGATGAAGACTTTCTCACTTATATTGGACAGTTTTATCAATCCTCAGCCCACCTGATGCCTAAGGAAATCTTTATTCCACAAAGCATTGACCAAGAAGCAGTAGAAGCCCTGGTGTCAGCAAAAGTCGTGACACCCAAGCGGGGTGAAAAAAAACAACTGGTCAATTTAGCGACAAAAAATGCCCGTGTTAGCCTCCAGCAAAAATTTGAACTATTGGAAAAAGATCTGGTCAAAACGCAAGGCGCTATTGAAAATATCGGAAAACTGCTTCGTATTCCGACGCCTGTACGCATTGAAGCCTTTGATAATTCGAATATCATGGGAACCAGCCCAGTCGCTGCTATGGTGGTTTTTATCAATGGTAAACCGAGTAAGAAAGACTATCGCAAGTTCAAGATTAAAACCGTACAAGGTCCAGATGATTATGCCAGTATGCGAGAAGTTTTGACCCGTCGCTATAGTCGTGTCATCAAGGACGGTTTGGAAAAACCTGATCTCATTGTCATCGACGGTGGTCAAGGTCAGGTCAATATTGCTAAGTCCGTCCTCTATGATGACCTGGGGCTAGACATTCCCATTGCAGGCCTGCAAAAAAATGATAAACACCAAACGCACGAATTACTCTTTGGGGATCCTCTGACAGTCATTGATTTGGGGCGTCAATCTGAGGAATTTTTCCTCTTGCAACGGATTCAGGATGAAGTGCACCGTTTTGCCATTACCTTTCACCGCCAGCTGCGTTCCAAGAATTCCTTTTCATCCCAATTAGATGGTATCCCAGGTCTTGGTCCTAAACGCAAACAAAGCTTGATGAAAACCTTTAAAAATTTACAGCATATCAAGCAGGCCAGTCTAGCAGACCTACGCGAAGCAGGTTTGCCAGAAAAGGTTGCTGAAAATGTCCGACAACACTTTGCAGAAAAAGGAGAAGAAAATTGACAATGACCCTCTTTGGCGCCTTGGCGAACTTTACGGCTCTTTTAGTTTTTGTTGCCCTTTGCAATCAGCTACTTTTGACCTTGTTTGATTGGTCCAAATGGGTTCATGCTAGAGAATGGGCCAATCCCATCCGTTTGAGGCTATTTATCCTAATGCTCAGTGTGGGCTTAGGGACACTGCTTTTTAACTTCTTTCAGGTCATTATTAGCATTTGCCAAAGCCTCTTTATCAGTTTGAAATAAAGAACAGCTTGCGAATTTATGGTATAATGCCAATAGGAACCATAAAGAAAGGGATTTTACATGGATAAAATCATTATTAAGGGTGGCCACACACGTCTTGAGGGCGAAGTGACCATCGAAGGGGCAAAGAATGCTGTCTTGCCACTTTTGGCAGCGGCTATTTTGCCTGAGGAGGGACAGACTCTCCTGACCAATGTGCCTATCTTATCAGATGTTTATACGATGAACAATGTTGTTCGGGGTCTGGGAATTGAGGTTACCTTTGATGAATCGCAAAATACCGTTCGGATTGATGCGCAAGGGGACATTTTAGATAGTGCGCCATATGAGTACGTTAGTCAGATGCGGGCTTCCATTGTTGTTTTAGGACCTATCTTGGCGCGAAAAGGGCATGCACGTGTTTCTATGCCAGGGGGCTGTACTATAGGGAGCCGTCCCATTGACCTCCACCTTAAAGGGTTAGAAGCTATGGGAGCGAGCATCCAGCAGGAAGGTGGAGACATTACAGCAAGCGGTCAATTGCGAGGAGCCCATATTTACATGGACTTTCCGAGTGTCGGTGCGACACAGAACCTGATGATGGCAGCGACTTTGGCTCAAGGAACGACAACCATTGAAAACGCAGCACGTGAACCAGAAATTGTTGATTTAGCTGTCTTGCTCAATGAAATGGGGGCTAAGGTGCGTGGTGCCGGTACAGAGACGCTGACAATTACAGGGGTTGATCGTCTGCACGGGGCAGAACATGCCGTTGTCCAAGATCGTATTGAGGCCGGCACCTTTATGGTGGCAGCAGCGATGACCAATGGAAATGTCTTGGTTAAAGATGCTATTTGGGAACACAACCGCCCACTCATCGCTAAATTAATAGAGATGGGTGTCTCTGTGACAGAGGAGGATGCTGGCATTCGCGTGCAAGCAGACACTCAACAGTTAAAACCTGTTGTTATCAAAACGCTACCTCATCCGGGGTTTCCGACGGATATGCAGGCCCAGTTTACGGCTCTTATGGCCGTTGTTGCAGGAGAGTCAACCATGATTGAAACGGTTTTTGAAAATCGTTTTCAACACCTAGAAGAAATGCGCCGTATGGGCTTACGCTCAGAGATTATGCGGGATACTGCTCTTATCTATGGGGGAAGTCCATTACAAGGAGCAACGGTGATGTCCACTGATTTGCGGGCATCTGCGGCTTTGATATTAGCGGGTATGGTAGCAGACGAAACAACAACAGTTGGTAATCTCAAGCACTTAGACCGTGGGTATTACCGATTCCCACAAAAACTAGCGGCCTTGGGTGCTAAGATTGAACGTGTAAATGAGTGAGGCATGATATGACAGATTTTGGATGGACTTATGTGTTCAAACAGGTACGCCTACTCTTGTTCGTTGGTCTTTTGTGTCTCGTGCTTTTAGCCTTAGGGTTAATGATTGGCTACAGTTTTATTGGCGGTGGAGGCAATCCACTTGATGTGCTTCAACCCTCTACTTGGCAAGGGATCATCGCTAAATTTACAGGAAAATAAATTAGGGTTTGAGACAAAGTGTCCCGCCCCTTTTTATTTGTCTGGTTTTCATTTTCGTGAACTTGTCACTCGAATTTTTAAGAAAAATGGGGAAAAGCTTGATGACTAACGGATTTTTGAGATTTTCTCCTCGTATTTATGATAAAATAAATGGGACTAAATAAAAAGGATAAGTAGACAAATGAAATTAAAAGGGATAACACATGGGCTGTCGGGGCGTATTCGTGTGCCAGGGGATAAGTCCATCAGCCATCGGGCTATTATGTTTGGGAGTTTAGCGCAAGGAGAAACCATTATTCATGATATTTTGCGTGGCGAAGATGTCTTATCTACCATGCAGGCCTTTCGAGATATGGGAGTTGCAATCGAGGATCAAGGAGATATTGTTACCATTCAAGGGGTTGGTTTTTCAGGTCTTAAAGCACCGGACGCCCCTTTGGATATGGGGAACTCTGGGACGTCTATTCGTCTGTTGTCAGGTGTTTTAGCTGGTCAAGCCTTTACAGTGAAAATGTTTGGTGATGATTCTTTGTCCAAACGTCCAATGGATCGAGTGACGGTTCCCCTACGCCAAATGGGAGTAACGGTTTCAGGTCAAGGTGATCGGGATTTGCCTCCTTTGACCTTGACGGGTTCAGAAAATTTGCGTCCCATCCACTACCAGTTGCCGGTTGCCTCTGCACAGGTGAAGTCTGCCTTGTTATTTGCTGCTCTTCAAGCAGATGGGGAATCTGTTATCATTGAAAAAGAACAAACCCGTAATCATACAGAAGATATGATTGTCCAATTTGGTGGCCAATTGTCTGTTGAGGGTAAGGACATTCGCATTTCTGGAGGTCAGCGCTTTAAGGGGCAAGAGGTGACAGTTCCAGGTGATATTTCTAGTGCGGCATTTTGGTTGGTTGCAGGTCTTATCACACCAGATTCCCAAATTATTTTGGAAAATGTTGGTGTCAATGAAACTCGGACAGGTATTTTAGAGGTCATTGCTGCCATGGATGGTCACGTTGAGGTATCTAACAGTGATTCAGTAGCCAAATCTGCGACCTTATCTGTTAAAAGTTCCACTTTAGCAGCTACAGAAATTGGTGGCGAATTGATTCCACGCTTGATTGACGAGTTACCAATTATCGCCTTATTAGCGACGCAAGCAGAGGGAACCACCATCATCCGTGATGCGGAAGAACTCAAGGTCAAAGAAACTGATCGCATTCAGGTTGTAGCGGATGCGCTAAATAGCATGGGAGCTCAGATTACGCCAACTGAGGATGGGATGATCATCCAAGGACCGACGCCTTTACATGGAGCAGTCATCAATACCCTTGGAGACCACCGCATTGGCATGATGGCAGCTATTGCGAGCCTAATCATCCAGGATGGCGAGGTTGTTATTGAACGAGCAGAAGCTATCAAGACGAGTTACCCGAGCTTCTTTGATGATTTGGAGCAATTGAGCCATGGCTAAGGTCTTGATTGGTTTTATGGGAGCTGGTAAAACGACTGTCGCTAGGCAACTAGATGCTGACTTTATTGATATGGATGCTGTCATTACAGAACGCATTGGAATGCCGATTGCTGATTTTTTCGCCAAAGAAGGAGAGACGGCCTTTCGACGAATAGAATCGCAAGTTTTAGCGGATTTGTTAACAAGAGAAGCGGTCATTTCGACAGGTGGCGGTGTGATTGAAAGCCCAGTAAATCGCCAACTATTACGCCAAAACGCACAAACCATTTTTCTTAAGGCTGACTTGGAGACCTTGGTTGAACGCATTCAACAGGATCAGGTCAATAAACGTCCCTTGTTTGAGGATAAGGATGCGCAAGCATTTGCGCAATTGTTTGACCGAAGGCAGGCCTTGTATGAAGAAGCGGCCAATCAAGTCATTGATGTTACGAATAAAAGTCCAAAAGAGATTGTAGAGTTGATAAAATGAAAGTGGCTTATTTGGGCCCAGTTGGGTCATTTACACATAATGTAGCTGTTTCGGCCTTCCCTCAGGCAGAACTAGTTCCAATGGCAACGATTACTGAAGTGATGAAAGCCTACGAAATGGGGCAAGTCGCTTATGCCATTGTGCCAGTAGAAAACTCCATCGAGGGGAGTGTTCATGAATCGCTGGACTATCTTTTCCACCAAGGGAAATTGCCTGTTGTGGCCGAAGTTGTTCAACCGATCAAGCAACAACTGATGGCTGTGGGGCAAAAAGACGCATTTGATGTCATCTATTCGCACCCACAGGCTATCGCACAAGCAAAAAAATATGTCAAAGCTCACTATCCCAAAGCGCAATTGGTTCCAACAGCTAGTACAGCCTATGCGGCTCGATATGTTGCAGAACACCCAGAAGATGCGATTGCAGCCATTGCTCCTGAGGAAGCGGCTAATGCCTACCAGTTGACTATTGTTGCTCGTGATATTCAAGAAATCAATGAAAATTTTACCCGTTTTTGGGTTCTAGGCTCAGAGAAACCTCGTTTACCTCTAAAAGCGGGAGAACAAAAGATGAGTTTAGCCTTGACCTTGCCAGACAATTTACCAGGGGCTCTTTATAAAGCCCTGTCGGTCTTTGCTTGGCGTGGTATTGACCTCACCAAGATTGAAAGCCGTCCTCTTAAGACGAATCTGGGAGAGTATTTTTTCATCGTTGACTGTCTGGTGGATGGTTCAGATTTGCCTGGCTATGCCCTTGAAGAACTACAAGCCATCGGCATTTATTATCAATTACTCGGGACCTATACGGTTTACGCCCTTTAGCAAAGGAGATATTTATGGCCAAGAATTCCTATCTCAGCCGTCATGAAGAGTTGCGCTACAACTACCTTCTCAAGAATTTATCCTTTTTAAGTGCGCGTGAACGGGAAGAATTTGATTATCTGGACCAAAAAAAGAAGGGCTATTTTGCACCAACACCTAATCAACAGCCACAACCACAGCAGTCTTATCAGTCAGATGACTATTGGGCAGATGAAGCCTCTCGCCAAACCTATGCTCCAGACTATTGGGCTGATGAAAAACCTTCTTTAGTCGCGGAAGACCAGGATGCTTATTATGATCGTTTGCAGACTTACGAAAGGCCTACGACCAGACGTGCGAATCAGAGGCGGGAACGACAAGCTCTGTATTCTGATCCTGTTAATCCTACAGTCCAGCAGGTACCGCAACCGAGACAAAAACCTCGTCGTCGGCGTAAAATTCGTTGGAAACGGATTTTTACTTGCTTAGGGGCCTTGCTTCTCCTTTTAGTGGCACTGATGGGCTACAATGTCTATAAAGGCTACAGATCCGTAACGGCCAGTAATTCCAATTACAGTCCAGCCGTTAAGGAAGTCTTTCATGGAGAAGATACTGAGGACGGGACCAATATTCTCATTCTGGGGTCGGATCAACGGGTGACCCAAGGGGCAACAGATGCCCGAACAGATACCATCATGGTCGTCAATGTTGGCAATAAAGAGGGAAAAATCAAGATGGTCAGCTTTATGCGGGATACCTTGGTGAATATTGAAGATGTGTCAGATACGACGACAGACCCCGATGTTAAGCTAAATACAGCCTTTACAATTGGTGAACAAAATAATAACCAAGGGGCAGAGCTCATGCGACAAACCCTCAAACGAAATTTTGGCATTAAGATCAAATATTATGCTTTGGTGGATTTTCAAACCTTTGCGGAAGCCATTGATACTTTATTTCCAAATGGGGTTGATATAGATGCGCAGTTTTCAACGGTAGATGGCCAAGTTGTCAGTTCTGTCGAGGTACCTGATGACCTCAATGCAGCCAACGGTGTGACACCAAATCAAACGATTTCTGTTGGGAAACAAAAGATGGATGGGCGAACCCTTCTCAACTATGCGCGTTTTCGTAAGGATGATGAAGGTGATTATGGGCGAACCAAACGCCAGCAACAGGTCATGCAGGCGATTATGACGCAAATCAAAAATCCCACAAAACTGTTTACAGGGTCAGAGGCCATCGGTAAAGTCTTTGGCTTGACCTCAACCAACCTTCCCTATACTTTCTTACTGACCCATGGTGTTTCCCTTATTAAAGATGCCAGCAATGGGATTGAACAGACGACTATTCCGGCTAATGGTGACTGGGTAGATGTTTATGACAAGTATGGAGGGGCAGCTCTCTATATAGACCGAGATAGCTATAAGGCTAAACTTAAGGAAATGGGATTAGAATAGAAAAATAAAAGAGGTTGGCAACCAATCTCTTTTATCATGAATGAGGATACTATGTTAGAAAAAAATCAAATCGTAGAGACAACAATTAGTGACCTATCCTACGAGGGGGCTGGTGTGGCTAAAATTGATGGTCAGGTCGTTTTTGTGGACAATGCCCTACCAGGCGAAGACGTTCGCATCAAGATTTTGAAAGTTAATAAAAAAATAGCTTTTGCACGGGTGGAAAACTGGTTGACGCAATCACCTCATCGGGTAAAGGATTTCGATAAAACTTACCTCCAGACAGGGATTGCTGATTTCGGGCATATGGACTATGAGACACAACTGAACTATAAGCGTAAACAAGTCGCTGACAATCTTTACAAGATTGCGGGGTTGACGGATGTCAATTTAGCGCCAACTCTTGGTATGGAGACGCCTTACGCCTACCGAAATAAGGCACAAGTACCAGTAAGGCGTGTTAAGGGGCAGTTGGAAACAGGCTTTTATCGAAAAAATTCACATGATCTGATTCCTGTAGAGGATTTTCTCATTCAAGACAAGGCTATTGATGAGGTGCTTATTTTTACCCGTGACCTTCTTCGGAAGTTTGACCTCAAACCATATGACGAAAAGGAACAAACAGGACTCATTCGTCACATTGTTGTGCGACGTGGTCATTACACTGGCCAAATGATGGTGATTTTTGTGACGACTCGTCCTAAGATTTTTCGTATCGAACAAATCATCACTAAAATTACGGAAGCTTTCCCTAATGTGGTTTCGATTCAACAAAATATCAATGACAAGTCCACTAATGCGATTTTTGGACCAGATTTTCGCACGCTCTATGGAGAAGATACCATTATCGATCGGATGCTAGGCAATGACTATGCTATTTCTGCTCAGTCTTTCTATCAGGTCAATACAGAGATGGCTGAAAAACTTTATCAAACAGCCATTGATTTTTCAGATCTAAACAGTGATAGCATTGTTATTGATGCTTACTCAGGTATTGGGACAATCGGTTTGTCCTTTGCTAAGCAGGTAAAGGAAGTTTACGGCGTTGAAGTCATCGAAACAGCCGTTGAAGATGCTAAGAAAAATGCCAAGCGTAATGGCATCACCAATGCCCACTATGTAACAGACAAGGCAGAAAATGCGATGGCTAAGTGGAGCAAGGATGGCGTTAAACCTGATGTTATCATTGTTGACCCCCCTCGTAAGGGTTTGACAGAGAGCTTTATCAAAGCTAGCGTCGCCATGCAACCTGAGAAGATAACATACGTCTCATGTAACCCAGCCACCATGGCGCGTGATATCAAACGCTACCAGGAGCTGGGGTATGAACTCAAAAAAGTTCAACCAGTAGATTTATTTCCGCAGACGCATCACGTTGAGGCGGTATCACTGCTTGTACGAGTTGAGTCATCGGCGAAGTAGCAGCAGATGTTCCGCCCATGCGATAGCTGTCGTAGAGTAAGGAGTATACGACGAAACGATACGGTAACAGCGAACCGTTGAGGCGGTATCACTGCTTGTACGAGTTGAGTCATCGGCGAAGTAGCAGCAGATGTTCCGCCCATGCGATAGCTGTCGTAGAGTAAGGAGTATACGACGAAACGATACGGTAACAGCGAACCGTTGAGGCGGTATCACTGCTTGTACGAGCTGAGTCATCAGCGAAGTAGCAGCAGATGTTCCGCCCATGCGACAAGGTGAGACCGAAGGTCAAGAGGGTGCCCTGGGGTATAGGACTCGTAGAATGAGGAGGGTGCCGACGAAATGATACGGTAAGTCCGAACCGCTGAGTGTGTTTCTCTGATAGTGGAAGCCTAGAATCTTTTGATAAATCCCAATAGCAAAAGCCTTGGTTTCAAGGCTTTTTGTGATGTATGGAGAAGTATCAGACAGAGAGCAGTAGTTGAGTGTCTAGGTCTGATAGGTGATATTGGTGCCATTTTATTTCCATTAACACTTAGGGTATATTCTTATTTTCATTGAACAGGAGTTTATGGAAATGAAAGTGTACCCCAAAATCATTGATAGTATAGTCAAAAGGTAGTTGTATTACTGATACAAACTTCCAAAACCATAGAGTGATGTGTTACAATTGAAGCAGAGTGATTAAGTGTCCCTTTAAGGTATGTTTATGATGTTAAGTGTCACTAAAATAAGTGAAAGTTGTGTAAAGTTAGGACTAATTGCTGTTTGAAATACTTATGAGATTTAAGAGGACTGTTCATGTTATTAGACTTTAGTATTAGTGAGAATAGATATGAATTTGCTGCTGATATTAAAACTGCAGAGAATGCTGCAAAAATTGAATTGGCAGAAATTATATCTCATCTTGATGAAAATACTACAATATTAAAGGAGATAACACCAGACTGTGATAAAACTGACTATATATTGGCTGCATGTAGTGGTGCAATATGTGGAGTGATAGATATTTTCTTTGTGGGAGTATCTGGAGAGTCATCTCTTGGAAATATAACAGACCACTGGTTTGAAAATCGTACGAAGGATTTTGCTAAACTTTGTGGTTGGAATAACAAGAGTAATGACTCTGTTTTGTCGGCAATCAGATTTCTGGAAAAGAAATTCAAGATTCCTTATGATCAGAGAGGTGCAGGTGATGCAGCCAGCTGGGTGTTTGATCTAAACCCGAAAAATCATCATTTCAAATCACTTGGGCACAGTCCAACTCTATTGGGTTTATTCTTTTCACTATTAGATCAATTTAGTAATACGTCTCATTTTATCTCTGGAGGCGAATTAATTTCATTGCAAGAAGCAGATAACAAATTTAAACTACATGGCAATAATCTTTCAAGTAAACTATTTTGTGGTTTTATAAATTGGTTTGGTCATCTGATGTCAGATATAACGGGCTCTTCAGGTAGTAAAGGGAGGGGGATGGGGATACCATCTCCATTTTGGAGTTGGACAAATGACGTTATCGCTATCAAGAAGATACTTAATATTCCAGTTGTAGAATTTGATAAATCAATAAATGAAATTGCTTTAGAGATATACAAGCAAGGCTATGATGTCAGATTCCAAGCTACTCAGACGATACCTGTATTTGTCAATGAATTATTAGTAAGAACTTTCTATTCAGTTAGACGTTTGATTAGATACTTTTTGACTACTCAAAAGAGAAATAGATCTTTTGCATTACTGTGGAAGTCATGTGAGCCTTTTTCTAATGCGTCAGTAAAAAGAATGCTTACTGTGGCACATGCCTCATTCTGCTTGATTGATGCAGGAGATGCTCTTGCACGTAGTTTTATCAGTGGTGGTGGAAATTTTAATGTTGTAGAACTTGTCATGAGATTGAATATTGTAGCAGTTGGAAGATTTTCAATTTCATTGTACGGAGAGGCTAGTAGAAGGATAAATGAACATTCGATAAATGAGAAAATCGTTGTTTTAAGACGTGAGAAGATTATTGTTGCTGATTACATTGAAGGGTTAAAATCTCTGGCAGAAATTTATGATGATAAAGACTTGCTTTTGTTCACAAGAGAGTTAAAGGAAAGTGATTTGTATATCAAGGCTTTTGAAAAGTCTACTTCATTAGCGGAAAAAAGGAATGTTCCAAAAAATCAGATATTACACCAAAAATCTGATATCGATTCTTACTTTAAAGGGGGGAAATTATAAGTGAAAGGAAAAAAGAAATCCAGACTTCAACAAGCTCAAGATAAAACGCAAGAAGCAATCAATAAAACAAATAAAGCGATTGAAGAACTTGGAGAGCATACAAGTGGACTGTATGACTATCTGACTAATATTCAGGAATTATTTGATAAAATCCGAAATGTCCCTAGTGATAAGAGATTACAATATGAGGAACTTAAGGAGATAAGACTAGAGTGGAAACAGCAAGCTAAAACGATTGAGAAAGAGTATCAGAATGCTACTGTTAAAAATGCAGGAGCAGGAGCTGCAGGTGCTAGTCTTGGTGTTGCTGTTGTAACGATGGGGCCAACTGTTGCAATGGGGGTTGCGACCACATTTGGTGTTGCCTCTACTGGAACAGCTATTTCCACTCTCAGCGGTGCAGCATCCACGAATGCAGCCCTAGCTTGGCTTGGGGGTGGAGCCCTTGCCACTGGGGGCGGTGGTATGGCTGCTGGTGAAGCTTTTCTTGCTTTAACAGGTCCTCTTGGATGGACTATAGCAGGTGTTTCTCTCGTTGTAAGTGGATTGCTTTTCTGGAAGGGAAGTAACAACAAAAGACAATTGGAAAATGTGTTCACAGCAATTAGTCAAAGAGATGTAAAATCGTATGAACTTGCCATAGTGGAACTCAAAGAGCGTATCAAACGTATGATTCATGAGCGTAATATGTTACAAGTAGCGATTGATGATATTCAAACATTTGGCCTAGATTATGATTTGATGACTGAGAAACAGCAGTATTCGCTGGGTTCTTATGTCAATTTAATGCTTTCATCGACGCAGCTTTTAATAAATCCCATTAGAGGTTTGATGCCTAAATTCTTAAATGAAGATTTTGATAAGTTTGTGGCTTGGAAGGGGAGAAATGTTGACAAAGCTACTTGTGATGAGTTTAAATTATCGATAATTGAACTCGCCAATCTCTTTTATAAGATTGATGTAGATAAGCACTCAAAAAAACTCTTGTGGAAGGCTTTTAGGAATAGTGAAGAGATACTTAAAGCTATGAATCTACCAAAGAAGCAATTTAAGATGGCTATCATGGATGCCGTTTTTGAAGCGTTAGATTTCAAGTATCACAATTAGTAAATGGCTTTAAGGATATTACTAGTAAAGCTTCTGCTAATTTACTTGTGTTCTAATGGAATCTGCAAGAAGGAATGTTTAAAAATTTTCAAAACGGTGCTATAGGTTGAAGATGCACTAAGTAACGAGATAAGTTACCTTTAATAGTTTAATTCAAGCATATAGACGTTTCTATTTGGATTTATAATAGAGAAAGCTCCTATCCGCATATGTGGAGGTGATATCTCTGTTAGAGAAGGGGATATAGTCTTTTATGCTTGGCAATCTATATAGGAGTTCTAATAATGGGTAAGTGGACTTGCCAATGCGGATATCCAATGAATGACCACGCTGCTCCAGATCCGAATGCTTTTTCAGTCTATTCGGATGAGTTATGGGAAGACATAACGGATACTGCAGATGACAATAATAAAATTGATTACTATGATATTACTGATGCTTCGTACTATGCTTGGCAATGCCCTAATTGTCACGGTTTGATGGTATTTGGAGAGGACGAGAATCCAAATCGATATACTTTTTATAAGTGGATAGATTTAGATAGTGAAGAGAATGAACCTACTAATCAAGAAACTGTTTCAAATTCATCAGACACGGTTTACAGAGTTGCGTCGGTCACTTTCTCAGAGTTTGGTGAGGAGTACACCTATATCTGTGAGGATGAATCAATCAGGGAAGACCACTTTGTAGTTGTACCTGTAGGCATCAACAATGTCGAAAAAGTTGCTCATGTTGAAAAAGTATACCAGGCTACGCAAAAAGATATCTCGTATCCCATTAACAAGTTGAAACATGTGATTAAGCGCTATTCTGATTTTGATAAAGAGAGAGCAGAGAAAATTGCAGCTGAATTAGTAACGTCAGGTCTAAGTTTAGAAATAGATGATTTTTCAAAATCAGTAGTAGCAGATGACTATTTTGATATTTTACACAATAAACTTGGGCACTGGTGGTTAGAATTGAATGGTGTTCCTATTCCGATGAAGGTTACACTATTGAATGCTAATTATGAAAAATATCACGTTGACTGTGCTGTACATATCAAACCTTTCAAGATGAATTATAGTACTTTCCAAACTTTGAAGTTATGTACTGATTTTGAGATAGATGCTGCAAGATGGGTCGATGTTATTTCTGATGAGTATATCTGGGGAAATTCGTGGGAACTGGACGGTATCCAGTTTGGGATAACCTGTCAGGAATCATCAGAAGAGGACGAAGTGACACTTGGCAAATACAGTCGTGTTCCATATTATGACGACTGGCATTCAGATTGGAGCGAGAGATACGGATTCAACTTAGCATGGAAACCGTATGAATCTGATGAAGACTTATCAGTAGATTATTACATTTTTTAAAGAAATAAATTCGTTCAATAATATAATCACAGAGCCTGACTAAACTCTTTCGTTCTATAGTATAGGTGCTTGCTATCGGCACACGTGGAGGCAGTATCGCTGCTTGTGCGAGCTAAAAACTCAGTGAAGTAGAAGTAGATGCTACGCCCATGCGACAAGGTGAGACCGAAGGTCGAGAGGGTGCCGACGAAATGATACGGTAAGTCCGAACCGCTGAGTGTGTGAGTCTGCTTAAAAGATGCAAATAACTCTCTCGTCTATAAAAAAACAAAAACAATCCTAACTAGGGACTACTCTTTGTCCTCGTTAAGATTGTTTTTTTCTTTAGTCTCGTGTCACTAACGAATAAGCATTCCATCTCCATCAGCATTAAACTGATAGGTTTGGCCGTCGATGGTGATGCTCGTATTTGACACTCGGGCACCGGTGTCGGCGTCGTAATAGTGGATGGTGTCACCGATGGTGACTAGTTCGCCTTTTGCCTGTTTACCGTCACTGTGGAAGTAAACAGGAACACCGTCGATGGTTTGCTCACCGGTAAGGGCATACCAGTTCGGTCCGAAATAGTACCAATGACCTTGCCATTCTTGGTATTGATTTTTTAAAGCGGCGCCGGTGGCTTCATCCAGATAGTAGATGTTGCTACTGTCAGGAATAGGATCTGCGTAATGGGCAGTGATCAGCTCCCCGCGGCTCTGCAGTCCGTAGTAGTATTTATACGTAGGGAGTCCAAAGTAGTAGAGCTGACCATCGATTACTTGGACGGAAGTGAGTTTGCTTCCCTTACCATCCAGATAGTACCAGTGATTATCTTTGGTTCTGACGAAACCTGCGGTAGTCACCTTTTTACCGTCAAAGTCGATGTAGTCACCACTATCACCATGACCTGTGAATTCTCCAAAGGCTTGATGGGCGTCTCCTCTGATCAAGTGCACTTCCTCGCCTTTGACGGTGTAGGAGCCGGAGTAGACTTTTCGACCATCCGGGCCAACATAATAGCGTTGGCCATTGACGTCGACCATCTGGTCACGAACCAGGGCCCCGCTGTCCTTGTCGTAGTAGTAGTCCAAGTTGGTGAAAATGCCTTTGGCTTGAACGCCATTCTCATCGAAGTAAACGTCCACAAAATCGATAGTCTGCGCCCCAGTCAGTTTGTTTCCCTGACTATCGACATAGTACCAGTTGCCGTCTTTTTCCACGTAGCGGTTGGTGATGAGAGCGCCCGAGTCTTTGTCGTAGAAGTGGCCGTCAGGGGCGAAGTCGCCTTTGACCTGGATACCATCATCAGTGAAGTAAACCTTCACAAAATCGACAGTCTGAGCCCCGGTCAGCTTGTCGCCCTGGTCATTGACATAGTACCAGTTACCATCTTTTTCCACGTAGCGGTTGGTGACGAGAGCACCTGAGTCCTTGTCGTAATAGTGACCATCGGGGGCAAAGTCGCCTTTGACCTGAGAATAATCGTCGCGGAAGTTGACGCGGACGGAATCGATAACCTGTGCTCCTTTCAGGGGGTTACCAGTTTCATCGACATAGTACCATTTGCCACCAGCCGTCACATAAGCCTTTCTTGCTGTAACGGCCGTTAATTTACCGTTTTCGTCTGCGATGGAGGCTGGATTTTCCTTATCTATAGAAACAAGGTCTAGGGCATTGGTCAGAATTGCGCTATTTCGGCCATTAATCACACGATGACGTTGGGCATAATACCAGTTGCCGTCTACTTGAAATAGTGTTCTCATATGAGGATAATCATCGCCTACTGTACCCTCTTCATCAAAATAGTACAGTTGCTCGTCAATGCGTTTGAAGCCGTGAACGATATGGCCATTTTCGTCAGCGTAAACAGAAGAGCTCCGCATATAACCTTTCAGGTACATCAGCCGGAGATTTCCCCAGCCATTATAGACCTTTTGGCCGTGCTCATTGTAATAACTTTCAGTCCCATCTGGATTTTTAAAAATCTGATAATGGACCATGGCGGGTTGGAAGAGGTATTCCTTGCCGTCGATAATCTTGGTACCTGTGTAGACCTGACCATCATCATCATAGTAGTAGTAAGAATCGTCACTTGTTCCGTTAACGTATTGTTGCCTAAATCTAAGGCCAATCTTATTATTCCACAGCTCACCATTTTCAGGATGGAAATAGTAGCCTTTGCCGTCGACAACCACGCGTTCGCCCTTGGTCTGCCGACCACTATCATCGAAGTAGTAGGTCTTACCGTCAATTTCTTGGAGGCCAGTCAGTTTGTCTCCATTTTTGTCAACATAATACCATTTGTTATTGCCTGTCGTCACGAAGGATGCGGTCTGAAGCCTACCCAACTCACCGTCATAATAGTGACCGTCAGAGGCAAAGTTTCCCTTGACCTGTTTGCCGTCAGTGTCAAAGTAAACCTCTTGACCATCGATGACTTGAGCACCGACCAGGTCCTGGTCGTCTTTCTTGTAATGCCAATGACCTTCTTCATCGCTGTACCATTGGCCACCGGTGATGTTGTCTGTTTCAGTGGTGACTTCTGGAGTAGGTGATTCTGTGCCATCAGTAGGTGTTGCGCTGTCTGCGTTTTCTTGAATCGGGTTTTCGCTGGTCGTCACGTCTGAGCTAGTGTCTGGTGTTTCAGTGTCAGCCGTAGTTGTGTTCTCACCGTCTGACTGCTCAGAAATAGTTTCTGTTGGAGTTGCCGTAAGGGTTTCAGTTGACCTTTCTGCTGCTGTCGCACCCACAGCTGTAGTAGCAGGTTGGATTTTCTCTGACTGCTCCGTGGTTTCTTGGCTTGACGAAGGGGCTGGCTCGCTAGCGTCGGAAATGACTGTTTGCACAGGAGTATCGCCAGCAGGATTCACTTGTTCATCAGCTGCAACCTGGTTGGTGCTGACAACAGTCAATCCCAGGACCAGTCCAGTCACCAGAATCGTTACCCAATGTTTTTTGACTTTGTGAAGTTTAACATGCACTTTCTTTTCCATAATTGGTCTCCTTTTAAAAAGTAAATCTCCAAAAACGTTAAATATCGCAAAAAGAAAGAGTGATAAAAATAAGTGATAAGGTAAGTCATCATCCTCAGGATGTCCACTCCTAAAAGAAGCGATATTTGTTCATCCTGTTCTCTTTAAAGTTTTGATTCTGTGAGAACTTTAAAGGTAAACATGTCCGAATATCCAGGTATTGTCTAAGGCTCAGTTGGGTCTGGTAATCTTTTTAAATGATTAATAGATGACCTCCTTTCTTTGCAATCATTTCTGCCCACTGTTAGTCCTCAATACGAAAGAATAGGAATTTTTACTGGAATATTTTAGAAAATTCCTCGTTTGATAGGTGAATGTCGTCGAGAACTGATTTTACTCTTTTATGACCAATTTAATAAAAGAGTAAAACGAAGGTACTCCATTCTACACTTGTTTTTTTAAAAATATAATTTAAACCGCTTACATGTTTACCTGTGTTCATTATAATGGTTTTACCATAATAAACAAGCCAAAATGATAAAAAATACCAAAATGTATGTTAAAAAACATATTCCTTATTTGAAAAATAGGTCTGACCCACTAAAAAGGAAACATTATTTGGACTTCTCCTTCAAAATTAGGTGAAAAACTCTGGCTTTCGGATAGCTGTTGCATCTGAGGTTTTTTTATATTATCTGCATCACAGTCTTTTCATAGCGAAATTGTCTGGTTAGCTTGCTTTCTGTTGTATTTTCAATAGTGAACAGGAAATAATGGTCTCGGTGGTCTTTGGCGTTTTCTTTATTGAGTTTGAAATAGTTTTTCCCTGATTTGGCCATGGTTAGTAAAATATCGTCTGTTAAAAAAGTTAGAGGGGTGTCCAAGGCGGAATAGCGGTAAAAGTCTGATTCAAATCGCCGATAACTGTCACTAAAGTAATCTAACTGAAGTTCGTTTCGATAACGTTCAAGTTGATTCATGGTCTTTCTCCTCTGTTAATGACATTTTGCTAATGGTATCTATCTTCAAGGTAATGTAGCCTGCTTTGGTTTTTAACGAAATAGCGGTCGCTGTGATATTTGAAATTGTCCCCACATGTGACATGCGTTTGTTGTTTTCAATGACCTCTATGTGTATGTTGACTTGTTTGGCGTATACTTGATTAAGAAAGGTTAACTTTTCTTCAGGTGTCAAGTGAGACCTGTCGTTTTTGGGGCTAGCATCCTCGGAGAGGGCTGAATGGTGTTCGGACAGAAAAAAGCCCATCCATTTTTGCATTTTAACATCCTGATACTCTCTGGCGGATTTAAAAGGGAGATAAGAGCGATCAATCATTTCAACCCCTCCAAACCTCCAGCCGAGTGACCACCGATTAATTGACTGCGTTCTCTGTTTCTGGAACCGTCAGTTAGAACGGTTCCTTTTTGAATCGCTAAAAAGCCAAAGCGTTCTCTGATCGTATCAATAGTTGACTGCAATTGTTCCTCTTTCTCGGTTTGTTCGACATCCTCAAAAAGGGATAGTAAGCGATAGGTTTCATCAACCAATCCACTGTAAGCTACCCCAATTTGTCTAACGGATCCTGAACTATATTTTTGACGAAATAAACTAAGAACATGATTGACCAGTGTTTTCGTTAGATTCGTGGCTTCTATCTTCCTTTGAGTATGGATAGACCTTTTCATCTCGTTTTTCGAATAGCCAATATGGATGGAAACGACCGTAGTCTTTTTGTGGGCCTTTCGTAGACGGTTAGCTACTTGTTCTGCCATTTCAGCCAAGACGATTTCGATATCCCTTTGCCTGTGGTAGTCACGGGGCAAGATTTGCGAATTTCCTAAACCTTTTGACTTTGGCGTATAGGGCTCGTGGACATTACTTTCATCGACACCATTGGCATGAAACCACAGTTGGACGCCTACTTTCCCGAATTCTTTTTGAAGTTCATCAGGGTTAGCCCTAGCTAATGCCTTGATTGTTGGGATACCTAAGCGATGCAATCGTTTCTCAATACGTTTACCAATCCCCCAAAAGTCGGTCAAGTTTGGAATGGCCCATACTTTGGTTTCAACGTCTTCGTAAGACCAGTTGGCTCGCATAGTGGGTGTTTTTTTGGCTTCATTATCCAATGCTAGCTTAGCCAATAGTGGATTGGCGTTGCTCATACCGATTGTTGAGATAATCCCCGTCGATCGCCAAATATCCCGCTGGATAAGGGCAGACAGGTTATCAAGTTTGGTTTTGCGAGAGAGGTGCTTATCTGGCATAAAATAATTGAGTGAAGAAGTCAAGTCGATGAACCCTTCATCGATGGAATAAGGAAGGATATCATCGGGCGCGGCGTAGTGGTGAAAAATATGCTGTATGTCCAAGTTTTTTTCAATGTAACGCTCCATACGAGGCGGTACAATCAGTGTTCTTTTTGCCCAATGTTCGATGAAGGCTTTGTACTGTGGCGTGATCTCTATTCCTTGTTTTCTGGCATGCCGATCATTGAATTTTCGTGTTTTGACATCAAAGGGGAGATCATAGGAGCGACCGACATTATTTTTTCCAAAAACTTTTTTAAAAGTGGGAGAAGAGGCAAGGATCAAGCCAGCGCTGTTATCTGCCCGACTCATGACACAAAGTGAAGTATGCAGTGGGTGCAAGCCCCGATCGACGCATTCAACTGAAGCGTAGAAGGATTTCATATCGATGAAAGCTATATCTGATGTGGGCTCTCGAGAATAGTCAATATAACCCAATTTCATCACCTCCCTGTTAATAGTGTCACCTTTTAGATGGCTTGGTAAAATAAGACGTTATCTGATGTGATTGGTCTAAATGAAGGTTGGTCATACCGTATGTTGTCAGTCTATAAGCTTGTCTTGTTCTGCTGTATTGTCTACGGGCATGAAGTGGTCGACAACCTTACCAACGATACGGAAATCATCAGTGGCAGCAATAAAACGATCAGGATTTCCTTTGGAATTAATAGAGACCATACGAAGGCCATCCGTTTCACGGTAAAGTTTCTTGATATAGGTCTGATCATTCCACACCAGAGCATAGACCGCCCCATCATAATCAAATCCAGTTTCACGAATCAATGCGACCTCACCATCGCGGTAAGTCGGTTGCATTGAAGTTCCACTAATCCAAGTCGCAAAGTCAAAACCGGGTAATGCTTGGTCGGAGTAGACAGTGATTGTTTCATATTCATCTGTAAAAGATTGACCAGGTCCAGCAGACAAACGGATATCCTCCAGTACCTTGATTGGAAATAGTGTAACTGTTTTTTTATCTTCGTTTTGCTGGCTTTGGAGTAAATCTTCCATGTAATTTTCTGCCAAGGTCTGATTAGCTTTGGAGAGTTGAAGAAAGATAGTCACGATTGTGTACTCGGATTCAAAATAGGCGACGGGGACATCGAGTATCTCAGCCAGTGTTGCTAGGTGTTTCTGGTTGGGTTTTGCTCGACCCGACTCCCAACTATGATAAGATGAACGATTGACCTTGAGCAAGTTGGCAAGTTCAACTTGTGATAATTGTTTTTCAAGTCTTTTCTCTTTGAGACGTTGATTAGAAAACATAATAGCCTCTCTTGTTGTTTTATAAAACAACATTAGTATAACATATCGATTTTCTTTTGCAAACTTTTTATGGTTAGGATGACATTCTCTTGGTTGCCTGTTTGATGCGCCTTTATAATTGTTGCGACGACGTTTGGGGATTTTTATCAATAGAGAAAGGGTTTTACGTTGAGGAATGAGGATGGAGATGATATAATGAGAGAATAGTCAAATATAGTCAAAGGAGTCAGGGCTGTGAAAAACACGTCTGATAGTATAGAAGCCTATATCAAGCAGCTGATTGCCCAGACAGGTTTTGCTGAAATTCAACGCAGTCGTTTGGCCGATGATTTTTCAGTAGTGCCTAGTCAGATTAATTATGTTCTAAAAACACGCTTTAATGCCAATCAAGGCTATTTGGTTGAAAGTAAGCGTGGGGGCGGTGGCTACATTCGTATTGTGCGTATCGAGTATTCGGATCAGCATCAGTTGGTTCAAGAAGTTCTTGAGAGCATTGGTCAGCACATCAGCCAGTCTGTGTTTATAGACATTATGCAATTACTCTATGAACGGCAAGTATTGACCCAACGTGAAGGAAATATCTTATTGGCAGCGACGACAGATGAGGTTTTAGGTGAAGAGGCCGCCTTGATTCGTGCCAATATGTTACGAGAAATTTTACAACGCATTGATAGAAAAGGATAAATTATGGTAGAAATGTCACCGAAACTTAGTCGCTTATTTGAGCGAGCGCAATTTGAAGCCATGTCTTATCATACTGGCCATTTGGAAACCTGGGAAGTCTTGTTGGCTATGGCAGAAACAACGGATTCAGTCGCGGGTCGTGCCCTGGCCGATTTTGGGGATAAAACGCAAGTAGACCATTTGCGTCATCTCGCAGAGCGCGTGACGGGTTACCGCTGGGATAAAAAAGTACAGCTTCCTCAGTTTGTAACGCAGTCGCCACGTCTACAGCTGATTATGGAGAAGGCTCGCGGTATCGCAGAGGTTACCCACAGTGATGAGGTAGGGACAGAGCATGTCCTCTATGCCATGTTGCTAACAGGACATAATACAGCTGTACAAGTCCTATTGATGGCCGGTTTTTCACTTAAGGATAAGGGGGAAAAAGCAGAAGGGGATTCTCTGCTACGTTTGAGACAAGCAATTGAGCGCCATGCTGGTTTTGACAAAGAAACCCAAAAGGCCATTCATCAATACATTAATCCACGTAAAAATACGAACAATATGATGGCCAATATGATGGGAGGGCCACAAACGCCGGTCGGTGAATTGTCGGATTATACCCGTGATTTGACGGCTATGGCTGAAAAAGGACAATTAGAGCCTGTTATTGGACGCGACAGTGAAGTGGCTCGGATGATTCAGATTCTTAGCCGAAAAACGAAAAATAATCCTGTTTTGGTTGGGGATGCTGGTGTTGGAAAGACAGCCCTGGCATCAGCCTTGGCACAACGCTTGGTTCAAGGACAAGTACCAGTTGAACTGGCAGAGTTTCGAGTCTTAGAGCTAGATATGATGTCTGTCTTGGCTGGAACCCGTTTTCGTGGTGACTTTGAAGAACGCATGAATAATATCATAGCTGAAATTGAAGCAGATGCTCACATCATTCTATTTGTAGATGAGTTGCATACCATTATGGGATCTGGGTCGGGGATGGACTCGACCTTGGATGCTGCCAACATCTTAAAACCAGCCTTGGCTCGTGGGACCTTACATATGGTGGGCGCGACGACGCAAGATGAATATCAAAAGCATATTGAAAAAGACGCGGCCTTGTCTCGACGCTTTGCCAAGGTTCTCATTGAAGAACCAACAACCGCAGAGGCATTGGCTATTTTAGAGGGTCTCAAAGCCAGTTATGAAGAATTTCATCATGTACAAATGACACAAGAGGCTTTAGAAACGGCTGTTTCAGGTGCCAAGCGTTATTTGACAAGTAAAAATTTGCCTGACTCTGCAATTGATTTGATTGATGAGGCGGCTTCTAAGGTACAAAATCAGCAGACAGTTGCCGGTCACGGCTTTTTGACGGATTTGGATCAGGCCATTCTTGATCAAAGTGTGCGAAAAGCCAACCAGCTTCTCAAACAACTAGCGACAGCAAACGATAAGGAAAATCGCCATCAAGTAACTGAACAAGTTGTTTTAGAAACCCTCAGTCAACTCTCTGGTATTCCTGTAGCTAAGATGACCAAGAGTGAGGCGAAAAAGTACCTTCGATTAGAGGAAGATTTGCACAAACGTGTGATTGGTCAGGATGCTGCTATTTCTGCCATCAGTCGGGCTATTCGTCGTAACCAATCCGGCATTCGTACGGGTAAAAGGCCGATCGGTTCTTTTATGTTTTTGGGACCAACAGGTGTTGGAAAGACGGAATTGGCTAAGGCTCTAGCAGAGTTGCTCTTTGATGATGAATCGGCATTGATTCGTTTTGATATGTCAGAATATATGGAAAAATTTGCAGCTAGTCGGCTCAATGGGGCTCCTCCAGGGTATGTCGGTTATGATGAAGGGGGAGAATTAACGGAAAAAGTTCGCAACCGCCCTTACTCAGTCTTGCTGTTTGATGAAATCGAAAAAGCCCATCCAGATACCTTTAATTTACTCTTACAGGTGCTTGATGATGGGGTGTTGACGGATAGCCGTGGTCGTCAGGTTGATTTTTCAAACACGATTATTATTATGACTTCAAATCTAGGGGCGACTGCACTCCGAGATGATAAAACGGTTGGTTTTGGGGCTCAGGCATTGGTACATGACCATGAAGCCATGCAAAAACGTATTTTGGAAGAATTAAAACGGCATTACCGTCCTGAATTCATCAATCGGATTGATGAAAAGGTTGTTTTCCATAGCCTGACGGATACGGATATGAAGGCCGTTGTCAAATTGATGGTTAAACCATTGATTGCTCATTTGGCCGAGCAAGGCAAGACATTGAAAATCAGTGCCCAGGCTTTGGATTATTTAGCTAAAAAGGGGTATGACCCAGAAATGGGGGCACGTCCACTACGTCGTACCCTACAAACGGACCTGGAAGATTCTTTGGCGGAATGGATTCTATCAGATGACTTTAAAGCAGGCGATACCCTTAAAGTCGGCCTGAAAAAGAACCACTTGCATTTTGAAAAGGTTTAATACATTCCTTAAGATAAAAAAGACAGTGTACGCTATCATAGAAGTTAATGTCACATTAGCTTTCGGGTGGGGTGCACTGTTTGTTTTCCTCCCTTTAGTTTCAACTAGGGCAAGTTAGCCAAATGGGCAGGTTTATGATAAAATGGTAAAGATATCATAGAAGAGGAATGCTGATGTTTAAACGAAAACGTAAAGCACAAACGCCAGAAATCGGGCAAGTCCCAGGGCATGTGGCGATTATAATGGATGGTAATGGCCGTTGGGCCAAGAAACGTTTGCAACCACGCGTTATGGGGCATAAGGCTGGGATGGATGCCTTACAGGCTGTGACAATTGCTGCCTCAGATTTAGGCGTTAAAGTCTTAACAGTCTATGCTTTTTCGACAGAAAATTGGAGTCGTCCAAAGGATGAAGTTTCTTTCATCATGCAACTCCCTGTTGATTTTTTCAATACCTATGTCCCAAAACTGCATGAAAATAACGTTCGCGTGGAAATGATGGGAGATCGGACACCGCTACCGCAGGCAACGCTAGATGCTCTAGATCGGGCATGTGATTTGACCAAAGAAAATACGGGTTTGATTTTGAATTTTGCACTCAATTATGGTGGGCGAGATGATATCACAAAGGCGGTTCAGCAAATTGTAGCAGAAGGTATAGCTCCTGAGGAGATAACAGCCCAGACGGTCCAGGCTCACCTGATGACAGCTCAGTTGCCAGCGACTATTCAAGATCCCGATTTGATTATTCGTACCAGTGGTGAGTTTCGTTTGAGTAATTTTCTCTTATGGCAGTCTGCTTACAGTGAATTTTACATTACAGATACCCTGTGGCCAGATTTTGGAGCTGAGGAACTACGGACTGCCATTGCCTCTTTTGGCCAACGTGACCGGCGTTTTGGTGGACTAAAATAAGGAGATATCATGCAAAAACGTGTTATTTTTGGAGGCATCGCCCTCTTGATTTTCTTACCTTTCCTCATTTTTGGAGGCTTGCCCTTCCACCTTTTTGTGGGTGTTTTGGCCATGATTGGTGTTAGTGAGCTCTTGAAGATGCGTCATTTAGAAGTTTTTTCTTTAGAGGGTGTGTTATCTTTGTTAGCAGCCTTTGTGCTGTCACTACCTTTAGGATCTTACTTTAGTTTCTTACCTTTGGAAGCGAACCTTATCGCTTATACAGTCTTTGTATTTGCCTTGCTAGCAGGGACAGTCTTTAATCACAGCCGCTATTCCATAGAGGAAGCTGGATTCCCGATTGTGGCTAGCTTTTACGTGGGGATTGGTTTTCATTATCTCAATTTGGGACGAGACGCTGGCCTAGATAAGGTGCTTTTTGCCCTGTTTTTAGTCTGGGCAACTGATATTGGCGCTTATATGGTAGGTCGCCAAATGGGGAAAACGCCTCTTATGCCAGCTGTTTCACCTAATAAGACGGTTGAAGGTAGTATCGGTGGGCTACTGAGTGCCTTACTGGTCTCATTTGTCTTTATGTTATTGGATAGCGCTGTTTATACGCCTCATCATTTTGTTTGGATGTTGGTGCTCGTCCTTATTTTTAGTGCAGCTGGACAATTTGGTGATCTTGTCGAGAGCGCTTATAAACGGCATTTTGGTGTCAAGGATTCAGGAAAGCTCATCCCAGGACATGGTGGGATATTGGACCGTTTTGACAGCCTGCTCTTCGTCTTTCCACTAATGTACCTTTTTGGTCTGTTTTAAGTAAAGGGAGTAGGTGCTTTTGTGCTTGTAAGAATACTTGCTTTTATTATCGTTTTTGGCCTGATTGTTATTGTACATGAGTTTGGTCATTTCTATTTTGCACGGCGTTCTGGTATTTTAGTACGCGAATTTTCGGTCGGAATGGGTCCTAAGTTATTTGCCCATATTGGCCGTGATGGGGTCAGTTATACGATTCGACTGCTGCCACTAGGTGGTTACGTTCGGATGGCGGGTTGGGGAGAAGATACCACAGAAATTCGACCGGGATCGCCAGTAACCTTGACTTTAGGGGAGTCCGGGCAAGTAACCCGCATTAATTTAACAGATCGTCAAAACGATTTAACAGCCCTCCCAATGCGTGTAACAAGCTATGACCTAGAGGATCAATTAACGCTGACAGGCTTGGTTGGTGAAGATAGCCAGACTTTTTTGGTTGATCACGATGCGACGATCGTTGAAGAAGATGGGACCGAAGTTCGAATTGCCCCTAAAGATGTTCAATTTCAAAATGCCTCTCTAGCGGGTCGTTTGATAACGAATTTTGCAGGGCCACTCAATAACTTTATCTTAGGTTTGGTCTTATGTTTGGCTGTCATTTTTATGCAAGGCGGGGCGCAAGATGCCTCAACCAATGCAATCCAGGTGCAAGCAGGTGGTGCTGCGGCGCAGGCCGGTTTAGTGTCTGGTGATCGTATCTTAGCGGTCAATCAGACAAAAACTTCAAATTGGGCAGAGATTGCTCAAGCTGTGTCAAAAGCGACCAGTGACCATAAAACGGCTACTAGTCTAAGGGTGACCTATGCCCACCAAGGGAAAAATCAGGAAACGACCATTACCCCAAAGCAAATCAACGGCAACTACCTCTTAGGAATTTCTGTTGGTCTTAAAACAGGTTTTTGGGATAAGCTGACAGGAAGTTTTACCATGGCGTGGGATTCGGCTTTTAGTATTTTAAATGCCTTGAAAAATCTGGTCTTACACCCGAGTCTCAATAAACTGGGAGGGCCAGTAGCCATGTACCAAATGATTGGTCAAGCAGCTGATTCGGGACTTGTAGCCCTGCTGACTTTTACGGCTATGTTGTCACTCAACCTCGGTATCTTTAACTTGTTGCCCATACCAGCTTTGGATGGGGGTAAGATTTTACTGAATTTGATTGAAGCCATACGCCGAAAACCTTTGCGACAAGAAACTGAAACACTTGTTACCTTGGTTGGAGTGGTCATTATGGTCATTCTGATGGTAGCAGTTACCTGGAACGATATTGTTCGAGCCTTTATGAATTAAAAGGGAGAAATCACATAATGAAACAAAGTCACATGCTCATTCCAACCCTGCGGGAAATGCCCTCAGATGCACAAGTTATTAGCCATGCGTTGATGCTTCGTGCCGGTTATGTACGCCAAGTCTCAGCAGGGATTTATGCTTACCTACCTTTGGCCAACCGAGTGTTGGAGAAAATTAAAACAATTTTACGTGAAGAGTTTGAAAAAATAGGGGCCGTTGAACTCTTGGCACCTGCTCTTTTGACGGCCGACCTCTGGAAAGAGTCTGGTCGTTACGAAACCTATGGAGAAGATCTCTTCAAACTAAAAAACCGTGATGGTTCCGACTTCATCCTGGGACCAACCCATGAAGAAACCATGACGGCCCTGGTGCGTGATTCCGTTAAATCTTATAAACAACTGCCTTTAAATCTTTACCAAATTCAATCCAAGTATCGAGATGAAAAACGGCCTCGTAATGGTCTTTTACGAACGCGTGAGTTTATTATGAAGGATGGCTACACTTTCCATGCTAATTACGAAGATCTAGACCGCGCTTATGAGGACTACCGTCGGGCTTATGAGCGTATTTTCACCCGCTTTGGCTTAGATTTTAAAGCCATTATCGGAGATGGTGGAGCAATGGGAGGCAAGGATAGCCAAGAATTTATGGCTATTACACCAGACCGTACTGACCTGAACCATTGGGTGGTTTTAGATAAGTCTATTGCTTCTTTGGATGAAGTGCCAGAAGACGTCAAAGATGCTATTCGTGAGGAATTGGCAGCTTGGTTGATTTCAGGAGAAGATACGATTGCTTACTCGGATGCTTCTGACTATGCCGCCAACTTGGAGATGGCGACCAATGCTTTTAAAGAAAGTACGGCTGTCTTTGTTGAAGAAGATGTTCATAAAGTGGCAACACCAGATTGCAAGTCCATTGATGACGTCTGCGCCTTTTTGGAAATCCCAGAAGAACAAAGTATTAAAACACTACTCTTTATAGCAGATGGGCAACCAGTCGTTGCTCTCTTAGTTGGAAATGATCAAGTCAATGATGTTAAGTTGAAAAACTTCTTGGGGGCTGATTTCTTAGAAGCTGCTAGTGAAGAAGAAGCACAGTCTGTTTTTGGCGCTGGTTTTGGGTCTTTAGGCCCTGTTGGTTTAGCAGAAGACGTGCGTATCATTGCGGATCGCAAAATTCAAAATGTACACAATGCTGTCGTCGGTGCTAATGAGGATGGTTTCCACTTAATAGGCGTCAATTATGGTCGCGATTTTCAGGCAGAATTCGCTGATATTCGTGAGGTTAAAGAAGGTGAAGAAGCACCAGATGGTGTAGGTCATCTCAGGTTTGCTCGCGGTATCGAAATCGGTCATATCTTTAAACTTGGCACACGTTATTCTGAAAGTATGGGGGCTGAAGTCTTAGATGAAAATGGTCGTGCCGTGCCGATTATCATGGGTTCTTATGGTATTGGAGTCAGTCGTATTTTGTCAGCTGTTATGGAACAACATGCCCGCATTTTTGTCAATAAAACACCTAAAGGGCAATTCCGGTTTGCTTGGGGAGTTAACTTTCCTGAAGAGTTAGCACCGTTTGATGTGCATGTAATTACTGTCAACACTAAAGACGAGACTGCCAATGAGTTGACAGCTCGCATTGAAGGTGATTTAGTTGCTGCAGGTTATCAGGTACTCGTGGATGATCGCAATGAACGTGTAGGTTCTAAGTTCTCTGATAGTGACCTGATTGGTCTGCCTGTTCGTGTGACAGTTGGTAAGAAAGCTGGAGAGGGCATTGTAGAAGTCAAGATTAAAGCGACGGGTGATACGATTGAAGTCAATGCTGAAAACTTGGTTGAGACTCTTAAGATTCTAAATACTAGCGAAGACTAAATCCATTTGTGACCACCGTTGGGCTAGCCTGATGCCAACTGCTCAGCTTAGTTTAGCGGTGTTTTTTTGAAAGGAAAGGGACGTTCACTTGCATGCCGAGAGATTATTATATTAAGCTGAGTCAAGAGGTAGTAGAGAATCTTCATTTATCTACAGATAGTACGATTTTGGGGCAATTAGAAGATAATCGTCTGATTTTACTGGGAAAGGATCATAAAAAGCCTTGGCAGCTCTCTAATAACTGGCTCATGATTTTGGCAGTCATTTTAGCGCTTATTTTTACGGCATTTGTCAGTCTTCAAGGGCACTCTCAGGTTTCCTTAACTGGCAGTAATTCGATTTTATCATTTTTGATTGGGCTATCAGGACCTGCTATTATTGTACTCTTTGCTTGGACATTGATTAAGAATAGGCATTCTTTTCAGGCAGAACACTCGAAGCGTCTTTTTTGGAGGAATTTTCCTGTGGTTGTTTTGGCCGTAGGGGTTATCTTTGAGAGTATTTTGATTGGTTTTTCCTGGATGCTGGAACAGTTCTTTTCAGGGGCTAGTTTTGATATCTTTACCTCAACACTGATTTTAGGCATTTTGACCTATTTTCTAGCATCAGCTGCGAGTCTTTTTGCCTCTTTGTTTAAAGCGCGATGGTTGACCTATTTCTTTACCCTAGTCATTATTATTGGTGTGACCGTAGCTATGGTAACCAATAAAAATGCCAAGTGGTGGCAACATAATCTGAGCTTTTTGGGTACCAATCAGGCGCAAGGCCCTTGGGCCTTTAACTTGACCCTGATTTTGTCGGCCTTGATCTTTATCGCCTTGATCGACTATCTTTTTGCGACCCTTCGACAATTGAAAGGGCCACATCTAAAACACAGCATTTGTCGTTTTCTCTTGACGCTTTTGGGCCTTGACCTGGGTTTGGTTGGCTACTTTCCCAATAACCCTGATTTTCATCGTTTGCACAATGAATTTGCAGGTCAGTTGATTATTGTTGTTTTGCTTTTAATTGTTTCTATTCGTTTTCTGATGCCAGAGCTTGGTAAGGAGTTTTATTGGACTTCTTATATTGTTGGGGCTGTTCTTTTGGGGCTCGAGGTGGCCTTTCAGGTGGTTCATTACCTATCACTGACAGCCTTTGAATTGACAGCCTTTGTGCTGGCTTTTGCTTGGCTCATGCTTTTACTCAATCGCATACAAAGTCAAATCTATCCTGAAAAAGATCAGATATTATTGATTAAAACGATTGACCAAGAAATAAAAACAAAGAAACCGAATACTAGCATCATCTAAGCTTCTCATGTTAGTGTACAATAGCTTGCAGAACGGGATTGGACAGTCTAATACCCTACAAGAACTGATGGAAATGACGAGATCAAAAAGAGGTTAATCCAAGGATTAACCTCTTCTTACTTGGTTTTAGGCCAATTGAGATGGACGTGCTCGTTCATCTCCTGATAGGCCCTATCGATACGTTCCTGAGTAGCTTGGTCAATGTGTTGACGTTCTTTTCCACCAAGGATAAAGTCGTCTAAAATCCAGGTCTGGTAACGATAGAGGGGATAGCCTTCGGGGGAATAAGTCCCTTTTGGTTGGCGACTGACCCAGGTAGGATGGGCTAGAGCGGTTTGAATGCGTGTCCTACCCTTGCGTTTTTCAATTGTAACATCCATAAGAATTCCTCGTTCCGTCCAGATAGCATTATCTACCCCATCCATAGTTTCAAGGCGTTGGTTAGAGATAAAGTTACCCATAGAGTAAATGATCAGCTTATTTTCATTTCCTTTTTTCACCACTTCAGCAGGCTCCACGACATGTGGGTGTCCTCCAAAGATAATATCAGCGCCCCAGTCAATCATTTTATGGTAACGAGTGACTTGTGCCTCGGTTGGCTCCAGTTGATATTCAATCCCCATCTGTGGCATGACAATGGTTATATCAGCTTCTTCTTCAGCTCGCTTGATTTCTGCCTCCATTTGATTTTCGTTGAGGTCAGAGAGGTAGTCGTTGTAATCCTTTTGAGAGATACTAGCTTCAATGCCATTAAAACCATAAGCATAGGCCAAAAGAGCAATCTTAATGCCCTTGACTGTTTTAATGGTTAATGGAGAATGCTGTCTACTTTGGTGAGTATAGATACCAATAGGAGTAATGCCTGCCTGTTCAAATAGCTGTGCTGTTGAACGGAGGCCAGAAATACCCGAATCAAGAATATGGTTATGAGCCAGGTCAAGAACATCATATCCCGTATTTTTTAGCGTAGTCACTAAATCTTGAGGCGCATTAAAAAGAGGGTAGCCTGCTAGTGGTTTATCGGGGGAAATGGTTCCCTCAAAATCACCAATAACCAAATCGGCTTGGTCAAACCAAGGCTTAACATAGGTGAAATTCTCTGAAAAATCATAACTGCCATCTGCTTGTAAAGCGCTCATATAAAGCCCATCGTGGTAAAGGAGGTCACCGTGACACATAATCCGAGCTGACTGCTTTGTGCTTTGAACAGCAGAGGGAGTCGTACTTTTGTTATTTGATGATACGGCTGTTTTTTTCGAATAAAAGGCTAACAGTAGGCCCATTGAAAGAACGAGAAAGAAAAGCAATAAAACCCCTTGCCGATTCGTTAATTGTTTGTTTTGCATCATATTACCTCTTTTTTGTATCATATCATATTGTTTAGGAAAATTTAAGGGAAAACCAATACAACTCTAAATTGTACATAAATAGCAAAGCACTAACTGGATTGAGGTCAAACTTTACAACCAATCCATCTGCTTGTTTTTTTGATAGAAATAAGACAAAAAAGACTTGTTTTTTTGCATGAAAGCGCTATAATTTAGTTGGAAATAGCTTTTATTTCAAAATAAAATCAGGGATGGCAAGAGGACAGTGATAAATAACCGACGATACAATTAACATATATCACAAAAAATCACAATCAAGAATGATACATCTAGTAAAAGGAGGAAATGGTCATGAGAAAATATGCTGCACACGAAAAACAACGCTTCTCTATTCGCAAATATGCGTTTGGGGCAACTTCTGTCTTACTGGGTACGGCAATCCTATTTGCTAATAACCAAGCACAGGCCGAGGAAGTGACGACTGCGTCTGTTTTTGAACCTCAAGAAACGTCACAAGGCCTTAGCGCCGAGGAGACCAGTCAGGAAATCACAGAAAACCAAGAACACGAAAAGCTTACAAATGACCAAGTGGTGTCTACGCAAGTGGATCAAGCACCAGATGCGACAAGAACAGATCAGTCGACCGATAATGTCACTGAAGCTGCAAAAGTGCAGATACAAGAAACAGCGACACCAGCATCTAGCCTGGTCAATCAAGTGGTGTCTGATGATTCTTCTGGAACCCAAGACCGCTCAGTGGCATCGTCTGACAACTTAGATAAGCAGACAGCGACCGAAGCTATTCAAGAAGAAAAACGCCAAGCAGCTGCAGAAGGACAAACAGACCGAGCCAATAGAGCGACTCGCAGTGTCAGTGAGGCCGTGTCTGGCCAATTAGCCATCGAAAATCAGACGACCGATGGTTTTGATGTTTTTGTCAGAGATTTGCATGACGTCAATGGCATTGTCGCCGTCAAGGTTCCTGTTTGGACAGCTAAGTCAGGACAGGATGATTTGGTATGGTATGATGCAGCTCGTCAAGATAATGGAGACTATAAGGTCACTGTTAACAAAAATCGCCATAAAAATGAAGCAGGACGTTATTATGTCCATCTATACTATGTCGAACCTGGTGGAAAAGTTGTCGGTGTCGGTGCCACTGAAACGACTCTAGGCGGTCAAACAGATAATCGTAAGCGACTGGCTGAGTCTGGTTACTATACCTTCGAAGAAAAAGTTGATGTCAAAAATCAAGCGCTGATGTCAGCACCAACCGAGTTTCATTTCAATCGAGGAGAAAAAATCTTCTACGATCGGGTTTTGGAAACAGATGGTTACCAATGGATTAGTTACGTTTCCTACAGTGGTACACGACGGTATATTCCATTAGCAAGTTTACCTCAAGCTGTAGCAAAACCTCAGTCTGACAGTCAAAGAAGTGGAAGTATTTCCTTTAGTGATCAAGCAGATGGTAATTTCCGTGTTATTGTAAGCAATGTCTCAGATAGCAAGGGTATCCGCCAAGTTAAAGTCCCTGTTTGGACGGCTGTCAATGGTCAAGATGACTTGGTATGGTATGATGCCGTTCGCCAAAACGATGGCAGCTACTCCGTCGATGTTCAACGGGACAAACATAAAGGAACTTATGGCCTTTATCATGCGCATCTTTACTATGTTGAAGGGGATGGTCGAGTAGTTGGTGTGGCTGCGGCGGATCATACCACCAAAGCCCCTCAAAGTCATCAATCTGGTCAGTTGTCTATCAGTAACCAAACAGCTAATGGCTTTACGATAACTGTCAGCCATATTCAAGCGTCTTATGCTATTAGTGAGATTTTAGTTCCTGTATGGAGTGACAATGGTGGCCAAGATGACATTGTTTGGTATCGGGCAACTCGTCAAAATGATGGGAACTATCAAGTAAGTGTTAGTGTAGCTAACCACAAGTACAGTTCAGGTCTCTATCATGCTCACCTGTATTACAAAGCGGATAATGGTCAAATACATGGGGTGACGGGTACACAAGTCGATTTAGGTCAAGTTAATCAGCCAACCAGTTCCTTGGCAAATTCTGGACGTTATACCTTTAGTAATCGCGTTGACGTCAGAAACCAAGGTAATCTTTCTGCACCAGTTGCTTTTAGTTTGAACGCAGGTGATAGTGTTCTCTATGATAGGCAGTTTGTTGCTGAAGGGCGTCAATGGATTAGTTATGTGTCCTACAGTGGGGCTCGGCGGTATATTGCGCTTTAGGATAGACTAAAAAGCGTTTAGGTCACCTAAACGCTTTTTTGGTGCTCAGAGTTAGATAAACTGGCATAGGGCCAAGAGACAATAGGCCCCTGTCATGAAAGGGACAAAGGGGATGAGGCGTTTCTTTTGTTGAAAGTAGTAGGCATAAGCAATGCCAATCAGACTAGCGAGTTGAATGAGTAGCAGTAATTGAATGAGACTGAGGTTCAATGAAAGTGTCGCTAAAAATAGGAAATCACCATTGCCAATGCCAAAAGAACGAAAGGTTGCCAATAATCCCAAGGCTAGAAGAAGCCAGGTCCCAATAGTTGGTTTAGCAGACATTAACAGTGGTAAAGAGAGAAACAGCCAGATGACCAGTGGGTACTGGCGAGACTTGATGTCAAAAAGACCAAGGAGTAGTCCCATGATAGCTAACCACAGAGCGGTTCCAGATAAAAAACCACTTCCCCATAGGCCAAAGATACAGGCACAGATGACTTCAACGAGAAGATAACGCACAGCAAATGGAGCCTTGCAGTAGAAGCAGCGACTTTTAAGCAAGATTTGCGAGACAATCGGTATTAGTTGCCAAGCAGGAAGTCGTCGTTGGCAAGCGCCACAATGACTGGCTGGACCAATGATAGATTGTTCAGGAAAGCGGTCAGCTACAAGGCCAATAAAGGAACCTAGGCAGGCTCCAAAACAAAATAGAATTAAGGTTTTCATACTTTTTTATTCGAAAAAATAAATAAAAATATCAAAAAATTTCAAAGAAAAAGGGAAGCCTTTTGCTTAATGTTCTGGTGTGAATTGTGGTATAATGAGGTATAGCAAGAATGAAGGGAGTTATTATCATGGTTGCTAATCCAACAGTATCTAATCTTTACAAAAACGAAGAATTACCAAAAACAAAAGCCGTTTTAAACCAATCAGTGGCTGACTTATCAAAAGCTTACTCTATTATTCACCAAGTGCATTGGTACATGCGCGGACGTGGTTTCCTTTACCTACATCCAAAAATGGATGAGTATATGGATACCTTAAATGGTTTCTTAGATGAAATCAGTGAACGCTTGATTACCATTGGTGGTGCTCCTTTTTCAACCTTGAAAGAGTTTGATGAAAACTCACAATTAGTTGAAGAGCCAGGTTCTTATGACCAAACGATGGAAGAACGTATTGAGCGTTTGATTGGTGTTTATGCCTACTTGTCAGAGCTTTTCCAAAAAGGATTGGATGATACAGCTTCTGAAGGTGATGATGTTTCAAACGATATTTTTGTTCAGGCTAAAGCTGATGCAGATAAGAATTTGTGGATGCTTAAAGCAGAAGCTAATCGCGCAGCTAGAGACTAATTTTTTAAGAAATGAAAAGGCTTCCTCTTGTCAGAGAAAGCCTTTTTTGCTACAATAAGCCACATATGGAAACCTTATACGATGTGCAGCAACTACTAAAACATTATGGTATTATTGTCTATATGGGCAAACGTTTGTATGATATCGAACTCATGAAGATTGAGCTGACAAAGATTTATGAAGCGGATCTGATAGAACGCCAGCTATATATGCAAGCGGAATTGATTCTAAGACGTGAACATCGATTAGAAATGGAGAGAGAACATGGCAAAAAAACTTCTGGGCATTGATTTGGGTGGAACAACCATAAAGTTTGGTATTGTCACCTTAGAGGGTGAAGTGCAAGAAAAATGGGCCATTGCGACTAATATCCTGGATGATGGCAAGCATATTGTGCCAGATATCGTCGCATCTATCAAACACCGTTTTGATCTCTATGGATTGAGTGCAGCTGACTTTGCTGGTATTGGTATGGGCTCACCTGGAGCGGTTGACCGAACAGCTAAAACAGTTTCAAATGCTTATAACCTTAACTGGGAAGATCGTCAGGAAATTGGAACCGTTATCGAACGTGAAATCGGTATTCCTTTTGCTATTGACAACGATGCCAATGTAGCAGCTCTAGGTGAGCGTTGGGTTGGTGCAGGAGAAAACAATCCTGATGTTGTGTTTGTCACCTTGGGGACAGGTGTTGGCGGTGGTATTATTGCTGATGGAAATCTGATTCACGGAGTAGCTGGTGCTGGTGGAGAGATTGGGCATATCAATGTTGAACCGCAAACTGGCTTTACTTGTACTTGTGGGAACCAAGGGTGTTTGGAAACTGTTGCCTCAGCTACTGGCGTTGTTCGTGTGGCTCGTCTTTTAGCAGAATCGTACGAAGGTTCTTCTGATATCAAAGCGCAAATTGATAATGGTGAAGCTGTTAGCAGTAAGGATATCTTTGATGCAGCCAAGGCAGGCGATAGCTTTGCAGAAAGTATCGTTGACCGTGTTAGTTATTATTTAGGTCTGGCAGTTGCTAATATTTCAAATAGTTTAAATCCTGACTCGGTTGTTATTGGTGGTGGGGTTTCAGCGGCGGGTGAATTTTTACGCAGTCGCGTTGAGACTTATTTCCAAAAATATGCCTTTCCTAAAGTGCGTCAAACGACTCGTGTTAAAATCGCAGAACTCGGAAATGATGCGGGTATTATTGGAGCTGCGAGTTTGGCTAGACAAGATGCGTAAGACAATTAGAAAGATTCGATAAATCATGGCTGAAAATATCATTACTTATCTCTTTATTATTGCAATTTTACTTTATTTAGCCTGGCAGGGTTACCGTTATTGGGCCCGTCACCATTATGCCAAGTACGTAGAGAATCAAGTCTTTCAAGAAAAATTACATCAAGGGCAACTTGTGGACCTACGAGATCCCGTGGCTTTTCGAAAAAAACACATTCTAGGTGCACGAAACTTTAATATTCAACAATTTAAGGAAAGTTTGGGGGCTCTGGTCAAAACAAAGCCTGTGCTTCTTTATGGCAGTAGCCGTGATGTTAATACGATTGGTAAGGCCATCCGTATTTTGCATGCTGCGGGATACGATGAAATTTATGTCTTGAAATTTGGTATCGATTATTGGGAAGGCAAAGTTAAAGAAGGCTAAGTCAACAAAAAAAGCGTGAGACATACGTCTCACGCTTTTTTTGCTTAAGCTCGAGGGATAGTCATTTCAATGAGGTTAGAGGTGTGAATCGTTTTAATGTGCTCGAATTGTGCACTTTTGTCAATTTTTCGCTTGAGGAAGAATTCACGAATGGTTGCGATTTCACTATCTTTAATAGCTCGGTGTTTATTGGAAATTAGAATCTCATAATGTCCTGGAGCTTCTGTAAAGATAACATCTGTGTTTCCCGCCGAATACGTCTCAACCAAGGAAGCATCAGTATTGGCCAGCTGGCTACGTACGAGCTTACCGTGGCTACTTGTCGTGTTGATCAGTTTCATATCCTTCTCCTCGTCTGTTGTCTATTTGTTTTATTATATCACTTTTTGATGACTCAGTTTGAGAAAATTAAGATTTTTCTTTGGCTAACAACCATTGGTCAATGCCCCATTTGTGAGACCCGCGTTTGAGTTTTTCACGTGCTTCCTGAATAGAAAACCAAGCCACATGATTAAAGTCTTCAAGCGGTTCTCCTAAAATGTGATAGGATAAGGCTTCATAGATGTAGGCAGGATTGTGGTAGTAGGTGTCTCGATGAGAAGAATAAAAATATTCATCTGCTTGACCGAGATAGGCACCTAACTGAGCGGAAAAACCAAGTTCTTCACGTAATTCACGAGCTAAGGCTTGCGTTTGATTTTCCCCTTTTTCAATCTCACCACCAGGTAAAAACCAGGCACCATTAGGTGCTTGAACCAAGATCAAATGCGTTTTTTCCGGATTTGGGATGACAGCGTAAACACCATAGCGCTCCTGATAAGTTTTGTGGGCTTCTTTGGTGCCAAATGAAGGTATAATCATAAGTCTCTCCTTTGTATCATTATAGCAAAAATGCGTTTTCATGACTAGAGGTGAAAACGTCTGGTGGTTTAAAATGACTAAAGACCATGCTATAATAGCGGTATGATGAATGCGAAGCACAAAAAGTATGCAGTGGTGGATTTAGAGGCTACTAGTGCAAGAAGTGATGGCAAAATTATCCAAATTGGTATTGTGATTGTTGAAGATGGGGAGGTTACTGCAGAATATGCAACTGATGTCAATCCCCATGAACCTTTAGACAACCATATTATCGAATTGACAGGCATTACGGACCAACAGTTGGCGCAAGCGCCTGATTTTTCGCAAGTGGCTGGTCAGGTCTATGACTTGATTAGTGACTGTATTTTCGTAGCCCACAATGTCACCTTTGACGCCAACTTTTTAGCAGAAGCTCTTTTTTTTGAGGGCTTTGAGTTACGTACACCACGGGTGGATACCGTCGAATTGGCCCAAGTTTTTTTCCCAGAACTGGAAAAATATAATCTGTCTTTTTTGGCGCAACACTTGTCATTGGATCTAGAACAGGCGCATACAGCTATTGCAGATGCTCACGCAACTGCCCAGTTGCTCCTTACTTTGCAAGATAAGATACGGTCTTTACCACGTCAGACGGTCGAGCTACTCTTGCGCTTTTCAGACGCTTTGCTCTATGAGAGTTATCTGGTTTTGGAGGAATGCTTGTCAGATTGTCGCCAGGATTTGCCTAAGGGGTATACACAGGTCGCACAATTGGTGGTTCCTCAACCTCAACCTCTGTTAATAAGACGCCGTCTTTCTCTAGAATGGCACCATAATTTGGCTTTATTAGGTTTACAAGAGCGTCCCTTACAAGCACAGATGGCTGATTGGGTCCGCACAAGTATTGATGATGGTCGTATCACCGGCATTCAAGCACCTGCTGGAATGGGGAAAACCTACGCTTACTTGTTGGGAATTTTAATGACTGATCCAAGCCAACAGATCGTTTTGTCTGTTCCAACGAAGGCCTTGCAAGACCAGCTGGTTCAACAGGAGTTGCATCATTTAGCAGATGTTTTTCAGGTGGATTTTCAATCATTAAAATCACCGAGAGATGTGATTAAGTTAGATAGTTTTTATGACAGTCTCAGTCAGCAGGATAATCGCTTAGTTCAACGTTTTAAGATGCAATTAATTGTCTGGCTTTTGGAGACAAAGACAGGTGATTTGTCAGAAATTCGGCAATGGCAACGGGTAGCCGACTATATCAATGGCATTCGACATGATGGTACCCTTAAAGCCTCATCGCTCTTTGCCTCGGTCGATTTTTGGCAGAGAGCTTATGAAAAAAGTAAAACAGTTCCTCTACTGGTGACTAATCATGCTTATTTGTTAACTCGTATAGAAGATGATAGTTCTTTTGTTGCCGATAAGATTGTTGTCATTGACGAAGCACAGAGATTGTACTTGGCAGTAGAACAGATTTCGCGCCGTAGCTTGGAAATCGTGAGCTTTTCCAAACGTCTAGCTCAGGCTCTAAAAGAAGAACAAGATATCCTAACCAGGCGTTTATTAGAGGATGCCATGCGGGTGATTGACCGTTTGTTGGTAGAGGGCAATGGGCGAACAGGTGGTGTTCCTAGAGTTGACCTGGTTCATTCTTTGCAACAAGATATCCGTGAGCTACCTCAGGGACTTTTTGACGAAGAAAAACGGTGGGCTCAACCTGGTTTAGGATACTTTCAGTGGCATAGTGATACCCGAGCAGACCAAAGGCAGTTCTGGATAGAAGCATCACCGGAGAAACTCAGTTTATTTAGTGACTATTTGCCTGAAGTGAAAAAACTTTATCTGATTTCTGCTACCCTGGCAATTAGTCCGCAGGTCAGTTTGACGGATTTGTTGGGATTTTCTAACGAAGAGGTGGATATTCGTGTGATTGAGGCGCCACCAAGAGACAATCAGGTTCTCTATATAGACCAAAGCATGCCAGAGGTTCACGTCGTTTCACGTTACCAGTATGTCCAAGCTTTATTGGAACGTCTGCACCAACTTTATCGACTGGGTCAGCGGGGTCTTGTTCTCTTTACCTCCCGTCAGTTGCTGATGGAAACAGCAAGTGCCTTGACGGAGTTCGCTATTCCCTTTGTTAGTCAATTGGACTATGATCAAACAAAAAAGGCAAAACAACGTTTTGATGAAGGTGAGGGGGCCTTTCTTCTAGGAACAGGGAGTTTTTGGGAGGGAGTAGATTTTGTCCAGCAGGACCGTTTAGTTCTCGTTGTCACCCATCTGCCATTTGACAATCCGAAGGATCCGCTGATGGTGAAAATGAGTAGCTATCTAGAAGCTCAAGGTTTACAAGTTTTCTCTCACTATAGCCTACCCCACATGCTCTTAAGACTGATCCAAGCCGTTGGCCGGACTAATCGACGAGACGATCAAAAATCAGCTGTTCTGTTATTGGACAATCGTTTCTTACATAAAGGGTATGGGCCTGTAGCGACAGCTTATTTGGCAAATTATTTACCCATAAAAAGTGAGGAATTCTCAGAAATCCTCCGTGATTTAGCAGATTTTTTGCTATAATAAGAGGATGCAAGGACTATTTAAGGGGGAAACGACGTGAGAGTATCACAACGCATTCAAAATATGGCGGAAAGTGTCACTTTGGCTGCTGGGGCTAGAGCTAAAGCTTTAAAGGCACAAGGAAAAGACATTTTGTCCTTAACATTAGGGCAACCAGACTTTGTTACTCCAAAAGCCATTCAAGAAGCTGCCATCGCTGCGATCTCAGATGGTCGGGCGAGTTTTTACACGCAAGCAGATGGTTTACCAGAGATGAAAGCAGCTGTTGATCAGTATTTTCAAACTTACTATGGCTATTCTGTAGCTCCCAATCAAATTGTGGTTGGTACGGGTGCAAAATTCATTCTATATGCCTTCTTCATGACGGTTATTGATCCAGGTGATGAAGTGATTATCCCAACACCTTACTGGGTATCTTATGCCGATCAGGTAGAACTCGCAGAAGGTAAGCCCGTTTTTGTTGCTGCCAAGCAAGAAAATGGTTTTAAGGTGACACCAAGTGATCTGGAGGCAGTTAGGACAAATAAGACGAAAGTTCTCTTGCTCAATAGCCCATCAAATCCCACCGGTATGATTTATACGGCTGAAGAACTTAAAGCAATAGGGGATTGGGCAGTCGCCAATGATATTCTTATTTTAGCTGACGATATCTATGGACGTTTAGTCTATAATGGTGCCACATTCACCCCTATTTCGAGCTTGTCTGAAGCCATCAAAAAGCAAACAATCGTTGTGAATGGGGTGTCTAAGACCTATGCTATGACAGGTTGGCGAGTTGGATTTGCGACAGGGGAAGCAGACATTATCTCAGGCATGAGTAAAATGATCAGTCAAACGACCTCTAACTTGACGGCTGTTTCACAGTATGCTGCCATTGAAGCCTTGACGGGTGACCAAGATGATGTCGAAACCATGCGGCAAGCCTTTGAAGAGCGCCTCAATACTATTTTCCCTCTGTTGGAAGAGGTGCCAGGTTTCGAGGTCATTAAACCTCAAGGGGCTTTTTACCTTTTTCCAAAAGTGTCCAAGGCTATGGCTATTAAAGGATTTGAGGATGTCACAGCTTTTACCACAGATATTTTAGAACAGACAGGTGTTGCTCTAGTGACTGGTGCAGGTTTTGGGGCACCAGAACACGTCCGCCTCAGCTATGCGACTGACTTAGAAACGCTCAAGGATGCGGTTGGTCGCCTCAAACGTTATATGGAAGAATAAGAGAAAGAAGATTATGTCAAAATATACAGCAATTCGAGATGTTAAAGAACACGTTGGTGAAGAAGTTACGATTGGCGGTTGGGTCGCCAATAAATCTGGTAAAGGAAAGATCGCCTTTTTGCAACTCCGTGATGGTTCTGCTTTTTTCCAAGGTGTGGCCTTTAAACCTAACTTCATCGAAAAATTTGGTGAAGAAGAAGGACAAGAAAAATTTAATACCATTCGTCATTTGAGTCAAGAAACTGCCGTTGAAGTCAAGGGAATTGTAAAAGCAGATGAACGCTCAAAATTTGGTTACGAACTAGATATTACAGACATCACTGTCATCGGTGCTTCAAACGATTACCCTATCACACCTAAAGAACATGGTACAGATTTCTTGATGGATAACCGTCACTTGTGGTTACGTTCTCGTAAACAAGTAGCTATCATGCAAATTCGTAATGCCATTATCTATGCTAGCTACGACTTTTTTGACAAAAATGGTTTTATCAAGTTTGATAGTCCAATCTTGTCAGGTAATGCCGCTGAGGATTCTACAGAACTTTTTGAAACCGACTACTTTGGGACGCCTGCCTATCTCAGTCAATCTGGACAACTTTACTTGGAAGCGGGTGCCATGGCTTTGGGGCGTGTGTTTGACTTTGGCCCTGTTTTCCGTGCCGAAAAATCTAAAACGCGCCGACATTTGACGGAGTTCTGGATGATGGATGCTGAATACCCTTTCTTATCTCATGAAGAAAGTTTAGATTTGCAAGAAGCCTATGTTAAAGCCTTAATTCAAGGCGTTTTAGACCGGGCTCCTGAAGCTCTAGAGGCTTTGGAACGTGATACCAGCCTTTTGCAAAAATACATTGATGAGCCTTTCAAACGCATTTCTTATGATGAAGCGATTGCTTTGCTACAGGCACATGAAAATGATGCTGATGCTGACTATGAGCACTTAGAAGCTGGAGATGATTTTGGTTCGCCACATGAAACCTGGATTTCCAACTATTTTGGCGTGCCAACCTTTATCGTCAACTACCCAGCAAGCTTCAAAGCTTTCTACATGAAACCTGTCCCAGGCAACCCTGAGCGCGTGCTTTGTGCAGACCTTTTGGCGCCAGAAGGTTACGGAGAGATCATTGGAGGTTCCGAGCGTGAAACCGACTACGATGCCTTGGTGGCCAAGATGGATGCTTTGGGAATGGACAAATCTGAGTATGATTTCTATTTAGATTTGCGTAAGTATGGGTCAGTTCCTCACTGTGGTTTTGGTATTGGTATTGAGCGGATGGTAACATTCGCAGCAGGGACTAAACATATTCGTGAAGCGATTCCATTCCCACGGATGCTTCATCGTATCAAACCATAGGGTGAAAATATTTTTTATCAAAGGATTCCTATGGAATTGTCACAAAAAGAAGACCATTAGGTCTTCTTTTTGTGTCCAGAGACAAAGGTTATGTTAAAATCGTGATCTTAAGTAGCTTAAAGGATTAGTTATGCTTATTATCCCACCATTAACCAAGTCCCCATCGCAATGAGGCAACAACCGATCAGAGCTTTAAGGCTAAATGTGTCATGGAGAAGTAAAAATGCCAAGATGAGTGTAAAGACAAGACTGAGTTTATCAATGGCGGCTACCTCTGTGGCACGCCCTAGTTGGAGAGCACGGTAGTAGCATAACCAAGAGGCACCGGTCGCTAACCCTGACAGGATTAGGAACAACCAACTCTTTTGGTTGATTTGTGAAAGGCCAGACTGCCCTCTAGTTAGAAAAACAATCACCCAAGCCATAATGACAACTACGACAGTACGAATGGCAGTAGCTAAGTTGCTATTGACATTTTCAATACCGATTTTTGCAAAAATAGCGGTCAAGGCTGCAAAAATAGCTGATAAAAAAGCAAACAGTGCCCACATAATTTTCTCCTTTTACTTCATTATAAGGTAAAGCTTGCTTAGTGACAATCCCTATGTCTAATCTGAAAAAATCAGTTCGTGTTCAACAGGCAGGTCTGTTAGCTATTGCGGCTAGACACTTGTCTTTACTGGCTTTTGCTGTTTGATGTCATTGCCGTCGGTTATGAGCAGGCTTATTTATCGACATTCTACCTACTAATAGGTAGAATTAGGTTATCAAAAGAAAAAGAGGTTTACTTATGGAATTTTCAAAGATACTGGAAAAACGTGTGTCTATCCGAGATTTTAAGGAGGACGCTATTGCGGTTGAGGATTTGAAAGCGATAGTATCTGAGGCAAAAATGGCGCCATCATGGGCTAATACACAGCCGTGGAAGGTTTATATAGCGACAGGAGAAACGATGAGTGCCATCCGCGAAGATCATTTGACTGCTGCTCAGGCAGGTCAAAAAGGGGCTCCTGATTTACCGACTAAGTCCCGTCGAGAATGGGGAGAACGTTCTTTAGCGCATATGAATGAGTGGTTAGATCGAGTGAATACCGAGGAAGAAATGTCTGATTTCACCCAAGCAAATCAGCGACTCTGGCAGACACCTGTCATGGCCTATATCACGCTTCCTAAGTCAGCTCCAGTGTGGTCTGTTTACGATGCGGGCGCCTTTGCCCAAACCATGATGTTGGCGGCTGCCAATCGAGGCATAGATAGTATGGTTGCCTATGAAAACGTGCGGTTTCCTGATGAAATTCGGCGTCATCTTCCGATTTCAGATGATGAAATCATTGTAGAAGGAATTGCGCTTGGTTATCGTTCAGATGCTCTTATCAATAATCATCGTTCAGGGCGTGTTGCTACAGAAGAGATCTTACTTATTAAATAAAGGAAGTTTGTTATAATAGGTCTAAGAATCATTTGGGAGCATAACAAGATATGTCAAGAAAAGATGAAATTATCCACTTGGGCTTAGACCTTATCCAAAAAAGAGGTGTCAACGGATTTAGTTTTGCAGATATTGCGGACACCATAGGTATCAAAAAAGCGAGCATTCATTATTACTTTAAAAGCAAATCAGATCTCATTGAAGCGATAGTTGACTGGTATGTGTCAGACTACTTTCTAAAACTTGAGAAGATTTCAAAAGTCCCTAAAAGGGAAGCTTTAGCTACTTTTGTGGGACTCTATCGTGAAAATCTGTCTGAAAATAAGATTTGTCTTTGTACAGATCTGAGTTTGGAAGTCTTTCATTTGACAGCTGGTGTGACTGATAAGGTTGTTCAGTTTTTTATCAAAAATGAGGATTGGTTGGCAGAACTGATCGGCTCGAAGGACAAAGCACAGCATTTTTATAGCTGTCTTTTGGGGGCACAAGTCATGGCTCGAAGTTTGGGGCCGTCTTATTTTGACACCGTGGTGAAAGGAGAACTTGACCGTTTGGCAGACTAGGAGGTTTGCAGTGAAGTATATTATTGTAGGTGGTGGGTTGGCTGGGCTGTATGCTGCTTATCGTTTGTCTCAAAAAGGGCAAGATTATATCCTACTTGAAGCCAGTGATCACTGGGGAGGTCGGGCTTCGGGGGTAAACATCAGAAAAAACCATCAATTGGAACTTGGGGCTACTTGGTTTTGGAAAGATTTTCAACCTAATTTTCAAGCACTAATAGAAGAACTTGGATTAGAGACTTTTGATCAACCTGTAGGACGGTTTATCTATGAAGAGGAAAATAACTTGCGTATTTTTAACCGTCCCATTAGCCAAGGGCAACGGCTATCAGCTGGTATGCCGGCCTTGATAACAGCTTTGCTGGAACGTTTGGACTCTACAAAGTTGCATTTACAGACTGTTGTTCATCAGGTTGTTTTGAAAGGCAAAGTCTTGGTAAAAACAGATAAAGGTGATGTTATTGGTGATAGAGTACTATTAGCCATTCCGCCTCGGATAGCTAGCCATTCACTAACATTTTCTCCAAGTTTGCCAAAAACTATTCAAGAAGATTGGCAGAGTCAAGAGACCTGGATGGCTCCACATGCTAAGCTGGTCTACCTATTTAAGACTCCATTTTGGCGCAAGCAACAGTTAACAGGAGATGGGGTGTCAGAAAAAGGGCTACTGATGGAATTTCATGATATCTCTGACAAGGCCGGTAGTTTTGGAGCTATTTTTGGCTTCTCGGCCATATCTGCCGAGAAGCGAGAGACAGCCAAAGCCGAGAAATTACTAGAGGCGGGTTTACAGCAATTAGAAGGGTATTTTGGTTCCAAGGTTCGTACAGAACTTGAAGGGATGTGGCTAAAAGATTGGTCACAAGACCCTTTGGTTGCGACAAAAGCCGATAAAAGTGCACAAGGACATCAATATCGAACAGCAAAATCAGTTGTCGAGGGCCCTTGGCAATATCAGTTACGGGGAATCGCCAGCGAATTTTCTCCCCAATTCCCAGGTTATTTGGCCGGTGCTATTGATGCGGTGGATAGTGCTTTAGCTACTTTTTAAAAGAAATCTTTTAAAAGAGGGTAATTTAGGAACTACTCTTATAGGGGATAACTTGCTTGCCCCAGAAAAAGCCGTCCTTATTCAGTAGAGAATAAGAACGGCTTTTTCTTTTATCCTTTTGGAAAACAATTTAAGCTTTCAGGGATTTCTTTTCCCGTCTAGCAATCCATGGTAAGATGAGTCCAAGGGCTAGTAGTGCCACTGGTGTGATGATGTTGGTTAAGAAGGCAAACCACCATTCCGTTGGTTGACTTCCCATATCAACTTGTGGGAACATGCCTAGGATGCAGGCAAAAGCTGTAAAACCGAATCCCCAAGCGCCGACGATGAAACCAAGTTTTTTATTTTTAACAAAGACATACTCTGCATTTTTGTATTTGTCCCATTCGCGATATAAGAGGAAGAAAGCGACAAATACCCAGAGGTAAGACATTGGTAAGACAATCGCGTTCAAGTTGGTCAACCAATGGACAATACCATCAATTTCTTTGAGGCCTAACAAAGGCAAAGCAATCAAAATAGAAACGAGGATACCTGTGAGTAGATAGCCATTAACCAGGGTACCTTTTTTACTGCGTTTACGTAGCCAACTTGGAATAAATTCTTCGTTTTCACTACCTAAGAAGAGTTGCATGTGAGTATCCACATTGAGGGCTAATACAGAAGCTTGACCGATAAATTGTGTCACAGCATAGATGAAGACTAGGCTACGACCGACATGCCAGTGTTGGCCTAAAACATCAAAGGCTTGGTAGGCACCATTACGCATCAAGTCAGCCGGAATGTGGTTGCTATCAAAGAGCATGGCCATGCCAAATGACCCAAAAATAGCACAAATACCAACCATGACAACCATGGCAATCATCCCTTTTGGAAACTCCTTGGCAGGATTTTTGACTTGGTTAACATAAGGAGACATGGTCTCAGCCCCACCAACAGAGAATACCAATAAGGCAATCATGGTGAAATAAGTAAAATCAAATTTAGGAATATAAGTTGATACCTGGTCCATATGTGGTGTTGCTAATTGCAAATCTGGTTTGATGGCGGGTAAAGCCACTGCTAATAAGATAAAGAGCAAAGACATGACCAGCATGGAAGCACCAGCTAATGTTCCCAAATATTTCAGAGCTTTTAATCCCTTGGTTGAGAGATAAAGAAGGAATAAGAAAGCAAAGAGTTCTAGCCCAACCAGAGCTGGTGTGGCTAAAGAACTTAAAAAGTCGCCATTACCTTGTACCACCCAACCTAGAGCGATTAGGATAACCTGAGCCTTCTGAGCTAGGTAAGGGATCTGTGTCACCCAGAAGGTCCAGGCTGCAAAGAAAGCCAAACGTTTCGTGGAAGTCCTGGAGATCCATTCTGTAACGCCACCTTCGTGCTGTTTGAAGGTGGCCCCTAATTGTCCAACAATTAAGGCATAAGGAATCAGGTAAATGACCAGGATAATAACCCAAGAAGTGACAACACTAATCCCTTGTTGGGAGTAGTTGTTGACAACGTTACCGAGTCCCCAGACCAAGTTAAAGGCAATCAGCGCAATGGTTACCCATTTTAGCTGTTTATCATTCTTTTCCATAAAATCACCTCCTGAAACAAGGAAAAGAAATTTTTTCGCCTTAATCATAACAGATTTATCAGAAAAAGGGAAGCGTTTACACACAAAATAAAACATTTTTACACATGAGGAGTAAAAGGCTGTGATAAGCCCTGCAGACGTCATTTTTGTTTTTATCCATTTTTTATTAGCCTTAAAAGTGGTACAATACTAACATGACACAACCGACTTCATGCTATGTACACATCCCTTTTTGTACGCAAATTTGCTATTATTGCGATTTTTCTAAGGTTTTTATCCAAAATCAGCCAGTTGATGCCTACATTGATGCCTTGATTGAAGAATTCCGCCGGGAAAATATCACTAAACTTAAAACGCTTTATATTGGCGGAGGGACACCGACAGCCTTGTCTGCCGGACAGTTGGAGCGACTTTTAGATGCCTTATGCCGAGATTTGGATGCGTCCTATTTGCAGGAGTTGACAGTTGAGGCAAATCCAGGAGACTTAACATCTGATAAAATTGCTGTCTTGCAAGATAGTCTGGTTAACCGTGTTTCACTTGGCGTGCAGACCTTTAATAATAAGCACTTGCGTCAAATCGGGCGAAGCCACAATGAGGCTCAAATTTACACGACCATTGATGGGTTAAAAACCGCTGGGTTTGAAAATATTTCCATTGACTTAATTTATGCGCTGCCAGGTCAGACCATGGCGGATGTTAAAACCAATGTGGCCAAAGCTCTAGCTTTAGAAATCCCGCACATGAGTCTTTATAGTTTGATCTTAGAACACCACACGGTTTTTATGAATCGCATGAGACGGGGTAAACTGAATCTTCCTAGTGAAGACCATGAAGCGGAAATGTTCACTTATATCATTGAGGCGCTTGAGCGCGCAGGGTTTGACCATTATGAGATTTCGAATTTTTCCAAACCAGGTTTTCAAAGTCAGCATAATCTCATGTATTGGGATAATGTTCCCTATTATGGTTTTGGTGCAGGGGCTTCTGGTTATCTAAACGGTGTCCGTTACCGCAATCGCGTTCCTATTCAACATTACCTCAAGGCTGTGGCGGCGGGGAATGCGCATTTGACAGAAGAAGTCCTGACCCCTAATGAAATGATGGAAGAAGAATTGTTCTTGGGCTTGCGAAAAAAAGTCGGCATCAGTAAGCGACAATTTGCTTCTAAATTTGGTCTTTCTTTTGACGAACGTTACGGTCTTATTGTCGATGAGCTTTGCCAAGAAGGCTTGTTACAAGTTGAGGGGGACAGGGTTCGCATGACCAAGCGTGGTCTTTTTCTTGGAGACACTGTAGCAGAACGATTTATTTTGGAGTAAGATATGGGCAAAAAGTTTTCAGTAGATTATCGCATACCTTTTTATGAAGTAGATGATAGGGGGCAAGTTAAGTTACCGCATTTATTGTCTTTTTGCTTGGACATGTCAGGCTTACAATCGGCTTCGCTTGGCTTGAGTGATCAAAAACTTTTTGATGATCGTGGCTGGGTATGGATTGTAACGGATTATGATATGCATATCGAGCGTTTGCCACGTTACAATGAAACCGTTCGTGTAACGACAGAAGCGACAGCCTACAACAAGTTCTTTTGTTATCGTAATTTTTACATCAGGACCTTAGCTGGAGATGAGCTATTGACCATCCATACGATTTTTGTCTTGATGGATATGAAAACACGTAAGGTACAACGTGTCCCTGAGTCGCTGGTAGCCCCTTATGGAGCCCCTTTTACCAAAAGTATGCAACGTGGGCCCAAATTTGTGGCCTTAGGTGAAGCCAAAGAAAGACCTTATCATGTTCGCTACTTTGATTTAGACATGAATGGGCATGTTAACAATAGTAAATATCTGGAGTGGATGTACGATGTGCTGGAACCGACTCTCTTACGCCAACAGGTTCCCAAGCATATCCAGCTAAAATACGTCAAAGAAGTACAAGGTGACGTCGATATATTATCACGTTTTCAATGTGAGGGGGCTACTAGCTATCATGAAATTACAAGTGATGGCATCATTTGTGCTCAGGCTAAAATAGAATGGAGAAAAAATGACCTATAAAGGCTATTTAATTGACTTAGATGGTACTATTTATCGAGGGAAAGAACGCATTCCCGCAGGTGAGCGGTTTATTAAACGCCTGCAGCAAAAGGGGATTCCCTATCTTTTGGTAACTAACAATACAACGCGAACGCCTGAAACCGTCCAGCATATGTTAAAGACACAATTTCAAGTAGAGACACCTTTAGAGACTATCTATACCGCTACCCTTGCCACTGTGGACTACATGAATGAACTTGGTTTGGAGAAAACAGTTTATGTGATTGGAGAGCACGGTCTTAAAGACGCTATCGCAGCAGCTGGTTATCGTTGGGATGAAAAGCATCCAGCTTATGTGGTGGTTGGTTTGGACACACAATTAACCTACGAAAAAACAGTCCTAGCGACCTTAGCGATTGAAAAAGGCGCTGTCTTTATCGGAACCAATCCCGACCTTAATATCCCAACAGAACGGGGCTTACTACCGGGAGCGGGCTCTCAAATTAAACTCATTGAGGCGGCAACACGTGTGACACCAACTGTGATTGGTAAACCCCAGCACGTCATTATGGATAAGGCTTTAGCACGATTGGGTCTGCAAAAAGATGAAGTTATCATGGTGGGAGACAATTATTTGACGGATATTCGTGCCGGCATTGACAATGGTATCGCTTCTTTGTTAGTGACGACTGGATTCACTAAAGCCGAAGAGGTACCACATCTGCCGATTGCGCCTAGCCATGTGGTATCAAGCCTAGATGAGTGGTCGTTGGATGATTAAGTGGCGTCTTCGATGGGCAAGTCTTTACTTATGGTGCTTGTCTCTAGCAATCTTGATTACTATTTTACTGGCTTGGGTCATTTATCCTTTAGAAATTCATTGGCAAAATCTGAATCAATTGGTTTACTTATCGAGCCGAACGATTGGCTACAATTTCAACCGGCTCATGGCTTACCTCACCCTGCCATGGGTGACTTCATTTGACCTACCAGCTTTTTCGTCTTCAGCGAGTGGCCGGCATCATTTTTTTGTGGTTAAACTATTATTTCATTTGGTGGAAGCCTTGGTTCTTTTGCTCGCTTATCCAGCCTGTCATTTGTTAAAAGAACTTATCAGACACCGTTCTCTTAGGTTATTTCAACCATTACTTTTCGTGGCCATGGTGATCCCTCTTGTCCTAGCGGCTTGTGCAGCGCTGATTGGCTTTGATGGTTTTTTTACACTCTTTCACCAAATCTTGTTTGTTGGTGACAATAGTTGGCTCTTTGATCCCTTAAAAGATCCAGTTATTCTTATTTTACCTGAAAATTATTTTTTACACGCCTTTGTTCTCTTCTTTTTCATTTATGAAACTCTGTTTCTTTGTTTATATATGGTAGCCTTATGGAAAAAAAAGACACAGGGATGAAATAAACGCATGTAAAACGACAAAATATGAAAAAAGATGAGACATCTCGTCTTTTTTTGTTGCATTTATTCCTTAACTGTACCAAAACTGTAAAATTAAGACATATATATTCGTTGTAAAATAGGAAATGTAAAGGAAAATTTAAGGAGTAAATGCCATGAGATCTGAAAAAAGTTATTGGCTGAACCGTAAGGCACACTTCTCTCTGCGTAAGTCCAAAACGGCCGCCGGGGTTGCGTCAGTGCTTTTAGGAATCAGCTTTTTGGGTGGTCCGCTCGTCTCGGCTGATCAGGTAGACAGTGACCAGACCGCTGCAACAGCGGCTGTCATTCCATCTGAAGGTACCTCAACCCCCTCAGATACCCAGTCTACTACAGCAAACAGTGATGTGACCTTGGTGACGACAGACACGCAAACAACAGGAAATGGCGTCACACAGACAACACAGACTGTTCAGACACCAGACCTGGACACAGCTGTCCAAGACGCCAAATCAGCTGGTTTGACAGTTGACCAAGAAGCAGCACAAGTAAAAGATAACATCCAACAAGCTGTTGCTGACAATGCAGAACAAGCTAAAGCTATTGCGGCAAAGACTGCCCAATACAAGGAAGATAAAGATGGTTACGATCAAGATCTTGCTTGGTATAATGAAGAAAAAGCCAAAGCAGATGCACGAGTAGAAGCTTACAATAAGCGCGTAGCAGATCTTCAAAATGGCAATAGCCAATTGGTCCAAGATACGGTTAAGGCGTTAGTACAAGGACAAGAATCTCAGGCCCAAGTTAGCTTAACGGGTGTCAAGCAATACCTCACTGCAGACGCGGTTAAACGTCTCGGTAAAGATGGCATTCTAGGGCAGTATGCGACTGGTCAACTGACAGCAGCAGATGTGACGAACAGTAATCCCTATACGACAAGTGAGAACCATTGGATTCTCATGCAGGTTGGGGATAAAGTGACAGCGACTTATACCAATTTGCTTGCAGCCAAAGAGGGACAAGTCAGCTTGGGACGTTTGGTTTATACCTACACCCTCCAATCTTCAAGCAATAAGGCTGGCTCTGCCATTGTTTCTATCAGTAATGATCCTACTGTGACAGCAACTATGGGAGCAGAGACTGATAGTGCAGATAAGGCACTGTCTATGGGAGTTGACCTGTCATTTTTTGATACTAAAGGCAATGCCATTGACTTAAAAGATGGGTATGTTATACTAAGTGTATCATCTCTGAACCACTGGAATGGACTGGCTAATGTTTCGCCAACTGACCACCCAGAAGCTATCGAATTAGTCGCAAACGATGCTCAAGGAAAACCTCTTTCCATTGTCTGGGGACCTTACGATAATGATGGCAATCCAAGCATGAAAGATGGCCAACCAGAGACACGTCGTTTGGCGATGGCTGACTACTTTAAATTGTTTGGTGTGACCGTTTCAGCTGAAAATCCTGTTAAGGTGCTTTTGCCAGATGGTACAGTCACTGATGCGACACGTCTTACAGCAGGTGGGCGTTATAGTCAAGAACGTGGTTATGCTTTGGTGGCAGCTAGCGATCAGTCGTTGCAAACCTATGAGGGTCAGAGTGATGTTGTTGGAACCTATGTTTTGGATCCAATAACTGGTGTGGTGACATATACACCTGCAGTGCGTTACGACGCATCAGATCATATTGAAAAAGTCATTGTTGGCGAAAAAGACACCGTAGCCACCTTACCGGATTCTTCTATTGGATTCCATGATGGGGCCCTGTACGCGGAAAAAGACAATGAGTATGTGGCTAAGGGGGCAACTTACAATGCTTCCCAAACTGGTTCGGATAGTCAAGCTTGGGATACGCCAAGTTCACCAGTGAAAAGCTATGGTTCTGCAGGATTAGTCTTACATGATGGTCACCTCACCTTCACCGCTAGCGGAAATACGCCTGGTGTAAATACCGTTTATTGGTTTGCAACCAATGCTGCGGTTATGGCATTAACAAAGCCAATACCAGCTCCGCCTGCGCCGATAGCACCGGAGGTACCAACCATTTCTTATCACGATAACCAAATCATTCAAAATACTGATAATATCACTGCAACGGTACACTACACGGGTGCCGGAGACTTAACACCAAAAGACAATGTTCAAGAAACGAACTTTAGTGGGCATACAGGAAATGATGCAGTAACGATTTGGAGCCAAAATTCACATACCTTTATCCCAATTGCAACTCCGATTGTCACAGGTTATTATGCAAGTGCTACAACCAATCCAAATCAAGATCCTTCCATTGTTCCTTCAGTGACAGTAGCTGTGGGTGATCCTGACTTACTAACAACGATTACCTATAGCAAACTGGGACAATTGATTCCAGTAGATCAAGATGGTCATCGTATTCCAGGCCATGACGCTCAGGTCTATCCAAATGATCCAACTGATCCGACGAAGATTGATGATGTGATCATCCCAAATATTCCAGGATTGACACCTTATATTGATGGTCAAAAAGTCACACCGGGTTCTGTATACACGCCTAAATACATTGGCGCAGACACCCTTGTCGTCTACAAGAACGACCATCAAGAAGCAACCGTCACTTTCCGTGATGACCGCACGGGTCAACAGTTGGGAACGGTTATTACCTTGGTGGGGCAGTCAGGCCAAACGATTGATTTTGCTTCTGCTAACCAACGTCTATTAGATTATCTTGCTAATGGCTATGAGCTGGTTCCTAATCAAATCGATATTGATGGCCTTCAACTACGGGCGACTAACTACGATAATGATCCTGGACAACGCCAAGACTTTATCGTTCGTTTAATCAAGGAAGTAGAACCTGACCTTACACCAAATAATGGTTCTCCCTCTGAAAAAGAAGAAGTGATTGAACAAAGCAATCAAAAACCTGTTTTGTCACAAACTCAGTCAGTTTCTGTACAGGCACCGACAAGTGGCCATCAGGAGGCTACACTTCCTCAAACGGGCGATCAAGAGACAGCGGTGAAGACGTCCTTCATTGGTAGCATTCTTATGGCAATGGCTGGATTGATGGGGATTAAATTAATTCGTGGTCGCCATGGTCGTGGTCAAGAGGATAAGTAGATTTCAAGAAGAAATGCCATCAGTCAGTAAAGTTGTAGCATTTCTAGTATACAAAGGTTGAATAAATAGCCTATAACATATTATTGTGAGAGACTGGGGATTTTTCCCGTCTCTTTTTTTGATACATTTTCAGGTCAAAAGTGTTTTTTGGTTATGTAAAATATTTCAGATGTTAATGAACTTGTTTCCTTAGCAGCTATCAGCTAGTCATAAATTGCTCATAATTAAACCAAAATGTCAAAAAAAGGTCTTTTTCTTATTGATAATCCTATGAAATATTACACCCCAAAAACATTAATGACATAAGAAAACTTAACAATGACATTTACATGACATTTACATGTTCAAAAAGTCATGAAAACGCTAAAAAATAGCGTTTTATGCCTATTTTAAGGCAAATGAGTTCCTTAAATGTAACTAAAAAAACACACAACCGTCTTTGAAACGTTCTTATATAGACTGAGGCTCCGTGATAAAATAGTTTTGTAACAAAAATACTTACCAGGGAGGTTTGTGATGGAAAGAAAACAACGTTACAGCATGAGAAAAGTCAAAAAGCATTGGGTTTACGCTATGGTAACCCTTGCTGGTTTGGCTGTCGCGACCGCATCTGCACCAGTTAGTGCGGATACGACCACGACCGATACGGATGCTAAAACGACAGCCGCTGCTGATACAACAGATACAACAGTTGTAGATGTAGATCAAAAGGATAAAGAACAGGCTACCAGCAATGATGCAACGACTGGTACTCAAGACACAACGACTGCTGTGGACAAGGCTGCTGATACAGCAACGAATACCAATCAGGCAGATACTGTGACGAATACAGATAAAACCGCTGATACAACGACAGTTGATAAAGCAAGCGTTGACTCAGCAACTGATAAAGCATCAACTGATACAACAACTAGCGACCGTGCTGCGACTGATACAGCAACGACAACTGATACGACCACAACGGACGCAGGGACTACAGCGCCTTCATCTGATCAGGTGACTGCTGCATTGAGTCTGTCTAATATTAAGAAAGTTGATGGTAAGTATTACTATTACAACGAAGATGGTTCTGTTAAGAAAAACTTTGCCATTACTGTTGATGGTCAATTGCTTTACTTTGATGCGACAACAGGTGCTCTATCTTCTTCATCAACCTATTCTTTCAGCAATGGTCTAAACCTTTTGACGGATGGCTTTACTAGTCATAATAAGGCCTATGATTCCACTCAAAAGAGTTTTGAAACTGTGGATGGTTATTTAACAGCTGATTCTTGGTACCGTCCTGCCTATATTTTGGAAGATGGAAAAGAGTGGAAAGCGTCATCAGAAACAGATTACCGTCCATTGTTGATGAGCTGGTGGCCAGATCGTGACACACAAGTGGCTTACCTTAACTATATGTCAGGTGCTTTAGGTGGTACGACAGACAAATACTCTAATGCCAATACTCAATTGGAATTGAATGTTGCTGCCGAATTGATTCAGACTAAGATTGAACAAAAAATCACAGCTGAAAAGTCTACTCAATGGTTGCGCGACACTATCAGTAGCTTTGTTACGACTCAATCACGCTGGAATAAAGATACAGAAGATGTCGGTGGGCACTTGCAAGGGGGAGCTTTGCTTTATGTCAATTCTGATTTGACCCCTTGGGCTAACTCTGACTACCGCTTACTGAACCGCACGCCAACCAGCCAGACTGGTGAGCACAATCCTAAATATACCGTGGATTCTTCAAATGGTGGCTACGAGTTTCTTTTGGCCAACGATATTGATAACTCTAACCCTGTAGTTCAAGCTGAACAATTGAACTGGTTGCATTACCTCATGAACTGGGGCTCTATCGTTATGGGCGATAAGGATGCGAACTTTGACGGGGTACGTGTCGATGCGGTGGATAACGTTGATGCGGACTTGCTTCAAGTTTATACGAACTATTTCCGTTCAGCCTATGGCGTTAACGAATCTGAAGCTAAGGCACTCTCACATATCTCTATCTTAGAAGCGTGGTCAAATAATGACAATCCTTATAACAAAGACACCAATGGGGCAGCTTTGACCATTGATAACTATCTGCGTTTGTCACTTTTGTATGCTCTGACGAAACCGTTAGATCAACGTTCAGGTATGAACACCTTGATCACAAACAGTTTGATTAATCGGACGGATGTGACAACTTATGATGACAATAGTATGCCGTCCTATGTCTTTGTTCGTGCTCATGACTCCGAAGTTCAAACCATCATTGCGCAAATCATCAAAGAAAAAATCAATTCTAATACAGATGGTTACACCTTTACCATGGATGAATTGGCTCAAGCCTTCAAGATTTACAATGATGATATGAATAGTGTGGAAAAACAATATACCCACTACAATATTCCATCTGCCTATGCTTTGATGCTTTCAAATATTAAGTCTGTTCCACGGGTTTACTATGGTGACATGTATACAGATGACGGTCAATACATGGCTAAGAAATCCCCTTACTATGATGCGATCGATACCCTTCTTCGTGCTCGGATCAAATACGCATCTGGTGGCCAACATATGGAAGAATTCTGGCCAGCAGGGGATGCTTCTATGGCAAACCTCAAGGGGAATGAATACTCAACAGGTATCATTGCCAGCGTTCGTTACGGTCAAGACATCATGGATAAAGACGATGTCACAGGAACTGACTTGAGTAAGACATCTGGTATGGTTACCCTTGTCGGAAACAATCCTAAATTATCTCTCTATGAGGGTGAAGTAGGTCATGTGAAAGTCAATGTTGGTAAAATTCACGCCGGTCAAGCCTTCCGTCCTTTGTTAAATTCAACTGAAAACGGTCTTGTGTCATACTTGAACGATAGTGACACCACTATCCGCAAAACAGTTGATGCAGATGGCTTCTTGGAATTCACCTCTGCAGATATTAAAGGATATGCCACAGTTGATGTGAACGGTTTCTTAGCCGTTTGGGTACCAGTAGGCGCAGCAGATGACCAAGACATTCGTGTGGCGGCTTCTACGCAAGCCTATGATAAAGATGCATTGACTTATCAAGCAACTGCAGCTTTAGATTCTCAACTTATCTTTGAAGGCTTCTCAAACTTCCAAGACTTTGTTACTCAAGATAGCGAATACACCAACAAACGTATTGCTGAAAACGCTGATTTGTTTAAAGCTTGGGGAATTACGTCCTTTGAAATGGCGCCTCAATACGTGGCTTCAACAGACCACAGTTTCTTGGATTCTATCATTGCTAATGGTTATGCCTTTAGTGACCGTTATGACATGGCCATGAGTCAAAATAACAAGTACGGTTCAAAAGAAGACTTAGCTAATGCTTTGAAGGCTTTGCACAAACAAGGCATCCAAGTCATTGCTGACTGGGTTCCAGACCAAATCTATAACTTGGGTGGTAAAGAAGTTGTTACAGCAACACGTGTAGATAACTATGGTGTAGCGACTAAGAATGCCTACATCAACGATAGCCTTTATGTGGCAGATTCTAAGAGCAGTGGTAAAGACTATCAAGCCCAATACGGTGGTGCTTTCCTAGACGAACTCAAGGCAAAATACCCTGAAATGTTCACCGTTAACATGATCTCAACTGGTGTCCCAATGGATCCAAATACCAAGATCAAGGAATGGAAAGCTGAGTACATGAACGGAACAAACATCTTAAACCGTGGTGTTGGTTTCGTCTTGAAATCAGAAGGAGCTAACAAGTACTTTAGCTTTAATCTGCCAACTGCCTTTATTCCAAAACAATTGGGAGACGATGCAGATAGCGCTGTTACTGGTTTCTACAACGATGGTACAGGTATTGTTTACTTTGATACATCAGGTTACCGTGCGAAAAATGGCTTTGTACTTTATGATGGGTATTATTACTACTTTGGTGCCGATGGCTACATGGCAACGGGTCAACAAGACATCAATGGTAAAACGTATTACTTCTTGCCTAACGGTATTAACCTTCGTGATAGCATCTTTGAAGACGCAGAGGGTAACCAGTACTATTATGGTAAACAAGGTCAAATGGCTATTAACGAATACCAACAATTTGGTGAAGACTGGCGTTACTTTGATGCCAAGGGTGTCATGGCTCGTGGTGTGGTAACCATTAATGGAAACACACAATACTTTGATGCCAATGGTTTCCAAGCTAAAGGTAAACTCATCGTTGATAAAGATGGCAAGACACGTTACTTCCAAGAAGGTGATGGTAATATGGTTGTTTCCACTTGGGTAGGAAATGACGGTAACTGGTATTACATGAATGCGCAAGGAGAAGCTGTGACAGGTGAACAAGAAATTGACGGCCAACACCTCTACTTTATGCCAAACGGTGTTCAAGTCAAAGGTAAATTGATTACAACGGATGCCGGTAAAGTTCAATATTACTCTGCAGATTCTGGCGCACGTGTTTCTAATCAATTCCTAGAACTGGACGGTAGCTGGTATTACTTTGATGCCGATGGTAATGCTGTGACAGGTGAACAAACCATTGATGGTCAACAGCTCTACTTTGATGCTAATGGTAAACAAGCTAAAGGTGTTCTTTTGACAGATGCACAAGGACATAAACGCTTCTATGATGCGGATTCAGGTCAATTGTGGACAAACACCTTCTTTAGCCCAGGCAACAACGTATGGTACTACTTCGGTGCTGACGGTAATGCTGTAACCTCTGGTATTCATAAGATTGGCAACCAAACGCTTCTCTTTGATGATGAAGGTGTTCAAATCAAAGGTCAAGTTTATGTCTATGGTGGAAAAACTTACAAGACTGATGCAAATACTGGTGAAGTTTGGACCAACACCTTTGGTGAAGACGACCAAGGTAACTGGTATTACTTTGGTGCTGATGGTGCTGCAGTAACCGGTGAGCAAACCATTGATGGTAAAAAATACTATTTTGACACTACAGGTAAGCAAGCTAAAGGTGTTCTTGTAACAGATGCCACTGGCAATCAACATTATTATGACAAGGACTCAGGTGAGTTAGCTATTAGTCGTTTAGTGACTGTGGCAGGTAAAACTTACTATGTGAACTACACTGGTGCAGTTGTGCGAAATAGTAATCGTGTGGTTAATGGGGTAGCTTACTCTTTTGACAATGATGGTGTTGCGACACGCATCGGCTAAGTTTTAAAAAGAAGAAGTCAGGGAAACCTGGCTTTTTTGCTTGTTCAGCACTAACAATTCAGGTCAATTTATGGTAAAATATTAGGAAAAAATTGGAGGTGGGTGCTATTTCTTCATTACCTAGGGTGAGTCTGCTCGAAGACGTTCGCCATAAAAAGAGTTTTCTTCGAGCGGTTTTCAGTCGGTTCACCATCATGTTGCTTTTGGTGCTTTTGCAGGTCATTATCATGCTAGCCCCCATGGTCTGGCTGACTTCCTATCGTCTGCATTTGACGGTTTTGGAGATGGCTATCTCTCTGATTGGCGCCATTTACTTGGTCAATTCGGAAATGGATGCGACCTCGCGCATCACTTGGATGATTCTGGTGCTGATTTTCCCTTTTTTCGGGGTGCCTTTGCTCCTCTACACCAAGGTTGACCTGGGTTACCGTGGTATGAAACGGGTCATGGCTTCGCGGGTGCAGCAGTCCTTGGCTTTCCTACCCCAGGACCCGGCGGTTAAGGCTGATTTGGAAAAACATCCTGGTGAAACGGTGGGTTTGGTCAGTTATTTCGAGCGGACCGTTAGCCCTTTTCCTATTTATGAAGGCTCTCACGTTGATTATTACCCGACGGGTGAAGCGGTTTTTGAGGATCTCAAGGCCGAGTTACTCAGCGCCAAACACTTCATCTTTATGGAATTCTTTATCATTGCCGAAGGTCGCATGTGGGGAGAAATTCTGGCCATCCTGGAGAAAAAAGTTAAAGAAGGCGTGGAAGTTCGGGTTATGTATGACGGTATGCTGGAGTTTACCACTTTGTCTTTTGACTATGACGAACGCTTGCAGAAGCTGGGAATCAAGGCTAAATCTTTCGCGCGTTTATCGCCTTTTGTGTCCACTTATTATAATTACCGTGACCACCGTAAAATTGTCGTCGTGGACAACCGCGTAGCCTTTACGGGTGGTTTTAACCTGGCGGACGAATACATTAATGAGATCGAACGCTTTGGTTACTGGAAGGACACGGGAATTCGTGTGACTGGCCAAGCCGTGCGGACTTTCACCGTACTTTTTCTGCGCATGTGGGATTCGCAGGGGACGCAGACTGAGTTTGCTCAGTATTTACTGGATCAGCCAGCCATTGATAATGCTTCTGGCTATGTTCTGCCTTACGGCGATTCGCCCTTAGATCGCGATAAAGTTGGTGAGACAGTCTACATTGATATCCTGAATCATGCCAGAGAGTATGTGCACATCATGACCCCTTATCTGATTCTGGATGAGGAGTTGTCTCATGCCTTGATCCACGCAGCCAAGCGGGGTGTTGATGTCAGAATCATTCTGCCGGGTATTCCGGATAAGAAAATGGCCTATGACTTAGCGAAGACGTACTGTCGCACGCTTTTGAGAGCAGGTGTCAAGATTTACTTTTTCACGCCTGGCTTTGTCCATGCCAAGGTCTTTGTCGCTGATGGCAGTCGGGCGGTTGTTGGAACCATCAACTTAGACTACCGCAGCCTTTATCACCATTTTGAGTGTGCGGCCTATATCTATCAGGCTGACTGTATCAATGATATTGTGGCGGACTTTGATCAGACCCTAGCTCAGTGTCAGCGTGTGACGCCTGAACTTTTGGAAAATGACACGTTCATCAACCAACTAAACGGCCGTTTGCTCCGAACCATTGCCCCACTCATGTAGTTTGTCACATGTCTTGGCAAAACGATATGCTTGTGGTAAAATAAAACTATGCGATGAGTCGATTTGGTCATATGACTATATTGCGCTAGGGAGGTCATTAACGCAGGAGCGGACCTTGACCAGTTGTGTGAACCGACTGGTCACGCTAGCAGTAGTGCCCTGACCCCTGACCCCTGTCCTCGGATAGGGGTCTTTTTTTGAAAGGAGAATCATGTCTCAAATCCCTAATGCCCATCTCTTGCCTCAAGAACTTTCTTTCTGGCATAGGCTACTTATGAACCGCAAACTGACTATCGGTTTCTTTTTTCTATTGGAAGTCCTTTTTCTGCTGAGTTCTTATGTCTTTTTGCGCCATCACTTTCCTAGCCTTATTTTCTGGGAACATATTCTGAGTTTTTTGACGCTATTTTACTTGCTCAATCGGCAAATGGATTCGCGTTCCAAGGTATCTTGGTTGGTTATCATTGCCATTTTTCCCATTTTCGGGTCTAGTTTATTGTATTTTTCTTTGGCAGACTGGGGCGTGCGTCGTCTGAAGCATCGCTTGGAAGCCGTGACCGACCAGGTGTCAGAAAATGTGATGACAAGTCAAGAAACCCAAGCGCAGTTGGCAACTGCAGCTCCTGATTTTAGGCGGTTGACCACGTTTTTACAACAGAGCCCAGCCCATTTTCCAACTTATGCGAATACACAGATCACCTATTTTCCTCTGGGAGATGATATGTTTCCCAAACTTTTGGAGGATTTACGCGCTGCACAGCGCTACATTTTCATGGAGTATTTCATCATTGATGAGGGGAAAATGTGGGGGGATATTTTAGCTGTTCTGGAAGAAAAGGCCCAGGCAGGCTTGGACGTCCGTGTCATGTTTGATGGTATGAATGAGATGACGACCCTGTCCTATGATTACCTGACACGTTTGGAAAGAGTTGGTATCAAAGCTCAGGCCTTTTCCCCTTTAAAGCCGATCTTGTCGACTTATTACAATTACCGTGATCACCGAAAGATTACTGTTATCGATGGTCAGGTGGCTTATACAGGCGGGGTTAATATTGCAGATGAATATATTAACCAAAAAGAACGCTTTGGTCATTGGAAAGACACGGCCATTCGTCTGGATGGGGAAGCTGTTCAGACCTTTAAGGCTCTCTTTTTAACCATGTGGGCGGTGACTGGGGACGAGCTCACTCCTGAACTGGCTGCTTACTTGGATGAACGACCGCAAGGCCGTCCCTCGCAGGGGCTTGTTATTCCCTATGCCAATTCGCCTTTGACTTATCATAAGGTAGCGGAAGATGTCTATCTGGATATGCTCTATACAGCGACGGATTATGTGCATATCATGACGCCTTATCTGATTTTGGATGATGAGTTGCAGCGGGCCATGACCTATGCAGCTAAGCGCGGGGTAGATGTGAGATTGATTTTGCCAGGGATTCCTGACAAGCAGTATGCCTTTGATATTGCCACCTCTTATTTTAAATCCTTGATTTCGGCAGGTGTGACCATTTACCGTTACACACCGGGCTTCGTCCATGCTAAGGTTTACGTCTCAGATGATAGGCGAGCAGTGGTTGGTACGATCAATACCGACTACCGTAGCCTTTACCAGAACTTTGAGGATGCCGTTTATCTCTATCAAGTGCCAGAAATTGATAAGATTGCTCAGGATTTTCAGGACACCTTGGCTCAGTCTGACCAGTTGATCTTAGCTGATTTAGAAAGACAATCGTGGACGCAACGGATGGGCGCCTATGTCTACACGATCATTGGTCCCTTGATGTGAGAAAAAGCCTGCCAACAGGCTTTTTTATTTTTTTTTTAAAATCATCATTTTTCCCTTGACCTGGAACGCGTTTCATAGATTATACTAAGCGCACAAGATGAGAAATCGAGGAAAGCGAGGAAGGTATGATGACCATCAAACGGATTTTTTCAGACATGGATGGAACACTTTTGGATTCAACAGGACGGGTTTCTGTGGATAATGCGCGTGCTATAAAGGATGCTGACATCCCTGTCACTTTGGTGTCTGCAAGAGCCCCCATGGAAATGCAAGAAGCTGTCGAAGCTTTAGAATTAACAGGCCCACAAGTGGCTTTTAATGGTGGCCTTATCTATGAGTTGGTCAACGGGGCCGTCCACCCGCTCCATGTCCAACCCATGCCACGGCGTGTTGTGCGCGTGTTGCTTGAAAGTATTCGTCAAATTTTCCCACAGGTAAGTCTCACTTACTATGACATGACCCATTGGTATTGTGATACAATTGATGCAGGTGTCCGTCTGGAACATGAGATTACGCGGCAATTGCCGACGGTAATCAACGACACAGAGCGCTTTCTCAAGGGACGAACCAATACCTTTAAAATCATGCTGGTGACAACTGATGAAGACGTCATGCAGGCCTTACAAGCCTTTTTAGCGAAGCTGGAACTGAGCCAAGTTACCATTCAACGTTCAGGCCAATACCACCTCGAAATCACCAGCAAATCAGCCAAAAAATCCAAAGGCATTGCCTACATCTTAGCTAAAGAAGGCCTGCAAAAAGAGGAGACGGCTGCTTTTGGTGATGGCCACAATGACCTTCCTATGCTGACCCAGGTGGGTTACCCCATTGTCATGGCTAATGCCATGGCTGACATTAAGGCTCATGCCTATAAGGTAACCAAGTCTAACGACCAAAATGGGGTAGCTTATGGCATTCACAAATACCTCAAGAGGCTTAATCATGACCAACATTCGACAGATCGCAAAACTCAGTGGTTATTCGGTTTCTAGCGTTTCGCGTGTGCTCAATAACCACCCTCACGTCTCTCAGGAAGCCAGAGAGAAGATATTGGCTGTTATTGAGCAACAGGATTATGTACCCAATATGGTAGCCCAGGAGCTTAGTGCTGGCCGGACCAAGAAGGTCGGTGTTGTCATGCCTCACAATCGCCATCCTTATTTCACCCAGATGCTCAATGGCATGATGGATGCCGCGCAGAAAACGGACTATCGCTTGGTCCTCCTGCCATCCCAGTATGATGAGTACAAGGAAAAGGAGTATTTAGAGCAGCTCCGCCGTGGCGCTTTGGATCATCTGGTTTTTACTTCACGGAGTCTCTCCTTGGATACGCTGGTTTCTTATACGAAGTATGGGCACATCTTGGCCTGCGAGAAGGTAACTCAACCGGAGATCCGCTCGGTTTATGTGGATAGACAGCCTGCCTGCCAGCAGGCTATGACTTGGTTGCAAGAGCAAGGAATCAGTGAGAAGATTGCCTTGGTTTTTACCCGAGCAGAGGAGAAGAGTGCGACTTACCGGCAGACTATGGCCGCTTACCGAGCTGTTTTTAACCAAGCGTCTATGCCTATTATTTATGATGGTGTGGCCAATGAAGGCGACGGCCGTCGCATTGCTGAAGACATGCTCAAGCATCCTGTAACCGCCATTTTGGCTAATTCGGACGAAGTGGCAGCGGGCATCTACCAAGTTTTCCAGGAGTCAGACCAAAGCATGCCTATTCTCATTGGTCAGGAAAATCTTCTGCCCAGTCGTTTGTTAGGGCTTCCTACCATCGAAACCCAATCCTATCAACTGGGGCGTCTGGCCTTAGAGATGGTTCTGGCTGAAACAGCTCAGCCACAGGCGCTGGAAGTGTCCTTTATTGAACGGTGAGAGAATGGGGTGATGTCCTTATTTTTATGGGCTGTCAAGTTAGTTTATCTTTCACAAGGAAGCCAGCTTTAGGTCTGGTTTTTTGTTTATTCTCACAATTTTCCACTTAAAATCCCTCAGAGCCTTTTCATCTGGCAGTGAAAAGAGTATAATAATACTAATTATTATATCTTACGAGGAGGCTTTTATGGGCTATACAGTTGCTGTTGTCGGTGCGACAGGTGCCGTTGGAACACGCATGATTCAGGAGTTGGAAAAATCCAGTCTGCCGATTGACCGCCTGCGTCTTTTGGCGTCAGGGCGTTCCGCTGGAAAAGTTTTGACTTACAAGGGTCAAGACATCACGGTCGAAGAAACCACTACAGATGCTTTTGAAGGTGTAGACATCGCTCTCTTCTCAGCAGGTGGTTCCATTTCTGCCAAATTTGCTCCTTATGCCGTCAAGGCTGGCGCTGTTGTTGTAGACAATACTTCATTTTTCCGTCAAAATCCTGATGTGCCTTTGGTGGTGCCTGAGGTCAATGCCCATGCTCTGGATGCTCATAATGGTATCATTGCTTGCCCAAACTGCTCTACTATTCAGATGATGGTAGCTCTGGAGCCGATTCGTCAAAAATGGGGGCTCGAGCGCATCATTGTTTCCACTTATCAAGCCGTGTCTGGTGCGGGTCAATCGGCCATCAACGAAACCATCCGAGAAATCAAGGAAGTGGTCAATGACGGGCTAGACCCTAAGGATGTCAAGGCTGACATCTTGCCAGCTGGTGGGGACAAGAAACATTACCCAATTGCCTTCAATGCACTGGCTCAAATTGATGTCTTCACCGACAACGACTACACTTATGAAGAGATGAAGATGACCAAAGAGACCAAGAAAATCATGGAAGACGACAGCATCGCAGTGTCTGCGACTTGTGTCCGTATCCCTGTGCTTTTCTCTCACTCTGAGTCGGTCTACATCGAGACCAAGGAAGTCGCACCAGTAGAAGAGGTTAAAGCTGCTATTGCGGCCTTTCCAGGAGCTGTTTTAGAAGATGATGTGGCGCATCAAATTTACCCACAAGCGGTCAATGCTGTTGGCAAACATGAGACTTTTGTTGGTCGCATTCGTAAGGATTTGGACGCAGAAAAAGGGCTTCATATGTGGGTGGTTTCCGATAACCTCCTCAAAGGTGCTGCCTGGAATTCCGTTCAAATCGCAGAAACATTGCACGAACGTGGCCTAGTCCGCCCAACTGCCGAGCTCAAATTTGAACTCAAATAAGAAGAGATACATTTTCTGCATGAAAAGAGGGAGAGAAAGACCGTTTTCCTCCCTCTTGCTGTAAGCAAAAAGGAGAGCTATGTCTTATAACGACTTGAAAAACTGTAAATTGATTACCGCCTTTATCACGCCATTTCATGAGGATGGCTCCATCAATTTTGACGCTATTCCAGCCTTGATTGAACACCTGCTGGCCCACCACACGGACGGCCTCTTGCTGGCGGGGACAACGGCGGAGAGCCCAACGCTTACCCACGACGAGGAGCTCCAGCTTTTTCGGGCTGTCCAAGATATTGTAGACGGGCGCGTGCCCTTGATTGCTGGTGTGGGGACCAATGACACCCGCGACTCTATCGAATTTGTGAAAGAAGTTGCTGAATTTGGTGGTTTTGCGGCTGGTTTGGCCATTGTGCCTTACTACAATAAACCGTCTCAAGAAGGCATGTACCAACATTTTAAAGCGATTGCTGATGCCTCAGACCTCCCTATCATCATCTACAACATTCCTGGTCGTGTTGTGGTTGAAATGACCCCTGAAACCATGTTGCGCTTAGCCGAGCACCCTAATATCATCGGTGTCAAAGAATGTACAAGCCTAGCTAATATGGCCTATCTGATTGAAAATAAACCGGAAGAATTTCTCGTGTATACAGGAGAAGACGGGGATGCTTTTCATGCCATGAACCTGGGGGCTGATGGCGTCATATCGGTGGCCTCTCACACCAATGGTGATGAAATGCATGCCATGTTAGAAGCTATTTCACATAACGATATTAAAGCTGCAGCAGCTATTCAGCGACAGTTTATTCCAAAAGTTAACGCCCTCTTTTCTTACCCAAGTCCAGCACCTGTTAAGGCTGTTCTCAATTACCTTGGCTTTGAAGCTGGACCGACCCGTTTGCCATTGGTTCCTGCTCCCGAGGAAGATGCCAAGCGTATCATCAAGGTCGTAGTCGATGGTGACTACCAAGCCACCAAAGAAACTGTCACAGGCGTTGTTCGTCCTGATTATTAATCCTGGTCTGACATAGCCAATCCTTGACAAAGCCTAAAGGATTAAGGATAATAGAGAAAAAAGCAAAAGGAGTTGCCTATGCAAGTGACAAAACGGAGTGGTCAAGTCGTTGATTTTGACCCAGATAAAATTTACCAAGCGATTTTAAAGGCGGCTCAAACCGTTTATGTGCTAGATGACAAGTTGCGTCAGGACATGGCTCAAGTCACTAAAAAAGTCGTCTTCGATTTAGAAGAAGCACAGGTGGAACGTCCAACGATTTCCATGGTTCAATCCCTGGTCGAATACCGTCTCTTGGACGCAGGCTACATTAGCATTGCTGAGCATTATATCTCTTATCGCTTGCAAAGAGACCTTGAGCGTAATGGCTATGGGGACTCCATTAATGTTCATTTACGTTTTGATCAAGTTAAATAGCACTGTAAAAAGAGGTTGAGAACTGATATTCTCAACCTCTTTTTTAGGCAAAATTGTTCAGGCTAATTGTGATGGCTTAAGAAAAAGGGAAATGCCAGTGCTTAGTCAGACAAGGTTATTTCTTTGTGTATGACAATTGTATTACAAAAAATAACAGGATAAACTGTTCGAAAAGTAGGTTGTATGACCATAATTAATAGAAAGACAATTAATAACTCTAACTTCATATTGACATGAAAAACACTTATTTGAGCTTTTTTAACTTTTTCAGACTCAGATATTGCTTTTTAATTTCATTTTTGTTAAAATCTTAGCATAGAAGTCACAAAACATAGTGTGATAGTAATTAAATGATAAGGACAAAATAAAATGTTACAAGAGTTACAAACAGATTACATGCTTCAGGAGTATTTGCCCGCTGGTATTCAAATTTTCCGTGAGTCAGACTACCGTTACGTCATTCCTGGTTGGCATCAATCTATCGAAGTCAACTGCACTTTAGATGGTCATATTGACGAATTTTACGTGAATGGCAGATCGCATACATTGACTCCAGAAAAACTATTAGTTATTAATGCATTTGAAGTCCATAGTGTCAAAAGTCATAAGGAAGATGACTTTAAGGCTTTGTCATTATCTTATCCCTATGCCTTTGTTAAGAGTCATTTTCCTGATATTGATGAATATTATATTGCCATTGAGGGAACGGATGGACTAGATGCGAAGCAGAAGGCGGCCTACAGTTACATTCGCGAAAAATGTTTGGGTATTGTCAAGCTCTATGATGAAGACAGCTCAACAAGAAGTATCAAGATTTCTGTCTTATTATTGGAAATTCTTGACTTACTCCTAAGTTACTTTTTGGTTAAGCGTGAGCAGAGTTTAGCGTTAAGCCGTGATGACAAAGCTATGCAACGATTGATGGATATCACAGATTTTGTGGCAAAGAATTATCAGGGCGATATTAGTCTCGATAGTTTGGCAGAACGTTATTTTCTCTCAAAAGAATATCTGGCTCGCTTTTTTAAAGCCCATATGGGGATAACCTTGGGAAACTATATTACAGCTGTCCGTGCAGATAAGGCGCGAGAGGCTATTCGTTTAGGTCGTGGTAAGACCTTTACTGAGATTGCGAAGAGTTGTGGATTTTCTGGCCTACGTACGATGGATCGTGCCCTTCAAAAAGCCTATGGCATGACCGCACGGGATATTAAAAAGAAATTACTCCAATCAGAAAAAAGCGCCTAAAGATATGGGCGGACAAAAAAACTTTCTCACTAAGAGAAAGGTTTTTTTCATGATTTTGGTAAAAGCTAAAAGCTTTTTTTGCTTAGCGAAGGATGAAGGGCAGGTTATTAACCTTCAAAGTAAAGAAGGTCTTTGGGCGTTTGGGTAAAGACTTCAAAACCATTTTTTGTCACATGGCCACAGTCTTCAATGCGGACGCCGACTTTTCCAGGGATATAAATACCTGGTTCAACAGAAAATGCCATGCCTTCTTCGATCACGAGATCATTGCCATCCATAATAGAAGGAAATTCATGGACATCCATCCCGATACCATGTCCTAGACGGTGGTTGAAGTAGTCACCGTAACCGGCTTTTTCAATGACTTGACGTGCAGCGCGATCGACTTGACTTGCTGTGACACCTGGTTTAATGAAGTCTAACGCAGCTTGTTGTGCTTCTAGGGTTAGGTTATAAATGTCTTTTTTAAACTGATCCGGTTGACCAACTGCAACAGTACGCGTCATATCAGACGCATAGCCGTTGACCATACAACCTAAATCAAAAAGCAGTAAGGCATTGTTTTCAATCATGTTTGCGCCAGGAATACCATGAGGATTGGCTGCGTTTGTTCCAGTCAAAACCATGGTTTCAAAACTCATCTCATGGCCGAGACGTTTAATGCCAAAGTCAATTTCAGCGACGAGGTCTGTTTCTGTTTTGCTCAGAGAAATTTGGTCAAATCCGATATGAACGGCTTTATCTGCAAATTCACCAGCAATCATCATTTTTTGGATTTCATCTGCTGACTTGATCAAGCGTAGGCGATTAATGAGCGGTGTTAAATCGCTAAAGTTTGCTTCAGGAAAAACGATTTGTAAGCCTTGGTATTTGGTCAAAATGAGGTGACCAAACTCTAAACCAACTGTTTTGAAAGGTTCGTTCGGAAGAGCCTGACGAATCTTTTCCCAAGGGTTCTCAGAATCAACATAGCCTAAAACGTCAAAAGTAACAACGGCTTTAGCTCGCTCAACTTCCAAAGCAGGTACAAAAAGTAATGGGGTATGATCAGTATAAAGGATAAGAAACATCTGACGTTCATGGGGATCACTATAGAAGCCAGTTAGGTAATTAATGGTAACTGGATCGGAAATGACAGCGGCATCCATGTGTTCAGTTGTCATGTGATCAAGGATTTGATTGAGTTTAGACATAAGCTACCTTCTTTCTACTCCTATATTGTGACAAAAATAATCTTGAAAATCAAGGGTTGATAGGTTGTGGAAGTGATTTGTAGGGAATAAACTGGTTGACTGTTTTTAGTCTCCCTATCTCGGGGTAAAAGGTAGGGCAGTCAGCAAAGTCTTCTTTGATTGGCATCAAAAAAAGACACAGTCTGTGTCCCTTTTTGAAAATTGAGTTTTATTTACTCCAATAAGCGTCAGCAATAGCTTTCCCTTGATCAATTTTAGCCCATTCTTGTTCCTGTGTGAGTTCATTTCCAGAGTCGCAAGAGGCAAAACCGCACTGGTGAGAGAGATAGAGGCGTTCTTTAGGAATAATGTGACTTGCCTGATCTAAAAGTGCTAATACGCGTTCTTCATCATCTAGGCTGTTTGTTTTACTTGAAAGCAGGCCTAAGACAACTTCAGCATTTTTGTCTTTTAGTGTTTCCAAGGCCTCCAAGTCACCTGCACGTTCATCGTCCCACTCTAAGAAGAAGCGATCATAGTGTTGGTCGCCCAAGAACTTTTTAGCAATAGCAGCATAAGTCCCGCCGGAAGCCGAGCGGCTTTCATAGTTACCGCGACAGTTGTGAGTCCAGATGGTTAGGCCAATACTGTGTCCATAATCGACAACAGCATTATTGATGGCAACGAATTCATCTGCTAAATCGGCTAAATTGTCATTTCCTGCTGCAAAGAAACTATCCGGATTGCTTTCATCGAATAATTCCCACAAGCAATCGTCAAACTGAATAATCTCACCGCCAGCAGCTTTATATTGGTCTAGGAATTCTTTATAAGCTGCAATTAAACCAGCTTTCAGGTCTTCATTGGTCTTGTAAACTTGGTCAGCTCCAGCCAGTTGGTCGAAAATAGCTAGTTCAGTATAGGCGTGAGCAGGTCCCCAAATTGTTAGTTTGGTCTGTGTATCACCTGCCAATGCTTTGACGCGTTTATAGATGTCAATGAAGTGGTGGTTCTTAGCCGAAAGAGGTTTAGTGATGCGAATACCAATATCTTTGCGGGTTTCAAATTGCCCACCATCGTGATCTTTAAAGGTATAGCCGTGGTCTGCAATGTAGCGCTCAATCCCGTCAAGACCCCAAACAAAGTCCAGGTGCCACATGGATTTAGAGGCTTCTCCATCTGTTAAAATGTCGATGCCATGAGCCTTTTGTTCAGCGATGGCTGCTTGGATAGCCCGGTCTTCGGTTTCCTGATAACCTTCAAAATCACTATAAAACGGATACTGAATATCGTCACGTTTTTCGATAGCTTCTTTATAGGTTTTTAAATCGTTGGGACGTAAGAGAGAACCAACCAGTTGAAAATGGGATGTCATAACTTTACCTCTTTATTTGTGATATGCCCTATTCTACACTGGGGTGTCCGCCATGTAAAATAGACATTTTCCTATCAAATCTATAGTTTAAAACTATATCCTACAGTGTGATTTGCTATACTAGAAGAGAAAATAGGAGGAAGATTTGGATGAAAATGATTATAGCGCCTGACAGTTTTAAAGAATCGTTGTCGGCTCCAAAAGTTGCTCAAGCCATTGCGGAGGGTTTTGGTCGAGTTTTCCCTGAAGCAGAATTGCTTCAGCTACCTTTGGGAGATGGTGGTGAGGGTACGATTGAAACTTTGGTTCATGTGTTAGGTTTACCTCAACACCGTGTCAAGGTGACTACGGCTTTGGGCCAGACAAAAGCAGTGCCTTATGCCAATAAAGGAACTAGGGCCTATTTTGAAGTGGCAACTATTGTTGGTTTGGAAGATGTGCCTCTAGACAAACGTCATCCTCTCGACCTAACGACACGTGGTGTGGGAGAACTCATTGTTCAGTTGGTCAAAGCTTCTTACAAGCAGTTGACAATTGGGGTTGGCGGAACAGCGACTAATGATGCCGGAATTGGACTGGCTCAGGGATTGGGCTATCGTTTTTTAGATAGTGATGACCGTCTTATTGACAACCCATTAAAGCATTTGTCAGCTGTGGCTCACATAGATGCCAGTCAGGTGTGTGATTTATCAGAAGTTAGGATTGAAGTCTTGTCAGATGTCTCAAATGCATTATGTGGGCCATTAGGAGCCAGCCAGATCTTCGGACCTCAAAAAGGGTTAAGTTTGCAAGACATTCAGAAGTGCGACCAAGATTTTCAAGATTTTTATCAACGCTTTTTTCCTGATGTGCTAAAGCAGAAAGGAACAGGAGCAGGAGGAGGTATTGCAGCAGGGCTTATGGCTTTTGCAGGAGCAACTATTAAATCGGGGATTGACGCTGTTCTAGACGAGATCAATTTTGATCAAGAGGTTGCAGATGCTGACCTGGTCATCGTCGGAGAAGGGCGCCTGGATCGTCAGTCATTAGCTGGGAAGGCACCTGTGGGGGTTGCAAAAAGAACGCCTACCAGCGTTCCTGTTTTTGCTATTTGCGGGAGCCTGTCCGATGATTTACCGGATTTTCCTCATTCGGGGATCGAAGCTGCGTATTCAATTATTCCTAGGGTTGCTCCTTTGGAGGAAGTACTTTCAGAGGCTTACGCGAATATTGTGACAACCTCTGTATCGCTTGCACAAGCCCTGAAGGTAACCCTTTAGCCAAAGAGTTTTGACCAAAAGGATTTTTTATCTTGCTGATTGGCAGGGGCCTCTTGTGTGAAATACTGTGGGTAGCAGTGCGCAAAAGAAGTTTCCGGTACATTAACCGCATGATCAGTATGAAGGACGAGACCAAAGGCAGAATGTGCGTGATCTTCATCAACAATACAAGTGGTAATACCGAGCCCTTTAGCTAATTTTAAGTAAAAGAGTTGCAAATCAGTAGGTAAGCAAGGGGAAATCTTTAAGGTCAACGGTTGGTAACGGCTTGTTAAGTCCCTTAAAACAGTTTCAAAGTGGTCTTTAACGGTGGTGGTCTTGGCGTTAGCAACAGAAACGGTTAAGACGACACGCTCTTTAAAGGTATTAAAGTATTCTCTTTGCTGGTCCGGATCCAGGCGACGTTCCCCAGCAGCACTTTGGGTTAAGCGTTGTTCCATAGCGTCCATGTGAGCTATCTCCTATCGGTATGTTCTTGATGCTTTATTATACCTTATTTTGAGAGTGGGTGTGTGATTTGACTTTTCCTTGCTAGTTTAGAGATAATTTTTTCTTGTATTAAGGAGTTTAATTAGGGAATTTTGCTATTTTTTGAAATTATTTGCAAGATTAAGAGATAAAAGTGTGGAGAAATCGATTTTAGTTTGCCTAGTACCTTAGATTGTGCTATCATAAGAACTGTAAAAAATTTATAAGGAGAGTAATAACATGTCTATTATTACTGATGTTTACGCTCGCGAAGTCCTTGACTCACGCGGTAACCCAACACTTGAAGTGGAAGTTTACACTGAATCAGGTGCTTTCGGACGCGGTATGGTGCCTTCAGGTGCTTCTACTGGTGAACACGAAGCGGTTGAATTGCGTGACGGCGACAAATCTCGTTATAACGGTCTTGGAACTCAAAAAGCTGTTGACAACGTAAACAATGTTATCGCTGACCACATCATTGGTTTCGACGTACGTGATCAACAAGGTATCGACCGTGCCATGATCGCTCTTGATGGTACTCCAAACAAAGGTAAATTGGGAGCTAACGCTATCCTTGGTGTATCTATCGCTGTAGCGCGTGCGGCTGCTGACTTCCTAGAAGTACCACTTTACAGCTACCTTGGTGGTTTCAATACTAAAGTATTGCCAACACCAATGATGAACATCATTAACGGTGGTTCTCACTCAGACGCTCCAATTGCTTTCCAAGAATTCATGATTGTGCCAGCTGGTGCACCAACATTCAAAGAAGCTCTTCGTTGGGGTGCTGAAATTTTCCACACTTTGAAGAAAATCCTTAAAGACCGTGGTTTGGAAACAGCTGTTGGTGACGAAGGTGGATTTGCACCTAAATTCGATGGTACTGAAGATGCTGTAGAAACAATCATCAAAGCTATCGAAACTGCAGGATACAAACCAGGTGAAGATGTCTTCATCGGATTTGACTGTGCTTCTTCAGAATTCTACGAAGACGGTGTTTATGACTACACTAAATTCGAAGGTGAAGGTGGTGCTAAACGTACAGCTGCAGAACAAATTGACTACCTTGAAGAATTGGTTAACAAATACCCAATCATCACTATCGAAGATGGTATGGACGAAAACGACTGGGACGGATGGAAAGCTCTTACTGAACGTCTTGGAGACAAAGTTCAATTGGTTGGTGACGACTTCTTCGTAACAAACACTGCTTACCTTGAAAAAGGTATCGCAGAAGGTGCAGCTAACTCTATCCTTATCAAAGTTAACCAAATCGGTACTTTGACTGAAACTTTCGATGCCATCGAAATGGCTAAAGAAGCTGGATACACTGCCGTTGTATCACACCGTTCTGGTGAAACTGAAGATTCAACAATCTCAGACATCGCTGTAGCAACTAACGCTGGTCAAATCAAGACAGGTTCATTGTCTCGTACAGACCGTATCGCTAAATACAACCAATTGCTTCGTATCGAAGATCAATTGGGTGAAGTTGCAGAATACCGTGGTTTGAAATCATTCTACAACTTGAAAAAATAAAATAGTTCACTGAATTATTCTATTTCGAACCTAGTAATACGAAGGTTCGGCCGTTGAACTATCAACGTTTGAAAGTTCTCCCATATAAGGGAGGACTTTTTTTAATCACCCTAAAATAGGAAAGAGAAAGTCTAATTGAGTCCCTTCAGCACTAGCTAAATAGTCAGTTTTGTTTTTAGCTTGATATGCAAAAAAACCTTTCTATGTCTAGAAAGGTTTGTAGGGGTGAGCTATTAAGGAGAAGTAGAGGCCTAAAGCAAAACGATAAAACTGATGGTGTCTTTTTTATAGCGTACTGTCATTTTACCTTTAAATAAAGTGACCATACTCTGAGCTGTTGACAGACCAACTCCAAAACCAGTAGTGCTGGCACTATCACGTCTATGATGGGATTCATCTTCTCGGTAGAAGCGTTCAAAGAACTTTGTATAATCCAGATTTTTCCCGTCTTTAAAGGTGTTTGAAACAATCAAGCGTGCGCGTTTTCGGCTAGGTCCACGACTCTCAAGGGTAACGGCTACTTTCCCCTTGGGATCGCAATATTTATTAGCATTATCAACTAGAATAGTAACAAGTTCAAAGAGAGATTTCTTTTCAGCCTTGACATGAATGCCTGGTGTCACAGAGAGGTTAAAGGTTTTTCCATCTTTGATGACGGATGACTTAAAGTCTTCCGCGGCATCTTGAACGATAGCAGAAAAGTCCAAATCATTTAAGACGATTTCGGCTTGTTCTTCCAGTCGGGCAAGGGTTACTAGTTGTGTAATCATCTCGGTAAGGCGCTTGGTTTGATCGGCTGTGCTCTTGGTCCATTCTGTCTCGCCGGAAATCATTTCCTGAAGTTCATTGTTGGCACTAATAATGGCCACTGGTGTTTTGAGTTCGTGACTCGCATTGGTAATGAAGCGCTTTTGTTTTTCATAGCTTTTAATAAAAGGACGCACCAGACGGCCTGAAAACAAGGTGATAATACAGACAAAAAGAATGAGATTAATGAACGACACGCGCAGGGAAAGCCAGAAAAATTCAAATGCCATTAAGGAAGAAATATCCAAAAAAACGATACGATAATTCTTACTTTTTTCAATGCTAGTGATTTGGAAAATGTAGACAGCATCTTTGGTGAAAAAGAGCCCACCTTTTTGATTAGAGGCCAGCAGACGGCGTAGACGATTCTGTGAAATGCTGATATCATCAAAGCCTGTTTGATCGATGATACGTCCTGTTTGATTGGTTGTGAGCGTTAGGTAATGAGCGACTTGATAGGCAGAATCATAGATTTGATTGCTTAAAGCGCTTTGGGCTTGATTTTTTGTTTGGGGAAGTTGACCGCGGTTTTGGCTGATTAAGGTTACCATATTTTGCGATTCATTGTAAGCTTGCAGGTAGTAGGCAGTGTTGAGAACCGCAATGACAACAAAGAGTACTAGCATGACGCATAGGGTTGCAATGACAATAAATCGTCTACGAAGCTGTTTAATCATGGTCCCTTCTCCTTATTCTTGAACACTTAGACAAAAATTTCCCCCAGCTTCTCCTGAAATGTGGATGTTGGCTTGGACGGCTTGAAGTTTTTGTCGTAAATAAGAAATATACATGTAGACATAGGTGGCGGAGTCATCTTTTGTCGCATCAGACCACACATATCGGAAAATTTCATTAGTAGATAAGGCCTTATCGTGGTTTTGCAGGAGATAAGTCAGCAACTTGTTTTCTTTGCTGGACAGACGGATACTATTTTCCGCCTTGAGTTCTTGATTAATCGTGTCTAAGGTGAGGTTGCCCAAACAAAATTGTGTTGGTGTTAGATTTTCCTGACGACGATTCATAGACCGTAAGCGAGCCAGTAGTTCTTTGAGTGAAAAAGGCTTGGTAAGGTAGTCATCTGCCCCTGCATCTAAACCTAAAACACGATCATCAATCTCAGCCATAGCGGTCAACATGATGATATGGCTGGTGTTACCAGAAGCGCGAATTTCTTTTAATGCTTCTAGTCCAGTCTTTTTGGGCATCATGATATCCAAAATAATAACGTCGTAGGCATGTTCTTGGGCGAGGTTGATTGCCTTTTGACCATCGAAAACCGCATCAACAACATAGCCTTCATGGGATAGAGCTGTTGTGACAACGCGAGACATTTGTGCCTCGTCTTCTGCAAACAAAATGCGCATAGCAAGAACCTTTCTAGTCTTTATTTTCTGAGATGAGTTGGCGAATCGTTTGCATGGTCAAATCACATGAGGCTAGTTCATCTGAACAGCGTTTGAGTTCTTCTGTGATAAGTTCTGCGTTTGAGAGGTATTGTTTGTATTTCATTTGATGTTCTAGGCTTGCCCAAGAATCCATAGCTAGCGTTCGTAATTGTATTTCAATGAAATAACTTCCTTGACGGTGACCAAGGCAATCTGGGTAAGGTGTTTTTACCTCTAAAATCAGGTGGTAGGAGCGGTAACCATTAGGTTTGGCTTTACTAATGTAGTCTTTTTCTTTGATGATACTGACATCGGGAAGTTGACGTAAAAAAGCTACCGTCTGATAAATATCATCAACAAAACCGCAGACAACTCGAATACCAATGGCATCGCGAATCTGTTTGAGGGCTGACTCAGGCGATGGTAGTAATCCCTTTCGCTGACATTTTTCAAGCATACTTTCTGGCGTCTTTATCCGATAAAGAAGATGTTCATAGAGTTTAAAGCCAGTTTGTGCTTTAACGGCCTGACTTTTATCTTGTATTTTGCTTACCATGTCCTGCATGATAAGTGGTAGATAGTCAGCGTATTCGCCATAAATCTCAAGCATATAACCCTCCAATTCTATTAGTTTTTATTATACCATTTTTGCTTAAATGAAAATGATAGATGGGGATCTGTCATAAAATGTCCTTTTTCTAACCTTGTCACAGCCCTGCTTTTGTGGTAAAGTAATATGGCTGAAACAAAAGGAAAGAACGCGTAGAACATGCAAAAAATTGTCATTCATGGTGGAAAACCACTGGCAGGGGAAGTCCCTGTGTCTGGAGCAAAAAATAGTGTGGTTGCTCTGATTCCTGCAACGATCTTGTCAGATGACGTGGTGACCTTGGATGGGGTTCCTGACATTTCGGATGTCACCAGTTTGATTGAGATTATGACTCTAATGGGAGCTAACATCACCCGAAAAGATGATAGCTTGATTATTGACCCACGAGGGGTGAGGAATGAACCGATGCCTTATGGGAAAATTAACAGCTTACGTGCCTCCTATTATTTTTACGGAAGTCTTCTTGGCCGTTATCACAATGCCACCGTTGGTTTGCCAGGAGGATGTGATTTAGGTCCTCGTCCTATCGATTTGCATCTTAAAGCTTTTGAAGCAATGGGAGCCAAAGTTTCCTACGAAGGTGAGTCCATGCGTTTGTCCACTGATGGAGATGATCTACACGGTGCTCACATCTTTATGGATACTGTCAGCGTTGGAGCTACTATCAATACCCTCTTAGCGGCAGTAAAAGCGAAAGGGCGGACCATTATTGAGAATGCTGCCAGAGAACCTGAGATTATTGACGTTGCGACTCTGCTCAACAATATGGGGGCTCGCATTCGAGGCGCCGGTACCGATATCATTACCATTGATGGTGTGAGTCATCTGTCTGGCACGCGTCATCAGGTGATTCCCGATCGTATCGAAGCAGGGACGTATATAGCTCTTGCTGCAGCAGTCGGAGCAGGGGTTCGAGTGACCAATGTTCTTTATGAACATCTGGAAAGTTTTATTGCCAAGTTAGAGGAGATGGGTGTGCGCATGACCATTGACGAAGACTCGGTTTTTGTAGAAAAACAAGAAACTTTAAAAGCTGTCTCTATTAAAACAGCTCCTTATCCTGGTTTTGCGACGGATTTGCAACAGCCACTGACACCACTGTTGTTAACTGCCCATGGAACTGGTACCATTACCGATACCATCTATGAAAAACGGGTCAACCATGTTCCAGAATTGGTGCGAATGGGAGCTAATATTCACACAACTGGCAATGGTATCGTCTACCACGGGCCTAGCAAGCTTTCAGGAGCACCCGTTAAAGCATCCGATTTGAGAGCAGGTGCAGCCCTTTTGATTGCTGGACTCATGGCCCAAGGGCAAACAGAAATTACGAATATTTCATTTATTCTGCGTGGCTACTCCAAAGTAATTGAAAAATTACAAGCGCTAGGAGCAGATATTCAATTAGTCGACGCTTGATAATTGTGAAGGCCTTAATAGATAAGGCCTTTTTTGGTTGGAAGAAACCACTACAGAAGGTTAAACTTTTTTGCCCAATAATGAGCAATCAACTGACTCGTTGCGTTTTTACCAGCTGATTTAAACTAAAAGATTATACCAATTATTATCTTGACAAGCAGAAACGAAAGGATTATACTGGTTTTTGTAGTTTGAATGATGAATTTAAACTATACCAATTTATTACAAATTACATGAAAATGAAATGAAAGGTTGGCGTCAGAGACGTCAGTATAATCTTATGTGTGGAATTGTCGGTGTTGTTGGAAATGCAAATGCAACAGATATTTTAATTCAAGGTTTAGAAAAGTTGGAGTATCGTGGCTATGACTCAGCTGGGATATTTGTTTTGGACCAAAATCAATCGCATCTCGTTAAGGCTGTTGGTCGGATTGCGGAGCTAAAGGCTAAGACTGAAGGAGTGACGGGACAAACAGGGATCGGGCACACGCGCTGGGCAACCCATGGACAACCAACTGAGGACAATGCACACCCTCACACGTCACAAACAGGTCGTTTTGTACTGGTACACAATGGTGTTATTGAAAATTACTTAGAGCTTAAAGCTGACTATTTGGCAGGACATGATTTCAAAGGGCAAACGGATACGGAAATTGCTGCGCATTTAATTGGTAAATTTGTCGAAGAAGACGGTTTGTCTGTTTTGGAAGCATTTAAAAAAGCTCTCCATCTCATTCGTGGGTCTTACGCCTTTGCCTTGGCTGACCGTGAAAATCCTGATATTCTCTACGTGGCTAAAAACAAGTCACCTCTTCTGATTGGTCTGGGTGACGGCTACAACATGGTCTGCTCAGACGCCATGGCCATGATTCGTGAAACCAATCAGTATATGGAAATTCACGATAAAGAACTGGTTATTGTCACAGCTGATACGGTCACCATACAAGATTATGATGGTAAGGTGAAGAGTCGAGAAAGTTACACGGCAGAATTAGACTTATCTGATATTGGCAAGGGAACTTACCCTTACTACATGCTTAAAGAAATTGATGAACAACCATCGGTTATGCGAAAACTCATCAAGGCCTATACGGATGAATCAGGTCAGGTCACTGTAGATGAGGCGATCATTCAAGCGGTTCAAGAAGCTGATCGTATTTATATTATCGCTGCAGGAACATCCTATCACGCGGGCTTTGCAGCCAAAAAAATTCTGGAAGATTTAACACAAACGCCAGTCGAACTGGGCATTTCGTCCGAATGGGGCTATAATATGCCACTTTTAAGTCAAAATCCTTTGTTCTTGTTTATTAGTCAATCTGGTGAGACAGCAGACAGTCGTCAGGTTTTGGTTAAGGCAAATGAATTAGGTATCAAGAGTTTAACTGTGACCAATGTACCAGGTTCTACCCTGTCTCGTGAGGCTGATCATACCATGCTTTTGCATGCAGGCCCTGAAATTGCAGTTGCCTCTACCAAAGCCTATACAGCTCAAATTGCAACTTTGGCTATTCTGGCTAAGGCTGTCGGTGATGCTAATCACAATGAAAAAGCTAAAGACTTTGATTTGGTGCATGAGTTGTCTATGGTAGCCCAAGCGATCGAAGCAACCTTGTCTGAGAAAGAAGCTATTGAAGAGCACGTGGCCAAGACTTTACCAGATACACGGAATGCTTTTTACATCGGTAGAGGACAAAATTATTATGTGGCCATGGAAGCCAGTCTTAAACTGAAAGAAATTTCATACATTCAGTGTGAAGGTTTTGCGGCTGGTGAATTAAAGCATGGGACTATTGCTCTAATCGAAGAAGGGACTCCAGTGATTGCTCTCTTATCAGATGAGGTATTAGCTAGTCACACTCGGGGTAATATTCAAGAAGTGGCTGCACGAGGTGCTCATGTACTGACTATCGCAGAAGAAGAGGTAGCACGTGAAGAGGATGGCATTGTCCTACCAACTGTTCATCCTTATCTGTCAGCTATTTCCATGGTGGTTCCGACGCAACTGATTGCCTACTATGCTACCTTGCATCGTGGCTTGGATGTCGATAAGCCACGTAATTTGGCTAAGTCTGTGACGGTAGAATAAATCAAAAAAAGTAGAGCACGTCGTCGTATCTCTCAGGGATAGCGAGCCAAGTGTTCTACTTTTTTTAGCGGTTGGAGAAGTTTTCTAAAACCTGTGCCATAACCTGAGGACTCTCTGGCTGAGGAGATAAAATCCAATTGGTAATGATGGCTTCAATCGCTCCGATATGAGCAGTTTTAGCGTAGGATGGTGCCATTTTGTAAACTCTTTTGAGATACTGAGGAAAGTCTGACATGTTGGCAAAGAGACTTTCTAACAGTTCACGGATGGCCAGTGGCAAATTGACATACTGGGACTGAGAAAGCGCATAGAAAAAAGGTCTATTTTTGTCCACATAGTCTAGAGCAGGTAAAATATCGAGATGATTGCAGTCTGTTGTGGTTTGAGATAATAGGGCTTTAAAGGTAGTCATCGTTTCAACTTTCATCTGATCCATCATATCGTATTTATCAAGATAGTGGAGATAAAAGGTTCCGCGGTTGATACCAGCGGTTTGGCAAATAGCTGTCACGGTGATGCTTTCGAAATTTTGTTGATAGAGCAACTGGGTAATGGCCTGTCGAATGGCTGATGCTGTTTTGCTCGTTCCTTCTTTTGGCATAAAAACCTTTCTAAAATAGACAGATTGTTGATTTTTGTGCATTGTCATGAGACAACAGCGTGCTATAATAAGCACATTGATAATCAACAGTGTGTTGATTTTATCCTAGGCCTTAGGATAAGATTTGTCAAGTAATAGTGAAAAATTCAATTAAAGTGAGGAGAAATGATGGCTTATATTGAAGTGAAACAAGAATACAAACGGTATCAGGTCGGAGAAACGGAAATTTTAGCCAATAAAGATGTGAATTTTGAGGTTAATAAAGGGGAGTTGGTTATTATTCTAGGGTCATCTGGAGCTGGAAAATCTACTCTTTTGAATATTTTAGGAGGGATGGACACCAATGATGAAGGTCAAGTTATCATTGACGGTGTGGATATTGCCAATTTTAATTCCCATCAAAGAACCAACTACCGCCGAGATGATGTGGGATTTGTTTTCCAATTTTATAATTTGGTGGCTAATTTGACCGCTAAAGAGAATGTGGAACTGGCTTCTGAAATTGTCAAGGACGCTATGGATCCTGTGACTATTCTAACCCAGGTGGGGTTAGCGGATCGCATCAATAATTTTCCAGCTCAGTTGTCTGGTGGCGAACAACAGCGGGTATCAATTGCACGCGCAGTCGCCAAAAAACCTAAAATTTTACTCTGTGATGAGCCAACGGGTGCTTTGGATTACCAGACAGGAAAGCAGGTTTTGCAAATTCTTCAAGATATGTCACGAAAAAACGGAACGACCGTGATCATTGTGACACATAATGCAGCCTTGGCGCCTATCGGTGATCGTGTGATTCATATGCGAGATGCGACAGTTCAATCTGTCAATATCAATGAACAACCGCAGGATATTGCGACCTTAGAATATTAGGAGATTGGCGATGTCAAAAAAAATCTATTGGAAAGATATTAGGCAATCCTTTACGGGGTCCTGGGGACGGTTTTTGTCTATTTTCTTTCTCATGTTTTTGGGCTCTCTGACCCTGGTTGGCTTAAAGGCGACCACACCTAATATGCAGCGCACAGCCCAAACTTATATTGATAAAACTCATCTGATGGATCTAACGGTTATGTCTAGTTATGGTTTTAGTGACGAAGATGTCGCAGAGTTGAGGGGTATTAAGGGAGCGCAGGTAGAATTTGGGTATGTGACGGATGAAACCATTGCTAAGACAAATCAGGCCCTCCGTGTGTTTTCAGCGCCAGACAAGATATCAAAAATGCCACTGATAGAGGGACGGTTACCCAAAAAGGCAGATGAAATCGCCTTGGGAGAGTCGTTAAAAGGGCGTTATCGTATTGGAGATCGTGTGCGTCTGACCGCTAAAGAAACGAACCAAACCTTGAAAAAAAAGAGCTTTAGAGTGACCGGTTTTGTGCAATCTTCTGAGATCTGGGGAAAGACTAACATGGGAGCGACAACGGCAGGTGATGGCGAGTTATCGGGCTATGCCCTTGTTGCGCGAAGTGCCTTTGATTCGTTCGTGTATAGCATGGCGCGTCTAACATATGATGACTTAAGAGGTGTTGGGTATTATTCCGAGACCTATAGTCAGCGTTTGGCCAAACACCAAAAAGCTTTAAACAACTTAATATCAGATAATGCCAGTCAGCGATTAGCTCAATTGAAGCGCCAAGGTCAAGTTAAAATTGATCAGGGTTATACGGCTATTGCTCAATCTGAAGAAGAGCTGGCTCAGGCTTGGGAGAAGATTACAAGTGGTCAAACTGAGATAAATACGAATCAAACGGTTTTGAATCAAGCATCGGCAGACTTATCCCAAAAGGAATCTAGTCTACAGTCGGCAGGAGATCAGTTAACACAGACCCAGGCACAGTTAGCTCAGGCAAATAGTCAACTAACGAGCGCAGGAGATGCACTAAATCAAGCTAAGAGTCAATTGGATACTAAGAAAGCAGAATTGGATCAAGTGGCGATACAATTGACTCAGGCCCAATCTCAGCTGACAACAACTAAGGCACAGTTGGATGAGGCAGCAAACAAATTGGCAACAGGGAAAACTGTCCTAGATCAAAATAAAACACAACTGGATGCTTTGGCACAGACCATCGCCCAAAAAGAGGCTGAACTTGTTGCTGAACAAACGGCTTTACAAACAGATAAGGACAATCTGATAGCACAAGGACAAGATCCTGCTAACGATGCCACTATTCAAGCGCGTGAAGTCGCTTTAGCCACGCAGTCGCAAGCTTTAGAGGAACAAAAGGCAGTTTATACCAGTCAAGAGTTGGCCTATAATCAATCTTTAGCGGTTTGGACACAAGAAGAGGCCAGTTACCAATCAGGCCTTGCCCAGTACCAAACGGCTTTGGCGCAATTTGAAGCCAATCAAAGTGCTTATCAAAGCGGTCTTGTTCAGTATCAAGCTGCCCTAACAACTTATAATACGCAATTAGCTCAATATGAAAACGGGCAGTCTCAGTACCAATCAGGTTTAGCGACTTATACATCCGCCAATAATCAGTACACGCAAGGCCTGGCGCAATTTCAAGCCGCGCAAGCGGCGATAGCCAGTAACCAGCAAAAAATCGATGTGGCTATCCAGAACTTGGCGGCTGCCAAAGAGAAGTATGCCCAAAAGAAAGCACAAGCAGACCAAGAGGTGACGCGAGCTAAGACGAATTTGGAACGAGCTCAGAGTCAGTTAGATAAGTTACCATTGCCAACCTACACAAGCTACACGCGCTCAACCTTGCCTGGTGGCGATGGTTATGAAATGTACAAGAGTTCCACCAACTCTATCTCAGGTGTTGGCAATCTCTTTCCTGTCGTACTCTATATCGTTGCTGCAATGGTGACCTTTACGACTATGACACGTTTTGTAGATGAAGAGCGTACCAAGGCAGGGGTTTTGAAAGCCTTAGGCTATACTGATCGTCAAATTATAACCAAATTTGTTCTCTACGGTTTGGTGGCTAGTCTTCTTGGGACAATTAGTGGTGCTTTAGCGGGAAGTTATCCTTTGGCTTATCAGCTTAGTCGAATTGTTGGAACTTCAACTCTTATTGGAGCCAGTCATCTCTATTTTTATCCTGGACTATTTTTACTGACAATAGCTTTAGCGCTTGTATCTGCCGTATTACCAGCTTATTGGGTGGCACGTCGGGAGCTTATTGAAAAACCTGCCCAACTTCTTTTGCCCAAACCTCCTGTTTCAGGCTCCAAGATTTTATTAGAACGCTTGACCTTTATCTGGCGCCGTCTGAGTTTCACGCATAAGGTTACTGCTCGAAATATTTTCCGTTATAAGCAGCGGATGGCCATGACTATTTTTGGTGTAGCAGGTTCAGTGGCTCTTCTCTTTGCAGGATTGGGAATACGATCCTCAATTTCAGGAATTGCAGACAGTCAGTTTAAGGATATATTGACTTACCAAATGGTGGTAGCGACCAATCCACAAGCCAGTCCAACTGAAAAGGATGATTTGCTAAATCTCTTAAATAAGGATAAAAATGTGCGTGCTTATCAAGAAATTACCTATCAATCCACGCAACAAACGGTTAAGCATGCGACGGAAGAACAACCGGTGTCGGTTGTCGTTGCTAAAGCAAAGGATTTGTCTGATTATGTTAAAATGACCAGTCGCACAACGGGTAAACGCATTCGACTGACGAACCACGGTGTCGTTCTCTCAGAAAAACTCGCAAGCCTCTACGGGGTCAAAGCAGGTGACCAAGTTACCATTCGCTTGCAGGATAAAGATTACCATGTGAAGGTATCAGCCGTTACAGAAATGTATGCCGGTCACTTCATTTTTATGACACCTCAGTATTATCAGACTATAACCGGGCATGAAGTAGCGGGAAATGCTTATTTTGTCCGTCTGTCTCAGTCATCTAATCAAGCAGTCGAAGCCCTATCTAGTCAGCTCTTGACCTTGAATGCTGTTTCAGCGGTTGTCCTTAATACCAGTTTAATCAACCAGATTGCTTCGGTCTCTCGTTCCATGGAAAATGTCATGGTTATCCTGATTGTCTTAGCGACGCTTTTGGGAGTGGTTATCTTGTATAATTTAACGAATATTAACGTAGCTGAGCGCATTCGAGAATTATCGACCATTAAGGTTCTTGGCTTTCACAATAAAGAGGTCACTCTGTATATTTACAGAGAAACCATTGTTTTATCTTTAGCGGGAATTGTGACTGGTTTAGCTTTGGGGCGTCTGTTGCACCGTGCCATTTTATCCATGATTGGTTCAAGTACCATGATGTTTAACCCTGATGTGACGCTAGTTGTTTGGCTAATTCCAATGGTTGTCATTATCGTGATTTTGTCGGTCTTAGGTTGGTATGTCAACCGGCAATTGCGCCAAGTGGATATGTTAGAAGCTTTGAAGTCTGTGGATTAAAGAGATTCTCACTGATACGAAATCTTATCAAAAAAAAACGCCTAGACAATTAAATTGTCTAGGCGTTTTTTGTATTTAAAGTCTAAAATGATTTAGTCTTAATTTTTCCAATTTTCTTTAATCTCTTGGTAATTAGCCTCTAGTGCACGTTGAGTAGCCGGGCGCTCAGCGATGCGTTTTGTCCAAGCTTGCAAGTTTTTATAAGATTGAACATCCAAGAATTTGCCGGCATCTGTCCAAATCTTATCCTGGGCCAGGCGACCATACCAAGCCCAAATAGCCATATCCGCGATGGTGTAGGTCTCGCCGGCAATATAAGGTTTATTTGCGAGTTCCTTATCTAGTAAGTCTAACTGTCGTTTAGCTTCCATGGCAAAGCGGTCAATAGCATAGCCAATTTTCTCAGGGGCATAGTGGAAGAAGTGACCAAAACCACCTCCTAGAAATGGCGCAGCTCCAGTCGACCAAAAGAGCCAGTTAAGGACTTCGGTCCGTTGCGCCCACTCTTGAGGGATAAAGGCATTGAACTTATCCGCTAAATAAAGCAAGATAGAGGCCGATTCAAAGACACGGATGGGTGTCTCTTGGGACTGGTCAATCATGGCTGGGATTTTTGAGTTAGGGTTAATCGCTACAAAATCAGAACCGAATTGGTCTCCATCGCCAATCGCTATCCGGTAGAGATCGTAATCGGCATCAGTCACGCCCTGTTCTTTGAGTTCTTCCAGCATGAGTGTCACTTTGATCCCATTAGGCGTTCCTAAAGAATAGACTTGAAAAGGAGCTGTTCCTTTGGGTAGTTTTTGCTCAAACCGAGCACCAGCAGTTGGACGATTGAGCCCTCCCCAGGCCCCTCCCATGGCTTCTGGTACTTGCCAAACATCTGGTAAATGGTATTCTGACATATCCTTCCTCCTTGTCATCTGTTAGAACTAGCATAACAAAAAAAGGAGAAGACTGCAGACTATACGATTAAAGTTTTCAGTCCTGGCATCTAGTCAAATGCCTTAAAAACGGGTATACTAGACAGAAATATCTTGTTTAGCGAGGAAAGTACATGAATTTAAAGGATTTAGCCAAAGTAGAACTCCATTGTCATTTAGATGGTTCCTTATCCTTGTTTGCTATTCGTCAACTAGCTGATTTAGCTGGTGTTGCGGTTCCACAAGATGATGCTGATTTGCTTAAGCTAGTGAGCGCCCCTGAAGATGCTAAAACGCTAATGGAATATTTGCAGCCTTTTGATTGGGTTCGTCCTCTCTTACAAACAAAAGAAGCTTTACAGTTGGCAGCCTATGATGTGGCTAAACAAGCTCATGAAGATGGCGTCATTTATTTAGAATTGCGTTTTGCTCCCGAGCTATCTATGGATCAGGGATTGACGGCCTATGAAACCGTAGATGCTGTTTTATCTGGATTAGAGCAAGCCGAAGTAGACTTAGGGATTACAGCGCGTTTATTAGTCTGTGGCATGCGGCAAGCACGTCCAGAAGTGACGCAGGCTATTTTTCGGTCGGTCGCCACTTTAGCGCAACGTGGTCTAGTGGGCTTTGATTTTGCGGGCAACGAGGTTGACTTTCCACCACAAGTTCTACAAGAGACGATGGTAGCTGTCGAAGATTTGGGCTTACCTTTCACTCTCCATGCGGGCGAGTGTCATTGCGCTCAAAATGTGCAAACAGCTGTTGAACAAGGTGCAAGACGCATTGGTCATGGGACTGCTCTGTATAACCGTCCTGATATTATTGAAGAACTCGTCCGCCATCAGGTGACGGTGGAAATTTGTCTAACTAGTAATTTACAAACCAAGGCCTGTCAGACATTAGCGGCATTCCCCTATCCATTGCTGAAAGAAAAGGGAGCCCTAATCAGTCTAAATACGGACAATCGTACGGTCTCTCAGACCACTTTAACGAAAGAATATGCCCTTTACCAGAAAGCATTCGGTCTAACACTAGCTGATTTTTATACCCATAATCAGGATGCACTTGCTGGGGCTTTTGTATCTGACACTCTTAAAAAAAGTTTATCCAAACAGCTAGCACAATCCTATTTACCACTTTTAGGGGAAAGCTCTTCAAACTTATCGTAAAATGTGGTATAATTTCAACTATCTGACAATTCAATTGAGGAGAAAACGCACCCATGGCATTAGCTAAAATTGTTTACGCCAGCATGACTGGAAATAATGAAGAAATCGCTGATATCGTTGCCAAAAAATTAGAAGAATTAGGTCACACGGTTGATGTAGACGAATGCACAACAGTAGAACCAGAAGAATTTGAAGATGCAGATATCTGTGTCGTTGCCACCTATACTTACGGGGATGGGGATCTACCAGACGAAATTGTTGATTTTTATGAAGATCTACAAGATTTGGACTTATCTGATCACGTCTATGGGGTTTGTGGCTCTGGAGACACCTTCTATGATTATTTCTGTAAGTCTGTTGACGAGTTCGATGAGGCCTTTGCCCGCACAGGTGCCACAAGAGGGGCAGAAAAAGTTAAGGTTGACCTTTCTTGTGATGACGATGATATCGCCAATCTAGAAGCTTTTGCACAGGCTCTTTCTGATCAAGTTGGTTAAGCATTAAGAAGCGCTTGCGCTCTTTTTTTATAATGATGCAAATAGTGAAACAGTTTAGTAAAGATCACCGGTTTTGGTTGCGAGTAGGAATCATTAGTTTTTTGATTCTTTTGGGACTTTTTTTGTATAAGTATGTTCCATTAGTGCGTGAGATGTGGCGATTTGGTACCGATCCCCTTTTATTAGAGCAGGCCTTTCGTCATCCGACAGTAGTTGACATTCTTTTGTTGCTACTATTAACCGCATTAATGACTGCTATCCCTTTTATGTCGAGTTCTGTCATTGCTTTAGTCAACGGGGTAATCTTGGGTCCCGTTTTCGGCTTTGCCCTGAATTGGATAGGGGCTCTTTTGGGCAATCTCTTGGTAGCACTGGTTATAGCCCATACAGACCTTGCTAATACGTCACATCGGACAGATAAGCATACGCAGTGGTTGAGTCATTTCAAAAATCACTTTCTATCCTTAACTTTGGGATATATGTTGCCATTTGTTCCCTCTTTTTTGGTCAATGATCGAGCTGTGGTTTGGAAAATACCCAAAAAGCAAGTTGTATTAGCTATTTTGTTGGGGACAGCCCCTTCAAATTTGCTGTATGCCTTTGGTGGGAATGCGCTCTTTAAATGGCAATTTAATGACTTACTGTATCTAGCCATCGCTTTACTGGTGCTTTTAGGTATTTATGTTATCATTAAACGGGTAACTGGAAAGAAGGAAAAACATGTCACTTGATTTATCAGCAATTCGAACTGAAATTGATGCGGTCGACCATGACATTGTCGCTTTATTGGAAAAGCGGATGCATTTGGTTGACCAGGTAGTTGCCTACAAGGAGGCGACGGGTATGCCTATTTACGATGGTGGGCGCGAGGCGGCTATTTTGGAAAAAGTCGCTCAATTGGTTGAAGACAAGTCCTATCAAACGACGATTGTTGATACATTTGAGGCTATGATGCGACATTCTCGCAACTTTCAGAAGGGACAACTCAATGGTAAACAGTAAATTAAGACGAATCATTCAGTCTGTGGTGGTATGGACAATCCTGGGCCTTATGATTGGCTTATTGGTGGGGAGCTTAGATGCTTTGTTTGGACGCGTGTTGATTGGTCTTAGTGATTATCGGTCTGACCATGTGTTTTACTTCTTACCATTTTTAGCCTTAGCGGGCTTGGTAATCGTGACTTGTTACCAGCGTTTTGGTGGTAAAAGCGGTAAGGGAATGACCTTGCTGTTTGATGTGGATGCGGGTCGAGAAGAGACGATTCCTTTACGCTTAATTCCCTTAGTGATGGGGGCGACCTGGTTGACTCACCTTTTTGGTGGTTCTGCTGGGCGTGAAGGGGTAGCTGTACAATTGGGCGCTACCTTGTCTCATCGATTTTCACGTTGGATTTCTTTAGAAAATAGCTCTAAGATACTATTGGTGACTGGGATGGCTGCAGGTTTTGCAGGTTTATTTCAGACCCCATTAGCTGCGACTCTCTTTGCTATGGAAGTCTTAGTGATCGGACGACTAGACAGTAAGGCGCTTTATCCAGCCTTTTTAGCTTCACTGATAGCTAGTTGGACCTCTCACTGGCTAGGACTTGAAAAATTCGTTTTCCCTGTCCACGTTTCCTTATCCTTGACGCCATCATTAGTGATTAAGCTCATTGGTCTGGGTCTTATTTTTGGTTTATGTGGCAATCTCTTTGCCTATGCTTTGTCCTATGCCAAGAAATGGGCGACCAAGTACCTGCCTAATCCCTATTGGCGGATTGCGGGGCTTGGTGTTCTGCTTAGTGTGCTTTTTTTACTTCTTGATGCTGGGCGTTATTCTGGTTTGGGAACAAATTTGATCACAACAAGTTTTTCAGGTGGAAATATCTTGGCTTACGATTGGTTGCTCAAACTCATCTTGACTGTACTCACACTGGCTGCGGGCTATCAAGGAGGAGAGGTAACACCTCTTTTTGCGATAGGGGCTAGTCTGGGGGTTGCGGTGGCAGGGATCTTTGGTCTGCCCATTGTTTTTGTCGCTGCCCTAGGTTACGCTGCTGTTTTTGGCAGTGCAACCTCCACCTTTTTAGGACCTATCTTGATTGGATGCGAGGTCTTTGGTTATGCGAATTTACCCTATTTCTTTATTGTGTGTGTGATCGCTTTTGCCTTGCATCCTCAACATTCCATCTATGGCGCCCAAAAGCTATTATCAAAATCATAAAAATGCTTTACGAAAGTTGAAGACTTTGTTATAATGACAGGAGTGTGTAATGGACGCACTAAAATACCGCCAATCCGCTGGGTCTTGCGCTTGATGATTGGTAAGAGAAGGAGTTACAAATGAATCCATTAATCCAAAGTTTGACTGAAGGTCAATTGCGTACGGATATTCCTGAGTTCCGCCCTGGTGACACTGTTCGTGTGCATGCGAAAGTTGTCGAAGGTACGCGCGAACGTATCCAGATCTTTGAAGGGGTTGTTATCTCTCGTAAAGGTCAAGGCATTTCTGAAATGTACACTGTCCGTAAGATTTCAAGCGGTATCGGTGTAGAACGGACTTTCCCAATTCACACACCACGTGTTGAAAAGATTGAAGTTGTTCGTTACGGTAAAGTGCGTCGTGCGAAATTGTACTACTTGCGTGCTTTGCAAGGTAAAGCTGCACGTATCAAAGAAATCCGTAAATAATTTACAGATTTCATTAAAAAAATCTGTCCTTGTGACAGATTTTTTCATAAGTCCTCTTAGTTAAATGGATATAACAACTCCCTCCTAAGGAGTCGTTGCTGGTTCGATTCCGGCAGGGGACAAAAAAAAGACCGTAACCATACGGTCTTTTGTTATTTTGCCCAAACGGTGCCTAAAATCTTTTTTATCTTTTCGTCGTTTCGTTGTTTTTGTTCCTGAAGCTGATGGGCGTAAACTTCCAAGGTGATGTTGAGATTTTCATGCCCGAGTACCTGGGGAATGGAGATAGGGTCAACAACATGGGCAATCAGGTAGCTAGCGTATGTATGGCGCAATGAATGCACAAGAACCTCACGGCCGACCAATTTTCTAAGTGTTTTATTGGTGGCGTTATTTGAGACTTTTGGAAATAGCCTGCCGTCTGACTGGACTGGCAGGGCGTCGATAAAGGCAAGCGTCTCATCATCAAGCGGTATCCGGCGGATACTGGGCAAACATGTGACGGGAGCTATTCTGCCAGATGGCAAGATGTACTACAACATTGCCAGTCGTTTGTTGGAACCTGTGCTCAGGCGTAATTATGAGCTCATCAGTGATTATGCTGGTCAGGTTCAGGACAATCTAAATGCTGAAGCGGGCTTACACTTACAAGTGGCCAAGACGACCCTGAACCAGGACCGCATCAATGGCCTGGTCAATCGCTTGGCTAGTGAAGATGATTTTGACGCAGTCAAGTGGCTTCTGGGCGACCCCATCGTGAATTTTAGCCAGAGCGTGGTAGATGACAGCATCAAGGCTAATGCTGAAAGTCATTTAGCCAAGGGCTTGCGTCCGAAAATCGTGCGCAAGCTGGCTGGGAAACCCTGCAAATGGTGCACGAGCCTGGCAGGGACCTATGAATATGACGAAGCGCCTAAAGATATCTATCGTAGACATGAAAATTGTCGTTGCACGGTGGATTATCGGACAGCAGATGGTATGTCTAAGAATGTTTGGAGCAAGAAGACGAACAAGACACCACGAAATAGTCGTGAAATGGCTCGTCAGCAAGCCTTGGAAATCCGAGAAAATAACCGACGAACAGATGGCAGAGAATGGAAACGTGCGTTGAGTGTTTTAGGAGAGGGAAACGTACCTAAAACGCTAGAAAGTTTCCAGGATTTGAAGTATAATGACGGTAAGGGATACAAAGAACTAAAAGAGCGTTTAACTTGGTCTGTCTCGAACTTTTCGACAGTGAAATCAGCAAAGGGACACTTTAAAAGCCATGGTGAAGAGTTCGGTGATATTACTAGTGCACAGTATCAGAAAATGGCGGCTAGTTTGCTAGCTGAGCCAAAGTCGGATAATATACTAGGTTACGAAACAGAGGAACGACGCGTACGTTATGATGTTAAAAATAATATCTATGCACTAGGTAACCCAAAGACGAATAAGATTAAGACAATGTTCAAGCCTAATCTTGGAAAGGAATATTTTGAAGATGAATTCTCAAAGGACATGGGTGATTGATAACGAAGTCTGGTTGAGTTGTCCTGTATGTGGACATGATGTTGTCGACTATGATATCTGTGATAACTGCAATTGGCAAAATACTGGCCCTGTCAATATCGATGGTGGTCCTAATAAAATGACTTTAGCAGAAGCTAAGATAGCATACGCCAAAGGTGAACCTATCAAATAGATGAAACTCATAGAGATTACTTAGCACCATTATGGTGTTTTTTTCTTGCCCTGTCGCATGGCATTAAACTAGGCAGTAAGATTGAAAGGAACATGATATGGCAAGAGGAAGAAAGCTTGGCAATCAGAAGCCTACTCAATCGGTAATTCTTCCATATACGAAGAAGAAGTCGAAGTCGCACGAGGCTGTGGCCATCTATGAGCGGACGGGGCTTTCGTGCTATTCCTGGCAGGTGAACTTGCTAAATGCGGTCATGGCTAAGGAAAAGAATTACCAAAACCATCTTCGTTTAAGGCGTTAGCGAGTGGGTTAACCAGTGATAAGGATATCATTCAAGCCATTTCTGTTGACACCGACCTAGTGCGTGGACGCGAAAGTTCTAAGACTGTTAATAAGACAGTGGTCTTGCCAAGGTGGCTAGTAGAAGCTGGTAAAAAAACAAGGTGAATTTTAGCCAGCTCTTGCAAAAGGCAATTCGTGAGGAATTACAAGTAAAAAAAGCCTGATTGCTCAGGCTTTTTTACTTATCTTCCAATCGTTCCTCAATCATGGCCTGGAGTTCCAGCAAGTCTTCCTGTGTAGCTACATTGCGGATAAAACTGCGGGCGCTAGAGCGTCTACTGAGGTAGTTCCGGCGTTCTTTGTTTTTGTCTGCCCAAGCTTTATTGGCACGTTTTTGAGCGTTTGAAACTGGCATAGATGGTTCCTTTCGTCTAAAAAAATCGTTTATTGCGTTACATGTAGGAGTCCTTATCGTTTTCTTTGTGAGCGATAGATGGCCAGAAAAATTACAAACATAATAATAGTTATCAGAAAGCTTTTCATGTTTCCCTCTTTGTGATATACTCAAATAAGGCTCAGGGGTGCCACCCTGTCCTTATTTGGAATCTTACCTAAAGCGTCGTGGCCTTTTGTGAGATTCTTTTTTCTTTGGCTTAAGGATTGCTAGCAATGAGGCAAGTCCAATGAGGAACTGTCCTGCACCGCTAAGCAAGTTTGCCAAGTATGAGTATTTCATCACGTTTCCTTTCCGTCTGTATTTCTTATCTAAGGTTACCTCCCTCAACCTTATGTATTTACTATACTGCATTTAGTATAATTCGTCGAGACTTTTTCCTAAAATTTTGTCTGAAAAGTATAAAAAATAAGAAAAATAATAGAAAAGAAGAGCAGATAAAACCTTGAAAATACATGGTATTTTAACCTTATTGTTTTTTATAAAGTTCGAAAGCAAGTATATTACGAATCCGCTTGTGTCATTATTTTTTAAAGAAAAAAGATAAAAAAGACAAAAAAATCTTGACAAATCGAAGCGCTTACATTATACTATAGGTGTCAATAGGAAAGGTAATAAAAGGAGAAAACTCTATGATTAAAACACCTATTGCTCGGTATAAAAACGGAGACTAGAGGGCTTCTGTCCTAACTATGTCATTTACCGGTATCAGGATTTCTCAAGGAGGCGTATACTTATGATAAATATGGGGCGCTACAAAAACGGTGACAAAGTTATCACCCGAAACATTCGCGTTAAAGGGTAGGAGGACATGTCCAATGACACTACATATCTCTCGGTACAAAAATGGAGACACGCAATAGACAGTAGGCAAATGTGTTGGCTTTCATTTAGGAGGTAGCGGTATGTTGGGAAATTTAGGACGCTACAAAAACGGAGACCTAAGCACTACATTGTCCCTCGATAACATAATGGAGGCTAGTCCAATGTAATCTCATATTGACATAACAGATGAGCGAGGTATCTATATGCTACAATTCACTGTCAGTCGGTACAAAAATGGAGACAGCTACTAAATTTCTTCCTTATGAGTTGAAATGGAGGTGGCCATTGACTATTCAAATAATTTAAAAGGCGAGAGTGTGCACTCGTCTTTTTTTAATTTAAACATTTTTCAATTAAAAAAAGTCGTCTGACACCAGACGGCTTTTAGTATAGGCGTTGTCTTAGCCAAATATCTGTTTGGCGAGGGCTTTTCCTTTTGGTGTTGCAGCTAGTCCACCTTCAGCGGTTTCACGAAAGGCTGTTGGCATGGCAGAACCGACTTGGTACATGGCATCGACGACTTGGTCGACTGGAATCGCCGATTCAATACCAGCCAGAGCCATATCGGCAGCCACTAGGGCAAAACTGGCGCCCATGGCATTACGCTTGATACAAGGGACTTCGACAAGGCCAGCCACTGGGTCACAAATGAGTCCCAGCATATTTTTCAAGACAAAGCAGATAGCTTGACTAGCTTGGAAAGGCGTTCCTCCAGCGGCCATTGTGATCGCTGCGGCAGACATGGCGGAAGCAGATCCCACCTCAGCTTGGCAACCCCCTTCAGCTCCGGAAATGGAAGCATTGTTGGCTATGACCAGACCAAAGGCACCAGCTGTGAAAAGAAAATCTAACTGTTGAGACTCACTCAAATGGAGTTTGTCAATAGCAGTAGTTAAGACAGCTGGTAAGCACCCGGCTGAGCCTGCTGTGGGTGTGGCACAAACCAGTCCCATTTTAGCATTGGATTCGTTGACGGCCATGGCATTTCGGGCGGCACCCAAAACAGAGAGGCCAGCTAGCGTTTTTCCTTTTTTGAGATAAGAGTCTAGTTTGGCGGCATCTCCCCCAGTTAAGCCGGTTGGGGACTTCTCAGGTGATAGACCTGTGACCACTGAAGCCTTCATAACTTCAAGATTACGAGCCATGAGGGCAATGATCTCTGACCGTTCACGTCCGGTAAGTTCTTGTTCGGTTGCAATCATCAGCTCTGCAATATTGCCGTGATAGTCACGGTCAGCTTGTTGAACTAATTCCTCGATAGTATAAAACATAAAAACTCCTCTCAGCTGAAAAAGTTCACATTGTGCAGATGAGGGATTTTAGCAATATCCGCCACGGCTTCATCACACTGATGTGAGTCCACTTCAATAATCATGATGGCTTTTTCGCCAGCATTTTCTCTGGTAACTGTCATCTGGGCAATGTTGATGTCATAGCGAGACAAGCTATCTGTGACCAGTGCAATCATACCAGGAATATCTTGGTGGACAATGATAAGTGTTGGTGTGTTCATTTTTAGGTTTACGGCAAACCCATTGATTTCTGTAACCTGAATGTTACCACCTCCGATGGAAACACCAGTTGCGGTTAGCGTCTTATGATCATTTTTGAGTGTAATGCGTGTGGTATTAGGATGGGGGGCGTTACTGTCTTTATTGATTTTCCAATAGACTTTAATACCTTTTTCGCGTGCAATATCTAAGGATTTTGGAATATCGGGATTATCAGTATCCATCCCCAAAACGCCAGCGACCAGAGCCACATCCGTTCCATGACCACGATAGGTTTTAGCAAAAGAATTGAACAATTGAAATTCAACTTCTGTAGGGGTTTCACCAAAGATAGCTGAGACAATTTTTCCAATACGAACTGCTCCAGCAGTGTGACTTGAAGAAGGGCCGACCATTACAGGGCCGATAATGTCAAAAACAGATTGAAATTTTAAACTTTTCATAGCGAGCCTCATCTTATTGTAATCGTATTCACAGTATACCACGATTTGTGGTGAATAGCTTTATCGAGGTTGTGTCATTTTTAAAAAAAGCAACATTTTTTTCTTGCATTATTCTTAAATCGTGATATACTTAACCGGTAAACATTTAACCAGTTAATTATTAGGAGGTTGTTAACATGAAAAAAATAGGGCTTTTAGCTCTGTCTTTATTGAGTTGGTTAGTTGTAGGGCAAATTTTCAGCCCTCAAAAAGTTGCCGCAGATGATAAGATTAAGGTCGTCACTACCTTTTACCCTGTCTATGAGTTCACCAAGGCAGTAACAGGGGATCAGGCAGATGTCTCTATGCTTATGAAAGCAGGAACAGAACCCCATGACTTTAATCCTTCAACAAAAGATGTCGCTAAAATCTCAGATGCAGATGTGTTTGTTTACTTGGACCCTAACATGGAGACTTGGGAGCCAAAGGTTATCAAATCGATTGATAAGAAAAAACTGACCGTTATCCAAGCTACCGGTGATATGCTCTTAGCACCAGGCATTGCAGAAGAGGAAGAAGAAGGCCATGAAGGGCATACCCATGCTTACGATCCTCATGTTTGGCTATCCCCTAAGCGAGCTATTACTCTAGTCAATAATATTCGTGACGGTTTGATTGCCAAATACCCTGAGCAAAAAGATCGTTTTACCACAAATGCTAAGGCTTACACGGACAAGTTATCTCAATTAGATAAAGACTATACGGATGCTTTAGCCAATGCCAAACAAAAGAGTTTTGTGACACAACACGCAGCTTTTGGTTACCTGGCTTTGGACTATGGTCTGAATCAAATTGCGATATCAGGTGTCTCACCAGATACAGAACCATCTGCTAAGCGTCTGGCGTCCTTGTCCAAATACATCAAAAAATACGATATTCAATACATCTATTTTGAAGAAAACGCTTCTAGCAAGGTTTCAAAAACTCTTGCTGAGGAGGCCGGAGTTAAGACCGCAGTCTTGAATCCTTTGGAAAGTTTGACCAACAAGCAGTTGAAATCTGGAGAAGATTATTTTTCCGTCATGAAGGAAAATCTAAAATCACTCAAGAAAACAACAGATAAGGCTGGCAAGGAGATCGAACCAGAAACGGATACTCAAAAAACAGTAGCCAATGGTTATTTCAAAGACAAAGCAATCAAAAACCGTTCGTTATCTGATTGGACAGGAAATTGGCAATCTGTTTACCCTTACTTGCAAGATGGCACCTTAGATGGGGTGTGGGATTACAAGGCCAAAGCTAAAAAAGATCAATCTGCAGAAGCTTATAAAGCTTATTATGAGACAGGGTATAAGACGGATGTTTCTGCTATCACGATTGATGGTAAAAAGAACACCATGACCTTTACTGTCAATGGGGAGAAGAAAACCTATACTTATAGCTATAAAGGTTATAAAGTCTTAACCTATAAAAAAGGCAACCGTGGGGTACGTTACCTCTTTGAAGCTAAAGAAGCTGATGCGGGTAACTTTAAATACATTCAGTTTAGTGACCACAATATTGCACCAACCAAGGCAGAGCATTTCCATATCTTTATGGGAGGCGAAAGTCAAGAAAAGCTACTGGAAGAAATGGATAACTGGCCAACTTACTATCCAGCCAAATTGACAGGACATGAAATCGCCCAAGAAATGATTGCTCACTAATCCAAAGAAAACCTCGCATTGACAGGGCGGGGTTTTTAGGTTAGACTACTTTGTAATACGAAAGGAGTTCACTATGTCATTTTCTGAACACTATTTTTACAGCCAATTAGATTTATTCCCCGCACAACAATTGCCTCACATTCGTGAAAGTCTTAAAGAGGTTAGCAAAGAACAAGAAGAACGCATTTTGACTACGGAATTTAAAAGTCCGACACGTGCCTTGCTCTTGTCTTTAACGGCGGGTTACCTTGGCCTCGACCGCTACTATAATGATGATATTGGTCTAGGTGTCGGTAAGAGTGTCTTATTCGGTTTAGGTGTCTTGTTGGCTATGATTCCTTTAATCGGTATCAGTATTATTGGTTTCTTACTGCTTTTAGCAGACTTTATTTGGGCTTTGGTAGACTGGTTTTTGATTGTCAATGCTGTCAAAGCAAAAAATAGCCAACGGTTAACGACAGCCTTGACTGGTTATGTTGGTTTGCCTGGTGCTTATGCGGTACCTGGTCAAATACCTTTTGGCCAACCAACAGGCGCACCATTTTCGGAACAGCCACATCAAGTACCATTTCACCCACAGACACCAGAACAGGTGACTGACTCTCAAACAGCACAAAACTCACAGCAGTCAAACGTCTAGTCAGACAAATGGCAGCTTGCTTGTTATAATAACAGCGTCTCGGTATTGAGGCGCTGTTTTTGAAAGGAGTTCACATGAAAGTATTTGTAGCAGGTGCTACGGGGCGTGTAGCTCAATTACTGATAGAAAATTTACTAGCCGAGGGGCATCAGGTGGTAGCTGGAGCGAGACAGGTAGAGCGTTTGCCTCATAAAGAAGGTCTTACTGCGGTCACCATGGATTTAACCAGTTCGATAAGCGATTTATCAGATCTTTTACATGGGGTAGATGCGATTTATTTTACAGCTGGATCTCGTGGGAAAGATTTACTGGCTGTAGATGCTTTTGGCGCTGTCGCCTTGATGCAGGCAGCTCAAGCAGTAGGTGTTAACCGTTTCATCATGCTCAGTAGCCTGTTTTCACTGACGCCAGAAAGCTGGCAAAATCCCGAACTATCCTCCTTGCGAGATTACTTAATTGCCAAGTATTTTGCAGATGATTGGTTGCTACACCGTTCGGGCTTGGATTATACGATTTTACAGCCAGGAATTCTTGAAGAAGCTAAAGAAGGGACTGGTCTTGTGAGTTTTCAGGTCGAATCATTCAGCCATAATAGTATCCCTAATGTTGCAGCAGTCCTGACAGAACTTTTGACTGCGGATAATACGATTGGTAAGGTTATCTCAATGGGGGACGGTGACCAACCTATAGCTCAAGCGGTAAAAGAGGTGTGATATGAGTATCTCTCGTAATCAGGCGCGTTATCATGAGCGACTCTTGCAGGTGGAACAAGAGCATTTATGGAAGCGTTATAGTCGACTCAATCAGCTGGTGAAAACTGGGGGTACTGTTTTTTTAGGGGATTCTCTAGTCGAGTACTGTCCTCTTACAGAGCTTTTGGAAATCGATGGCCCTGTCTATAATCGTGGTGTCCATGGTGCTACGACACTTGACATTTTAAACCACTTAGATGAGCAATTGATTGGATTAAAACCAAAGCGTGTCATTTTATGGGCAGGAATTAATGATTTGCGCCTTTATAGTCCAGAAGAAACGCTAGATCATTTGCGTCGTTTAGTGGAAGCGATTCGAAGAGCTCTTCCTGATTGCACCATTTTTGTTCAGAGTGTTTTGCCAGTTAATTTTGCGCGTTTTCCTAGAGACCAAAAAGGACGCAATCGTCAAACGATTGCCCAAGTTAATGTTGGGCTTTCCGTTTTAGCGGATCATGTTTTTGGCGTACCAGAAGACCTTTTTGATGCTCAAGGGCTTTTGCGTCAAGAACTGAGTGTGGATGGTTTACACCTTACGGTTGATGGGTATTTGCCTCTTATCAAAATCTGGAATGAGTCTCTAAACACTTTGAAATCATAGGATAGTATTAAAAACTCTGATTTTAATAGGAGTTTTTTGTGTTTTTGCTTGCTATACTCTTAGTGTAAGAAAAAAGGAGGCCAGTATGAGTCAAGTAAATACATTTCCAAAAGATTTTCTATGGGGTGGTGCAACAGCTGCCAACCAGTGTGAAGGGGCTTATGCCGAAGATGGTCGTGGTTTAGCTAATGTCGATGTTGTACCGATTGGTAAAGATCGCCATGCCATCATTACAGGTCAAAAGAAAATGTTTGATTTTGAGGATGGGTATTTTTATCCTGCTAAGGAATCCATTGATTTTTACCATCATTATAAAGAAGATATCGCCCTTTTGGCGGAAATGGGCTTCAAAACATTTCGCATGTCTATTGCTTGGACGCGTATCTTTCCTAAAGGTGACGAGGCCACTCCCAATGAAGCGGGTCTGCAATTTTATGAAAATGTCTTCAAAGAATGTCGCAAATATGGCATTGAACCTTTAGTGACTATCACACATTTTGACTGCCCCATGTACTTGATTGAACATTACGGCGGTTGGCGCAACCGAGCTCTTATCGGTTTTTACGAAACACTTTGTCGGACACTTTTTACGCGTTACAAGGGGCTGGTAAAATACTGGCTGACTTTTAACGAGATCAACATGATTTTACACGCACCATTTATGGGAGCTGGCCTTTATTTTGAAGAGGGTGAAAGTGTCGAGCAAGTCAAGTACCAAGCAGCCCACCATGAGTTAGTCGCATCAGCCTTGGCAACTAAAATTGCCCATGAAATTGATCCTGAAAACCAAGTGGGTTGCATGTTGGCTGCAGGAAATTACTACCCTTATACTAGCAACCCTAAGGATTATTGGAAAGCCATGCAAGAAGATCGAGAAAGTTATTTCTTTATTGATGTGCAAGCACGCGGGGAGTACCCAAGCTATGCCCTTAAGAAATTTGAGCGTGATGGTCTTAAGATTGACATGACTAACGAAGATTTGGCCTTGCTCAAGGAAAATACGGTTGATTTTGTTTCTTTCTCTTACTATGCCAGTCGTGTGGCTTCAGCTGATCCTGAGATGAATGACCAAACGGAAGGAAATATCTTTGCTTCTGTAAAAAATCCATACTTGGAAAGCTCTGAATGGGGCTGGCAAATCGATCCATTGGGTTTGCGGATTACCTTAAACCAAATCTGGGATCGTTACCAAAAACCCATGTTCATCGTGGAAAACGGTCTGGGAGCTGTTGATAGGCCTGATGAGAACGGCTATGTCGAAGATGACTACCGCATCGCATACCTGGATGCTCATATCAAGGCCATGGCGGAAGCTATTAACGAAGACGGCGTTCAGCTGATTGGCTACACCACCTGGGGCTGTATCGACCTGGTCTCTGCCGGCACTGGCGAAATGAAGAAGCGCTACGGGTTCATCTACGTTGACCGGGACAATGATGGCAAGGGAAGCCTTAAGCGTAGCAAGAAAAAATCCTTCGATTGGTACAAGGAGGTTATTGCTACAAATGGTGCCAGTGTGTTGGAAGGTGACACAAACTAATGTGAAGAAAAGTCGGTTTTCAACAGACCTGACTTTTTTTAAATTTTCAGAAAATTTCGGAACCAGATAAGGTATTTAAGGTATTTTTATGCTATAATGGACAACAAAAATAGATTTTTGGAGGAAACGATGGGAAGAACAAGTTTTCTAAAACGTTCTTTGTTGACGGCTGGACTTGCTGTTGCAGCAGGGATTACGCTTTCTGCGTGTAGCCAGAAGGCGTCTGATGACACATCGACGATTAATTGGTACACACCAACAGAAATTTTAACATTGGATATGTCTAAAAATACAGACAGTTACTCAGCTCTGGCTATTGGAAATTCTGGAATGAATTTGCTTAAGCAGGGAAAAAATGGTGTTTTGCAGCCAGATGCTGCAACGTCAGTGACAGCCTCATCAGATGGCTTGACTTATACGGCTACCTTGCGTGATGGACTCAAATGGTCAGATGGTTCTGATTTGACGGCTAAAGATTTCGTATACAGTTGGCAGCGTATCGTCGATCCTAAGACAGCGTCTCAATATGCTTATTTGGTGACAGATGCACATGTCAAAAATGCACAAGAAGTTCTCAATGGTGAAAAGCCTGTTTCAGACTTAGGAGTGCGTGCGGAAGGCAACAAGGTCATTTTTACGCTGAGTGAACCTTCGCCCTTTTTTGAAGACCTCTTGAGTTTTGCCAATTTTGTCCCTCAAAAGGAAGATTTCGTCAAAAAATCTGGTAGCAATTATGGGACAAGTTCTAAAGATATGCTGTATTCAGGTCCTTATGTGGTAACCGATTGGAATGGCAATAGTGGCTCATGGAAACTCAAAAAGAATAAGTATTACTGGGATGCTAAACACGTCAAAACCAAGACCGTAGCTGTTCAAACGGTTAAAAAACCAGATACAGCGGTTCAAATGTTTAAACGGGGTCAATTGGATGTAGCCAATATTTCTAATACTCAACCCATGTATATCGCAAACGCCTCCAACCCTAATGTGGTTAAAGTTGCAGAAGCTGCCACTGCCTACATGGTCTACAATTTGACAGGTAGTGTCAAACCACTGACCAACACGAAAATTCGTCAGGCTCTCAATCTAGCCACCAACCGTAGTGGTGTTGTTAAGGCAGCAATTGATACGGGCTCCGTTGCTGCCAAAGGTTTAGCACCAAAATCCTTAGAAATCTTACCAAATGGTCAGGATTTGTCTGATTACGTCGCTCCTGGTTATCATTATGATACCAAAGAAGCTGCTAAACTATTTAAAGAAGGGTTAGCTGAATTGGGACTGAAAAATATTACGCTAACCATTACAGCTGATGCGGATACGCCAACAGCTAAAGCGGCAGTAGACTATATTCAACAATCTTGGCAACAAGCCTTGCCGGGTTTGACTATTAATGAGAAGTTCGTTACCTTCAAACAACGGGTCGCTGATACACAATCTCAAAACTTTGAAGTAGCCCTTGTGTTGTGGGGGGGAGACTATCCAGAAGGGTCAACCTTCTATGGGCTCTTTAGCAGCACCTCTCCGAATAATAATGGGAAAGTCAACGATGCTAACTATGATGCGGTCTATAATAAGGCTATCTCAACCGATGCCATGGACAGGATGGCAGGGGCTGAAGATTATAAAGCAGCAGAAAAAATCCTTTATGACAATGCTTACTACAATCCTTTGTATGCACGGTCATCAAGTGCCTTACAAAACAAAAAAATCAAAGGTTTGGTCCGTAACTCAACTGGTCTGAGCGTTGATTTTACTTATGCCTACAAAACCAAGTAAAGGAGCGTTATGACTAAATATATTTTAAAACGGGTTGCCCTGCTCTTGGTGACGCTTTGGGTGGTTGTGACCTTGTCCTTCTTTTTGATGCAGATTATGCCAGGGACCCCATATAACAACCCAAAACTCTCTCCGCAGATGATCGCCTTGATGAACAAACAATATGGATTAGATCGTCCAGTTTGGCAGCAATACCTGACCTATTTGGGCAATGTCTTACATGGCGATTTTGGAACCAGTTACCAATCTGTTAACCAACCGGTGTCACGCCTGATTGCTCAACGGCTCGGTGTGTCAGTCCAATTAGGGATTCAAGGACTGGTTTTGGGAGTTGCTTCTGGATTAATCGTTGGTGCCGTTTCGGCTCGCAATAAAAACAATTGGATCGACAATAGTTTAAGTGTCATTTCAACGCTTGGTATTTCAGTTCCATCCTTCATTGTCGCCTTATTCTTACTAGAATATTTTGGTTTTGAATGGAACCTCTTTCCATTGTCTGGTTGGGGAAGTTTTGACCAGAGTATTCTCCCTTCAGTGGCGCTAGCCATTCCTGTTTTTGCTCAAGTCACGCGCTTTTTCAGGAGCGAAGTGGTAGAGAGTCTAAACTCGGATTATATTCAACTGGCACGCGCTAAAGGCTTGAATAGGCGTCAGTTGACTGCGCGTCATGCCTATCGTAATTCCTTGATTCCTGTTTTAACCTTAATTGGCCCTCTGACAGCTAATATTTTGACAGGGTCTGCTTTGATTGAGCAAATTTTCTCAATACCAGGAATTGGGCAACAGTTTGTATCATCCATCCCGAGTAAGGATTATCCGGTTATTATGGGGACAACGATTGTCTACGCAGTCATGCTTATGGCAGCCATCTTGGTGACAGATATCATCACTAGTCTGGTTGACCCACGTGTGCGTTTATAGGAGGTTGTATGACAACACAAGAAAATACCTTTAAACTGGTGGGCATTGGTTCTAGCAGTTCACAGGAAAAAATCACTAAGCCTGCTCTGTCATTTACCCAAGATGCTTGGCGACGGCTAAAGAAAAATAAATTAGCCGTAATCTCGCTTTGGTTTTTAAGCATCTTGATTGCCTTTTCACTGGTGTCAAACATTTTTGTCACTCAAAAAGATGCTAATGACTTCAACGCTAATGAAGTGACAGTCTATCGAAATTTACCGCCTAAGATTTCTGATGATTTACCATTTTGGAATGGTAAAATTAAATATTCTGGCAATACCAAGGAGACCAATCCGTATACCTATCAAGAAGTTCCAAAAGGACAAAAGTTTATTTTGGGGACAGACAGTTTGGGTCGAAGTTTGGCAAAACGGATTACTGTAGGTATCCGTATTTCCCTAATGATTGCAATTGTAGCGACCTTCTTTGACCTTCTTATTGGTGTGGTTTACGGACTTATCTCAGGCTTTGTTGGTGGCAAGGTTGATATGGTCATGCAACGGATTATCGAAGTTATTTCCTCTATTCCCAATCTAGTTATCGTAACGATGTTGGGACTATGGCTTGGAAATGGTATGCTTTCGATTATTATTTCACTAGCTATTGTTGGTTGGACCTCTATGGCGCGCCAAGTGCGAAATATGACCTTGTCTTATCGTGAACGAGAATTTGTTTTAGCCTCTCGCTCATTAGGTGAGAGCAAATCTAAAATCGCCTTGAAACATATTCTTCCAAATATTTCTGGGGTTATCATTGTTCAGATTATGATGACAGTCCCAAGTGCCATCATGTATGAAGCGGTCTTGTCGGCAATCAACTTGGGAGTTAAACCGCCAACAGCCTCTTTGGGTTCGCTGATCACAGACGCCCAAGAGAATTTCCAGTATTACCCCTATCAAATTATTTTACCGTCACTAGCTTTGATTCTCATCTCATTGGCCTTTATCCTTTTAGGAGATGGCTTGCGTGATGCGTTTGATCCAAAGTCTGGTGACCGTTAAGGAGGTGTTTTCATGACACAAGAAACCATTCTTTCGGTAAACAATCTTCGCGTCAGTTTTGACACCTATGCTGGAGAAGTTCAGGCTGTGCGTGATATTACTTTTGACTTGAAAAAAGGGGAAACCCTAGCCATTGTTGGTGAATCAGGATCGGGGAAATCCGTGACAACCAAAACACTCATGGGCTTATCTGCCAGCAATGCCACTGTCACTGGAGACATTCAGTTTAAAGGCCGTCAATTAGTTGAACTGACCGAGGATGACTGGGTGACTGTTCGAGGGAAAGAAATCGCCATGATTTTCCAAGACCCCATGACAAGCTTGGATCCAACGATGAAAATCGGTGATCAAATTTCAGAGGCAATTCGCATCCATGAAACAATTTCCAAAGAGGAAGCTAAAAAACGGGCGCTCTCTTTAATGGAGAGTGTTGGAATTCCTGATGCTAAAGAGCATATCAACGATTACCCTCACCAGTGGTCTGGGGGGATGCGTCAACGCGCAGTGATTGCGATTGCCTTAGCTGCCAAACCTGAAATCTTGATTGCAGATGAACCAACAACCGCCCTGGATGTGACCATTCAAGCGCAAATTTTGGATTTAATGAAGGCTATTCAAAAAGAAGAAGAGGCTTCTATTATCTTTATTACTCATGACTTAGGTGTTGTTGCGGGGATGGCTGACCGTGTGGCGGTCATGTATGCCGGCAAGGTCGTTGAATACGGAACTGTCGATGAGCTCTTTTATAATCCTCAACATCCCTATACATGGGGGTTGTTAACATCCATGCCGACAACTGATACACAAGCTGGTAGCTTGCAATCTATTCCAGGGACACCACCAGACTTGTTGAATCCTCCAAAAGGTGACGCTTTTGCCTCTCGCAACGTCTACGCCTTAGATATCGATCATGAAGAAGAGCCCCCTTTCTTTAAGGTTTCTGATACACACTATGCAGCAACTTGGTTGTTGGATGAGCGTGCCCCACAAGTAACGCCACCCGAAGCAATTGTTAGGCGTTGGAACAAATGGCGGGAACTAAATGGAGGAGAAAATGACTGAACAAGCAAAAAAACTCGTTGAATTTTCTAATGTTTCCTTGACTTTTAATGCTGGTCGACCTAATGAGGTGAAAGCCATTGATCATGTCAGTTTTGACATATACGAAGGTGAAGTCTTTGGTCTTGTTGGAGAATCAGGCTCAGGGAAAACAACGGTTGGCCGTGCGCTTTTGCGTTTACATGATATTCAATCAGGGGACATCCGTTTTGATGGCCGGTCCCTCCCTTCTCTATCTGGTTCAGAGTTGCATGATTTTCGTAAAGACGTACAGATGATTTTCCAAGACCCACAAGCAAGCCTCAACGGACGGATGAAAATTCGTGACATTGTGGCAGAAGGTTTGGACATCCATCATTTGGTATCTTCTAAAACGGAACGCGATGCGCGTGTAGAGGAACTTCTCGAACTAGTAGGGCTCAATAAGGATCATATGACCCGCTACCCCCATGAGTTTTCTGGTGGGCAAAGACAACGGATTGGGATTGCTCGAGCCTTAGCGGTAAAACCTAAGTTCATCATTGCGGACGAACCCATATCTGCCTTGGATGTGTCTATCCAGGCTCAGGTCGTTAACTTGATGCAGAAACTTCAACAAGAGCGTGGGCTGACTTATCTCTTTATTGCTCACGATTTATCTATGGTTAAGTACATTTCTGATCGCATCGGAGTCATGCACCATGGAAAGATGTTGGAAATCGGACCAGCTGAAGAGGTTTATCATAACCCGTTGCATCCTTACACGAAGAGCCTGTTGTCTGCTATTCCTGAACCAGATCCTATTTCTGAGCGCAACCGTGTTCATACACCGTATGATGCCAGCATCGAAAACGATGGCCAGAAAAGGGAGATGCAAGAAATCACTCCTGGACATTTCGTTTGGGCTACACCAGCAGAAACGGAAGCCTATCAGAAATAGAAGCATTTTGAACTGATAAAAGCCATAAGAAATTTATGGTTTTTTTATTTTTTCTCTTGACGTCGCTTGATACTATTGGTATACTGGATAAGGTTTTGAATAAAACTGACCTAAGACAGTAGGGGAACGCTTGTTCATAAGATTCCTACCGAGGCACAAAACGTTCTTATAATAACGTATTGTACTTTCGTGTCTGGGTTTGGATACGATTTTTTCGTTCCAGCCAAAATTTTAACGGAGGTAAAACAAATGAGTGAAGCAACAATTGCTAAAAAAGCAGAATTGGTTGATGCAGTTGCTGAGAAGATGAAATCAGCAGTCAGCTTGGTTGTTGTAGATTCACGTGGTTTGACCGTAGAACAAGATACTGTTTTACGTCGTAACTTGCGTGAAGCTGGTGTCGAACTTAAAGTCATTAAAAACTCAATCTTGAAACGTGCAGCACAAAAAGCTGGACTTGAAGGATTGGAAGACTTGTTCGTAGGACCATCTGCAGTAGCTTTTTCAAGCGAAGACGTCGTAGCACCTGCTAAAATCGTTTTCGATTTTGCTAAAGAAGCTGAAGCTCTTGAAATCAAAGGTGGCGCAATTGAAGGTGCTGTTTCTTCTAAAGAAGAAATCACAGCCCTTGCAACATTGCCAAACCGCGAAGGATTGCTCTCTATGCTCCTTTCTGTACTTCAAGCGCCAGTTCGCGACTTCGCCTATGCAGTTAAAGCAGTGGCAGAAGCTAAAGAAGACGACGCTGCCTAAGCAGGTCGCCTGACGCCCTAAGGGCACAAACACAAAAGAAAAAATATTTGGAGGAAACAACAATGGCATTGAACATTGAAAACATTATTGCTGAAATTAAAGAAGCTTCAATCCTTGAATTGAACGACCTTGTAAAAGCTATCGAAGAAGAATTTGGTGTAACTGCAGCTGCCCCTGTAGCTGCTGTAGCTGCTGGTGCTGACGCTGGTGCTGCTAAAGATTCATTTGACGTTGAATTGACAGCTGCTGGTGACAAGAAAGTCGGCGTTATCAAAGTCGTACGTGAAATCACTGGTGAAGGTCTTAAAGAAGCGAAAGCTATCGTTGATGGTGCACCATCAATCATCAAAGAAGGTGCTTCTGCTGATGAAGCTGAAGAACTCAAAGCTAAATTGGAAGAAGCTGGAGCTTCAGTAACTTTGAAATAATCAAAGTAAAAATCCGTTCGAAAGAACGGATTTTTTTGTCAATAAAGGTTTACATCTTGGGTGCCTATGTCCTTTGTGATATAATGTAGCTTATGAAAAGCGGAATTATAAATGTCAAAAAAGAGGCAGGTATGACCTCGCATGATGTGGTTTTTAGATTACGACGCATCCTGCATGAAAAGAAGATTGGTCATGGAGGAACCTTGGACCCTGATGTCGTTGGCGTTTTACCTATTGCAGTAGGCAAGGCTACACGCATTTTAGAATACATGACGGCATCTGGTAAAGTTTATGAAGGTCGTGTGACACTGGGTTTTTCTACAACAACAGAGGATAGTAGTGGAGAAAAGCTGGAGGAAAAAAGAGTTTCTCGGGATTTAACAGAGGACTCGGTCGACAAAGTAATGGCAAATTTTGTTGGTCAAATCACTCAGATCCCACCTATGTACTCTGCTGTCAAGGTCAATGGGAAACGTTTGTATGAATATGCTAGAGAAGGACTTAGTGTCCAACGGCCTGAGAGACAGGTGAATATAAGCAGTTTTGAGCGAACGGGTCCCATAACATTTGAGGGATCGTGTGCTAGTTTTCCTTTTCGTGTGGCTTGTAGTAAAGGAACTTATGTGCGTACTTTAGCGGTTGATGTTGGGGATGCGCTTGGTTATCCCAGTCATATGTCCTCTCTCAAACGGACCTACGCGGGTGGTTTTGACTTGGCTGATAGCTGGTCTCTCGAAGCGATTGCAGAAGCGGTTGATAAGAAAGACTGGCGTTTTTTGGAACCCATTGAAATTGGACTAAAAGAATTGCCCTCCGAGACAGTTAGTCAGGCAGATTGTCAGGATTTACTCTTTGGGCGCTTTATCACATTAAATTGTCAAGATCCCCTTTTGATAGCAAAATATGATGATAAGGCAATTGCAGTCCTTGAAAGACGAGGGGAACAGTATAAACCAAAGAAAGTATTAGTTTATGAAGATTAAGCAGATTACAAGTGCACAAGACATCGAAATAAATCCAGATAGCGTATTAGTTTTAGGCTACTTTGATGGCTTGCATCGTGGCCATATGGCCTTGATTAATCAAGCATTAGCACTAGCGGAGCAAGAAGGACTTGAAGTTGTCCTATTGACTTTTCCAGAGAGTCCCCGTTTGATGTTTGAGAAATATCAAGAAGGGATGCTTTTGCATCTGTTATCTCATAGTGAGATGACTAAACGCTTAGACGAACTAGGTGTTGCAACACTCTATCTTAAGCCGTTTACGACAGAGTTTGCACAATTGTCCGCAGAGGAGTTTGTTGCCTCCTATATTAAAGCCTTGTCGCCCCGTTATGTGGTAGCAGGATTCGATTATCGTATGGGGAAAGATAAATGTTATTTGTCTGAAGTGACCAATCTTTCACCAGCTAAGCCTGTTATTGTTGATAAAATTAGTGACGCGTTTGACAAAATTTCCTCTACGCGTATTCGTAAAGCCTTGAAAGAAGGAGATGTGGCTTTAGCCAATCGTCTGCTGGGCTATGATTTTCCGACGACAGGAATTGTCGTTCATGGGGATGCAAGAGGCCGAACAATTGGTTATCCAACCGCTAATATCGCCCTTACAGAAAGAACCCATTTACCAGCAGATGGTGTTTATGTGACAGATGTCTTGATAGCGGGTAAACGTTACCGGGCAATGACGAGTTTAGGAAAAAATACAACATTCGGTGGGACCCAGCTTCGTTTAGAGGCTAATATCTTTGATTTTGATGGTGATCTTTATGGCGAAGAGTTGACGATCTTTTGGTTAGATAAAATCCGTGACATGGTCACTTTTGATGGTGTGGATGCCTTGATTTCGCAATTAAAAAAAGATAAAGAAGTCGCTGTAGCCTACGAAAAAGAATAGTCAAGGACAATGAAAACTGTTACAATAGTAATGATAGAAAAGAGGAATATATGGTTACGTTATATTTATCCCCATCTTGTACCAGTTGTCGTAAGGCCCGTGCTTGGTTGACGAGTCATAAGGTCCCCTTTCAAGAACATAATATTATGACCAGTCCATTGAGTGAAGATGAAATCCTCAAAATTCTCGCTTACACCGAAAATGGGACAGAAGATATCATTTCTACACGTTCTAAAGTGTTTCAGAAACTTGACTTGGACTTGGATGATTTAAGCCTCAAAGAATTGGTGAATTTGATTTCTGAAAAACCCGCACTTTTGCGTCGTCCTATTCTTATGGATGATAAGCGCATGCAGATTGGTTTTAATGAAGATGAAATCCGAACCTTTTTGTCCCGAGATTACCGTCGTCATGAGCTCAAAGAAGCCACTCTTCGATCTGAAGCTAAAGAGGAAGATTAACATGGCAAAAACTTATTCCTATCCGTTGGACTATACTTGGACGACAGATGAGATGGCAACTGTTATTCGATTTTTTAATGCTGTCGAAAAGGCTTATGAAAATCAGATAGCGGTTGAAGAATTTTTAGCGAGTTACCAAGCTTTTAAAAGTATTGTTCCAGGAAAAGCTCAGGAGAAACAGCTAGATAGAGAGTTTGAGAAAGTTAGTGACTATTCTACTTATCGTGCCGTGATGGCCGCCAAGGCACAAAAGAAAGGCAGGCTATCACTTGGACGCTAAATATACCTTTGCAAAAGAGCTCGTGCATCAAGCCGGGCGTTTGGTTAGAGAACTGATGACCAGCCCTTATGTTGTCACAACTAAAACACGTTTTGATGATTTGGTGACAAGTGTTGATAAGCAGGTGCAGGATTTTATGGTGTCTCGCATTCTTGAAACTTATCCAGATGACGCCATCTTGGCTGAAGAAAATAATGTGAGACATAATGTTTTCGATGGTCAGGTTTGGGTGATCGATCCCATTGATGGCACAGTAAATTTTATCGTTCAAGGGGAGCACTTTACCATTCTATTAGCCTATTTTCATGAGGGACTTGGTCAGTTTGGACTGATTTATGATGTCATGTCAGACAGTCTACTGGTTGGTGGCCCAGACTTTCCAGTGACATTTCAAGGAAAAAATGTATCTTCCTATCAAGATAAACCACTAGAGGAGAGCTTACTTGGAGTGAATGGGGCTATGTTTGCGTCTAATGCCCACGGCTTAAGAGATCTGGCAGAACAGACGCTTGGTGTCCGAATTTATGGCGGATCTGGATTAAGCATGAGCATGGTTCTTCGTGGACAGTTATTGGGCTACTTTTCTTATCTCTACCCTTGGGACTATGCAGCGGGTGCTATTATTGGACAAGCTTTGGGCTATCGATTGATGACATTGACTGGTGAGGCACCCGACTGGAAGAATCGACAAATGGTCATGCTCATCCCACAAGCGAAAGAAGACACGATTTTGTCTTTTTTAAAAAGCAAAGACTAAAAACATTGTCATCAAGCCTTGTGATGTAGTATAATGAAGGTATGAAATTACCAGAGGCTTTTCAAGACAAATACAAGCAGCTATTGGAAGATGATGCCCAAGCCTTTTTGGCTTCTTTTGAGGCAGATCCAGTAGCTGCTTTTCGTGTGAATCCCTTAAAAAAAGAACAGCAAAACTTCTCGGATGCCATTCCTGACACTCCCTGGGGTTATTATGGCAAGATATCAGGTAAGTCGGTTGCACATGCTACAGGCTTGGTTTATTCTCAAGAACCTGCTGCACAGATGGTTGCCCAAGTTGCAGCCCCTCGTCCGGGCATGAAAGTGTTAGATTTAGCGGCTGCACCGGGTGGAAAATCAACGCATTTAGCGTCTTATCTTCAGAATACGGGGCTATTAGTCAGTAATGAAATTTCAAAAAAACGAAGCAAAGTTTTGGTAGAAAACATGGAGCGTTTTGGGGCGCGAAATGTGGTTGTTACAAATGAATCGGCTCAAGGTTTAGCGAAAGTTTTTCCGCATTTTTTTGATGTGATTGTGTTAGATGCCCCTTGTTCTGGCGAGGGCATGTTTCGAAAAGATCCGGATGCTATCCAATATTGGCACCCAGACTATCCCAGCCAGTGTAGCCAGTTGCAAAAAGAGATTTTACAAGATGCACTGAAAATGCTGAGACCAGGTGGAGAACTGGTTTACTCGACTTGTACCTGGTCTCCTGAAGAAAATGAAGATGTTGTGGCATGGCTATTGGCTAACTATCCTCATCTAACCTTAGAGCCTATTGAGGCCATTAACGGGATGCAGGATGGAATAGGTTACCCGCAAACCAAGCGCATGTACCCGCATTGTTTTAAAGGAGAAGGACAATTTGTCGCTAAATTTAGCGATCATTCTCCACAGTTACCTTTCAAAAAGGCAAGGAAAAATCTGACTAAAAATGCGAAAAACTATCCTAGTGCAGAGCAGGTCAAACTTTGGCAGAATTTTTGTCAGAAACATTTACAGCTGGATTTGTTAGGGCGTTTGGAGGTGTTTGGCGATGCTTTGTATCTAGTGCCAGAAGCATTTCCTCAAGCAAGTGGCTTAAAGATTGCTCGAAATGGCTTACACCTAGGAACATTTAAAAAGAAACGCTTTGAACCGAGTTTTGCTTTGGGAATGGCCGTGACAGCTGATGAGGTGACGCAGACGGTCAGCTTAACTCCAGAAAACTTTAAAGCTTATGTTGCGGGCCATCCTATTTCAGGAGTTAACCTGTCGAATGGCTGGTATCTAGTGACTGCTTCAGGCAATGGCTTGGGCTTTGCCAAGGTCGCCAATGGTATCTTGAAAAATTACTACCCTAAGGGCTTAAGATACACTTAAAAGTCTTTTCAAAAGACTGGAACTATGATATAGTTGAAAAGGTCCCCTAGGGCTTAATTTGGGTAGTTTTCGCTACCATGACAATTAGAGGAAATACTATGAAAACGAGAAAAAAAAGACAGTGGCTTGCCCTGTCTACCTTTCTGACTTTGAGCCTTTTTTTCCTTACGGCTTGCGCTTCTTGGATTGATAAAGGACAATCCATCACAGCGGTTGGGTCAACAGCACTGCAACCCTTGGTAGAAGCTGCAGCTGACCAATTTGCTGAGGCTAACCAAGGAAAGACAGTCAATGTTCAAGGTGGTGGCTCTGGGACTGGTTTGTCTCAAGTGCAGTCTGGTGCTGTTGAAATTGGCAACTCGGATCTATTTGCGGAAGAAAAGAGCGGTATTGATGCATCACAATTGGTTGATCACCAAGTCGCTGTAGCTGGTATAGCTGTTATTGTGAACAAAGAAGTGACTGTTAAAAATTTATCGACAGAACAACTGCGTAAGATTTTTACTGGAGAAATCACGAACTGGAAAGAAGTCGGTGGTAAGAATCTTGAAATTTCTATCATTAACCGTGCGGCTAGCTCTGGTTCTCGGGCAACGTTTGACAGTGTCATTATGGATGGACAGTCAGCTATTCAAAGTCAAGAACAAGATTCCAATGGTATGGTGAAATCTATTGTGTCACAAACGCCTGGAGCAATTTCCTATTTGGCATTCACCTATGTAGACAAATCGGTCAAAACCATCAAACTAAATGGCTATGCTCCGACGGCAGCAAACGTGGCGACCAATAAATGGGCTTTGTGGTCTTATGAACATATGTATACTAAGGGTGAGGCAACAGGCTTAACCAAAGAGTTTCTTGATTACATGTTGTCAGAACATGTCCAGCAAAATATTGTTGCTAAAACAGGTTACATTGCCATCAATGACATGAAAGTCTCAAAGGATGCCAATGGCCATGTGACACCCAAAGCAGGAGCTTAGTCATGAAGAATGAAGAATTAGCTAAAAAATTAGTTTCGCCTTCTAAAAACTCAATTCTAGAAAAGGTAGGAAAATACCTAACCTTTGCCTGTCTAGCCTTGATTGTTTTTATCGTGGCGATGATTTTACTTTTTGTTGCCCAAAAAGGTTTATCGACTTTCTTTGTCAATAAAGTTAATGTCTTTAGCTTTTTATTTGGTGCCAAATGGAATCCATCCAATCAAGAATTCGGCGCTTTGCCGATGATTTTGGGTTCTTTCATTGTGACTATTTTGTCAGCTATTATTGCAACCCCTTTTGCGATTGGTGCTGCGCTTTTTATGACAGAAGTCTCTCCCAAAGGTGCCAAGGTTCTGCAACCAGCTATCGAACTCTTGGTTGGGATTCCATCTGTTGTTTATGGGTTCATCGGTCTACAAGTGGTTGTGCCTTTTGTTCGCTCTATTTTTGGGGGAACAGGTTTTGGAATTTTATCAGGGATTTTTGTCTTATTTGTTATGATTTTACCAACGGTAACTTTTATGACGACAGACAGCCTACGTGCTGTGCCTCGTCACTACCGTGAGGCAAGTATGGCCATGGGGGCAACGCGTTGGCAAACGATTTGGCGTGTGACACTTAAGGCAGCTAGCTCGGGGATTTTTACAGCCGTTGTCTTTGGGATGGCGCGTGCCTTTGGTGAAGCTTTAGCTATCCAAATGGTTGTCGGAAATTCTGCTGTTGTGCCAACGTCTTTAACGACACCAGCATCTACTTTGACTTCTGTCTTGACTATGGGCATTGGGAATACCGTCATGGGAACTGTCAGCAACAATGTCCTTTGGTCTTTAGCTTTGGTGCTATTGGTCATGAGTTTGGCCTTTAACACCGTAATCAAAATGATTACCAAAGAAAGAGGTAAGAAGAACTATGCACGCTAAGAAATTAGATAAAATCGCAACGGGTGTTTTGTACACTATTGCGGGAATCATCGTAGCGATTCTAGCTTCTTTGATTTTGTATATTTTGATGAGGGGACTGCCACATATCTCATGGCATTTCTTAACAGGAAAATCATCTTCTTATCAAGCCGGTGGTGGGATTGGTATCCAACTCTACAATTCCTTTTTCCTTTTAGTGATTACTTTGGTGATTTCTGTTCCCTTATCCATGGGGGCAGGGGTTTACTTGTCTGAATATGCCAAAAAAGGGCGTTTAACCAACTTTGTTCGTACTTGTATTGAAATCTTGTCTTCTTTGCCATCTGTAGTGGTTGGTCTCTTTGGTTATCTGATATTTGTTGTGCAATTTCAATACGGGTTTTCTATTATTTCAGGGGCCTTAGCCTTGACCGTATTTAACCTACCTCAGATGACACGGAGTGTCGAAGATAGTTTAAGAAACGTTCACCACACACAAAGAGAAGCAGGTTTGGCATTGGGTATCTCACGATGGGAGACTGTCTTACATGTGGTCATTCCAGAAGCTTTACCAAGTATTGTGACAGGTGTTGTTTTAGCGTCTGGCCGGATCTTTGGGGAAGCGGCTGCCCTGATTTATACGGCAGGACAATCTGCACCAGCTTTGGATTGGGGGAATTGGAATCCGCTGAGTATCACGAGTCCAATCTCTATTTTTCGTCAAGCAGAGACGTTAGCGGTGCATATCTGGAAAGTAAATAGTGAAGGAACAATTCCTGATGGGACACAAGTTTCTGCTGGTTCAGCGGCTGTTTTGTTGATTGTTATTTTGATCTTCAACTTTAGCGCACGTAAACTGGGAAGCTTCCTACACAAAAAATTGACATCTGCCTAAGGAGTAGCACATGACAGAGTATAATTGGAATGAAAAACATATCATTACCTTTCCAGAAGAAAAAGTAGCCTTGTCAACTAAGGATCTGCATGTTTACTATGGGCAAAAAGAGTCCATTAAAGGTGTGGATATGCAGTTTGAAAAGAACAAGATTACCGCTCTAATTGGTCCTTCTGGTTCTGGGAAGTCTACCTATCTTCGTAGTTTGAATCGAATGAATGATACCATTGATATTGCTCGCGTTACCGGAGAGATTCTTTATGAAGGGATCGACGTCAATCGCCCAGAAATCAATGTTTATGAAATGCGCAAACATATCGGTATGGTCTTTCAACGCCCCAATCCGTTTGCTAAATCGATATATAATAACATCACATTTGCTTATGAGCGTGCGGGCGTCAAGGACAAGAAGGTTCTTGATGAAATTGTCGAAACTTCCTTGCGTCAAGCAGCTTTGTGGGACCAAGTTAAGGATGATTTGCACAAATCAGCTTTAACGCTTTCAGGAGGACAACAACAACGTCTTTGTATTGCTAGAGCTATTGCTGTCAAACCTGATATTCTCCTAATGGATGAGCCAGCGTCTGCCCTTGATCCAATCGCGACTATGCAATTGGAAGAGACGATGTTTGAGCTGAAAAACAACTATACGATTATTATAGTGACTCATAACATGCAACAAGCGGCACGGGCCAGTGATTATACAGGTTTCTTTTATCTCGGCGACTTGATAGAGTATGACAAAACCAAGAATATTTTCCAAAGGGCTAAACTGCAGTCAACCAACGATTATGTGTCAGGTCATTTTGGATAGAAAGGGTAAAGATGACAGAACCAATCTTACAAGTCAAGGATTTATCCGTATATTATAATAAGAAAAAAGCCCTTAATAGCGTCTCTTTGGATTTTTTACCCAAAGAAATCACAGCCTTGATTGGCCCTTCTGGTTCCGGTAAGTCAACCTTGTTGAAGGCGATTAATCGCATGGGAGATCTTAATCCCGAGGTAACGACAACGGGGACCGTTATCTACAACGACCACAACATCTATAGCCCTAGAACAGATACTGTTGAGTTACGTAAAGAAATTGGCATGGTTTTTCAACAGCCGAATCCTTTTCCAATGACCATTTATGAAAATGTTGTTTATGGCCTACGTATCAATGGCATCAAAGATAAAGAGACACTAGATGAAGCAGTGGAACGTTCCTTAAGAGGGGCATCTATTTGGGATGAAGTCAAAGATAGGCTGCATGACTCCGCTATTGGCTTGTCAGGTGGTCAACAACAACGGGTGTGTGTGGCTCGTGTTTTGGCGACTAGTCCTAAAATTATTCTTTTGGATGAACCAACCTCTGCCTTGGATCCAATTTCTGCCGGAAAAATCGAAGAAACCTTATATGCATTAAAAGATAAATATACCATGCTCTTGGTGACGCGTTCCATGCAACAAGCTTCACGTATTTCGGACAAAACGGGCTTCTTTTTGGGTGGTGACTTGATCGAATTTAACACCACCAAAAAGATGTTCTTGAGTCCCAAACACAAAGAAACCGAAGACTATATTTCTGGTAAGTTCGGATAAGAGAATAATAAACAAACCGCCACTAGAGGCGTTCAAAGATATGATTCTATCAAAAGGAGGAAAAACAGATGATGCTACGTTCGCAATTTGATGAAGAACTTGAAAAACTTCATAATCAATTTTATGTGATGGGAACAGAAGTTGTTTCTCAAATCAAAAAAGCTGTTCGTGCTTTTGTGAGTCACGATAGGGATTTAGCCAATCAAGTGATTGAAAACGATCAAATTATCAATGACTATGAAATAAAATTAGAAAAAAAATCCATGGAAATCATTGCCCTGCAACAGCCTGTATCGAGTGATTTACGGACTGTTGTGACGGTTCTTAAGGCATCGAGTGATGTCGAACGTATTGGGGACCACGCAGCTTCTATTGCGGAAGCAACGATTCGTAGTAAGGGAGAAGAAAGACTTCCTGAAGTCGAAAAACAAATCGGTGAAATGGGGATTGCTGTTAAACGGATGGTAGAGCAAGCCTTGTCCGCTTATATTCATGCCGATACTGAGAAAGCTAGAGAAATCGCCGCGTCTGATGAGGAAATCGATGCTTATTTCCGTGATATTCAAAGCTTGGCAGCTGAACAATTGCGTGAACAACCAGATGCCATCTATGCCGGCAAAGAATATTTTAAAGTTCTCATGTTCCTTGAACGGATGGGAGATTACGCCCGTAACCTATGTGAATGGGTCGTCTACTTAGAATCTGGTAAGATTGTGGACCTCAAATAACGAAAAAGAAGTGCTTTTAGGAGTGCTTTTTTTCGTTTATGAAAGCTTTTTCATTTTTTGTGACTAAGCATGGAAAGGTTTTCTAAAATGTGTTACAATGATAAGGAAATTTTAAGTTAGAATAAAGGATTTACTATGGAAACAGTACAACACTTTATTGATAAGTTTTTACCCGATAATTACAATCTATTTTTGGATATCAATCGGGCTGAGAAAACTTTTTCAGGAAATGTAGCTATCAGTGGAGAAGCCTTGGTAGATCGCATTTCGCTCCATCAAAAAGGGCTGGTCATTAGTAATGTCTTATTGGACAATCAGTCTCTTGATTTTATTATGGATGATGCTAATGAAGCTGTTCACATATTTCTGCCAGAAACTGGTATTATGACCTTGCTAGTAGAGTTTTCTGGTCAAATTACGGATAATATGACAGGTATCTATCCGTCTTATTACACTGTAGATGGTGATAAAAAAGAAGTCATCTCGACGCAGTTTGAAAGTCATTTTGCGCGTGAGGCTTTTCCAAGTGTCGATGAACCTGAAGCAAAAGCAACCTTTAATCTCTCAGTAAAATTTGACGCGGAAGAAGATGATTCTGCTATTGTCTTGTCTAACATGCCAGAAGTTAACCCTGAACGTCGCAAGGAAACAGGTATTTGGGCCTTTCAAACAACGCCACGCATGTCAACCTATCTACTTGCCTTTGCCTTGGGCGACCTTCAAGGCAATACAGCTTATACCAAAAATGGTACTGAGGTAGGTGTCTTCTCAACTAAAGCCCATCCGTTATCTAATCTTGATTTTGCCCTAGATATTGCTGTTCGTGTGATTGATTTTTATGAGGAATACTTCGGCGTTCCTTATCCGATCCCACATTCTTATCATGTTGCCTTACCAGATTTTTCTGCTGGTGCAATGGAAAACTGGGGTCTTGTCACCTATCGTGAGGTCTACCTTTTAGTGGATGACAATTCTACAGTTGCCAGTCGTCAACAAGTTGCTTTAGTAGTTGCTCACGAAATTGCCCATCAATGGTTTGGAAATCTGGTTACCATGAAGTGGTGGGATGACTTGTGGCTCAATGAAAGCTTCGCAAATATGATGGAATATGTGTCCGTAGACGCTATCGAACCAAGCTGGGGGATTTTTGAAGATTTCCAAACAACAGGTGTTCCATTAGCCTTGCGCCGCGATGCGACAGATGGTGTCCAATCAGTCCACGTGGATGTTAACCACCCTGATGAGATTAACACGCTGTTTGACCCGGCGATTGTCTACGCAAAGGGTAGTCGTTTGATGCATATGTTGAGGCGTTGGTTAGGTGATGAGGATTTTGCCAAAGGCTTAAAAGCATACTTTGAAGCCCACAAGTATAATAATACGGTCGGTCGCAATCTGTGGGATGCCTTATCTGAAGCTTCCGGAAAAGATGTTGCAGCTCTTATGGCTTCATGGTTGGACCAGCCAGGGTATCCTGTTTTATCAGTTACCGTTGAAAACAATCAGCTAATCCTTCGTCAAAAACAATTCTTTATTGGAGAACATGAGAATCAAGAGCGTATCTGGCAGATTCCTCTAAATAGTAACTGGGAAGGCCTTCCAGATATTTTAACCGAAAAAGAAGTTGTTATCGACGATTATGCTGATCTAAAAGCTAAGAATAAAGGGCCTCTCTTGTTCAACACTGAGAATACAGCGCATTACATTGTTAATTACCATGGACGCCTTTTGGAAGAGCTTTTTGCGCAATTTGATCAACTGGATGCCATTAGTAAACTACAAGTTTTACAGGATCGACGTCTATTGGCAGAAAGTGGTGAAATTTCTTACGCAAGCTTGGTAGACTTGGTGAGACCACTCAATCATGAAAAAACTTTCGTTGTCAATGCAGCCCTTCAAGAGATAACCAATGGTCTCGAACGTTTTGTGGATGAGGGGACACCCGCTCAAGAGGACTATCATCGACTGTTGAAAACTGTTTTTGGTGAAAGTTTTAATCGATTGGGATATGAGGCAAAAGCTGGTGAATCTGATGAAGATGAATTACTTCGTCAATTGGCTGTGAGCAACCTGCTAAAAGCCAATGATGAGACAGCAGTGGCTCAGGCTCATGAGCTATACACGACCTATGAGCAAGATATTGAAAAAATACCAGCGGCTATTCGTAAAGCTGTTTTGCAAAATGAGGTTCGTCACTTTGAACATGATGGCTTAGTCGATCATTTCTTAAGAGCTTATGTTCGTAGCAATGACGGTAGCTTTAAACGTGAAATTGCCTCTGCCTTGGCTAATACGCATGATTTTGCTAGTCTAAATCATATCCTCTTACAGTTCAAGGACAAAGATGTCATTAAGCCACAGGATTTATCAACCTGGTATAGCTTCTTTTTAAGCCATGATTTTGTTCAAGATACTGTCTGGGCTTGGGCTTGTGAAAACTGGTCTTGGATCAAACAAGCCTTGGGTGGCGATATGAGCTTTGACCGTTTTGTGGTTGCACCATCCAATATTTTTAAAACCGAAAAAGGCTTACAAGCCTATCGGGATTTCTTTGAACCACAGTTAGATGACTTAGCGATTAGTCGCAGTATCAAGATGGGAATCACAACGATTCTAGCTCGTGTAGAGTTAGTCTCTAGTGAGAAAGAAGCAGTCGTAGCCGCTCTGGCTAACCATTAAAAATAAAATAATCAAATCACAAGGAGTGCTTTATGCTGAGACCGCCCTGGCGGAATCCTTATCACCTGATCTCGTTAACACGAGCGTAGGGATGTGATGCCTGAGGGCTCCTTGTGAAGTTTTTTAGACAAGGAGTCTTTTTATGTCATCTTCACGTTCTACTATTCATGCCTTGGTTGAAACAGCTATTTTTGCAGCTTTGGCTATGGCCTTATCCTTTATTCCAGATTTTATTTCTTGGTTTTCGCCCTCTTGGGGAAGTATTCCAATCGTCTTACTCGCTTTACGACGTGGGATCAAATATGGTCTTTTTGGGGGACTGTTATGGGGACTCCTGCACTTTTTACTAGGCAAAGTTTATTACTTATCACTGATACAAGTCATTATGGAATACCCCTTGGCTTTCACCTGTTTGGGGTTGACAGGTTTACTGTCTCTTCCTTTTCTCAAAGCTTTGGCAGATCGAAAGACCGGCCGTGCTTTATTCTTGGGATTGTTAGCTACTTTTACCGGTCTTGTAGCGCGTTATTTTTGGCATTATGTGGCAGGGGTTGTCTTTTGGCAGGCTTATGCTGGACAAATGTCACCCTATTTGTATTCATTATTTGTCAATGGCTTGGCTGCCTTAGGTACCTGGTTTGTGACGTCTCTAGCCGTAAGCATTTTAGTTTGGGGCTATCCACAATTTTTTGAAAAGAAAGAGTAATCCTTTAGGTTGGTTTAAGAGCTTTAAGATATACTATGGTAAACTGTTAAGGCAATACCGCTAAAGTAAGCACTAATTTTCGCTATTTTATGCACTTTGTAAGCCATTTCAGAAATTTTATGATAAAATTGGAGAAAGCGGGTTTACCCATGAAAACATTAGAAGACCTTTCAAAACCATTGACCCAAAAGGAGATTGAAATGATTAAAATTCTTTTAGTTGAAGATGATGTATCTTTATCAGATTCTGTATACAAATTTTTAGAGGATTTCGCGACTGTCACTCAAGTTTATGATGGAGACGAAGGGCTCTTTGAAGCTGAATCAGGGGTTTATGACTTGATTTTGCTTGATGTGATGTTACCAGGACGAGATGGCTTTGCTGTTTTGCGTGATTTACGTGAAAAAGGTGTCACTACCCCTGTTCTCATCATGACAGCTAAAGAGAGTCTAGATGATAAGGGACATGGCTTTGAATTGGGTGCTGATGATTACCTCACCAAACCTTTTTACCTTGAAGAGCTCAAAATGCGGATTCAGGCCTTGCTCAAACGTTCGGGAAAAATCAGCGAAACGACACTTAATTACGGTGATGTCAGCATTGATACCTCAACGAATAGTTGTCACGTTAATGGTAAATCGGTTGAACTTCTTGGTAAGGAGTTTGATTTGGTTGTTTATTTCTTACAAAATCAAAACGTTATTTTACCTAAAACGCAAATTTTTGACCGTATTTGGGGATTTGATAGTGATACAACAATTTCTGTTGTTGAGGTCTATGTTTCTAAAGTACGTAAAAAACTCAAAGGGACTGATTTTGTGACAAATTTACAAACCTTACGTAGTGTCGGTTACATTTTGAAAAATGCGGATTAAGGCACGATTGTACAGTCTAAAGAAGAAGTTGAAATCGCAAAATTTTTCATATTTTAGCCATTTCTTCTTTTTCTTTACAGGAATTTTCCTCGTCATGACGGTCATTATCTTGCAGGTTTTGCGCTATGGTGTCTATACATCAGTTGATAATAATCTATCAGCGGTAGCTCAAGACGCAGATTCTTTCATTCAAATTACCTTAGGGCAAGGGCCAAATGAGACGTCACAATTATCCCCCTATCAGACTGGGAGTAGCAGTGACAGCGCGACGTCTGGAACGTCTAGTAGTGTAACAAGTGCTAGTACTAGTCAAACCAGTTCGTCATCTGAAACACTAGCTAGTAGCAAAAAAGTCTTGGCTGATCATATCAATCCTGCTACGAGCCTAGCAGCTAACACAGATATTATCATTTATGATAGTCAGGGAAATATCCTCAATAATATCAATTTTTATTCCAATCTTAATTATATTAGCCCAGACTTTTCGGAGTTAAATACGATTCAAAGTCAAAAAATTCGTGGAAAGTTTGGCAGTGAAACAGAAACCTACCGTATGATGACCGTCAAGTTAGATAGCGATGTTTACCCCAGAGCAGCTTATATGACGGTTGTAGTGAACACCACACAACTGGATGCGACCAATAGCCGCTATACCCGTTTGATTGTATCTATCATGATCTTGTTTTGGATGGTCTCTGTCATTGCGAGTATCTATTTGGCTAAGTGGACAACTCGACCCCTTATGGTTGCCTATGAAAAACAAAAGACTTTTGTTGAAAATGCCAGTCATGAGCTGAGAACCCCCTTAGCTGTTTTACAAAATCGCCTAGAAACACTTTTTAGACGGCCAAATTCTACCATTATGGACAATTTTGAAGATATCGCTTCCAGTTTAGAAGAAGTGCGAAATATGCGAATTTTGACAACAAATCTTCTTGACTTGGCTCGCCGAGATGATGGGCTAAAGGTGCAACTCGAAGAAATACAGCCGGAATTCTTTGATCGAATCTTCAGTAATTATAGCTTGATTGCGAACGAAAACGGCAAACAATTGACTACCTTCAACGATTTGCATCAACCCATTCAGTCTGATAAGGCTTTGCTCAAGCAGTTGATGACCATTTTATTTGATAATGCCGTTAAGTATACTGGTTCAGATGGACACATTTCCTTGTCGGTCACAAGGTCTCGTGATCGTAAGCTTTTGATTACTGTAGCTGATAATGGTTTGGGGATTTCGGACGAGGATAAAAAACGGGTTTTTGATCGTTTTTACCGCGTAGATAAAGCCAGAACACGTCAAACCGGTGGCTTTGGGCTTGGTTTATCCTTGGCTCAGCAAATTGTACAATCCCTCAAAGGAACAATTACCATTAGCGATAACCAGCCAACGGGTACTATTTTCCAAGTTAAACTAGCTGATAAAAACTAGACACCAGACCATTTGGTGTCTTTTTTTGTCTCTCCTTTAAATGATGAGAAAAAGTCTGGGAAATCCCAGACTTTTTGCGTAAAGTGATTTTATTTTCCTAGACAAAATTGGCTAAATAATTGCGTGATGAGTTCATCAGGAGCAGCATCTCCTGTAATTTCGCCTAAGATTTCCCATGTTCTTGTGAGGTCAACTTGCAAGAGGTCAACAGGCATGCCAAGTTCAAGACCATCGTTAACAGCCGCTAGACTTTGCAAGGCTTTTTCAATCAAACCAATGTGGCGAGAGTTGGATAGGTAAGTCCCGTCTTGTTCTACTAGTCCAGCATTATCAAAAAAGAGTTGGTTGATTCGTTCTTCGATTTGGTCAATATTTTTATGAGTCAATACAGAGATGCCAATGACATCCTTAGGTAACTCGTCAGTAGCAATAGCTTGGGGTAGGTCTATTTTGTTAAGAAGAATAATACGGTTGGTATGTTCACTTAGTTTTAATAAGGCTTTATCTTGTTCAGTTAAGGCTTCTGAGCTATTCAGAACCAATAAGACCAAATCAGCTTCGTCCAAAGCTTTTTTTGACCGTTGTACCCCGATTTGTTCGACTAAATCATCCGTTTCTCGAATGCCAGCAGTATCAATTAATTTCAAGGGAACACCGTTGATATTGACGTATTCTTCAATGACATCACGTGTGGTACCAGCAATATCGGTAACGATGGCCTTATCTTCCTGTAGCAGGGTATTGAGGAGGCTAGATTTCCCCACATTGGGGCGCCCTATAATGGCAGTTGATAGTCCCTCGCGCAAGATTTTTCCTCGTTTAGCTGTCCTAATAAGATTTTCTAAAAGTTGTTGGAATTCTAGTGTCTTTTCTCGTAGCAGTTGAGTGGTCATTTCTTCAACATCGTCATACTCAGGATAGTCGATATTGACCTCAACCTGTGCCAGCGTATTGAGAATTTCTTGGCGCGTCTGTTGAATAAGGTCTGACAGCGAACCGTCTAGTTGACGGACTGCAATATTGACGGCTTGGTCCGTTTTGGCACGGATAATATCCATAACGGCTTCAGCTTGAGTCAGGTCTACACGCCCATTTAAGAAGGCACGCTTGGTGAATTCACCAGGTTCTGCTAGACGTGCGCCATGGCGTAAGACTAATTGCAAGATCTCATTGGTGACAGCAATTCCTCCATGCGTATTGATTTCCACCACAATTTCACGAGTAAAGGTCTTAGGTGGTAAGAAAACAGTAGTCATGACTTCATCAAGAACACTACCATCATCTGGATTCACAATGTGGCCATAGTGGACGGTATGAGAGTTTACTTTTGCTAAATCTTTACCTTTGAACAGTTGGTTTGCGATGAGAAGGGCTTGGCTACCCGATAGACGGACAATACCAATGGCACCCTCTCCAAGGGGGGTAGCAATCGCTGCAATGGTATCGAATTCTTTTGTTATCATATTTATCCTTTCAAATGACTTGTTTTAAAGCGGGGAATATTATTAGCCCCAAATTTACACAAAAAGTTTGCCAACATCGTGTTCTTTTTTTGCCCTAAATTGACAGGCCTAGGTGTCGAGGGCGATAGTTTAATGTTTATGTAACAAAATGTTTAGGGCGATTATTAGGCCAATGTCCTGAGCAATCACATAGCTAGTAGTTGATTGAAGTTCGCGTTTTTTTTTTCACTAATTCTGTATCTTTGGGTTTTAATTATTTTTCCCTCATACCACCAGTCATTATCTCTTCTATTTTTGTTATCTATATAATAACGAAAAATATGAACTATTGTAAAATAAAGAACTGATTTTTTCGAAAGTTTTAGAAAAAATCGCTAATGTAGAAATTGATAGGCAAGGTACTTTAATCACGGTCAAGCAAATCACCGAGAATGGGGTTTGCCGAAGGGTGGAAGCCATAATAAAAAGCCTCAACCAATCAGAACTTGCTACCAGACTGATTTGGCTAGGCTTGATACGAGAAGTTCTCTGACTTCTCAAGCTATATCTATCATACAGATTAGAAATAGCGAAAATCAAAAAGTAGAGCAATCGGCGCAAACCCTAGCTTTACTGTACTAAAATTATACCAGCATTTGGCGGAATTTAAAAGGTGAATATAATTTTGTTATAGCATAAAAAGTAACAATGGAGCAGTTATCAAGAGCACCACATATAAGGTCTATAACGAGATGCGGACACGTCCAGC
>CAVHFY010000002.1:0-49782 GCA_963635745.1 Lachnospiraceae bacterium
GCTTCTTCTTCAATGTTTGGACGAATGATATAAAGAATTTCGTATTTAGCCATTGATATGCTCCTCCTTTTGGACTAATGGCCTACACCTTTGTGCAGGCAAGTGAGGTGTACTCACAAAAAACTATTATACAGGTTTTCACGAGTCATTGCAACTATTTTTCAAAATCAAAGCCGTATAAAGTGGCAAAATAATCTTCGGGACGCTCAGCCCGACGAATGAGACGGGCAGTGCCATCTTCCTGATAGAGAATTTCTGCTGAACGCAAGCGCCCATTGTATTGGTAACCCATCGAAAATCCATGGGCTCCCGTATCATGGAGAACCAGCGTGTCCCCCACCCGAGATTCTGGCAATTCTCTTTGGATGGCAAACTTGTCATTGTTCTCGCAGAGGGAACCTGTCACATCGACTACTTCTAGTGTGCCGTTTGGATTGTCCATATTAGTGATATGGTGATAAGCCCCGTACATGGCTGGCCGTAAAAGGTTGACCGCTGAAGCATCCACACCGATATAAGTTCGGTAAGTGTTTTTGCGATGGAGAACTTTAGTCACCAGATGGCCATGAGGAGCCAACATAAAGCGACCCAATTCCGTAAAAATGGAAATATCACCCAGACCAGCCGGTACCAAAACATCATCGAAAACTTGATGGACACCAGAGCCAATAGTCGCAATATCATTAGGTTCTTGGTCTGGAAGGTAATTCACCCCCACGCCACCAGACAAATTGATAAAACTAAGGGAAACACCTGTTTGTTTTTTGATTGTAACGGCTAATTCAAAAAGTTGACGAGCCAATTCAGGGTAATAGGCGTTGGTCACTGTGTTAGAGGCTAAAAAGGAATGCAGGCCGAAGCGCTTGACCCCCTTAGCCTTAAGCTCCGCAAAGCCTCGCAGAATCTGCTCCTTAGTCATACCAAACTTAGACTCTTCAGGATTATCCATGATATCTGTACCAAGAGCAAAAACACCACCTGGGTTGTAGCGTAAAGACACCGTTTCTGGAAGTCCAGCTTCTGCTTCTAAAAAGGCAATGTGTTCATAAGCGTCCAGATTGATAATAGCTCCCACCTCACGCGCATAACGAAACTCACGTCCTTGAGTGTCATTAGATGAAAACATAATTTCTTTAAAACCCAGTTTGTTAGCCATCAATAATTCCACCTCAGTGGCACAATCCACCCCACAGTTTTCTTCTTGAAGAATCTTCAAAATAGCAGGATTGGGTGTCGCCTTAACGGCAAAATATTCTTTAAATCCTTTGTTCCAAGAAAAGGCACGATTGAGCGCCCGAGCAGTCTCCCGAATCCCTTTTTCATCATACAAGTGAAAAGGTGTTGGGTACTGCTGCGTGATTTCTGCTAAGGCTTCTCGACTGATAAATGGTTTTTTCATAGTGGCGCTTCCTCATATATTTTTTACTAGTATAGCATAATTATCCAATCCATCACAATCTCTTTGGAAAGATAAACAAACCTTTCACGCTTTCAAGAAAAAAGTCTAGAACTGAGTTCTAGACTTTTAGAGCATTACCTTTGACGAGCAAAGTTTAAAATATCATAAGTTAAGGTATTGGCTTTTTCACTTAAAGCATAGTTTTCCAATGCATTGACCTGCTGACGCAAGATTTTGCTGTAGCGGTGAGAAATCAATTCATTAGCCTCATACTCAGCGATAGCCTTACGTTCTAAATAAAAACCACGTAACACTTCGGTTTTTTGTGGTGGCGTCACCCGAGCCAAAATACGATCACTGAAACTAACAGAACCTGCTACAGCCATCTCTTGACGGCGCTCACGTTTAAGATAAGCAATCAATTCACTGTTATAGATACCATCCAATTGATCTAGTGATTCCATGATTAACTGACTATTGGTCAAGTAGAGGTCGCGAATCCGCGAACGCTCGTCATCCGTCAGACGAAAGCCCCCTGACTCTCTCAGGCGAAAGAAGCGTCTAATATTAGCACCAAAAGTCACCAGCTCATGGAGAAGAGCTGGAATAGCCCGAAAGGCAACAGCCACCGCATAGGTCAGATTAGAGACAAAGTTACGGTTGATTTGACGCTCCAACGAACGCAGATACCGTTGGTAACTACGATATTCTTTAATCCCCAGCTCATGTGACGCAAAGGCATGTTCTAACCCATCGCTTTCAATTCCCAGGGTCATCAAACGAATCATGGCCATATCCGCTTTAATCTCTCGGGACTCCTGTTCAATGATGAGGTTTTCAATACGTTGATTATAACTATCAATCACCGCATAGAGCGAAACCTTATCCAACGTCGTCGCCATATCTCGGTGCAGTTCTTGAACGACTTCGGTCAGAATCCCAATTTCAGCGTAAATCGGACGTTCTTCTTGCTTGGGTTGTGCCAAATGTGGCAAAACTAACACTCCCGTTAAGAAACTCAGCAAAGTGGTCCCCGCTACAATAAAAAGTAAGATACTGTACTGATTGGCTGACATGGCAGGCAAAAGCAAAATCGTCGCAATTGAGACAGTTCCCTTAACACCTGAAAAGGTCAAAATAGCAATTTCTCGCAAATAACGACTAAAAGAGCGGTGGCTCCGCTTACTCCGCCAAAAGAAAAACAGGCTTAACATGAGATAACGTGTCACAAACAAAATCACGGTTACCAGTACAATCAACCCTAGAATTCCCCAGGTACTGATGGCATCATTATCAAAAACAGGACGGGCCAAAATGGTCAGCTCTTCTCCTAACAGGATAAAGACCAGACCATTCAACATAAAAGTCGCTGTTCGCCAGATGGTTGTAGTTACCTGATCAAGCCGTGCATCAAAAAGGGTTATTTTTTTGAAACGACTAGCCTGAGAAATTCCCGCAACAACAACGGCAATGATCCCAGAACCATGAATTTCTTCAGCTAAAAAGTAAGCTACAATGGGAAGAGCCAGCTCCAGAAGTAGGGCGCCACGGACATCAGCTGCATCAACATTGTCCAAAACAGATAAAAGGAAACGATTGACGAAAGCTACCGCTAAGCCAATCAAGAACCCGCCGACAACAGAGACAAAAAGGCTAAAGCCTGCTTGCGTCGCAGAGAAAATACCCGTTGTTAGTACCGTAACAGCAACCTGAAAGGAAACTAGACCACTAGCATCATTGAGCAGTCCCTCTCCTTGCAAAACGTTTTCGATGTATTTAGGAAAACTAAACCGCTCTGAAATCGCACTAAAGGCCACCAAATCTGTTGGTCCCAAAGCAGCCCCTAAGGCAAAACAGGCCGCCAAAGGTAAAGCCCCTTGGCTAAGACGCTCCACCGACCAGCCGATAGCAAGCGCAGTCACAAAAACAACTGGAAAGATCAGATAGACAATCAATTTCCAGTGCCGCAAAACGCTAGTGATATCACTCTCTTCACCCTCACGAAACAGTAAAGGCGCAATCACAAAAGCAAGAAATATTTCCGACTCAAACTCGATAAGACCAGTGGCTGTTATCCATGCAATCGCAGACCCCAAGGCAATCTGGACCAAGGGGAGCGGGATACGGGGGAACATGCGGTTTAAAACATTTGAAATAATCAAGGCGAACAGATAGGTTAATATCAGGACAGCTAAATGCATGTCACGTCACCTCAAATCTTCTCTTTAACTTTTTCTTGGCAAGCCTCTTTGATTTTTTTTAGCTGAGCCAATTTATCAGAGTCTTTATCAAAAACATGTGTCTCTTCACAGCGTTTGGTATACAATAATTTCGCTTTGTTGATTCGGTTATCAATATCAGCTAAATCTTTTTGAGCGAGCTTGCGCTGACAACGTTCCACCTCAAGATTGGCTAACTTTTTCTTCATTCGCTCTAACTTGCGGTGATCTGTCACGTCTTCTTCCGCTCGCATAAAGGCTAACATCTCTTTGAACATCATTTCATCTCACTTTTTTTCAATCATAATTAAAAATGGGGGAGTATTGATTTGGTTAATCGGTCCATAGGTCATTACGGTGAAAAACTGCTGGTCTAAAGCCGATAGGTGGGCCAAAACAGCCTCTTTTTCCCCTTCCCCTCCGGGATGCCCATAGTATACCATAAGCGCGATTCTTCCGCCAGAAACCAATCTCCCTAGCAGTTGATCAATTGCCGATAGGGTGGTTTGTGCCTGCGTAATGACCGTCTTATCGGCTGCTGGCAGATAACCCAGGTTGAAAATTCCTGCTGCGACAGGCTCGGTCACGTAGTCTGCCAGGTGTTCATGGCCATCCAAAATCAGCTCCACATTGGTCAAACCCGCCTGATCCAGCCGATCCTGGGTCTTTTGCAGGGCTTGTTCCTGGACATCAAAGGCATAGACTTTCTTGGCCAACCCAGCTAAAAAAACCGTGTCATGGCCATTGCCCATGGTGGCATCCACCGCCACGCTGGATTCGTCTAAAACCTCCGCCAAAAAATCGTGGGACAGTTCTAGTGGTCGTTTCATTCTCTCTCCTTGTTAAAAAGGCACCATTAACGGTAACTCTTGCTTAACCTAAAGCCCCTTGATAGGCATCCAAACTGGTATGCGATACCTTACACCCCTGCCAGCTACCCCGCCGTTCCATTTCACGGTCGATGGCGTTGAGCACTTCCCATTTATTAAGGCTCCACATGGGACCAATCAGCATATCCCTTGGCGCATCGCCGGTGATACGATGGATGACCATATGTTGAGGAATAATCTCTAGTTGATCACAGATAATGGTCACGTATTCGTCCTGACTGAGAAGGCGTAGGCGTCCTTCGTGGTAATCCCGCTGCATACGGGTATTAGTCATGAGGTGTAGGAGGTGAAGTTTGATGCCATCGATGTCATTATCTGTCACACACCGACGGACATTTTCAACCATCATCTCATGAGTCTCACCGGGCAAGCCATTAATCAGATGACTGACAATCTCTACCTTTGGTGCTAGCTCTCGCACACGCTTGACCGTCTCTACATAAAGGGCATAGGAATGGGCGCGGTTAATCAGCTCAGACGTATGCTCATAAGTAGTCTGCAGGCCAAGTTCAAGGGTCACATGCATGCGCTCAGACAGCTCAGCCAGATAGGCAATTGTTTCATCTGGCAAACAGTCAGGTCGAGTTCCAATATTGATGCCGACCACACCAGGCTCATTGATAGCCTGTTCATAGCGCTCCCGCAAAACCTCCACCCGATCATGCGTATTAGTGAAATTCTGAAAATAGACCAAATATTTCTTGACCTGTGGCCACTTGCGGTGCATAAAATCAATCTCGTGGTAAAATTGCTCACGGATGGGCGCTTCTGGCGCCACGATAGCGTCACCAGACCCCGACACTGTACAAAAGGTACAACCTCCATGGGCTACCGTCCCATCCCGATTGGGACAATCAAAACCCGCATCGATAGGAACCTTGAAAATTTTCTCGCCAAAAACCTCTCGATAGTAGGCATTGAGCGTATTGTATCGTTTTTGCATGGTCCTATTTTAGCACATTTTAGGCGGCTTGAGTATTCACAGGGAAAATATTCGCCACCCCAAAAAGCCACAAAAAAGCCTCCCGACCTAGTCGAGAAGCCTTGCTTTATTTCTGTTTTGATTGAAAGCGCCATTTAAAACGCCAGCTGTCGTAGGTCGGAAAACCTGCACAGAGTATGGCATAACCTAAAACAAAGCCAGCCAGCACATCACTCGGATAGTGTACCCCGACATAAATTCGCGATAAACCAACCAGTAAAATCAAACTTCCTAAAAATAGTACTAGACATTTACCCCAGACAGTATTTCCAAAACGTTGCCAAAGGATGATGACAAGCGTCCCAAAAATCACCATAGAACCCAGGGAATGACCGCTCGGAAAGGAATAACCCGACGCCTCCACCAAGTGACTAATACTAGGCCTTGGCCTTTGGTAAATATTTTTCAAGGTCAGAATCAAAAAACCACCGAGCAGACCATTGGCCAAAAGATAAAGACTCTCTGCATACCACCTAATCCAAGGGCTAGCCAAAAGCAAAGCGCAAGCAACAATAAGCACCATCTGACTAGAGGTATTCCCAAAGAGCGTCAGGTGGCTAAAGAAGGTCGTTGTCACCGATGACAATTGGCCACGAACTGTGGTTTGAATCATTTGGTCAAAAGGTATTAAAGCATCAGGGTAAAACTTGACCATATAACCCAAAATCACAAAAATCAGAGTTGCAAAACTTGCCTGCAAATGGTAAAAGCGTTTATTTTTCATAGCCTTATTTTACGTTATCTAAAACAGGTTTGCAAGCTAGATAAATCGGGTAAATAATAACTGAGAGAATAACTCCCTCCAAAAGATTAAACGGTAGCACCATTCCCCAGATGTAATTGCCTAAACCAATAAACTTATTGATGTCAAAATTAGCAAATTGTGCATAGAGTGGCACAGCGTAGACGATATTTAGCACAATCATGGCCAGAGTCAACCCAACCGTACCAATAACCGCCGCTAAACTATAGCTTTTGAGGCTTGGTTTTTTCACCCATAAATAGGCAAAGGCTGTTACAAAAACCCCTAGAGCCACAACGTTCATAGGCATTCCAATCCAAGTGTTAGGTCCCTCAAAATTCAATAGAAACTTGAGCACCGTCCGTAACAAAAGCACTGCATAGGCACTCTTTAAATCAAAAAGCACCAAAGCCACCAAAACCGGCAGAATACTGAGGTCTAACTTCAAAAAGCTAGCTCCCGGTATCAGCTGAAATTGTACAAATAAAAGTACAAAAGAAAGGGCTGAAAGAATGGCGACCAGCACCAATTTCCGTGTGTTTGTCATAAAAAATCCTCCAATTTAAACAAATTGGAGGAGCCTAGGAGTTTCATTCACTATTAGCGTACGCAAAAAAACTGAAAATCAGACATGATATACATTCACTAAAATTATTCAACTCTTCGTCTCCTCCCATCCAGACTATCACTGTCGGTTGTGGATTTGCACCACATCAGCTTGCGCTCGCGGACTTCTAGGAACACACCCTAGTCACCGCCGGTAGGGAATTACACCCTGCCCTGAAGACTTCTTAACTATACCATAAAACCATGGTATGGGCAACCCCTCTGACTGACACAGGTCATCAATAGGCTTTCACGCCTTATGAGAACAAAAGAAAAAGCTTAGGACAAAATCCTAAACTTTAACTGTTCTTACCTTAGTGGATGTAAAAACTCAAAATCAAAACTTACTTATCCTCAGCATTTTTCACTGCTGCTGTTACGAAAGCCGTATAGAGTTCTTCAGGACGGTTTGGTCGGCTTGATAATTCAGGGTGATATTGGGCTGCGACAAAGAATTTCTTGTCAGGCAATTCGACAACTTCCATCAAGCGATTGTCAGGTGACACGCCAGAGAAAACAAATCCAGCTTCTTCAAATTGTTCACGGAATTTGGTGTTAAACTCATAGCGGTGGCGGTGACGACGTTGAACCACCTCTTGGTTATCATAGGCTTGGGCTGCTTTAGAACCTGGTTTGAGTTTACATGGATAGAGCCCAAGACGCAGAGTACCTCCCATATCTTCAATATCAATCTGATCACGCATAATATCAATAATTGGGTAAGGTGTTTCAGGATTAAGTTCAGCTGAGTTAGCATCCGCCAAGTTCAAGACATTACGGGCGAATTCCACACAAGTCAACTGCATACCCAGACAGATTCCCAACATGGGAACATCATTTTCACGCGCATAGCGTATCGCTTCAATTTTGCCCTCTGTCCCACGATGACCAAAACCACCTGGAACAATAATTCCATCTGCATCACCTAACAAGTCAGCCACATTCTCCGCTGTCAGATCATTGGCATTGACCCAGTTTAAGTCAATAGCAGAATCATTGACATAACCAGAATGTTTGAGGGCTTCAACCACCGATAAGTAGGCATCTGGTAGTTCCACATACTTACCAACCAAAGCAATCTTAACCGTCTTTTTGAGGTTGAGAACCTTGTCAACCATGGCAGTCCACTCAGTCATATCGGCTGCAGGCGCATCCAATTTGAGATGGTCACAAACGATTTGATCCATACCTTGCGCTTGCATATTGAGTGGCACTTGATAAATGTGTTCAACATCTAGCGACTCAATGACAGCTTCAGGTTGCACATCACAAAATTGAGCTAATTTGTTCTTAATGCCTTGGCTTACTGGCTCTTCCGTCCGGATAACCAACATGTTAGGTTGAATACCTAATCCACGCAACTCCTTAACTGAATGTTGGGTCGGTTTCGTCTTCATTTCTCCAGCGGCCTTAAGGTAGGGTAAGAGCGTTGTATGAATGTACATGACATTATCAGCACCAACATCAGCCTTCATCTGACGCAAAGCTTCTAAAAATGGCAAGCTTTCGATATCACCTACGGTTCCTCCAACCTCAGTGATGATAACATCTGAATCAGTCGTTGTCGCTGCACGCTTAATTTTTTCCTTGAGGGCGTCCGTGATATGTGGGATAACTTGCACAGTAGCCCCAAGATATTCCCCACGACGCTCTTTGCGCAAGACTTCATCATAGATTTTCCCTGTTGTTACGTTAGAGTATTTATTTAAGTTAATATCAATAAAGCGTTCATAGTGTCCCAAGTCTAAATCGGTTTCTGCCCCGTCATCAGTGACATATACTTCCCCGTGTTGATAGGGACTCATGGTTCCTGGGTCAATATTGATATAAGGGTCAAATTTTTGAATCGTTACCTTCAGGCCCCGATTTTTGAGCAAGCGTCCCAAAGAAGCTGCCACAATCCCTTTACCAATAGAGGAAACCACACCGCCAGTTACAAAAATATACTTTGTCATCAAAAACTCCTTGAAAAGACTAATCGGGAAGCTTGCAGTTCCAGACTAAATAGAATTCTTAGCCCTTTATCACCTGCAAAAAATAAAACAGCCCCCTAAAACTAGGGAGCCTTCTTGACCTCTTAAAGAGGTGCCCGATGAATATATTAACTCAAAGCAGGCTATTTGTCAACGATTTACTTTAGTTTCAAGTAAAAGACACACCATAAAAGTTGACATATTTAAAAGTTATTCCTCGTCTAATTCGTCTTCATCGCCTTCTTCGAGCTCTACCGCCTCTAAATCAGCTTCTTCTGGAATGATTTCATTGATTTCAGAATCGTAGCTTTCCGCTTCTTCTTTCTCATCATCAGGATTTTCATCGTCGTAAGTATCGTCAGAAGATGGTGCTGTGTAGTCTTCGTCTTCTGGGTCATCATCGTTATAGTCGATGGCATTTTCATCCCCGTCCATAAAGGCATTGACACGCTTAGGTTTACGTTTAGGAGCACCGTCTTCTTCATCTTCTAGAGTAATGATTTCCTCATCGATTTCGTCTACTGCATACCAAGAACGCAAGCCCCACTTGTTATCCCCTAGTGGAATGAAACTACCATCCACATTAAGTGTCGTATAAAAGCCTGGCAGGGCTTCACGAATAGCTTCATCAGATTTCTCTAAGTAGCTCTGAATGGCATTGACTAGGTCATTGAAGTACATTTCGTGACCGCGTCCATGTGTTTCTAAAATAGCGTGAGCGACCTCAACCATTGACAGCTCATTTTTGTCTTGTCCTGCAAATACTTCTAATTCCAAGTCCTTACTCCTTAAAATGTCGTTATTCCTATTTTACTTTAATTTAGTTCAATAGTCAAAAGTCTTTCTTCAAATGACAAAAAAAGAAAGTCCAGACAATCCGGACATTTCTTTTTTCACTTAATCCTTAAGCAACAGTGGCTGTACTAGTGATAAGGTCGATAGCTTTCTTAGCTGCAATATCATGTTGCAACATATCTGGTGACAAGAGGCTACGAACTTGTGCTTCATCCATGCTGTATTCAGCTGCCAAATCAGCAATTTCTTTGTTAACTTCTTCTTCAGATGCTTCAAAACCTTCTGCTTTAGCTACAGCTTCGATAACCAAGTTTGTTTTCACACGACGATCGGCATCGTCAGCGTATTGTTTACGCAAATCTTCTTCTGAAGTGCCTGTCAACTGGAAGTACATTTCTGGTGAAATCCCTTGACGTTGCATATTGCCCAACATCTCATTCATGGCACGATCAACTTCTGCGTCAATCATTTCTTGTGGCAGTTCAACGATTTCCGCATTTTCAACAGCTTTATCAATAGCTGCCGTTTCAACGGCATCTTTGTAAGCTGCTTCTTTTTGCTCTTCGAGTTCTTTACGATATTTTGCTTTTAGTTCGTCCAAAGTTTCGACTTCGTCGTCGATGTCTTTAGCTAACTCGTCGTCCAAAGCTGGAACTTCTTTAGCTTTAACTTCATGGATCGTTGTCACAAAAAGAGCTTCTTTACCAGCCAAATCTTCAGCTTGGTAGTCTTCTGGGAAAGTCACCTTAACGTCAACAGTTTCACCAGCCTTATGGCCAACCAGTTGGTCTTCAAAACCTGGGATAAATTGGCCTGAACCTAATTCCAAGCTGTGGTTTTCACCTTTTCCGCCGTCAAACTCAACACCGTCGATAGAGCCAACAAAGTCGATAACAACAGTATCACCATTTTCAGCAGCAGCGTCTTTAAGAACGAGTTCTGCCAAGTTGTTGCGTTCGCGTTCCACACGTTCGTCAACTTCTGCATCAGTCACTTCTTTAACGGCGTCAACTGAAACAGACAGATCCTTGTAATCACCTAATTTAACTTCTGGTTTTGTCACAACTTCTGCAGTCAAAACCCATTCTTGACCTTTTTCCATTGACGTCACGTCAATTTTTGGTTGAGCTACGACATCCAAGTCCAATTCTGCAACAGCAGCTTCATAGGCTTCTGGAACCAAGGCGTTCAAAGCGTCTTGATACAGGGCCTCTTCACCAAATTGTTGATTAAAGACGGCACGAGGCAAATGTCCTTTACGGAATCCTGGAACTTGTAAATCTTTTTTTACACGATTAAAAACTTGATCAAGAGCTGGTTTGATTTTGTCTTGAGCAATGGTAAATGTGATTACCCCGTGGTTTGTCTCTTTATTTTCAAATGACGTAGACATCTCATTCTCCTTAAAAAATATAATTTCACTCTAGTTTATCATAAAATTTAGTACTTTAAAAGTTTTTCTTTCGACAATTGTCAAGTCCTGATATTTTGTGTAAACTGGTTAACAAAAAGGAGGCGCAACATGGCCATTATTGAACGTTATATCGCATCATTAAACCTAGAAAGTTTGGTCAACAGCTTGATTTCAAAGGGGATTTCCCTTATCGTTCTCTACTTCTTTTTCTTTCTGGGTAAACGAGCGATTACCTTTTCTTTTGACAAGGTACTTTCAAAATCTGTTCAACTCACCAAACAAAATTCTGGGCGCCAGAAAACCATTTTGCGCCTCAGTAACAGTTTTATCAACTATGCGCTTTATTTTCTCCTGCTTTACTGGACCTTAGATGTGATTGGCCTTCCAGTCTCTAGTCTACTGGCCGGTGCTGGGATTGCTGGGGTAGCCATTGGTCTAGGTGCTCAGGGCTTTTTGACCGATGTGGTTAATGGTTTTTTCATCCTCTTAGAAAACCAATACGATGTTGGCGACTCTGTTGAGATTGGCACAGTTTCTGGAAATGTAGTGTCTGTTGGGATTCGTACCACACAAGTCCGTAGTGCTGACGGCACCCTGAATTTCATCCCTAACCGCAATATCACTGTTGTTAGCAACAAGTCCCGTGGTGACATGCGTGCTCTCATTGACCTGCCCCTCAGCGCTGATGTTGATCTCCAAAAGGTCACCGACATCATCTCAACGGTGAATCAAACGGAAGTGCCAAACCATCCCGAAATTGTCGGTTTTCCTAACATTTTAGGCCCGCAAACGTCACCGACAACGGGACAATTTTTCTTTCGTATTGCTATTTTTACAGAAAACGGCAAACAAACGGATACCTACCACACCTTTTATCAGCTGTACCAAGAGGCCCTGCGCCAGAAAGGCATCAGCTTAGCCACTTCGCCATCACTCTTTGGGCAATAAACAGTAAAACCCCAGACTGACCAAAGTCAGTTTGGGGTTTTCGTTCTTTAAAACTTTCGAATCTTGTCCTCAGGGTAGGCCGCTCGAGCGCCACCGATAAGTTTGGGGCGGCTGGCCAAAGCGGACAGATGGGCCTGACCCAGTTCTTTCTGGATGGGTGGCAGAGGCACCTGGACGTGCTTGACCTGCATGCCGATAGCCGTGTCTCCAATATCAAGGCCCGCCTGGGCTTGGATAAATTCAACCTCAACAGGATCTGTCATATAATCAAAGGCTGCTAGCTGTCCAGAACCACCCGCATGAAGAGTCGGCAAAACGCTGACTATTTCTAAATGATCACGCAAGGCCAATTCCCGTTCAACGACTAGAGCACGGTTGACGTGCTCACAGCCTTGAACAGCCAGATAAATACCAAGTGGTGTTAAGCAGTCTAAGATTGCCTTGACGACGACTTGACCGATTTCTCGGCTGGAAGCTTTACCAATCACCCCGCCCAAAACAGCGCTAGAAGACAAGCCCAATACAAAGACCTGCCCTTTTTGAAGACCACTGCGTTCCACTAAATCCTTGACAATCGTCTGTGTATCTCGTCTGAGTCCTTCAAGATCCATGATAGCCTCCTTAACGAACGACTTTTTCATAAGCTTTTGATACGGTAAATCCTACCACTAAACCGAGCGTGGTTTGTCCAATATTTCCCCAAACATCCACCAAAGAAGCACCAAATCCATACATAACACCTGATGCTAAAAGATAAATCCCTACCATGCTAAGACAAGCCAGGAAAATACCTAAGGGGCGGCGCATACCTGTCCATCCAGCAAAATACCCCTGTAAGCCGTGCGCTACTAGAGATACCAACATCCATTGAGGATAACCTGATAAAAAATCAATCAAAAAACCAGAAAGGCCACCAACAATAGCTGCCTCCTTTTTCCCCAAGGTAAAAGCAGTGAAAAAAATCCCAGCATCTAAAAGCGTCAACATGCCCGTCGGAGTTGGGATGCGAACAAAATACCCCATAACAACACAAAGAGCAATTAAAATAGCCAGGATGCTGGTCCGCTGAATCATTTGATTTCTCATTTTGGGTTTACTCCATAAGCATTTGAAGCGTTAATAGCTTGATAAGTATATTCTTTAGCATTTTGAACCGCGCGGTACACATCCCGCCCCATCGCGAGGTTAGCAGCTAACGCCGATGAAAAGGCACACCCTGAACCATTGGTATTTTTTTCCAAAACGGGACGAGCAATCAAATAACAAAAAAGGCCGTTACAGTAGACATCGATGGCTTTGTTTCGTCCCAAGCGTACGCCTCCTTTGATGACAACCTGCCGTGCACCTAGATCTTTTAAGTGCCAAGCTGCAACAATTAAATCAGCAACAGTTGTAATCGTTAAACCTGTTAGCATCTCAGCTTCCCGCAAGTTAGGCGTCACCACGTCTGCATAAGGGAAAAGTTCTTGTATTTTTTCCGACATTTCTGTCACACTAGCATCTTTATTTTCCTTGAAAACAAGAACAGGATCTAGTACGACAGGTGTGTTTTCTTTCTTTTTGAGAAAGCGTTTAACATTAGAAACAGCCCCAGGCGTCGGTAAAAGTCCAATCTTGATCGCTGCAAAAGGGACTTTGAGCAAACTATCCAATTCTTGACGAAAGAGGCGGTTAGCCACAGGGTGTAGAACCAATTGCTCATCTTCTAGAGTTGTTAAACTGGTCAAGGCCAAAAAACCAAACAGCCCGTGGTGAGCAAAGACAGACAAGTCTGTCTGAGCCCCGCCACCACTAAGGATATCAGAGCCTGAAATCGTTAAAATGTTATCATTGATCATATCTTATCTCTTTCAAATAAAGCCCCTGTGGCCCTGCCGTTGGCCCTGCCAGATGACGGTCTTTTTCTCGAATCACTCGTGCCATCTGTTCAATAGGCATGCGCCCATTCCCGATTTTAAGCAGGGTTCCTACCATATTGCGAACCTGTTTGTATAAAAAGCCATTCCCCGTAAAGCGAAAAATGTAAAGATGTTTGTCTGCTTGATAACTCACACTGGCTTGCGTAATAGTCCTTACCTTGTCCTGCACAGCTGTGCCTGTAGCGGTAAACCCTGTAAAATCATGCGTTCCAATAACCGCCTGAATGGCCTCTTGCATATCTTGGAGATTCAAAGCATAAGGGTAAGCTGTTGCATAATGGCGCAACATCGGATTTTTAGGTCGTCCCGTATCAACCAAAAACTCATAGGTCTTTTCATGCTTGTCGTATCGGGCATGAAAATCGTCTGAAACCAGCTCCACGTCAACGCAAGCAATATCAGCAGCGGATTGTGTGTCTAAGGCAAAACGCAGTTTCTCCAAATCACGAGGTTGAGGAAGGTCAAAATGCACCACCTGACCATAAGCATGCACACCAGCATCTGTCCGCCCAGCCGCATAAAGTTTTCGGGCACTCCCTGAAGAAATTTTAACCAAAGTCTTTGTCAATTCCTCTTCAACAGTGCGTTGACCTGGTTGTTTTTGAAATCCCGAAAATGCTGTGCCATCGTAGGCGATGGTCGCCTTATACCTTACCATATATTTAGTATAACAAGCTTGGTCAAGGGTTTCAAGAGCTTATCTGATTTTTTGTCATCAAATTGTCACATAAAAACATGCTTTCAACCAGGCGTACTACCTACTACTATTTAAATATCTGCCCAGACTCTTTCCTAGTATCGAAAAAATCGTCTAGAAGTACTCTTTCTAAACGACTCTTTCATTTTTAGAGATCCATGGTCACAAGCACACCAAAATGATCGCTCACTTGCGGTGTACTCGTCCCATCAAAGACAACCTGCGACAGACTGATAGAAAGCCCTGGACTAACCATCACGTAGTCGACCTTTAGGTTATGACAATTCCCCTCCCAACCATCGATATCCGCCTGAATGGTGTGATTGCCGCTAACCACTCGCGCTTGCTTGTGACTATCCTCTAGTTGTAATGGCCCAGAGGTCACTAGTTGATAGCCTGGGCCATCAACTGGGTTATTAAAGTCTCCGGCAACAATCACAGGTAGTTGTTCTTTTTCCAAAGCTTGTTCTAAGCGTAGCCATTCTTTGGCAAAACCTTTTTCCCACCAGGAGAGATGAACACTGGCCAAATGATATGGACGGCCTGCCAGAGTGGTCTGAGCTATCAAGACACATCGTGTGCGATAATCGTTTTCGTCGACACTATCTGATACCCGTAACCGTTTGGGCTTTAGTGGTGTCAGGGATAATATCGCTACGCCTTCCTGATATTTTCCATAACCGATGTGATTATAAGCCCAAGACCAATAGTAGTTGAGCCCACGTTCACGCAGGGCAGTCACTAGAAGTAAGGCATAGTTATCAACATGAATAGGAGGTGCATCTGATACAGCCACATAACCAGGCGCATCTGCCACAAGTTCGCTGGAGATGAGCTGATTGATTTCTTGTAAAAAAATCACATCACAGGCCTGCTCAGCTAAAGTATCGACCAACTGACTGAGTTTTTCGTGAGGATTTTCCTCCATCCAACTATGTGTATTTAGGGTGAGGACTTTCATAACCTTTCCTTTCAGAGTCTTTACAAGAAATGAGAGTGACCAATTTGTCAGACACCCTCATTTTTTCTTTATACTTTATAGGTCAACATGAGCTACCAAAGTTTTGGCTTTTTGCTCACCCGTTTTATCCAGATGAACGCTTTGAATTTCAGCCGTATTGGTGAAAGCCACAATAGTCGTGGTTTCCCGGTCTGCCGAACGGATAGCCTCTAGGTCGGCTACAAGAAGCAGGTCACCCCGTTGAACACGGTCGCCATCAGAAACTTTGGCTGAAAACGGCACGCCATTGAGTGCAACGGTATCTAGACCCACATGGACCAAAACTTCCAAGCCATTATCAGACAAGATGCCAAGAGCATGCTTGGTTGGGAAGACGCTGGTCACCACACCACTGACAGGGGCATAGATATTTCCATTAGCTGGCAGCACAGCGAAGCCATCGCCCATCATCTTTTGTGAAAAGACTGGGTCATCTACCTCAGTAATCGGGATAACTTGCCCATCAGCAACGGTTGCCACTTCATCGGTTACTCCTTTGACCTTTTCTTGAACCTCATTAGCTACTGGAGCCTGTGCCACATCAACAACAGGGATTTCTGCTCCTGAATCGAGTAGATCTTGAATGTCAGACTTGAGAACATCAGCTTTAGGACCATAAACAGCTTGCACCCCGGACCCCTTGAGAATGAGACCCATGGCCCCTGCTTTTTTCCATTGGTCTTCTTGACCAACAGCAGCAATGTCCTTGACCGTCACGCGCAAACGCGTCATGCAGGCATCGACATCTTCGATATTGGCTTTTCCACCGAGAAGATTGATGATTTGAACAACTTGTGAATTAGCATCAACCGAACCCGCTTGACCAGCCACTTCATCTGTGCCATCTGCGTCATCGTAGTTCCCCATACGACCAGGCGTTGCCAGCTTGAAGGTTTTTATCATGAAATTAGCAATAAAGTAAGTTAAGACACCAAAGAGTAGAGAAACCCAGACAAAATTAATCAAATCCATGGTCAAACCTGCACGGATAGCGACAGGGGTCCGGGTCAATAGCTCGATATTACCAAATGAGTGAACACGCAGAGAAACCAAGTCCGCAAAACCAAAGGAAATCCCTTGAATAACTGCATAAACCAAGTACAGTGGCAGAGCTGAGAACATAAACATGTACTCAATCGGTTCCGTCACACCAGTCAAGAAGGTTGCTGCTGCTGCAGAAATAAACATCGCCTTGTACTTTTGCTTTTTATCTGGATCGACATTCCGATACATAGCCAAAGTCAATCCCATCAAGGTTCCCGTCGAACCAATCATTTGACCGACTTTGAAGCGTGCTGGGGTGACACTTGCAAGCAAATGATTGTAAGCTTGTGAATTACCAGCACTCTTGAAATTAACCAGGTCAGTCACCCAAGATAACCAAAGCGGATCTTGTCCAAAGACTTGGGCTCCTTTAGTTGCCCCTGTCAAGATGGTGTAAGTTCCCCCTAATGATGTGTAGTTCATTGGTATAGTCAACATGTGGTGCAGACCAAACGGCAAGAGCAACCGTTCGAGCGTTCCATAAACAAATGGCGCCAAGAAAGGAGCGGTATCTTGAGAAGAGGCAATCCACATCCCAAAACCATTAATTCCTGATTGAACAATTGGCCAGAACATAGCCATAAAAAGCCCTACCAAGGTAGCACGGAAAATAACCACGAAAGGTACGAAACGTTTCCCATTAAAGAAGGACAAAACATCTGGTAGTTTGCGGAAATTGTAATACTTGTTGTAGGCCGTTGCCCCGACAAAACCAGCAATAATCCCAACAAAGACACCCATGTTCAAAGCGGGTTGGTTGAGCACATTGACGAAATAGTCTGAGACATGCATTTGCCCACCAAAAATATTGTGGACATAAGCCTTATCATCCGCCAACATATCTAGGGTTACGCTGTAAAAATTCCCCGTAATCAGATTGATAAGGATAAAGGCAATACCGGCTGCAAATGCCCCACCAGCTTTTTCCTTAGCCCAGCTACCCCCGATAGCTAGCGCAAATAAAATATGAAGGTTATTGATCACTCCCCAACCAATCTGAGCAATCATATTACCAACCGTCGTCAAGATAGTATTGGTCGGGTCAATCATCGGCAACGAATTGCCGATAGAAACCATCAAACCAGCCGCTGGCATGACGGCAATCACGACCATCAGACACTTTCCGAATTTTTGCCAAAATTCAAAACTCGTCAGATTCTTATACATCTGCTTCATAAAGAGCATCTCCTTTGGATTAGAATTTACGCAAGCGTTTGCGTTGATTGCCTTTATTATAGCGCAGAAATTAACAATTGTAAACCCTTTCGTATAAAAAATTCAAACTGAATCTCTCAAACACAGCCAAAAACCTGTCGAATAACTTGATCACTGCCCTTTTCACAACCAAAAAAAGCCCAGCAAACCCAGACTTTTTCAGATTTTTCCGACAAAATGCAGAACGTTGTCACTCTTTCAACGTATGACGTTTCCCCTGAGCTATAGCTTCAGATTCCGTCATCGTCACGACATTGCCAAAGTTGGTGTTGGCGGGCATGTTATTGATGTCATACCAATACACGTCTGCCGTTCCCTGTCTTGCCACATAGACGGTACGACTTTCTTCCTGTGCGGGTTGAGCAGGCTGGGCAGGCGCTGCTTCTGAACTCGGCGGTGTAGATTCTGGCATCTCTGATGATGATGCCGTAGCTGTACTCGAAGACGCTTCTGTCGGGGAGGATGAACTTTCCGAACTAGCCTTTGCGACCGTATTTTTAGCCGTACCATCCTTGTAGTTTATTTCGGCATTGGCAGAAACATTGTCCAGAGTAACCCGTGTTACCCCGTAACCATCGACTGTTTCCTTGGCACTTCCCAGCTTGATTTCAAGAAGGTTGCTCGAGCTATCCACACCCACATACTGCAGCTGAATTTGACGTGGCAATAACTCATCACCCTGATAGATGGCCGTTACTTTATAATCCAGCCAATAATTAGGGTGATTGGCCAACCAATTATCCAAGCGATTTTCATAATAGAGCATACCAGACTGGTTGCTCTCATCTGTCCCTTTATAATTTCCCGTATTGAGCCAGGCGGTCATTGGGACCAGATTACGCCCCTCATCATTTAGCCCTGAAAATTGGTAACCGATGAGATGGCCACGATTCATCAACCAAGCCTTAGACTTGCCATCGCCATAGTAGAATTTGTAGTTGTGCCAACCAACAGGATTGTAGTTTATCTTTGGCGCTCTCTTTTTCTCAGGCTCATCCTTATCTTGTAATTGAATATGCGCACTTCTCGCGCGTCCTAGGGAATCCTTGTCCTCCAGCTGAATGTGCTTTTCTCCAGTCGGTGTCAAAATACCACTGGCCTCCTCCGCGTAGACAAGATGGTTCCGTGTTGGTAATTTGCCTTGCAAAACCTGCAAACTCTGGTTGCCCGGCAAAAACAAAACGAGAAGTCCCAAAGCCAGAATGACAGTTTGTACCAGCTTCTTTTTCATAAAAAGCACTCCCTCTTCATTTTTATCCTCTAAACTATACCAAAATGAAAGCGCTTAATCAATGCCTTAAACTTATTTATTCGAAAAAACTCAAAGAAAGTGACCCTATCTGAAAAAATTTTATAAAAGGTGGCAAATCACTTGCCAAACCTTTATTAAACCAATAAAAAAGCCCAGCAAACCCAGACTTTTTCTACTTTATTTCCATGCCCCCTGCAGGGCTCGAACCTGCGACCCATAGATTAAGAGTCTACTGCTCTACCAACTGAGCTAAGGAGGCTAAGGCTGTATTGGTACCGGTGATCTACGTTTTGTATTGAACCCGCAAATTAAGCAGGTGGGCGACTCGCTCTAACTGAAGTTGCTCCGCGTGAAACGGCCTGCATACTGTTAGATGACTTCTGTCTCCCGAAATACAAAGATTTAGTCGGTCAACACATTGGTGTAGATTCGTATACCACAGCAACTATTGTTATTATATCCTATTTTTTGAAAATTTCAAGAGGTAAGTTCACTTTTTTTGTTGGCGTTTCCATTCTTGAATTTGCTGGTATCTTCCTAATAGCGCATTCTCATAACGTCCTGTAGCTTCTGGCTGGTAATACTGAACCTGTCTTAGCTTTTCTGGCAAGTAGTCCTGAGCCACCCAGTGATTGGGGTAGGCATGCGGGTACTTGTAATCCTGGGCATTACCCAACTCCTTGCTCCCGCTGTAATGGCCGTCACGCAGATGGCGAGGAATTGACAGATTGCCTGACTTTCTCAAATCTGCTAAGGCCTGGTCCATGGCGACATAGGCCGTGTTGGACTTGGGTGAGAGGGCCATGTCGACGACAATATTAGCGATAGGAATGCGCGCCTCTGGAAAACCCAGACGCTGGGCGGCTTCGAGAGCTGTAACCACACGCACCTGCAGGTCGGGATTAGCTAGACCAATATCCTCATAGGCAATAACCGTCAAACGACGCGCCAAACTTGGTAAGTCACCTGCTTCGATAAGACGAGCTGCGTAGTGAAGACTGGCATCCACATCCGAACCTCGGATGGATTTTTGCAAGGCTGAGAGAACATCATAGTGGGCATCCCCATCCTTGTCCATGCTGACATAAGAGCGTTGCAGACTGTTTTCGGCGTCGTCTAGACTAACATGGCGCCGGCCTTGGTCGTCTGGCTTGGTGGACAAAACCGCCAATTCCAGAGAATTCAGGGCTGCTCGCAGGTCACCATTGGTGCTGTTGGCGATGAAATCCAGAACCGCTACGTCGTAGCTGACGTTTTCTGTGAAACCTCTGTCCTGGTCGCTGAGGGCTATAGTCAGAGCTTCCTTGACATCCACCACGGACAAGGGCTCCAGCTCGAAAATCTGCACGCGCGAGCGAATAGCAGGCGTGACCGAAAAGAAAGGATTTTCCGTCGTGGCGCCAATCATGGTCAGGGTGCCCGACTCTAGTAAAGGCAGAAGAAAATCCTGCTTGGTCTTGTCCAGGCGATGAATCTCGTCCAGAAGTAGAACTAGTCCACCTGAAAACTTAGCTTCTTCTGCAATTTCCTGCAGTCGTTTCTTGCTATCAGTCGTGGCATTAAAGGTTCGAAAGGCGTACTTGGTCGTGCCGGCTATGGCCGAAGCGATGGAGGTCTTTCCAATACCGGGAGGCCCGTACAAAATCATAGAAGTCAGCCGATTGGCCTCCACCATCCGACGGATGATTTTCCCAGGACCAACCAAATGCGTCTGGCCGATGACCTGATCGATAGTTTTTGGACGCATACGTAGCGCTAGATTATCTGTCACGAGGACCTCCTTTCAAGTGGGATTATTGGGATAACTGTTTAATATTACCATGAACCGTATTATGTTATTATACCATCTTTTGCCGCCAGTTCCCAAAGATTGCTTAGGGGTGTGGTATAATGAAGACATGGCAAAAATAGATTTTTTTACAGTATTAGAAGAGGAAATGGATAAGCATTTCCAGTACGATTACGCTTTTGAGTGGGACAAGAAAAGTCATTCATTAGAGCTGAGTTTTATTTTAGATGTGCAAAACCAAGAGGGGATTGCTCTCGTTGACGAGGACGGGCAGGAAAATAACCAAGATATCGCCTTTGAAGATGCAGTTCTCTTTTGTGAAAAAGGAAAGAGCCGCTTTGAGTCTGAGGACTACCTGGCTATCATCCCCTTTGAAGGAAAAAAAGGATTAAGTCGCGAATTTCTGACTTATTTCGCTAACTTTCTTAATGACACGGCCACCCAAGGTCTAGACGACCTCATGGACTTCCTGGCCGATCCTGAAGCAGAAGAATTTGAGCTAGCTTGGGCCACAGATAGCTTTGAAAAGGGGCGAGTTGCTTTAGTTGAGACGAACTTTTACCCTTATCCGAGGTATTAAGAAAAGTGAGATTTCTAATTTATTTTAATTAATGGGAGGTTTGTTTTCTATAAAATACTTACCGCTAGGTTAAAATAATATCAACTACTAAGACTTAAAAAAATATTTCTTTTTCCTTTAGTCATGGTAAGCTATGCTGAAGGTTTGGTTGCTACTTGGCATGGTATTTTTCAAGATAATAACACACATAGAAGTACATCCACACTCTGATGATGTTCCTAAAGAGTACGACAGAATAACTAAGATTGCTGGTGGCTCTATGAAATCAACGATATAGGATAAGGCCCTAATAATTATCAAGGATATAGAAAAGCTAGACAGCAAGGACTTTGTTGAAAAACTCAAGCGTAATTATGATGGTGAGTGGTACTTACAAAGCCTCAATAAGTAGCTATGAGGAAATCTATCTTTCGGAAGATGATGATATCAGAAACATCGGGGAAGTTGTAGACATTTACAAAAATTAAGAATATGTGCAATCACTGAACCACATTAAAAGCTGGGGAGGAAAATTCATGAAAAAGTTATTATCTCTAGGCATACTAAGTTTTTCCATAATCACTCTTGTTGCTTGCTCTCAAGTTAGCAACTCATCTACTGCCAGCTCATCCTCAAAAGCTAAACAAGATACTGCAGATGATAAACTACCACGGATCTCAGCTGATCAGATGACAAGCTTTATTGACTATTTCAAGCAAGACCTAACAGACAAAGGGGTAGATATTAGTACATACACTTTCTACAACAAAGGTACCATCCTTTATGTAAAAGTACCAAATGAATACAAAACTTATAGCAAAACGGACTTACAAGCTTTCGCTGACGGATTGCAAGAGAAAGAACATGAGGCATTCAACGTCTGGGCTGCTACCAATGGTGTTGACTTTAATTCATATCCTATGTTGTACATCAAAACAGATGACGGTGACTCTCTCGTATCTCAAAAGATGAATGGGAATATGGAAATAAAAGTTAAATAAAACAAAAAGTACCCACACTCTCAAAGTTTGGTAACTATGAAAGTGAAGCTAACAATTCCATGATGTGGTCTATAATATCCCACGGATATGATTATCACAAGGAGACTAGGACATTAGCCATCAGCCTAGCATAATCTATAGTTATTAAATTCATCTTTGAGGAGTAACTTGCAGTTTGGCCTATCACAAAGTTAAGAGATAGCCTAAACGACAAATGCCCCAAGGTATTTAATTTGAACTACAGGGTGGCTAGAATAATTCTAGCTATCCCCGTCTATCGTAGCCACAGTCAGTGTAAACGGCAAATCTACCCTGGTATCCATGTACCAATAATCACAAGTGCAGAGATTTTTAACAAGATCCAATAAGAACTCAGGATAAGACAAAATACAGTAGCCGAGAAATTCTATCCTAGACCAATCCAGGCTAAGTATATGCTCTCAGGTATAGCTCTGTGCAACTATTGTGAGCCACTTCTACAGACCATATTGGGGGACTAAACGTAAAAACGGTGGCCGTAACATCCGCTATCAATGTAAAAATAGATTTCCAAGAACCACAAGAAAAGCTACAGAAAAAAATTTGATGAGTTTATAAGCGTAGGGGAAAGCTTCAAGGCTTTACTGCACAACGATCTTTGGCTGAAACAACAAGAGTGAAAGAGTATTATGAGACAGACACTAAATCAGGAAGATATACTGACTATAGATTGTGAGGGGCAAAAAGGAGTGGTTAGATCTTTAATTGGTGAAGTTCAATTACCTCAGAGAATATAGTTAGCAAGTGGAAGATCTAATAAAACTTTTAAATTAAAATAATAACAAGGAGAAATCACATGGACACCTGGCAAGAATTTCGCATTAGCATCCATCGCGAGGCGCAAGAGGCTTTGTCAAACCAGCTTATCGAACTGGGGTCTCAGGGGGTTGCCATCTCAGACAGCTTGGATGTACTCAATCACAAGGATAGCTTTGGTGAAATCCTCCCTGAGGTTGAAGCCAGCGATATGGTCACTGTTACGGCCTACTTTCCCGACACAGCAGATTTGGCGCAAATCACAAACAATTTACAGCAGGCCATTTTAGATTTTCAAGGCTTAGGAATTGAGACGGGTTCTGTTGTTTTCCATCAAGAAACCCTGGCCGAAGAAGACTGGGCGGAAAACTGGAAACAATATTTCAAGCCCGCTCGCATCACCCACGACCTGACCATCGTGCCATCTTGGACGGACTATCAACCTACCGCTGGGGAAAAAATCATCACCCTAGACCCTGGCATGGCTTTTGGTACAGGGACCCATCCCACGACCAAGATGAGCCTTTTTGCTCTGGAACAAGTCCTGCGTGGGGGCGAGACGGTCTTAGACGTGGGGACGGGTTCTGGGGTTCTCTCCATTGCTAGCTCTCTCTTGGGTGCCAAGGATATTTATGCCTATGACTTAGACGACGTGGCGGTCCGTGTAGCTCAGGAAAATATTGCCATGAACCCCGACATGGGCAATATCCATGTCGCAGCAGGCGACCTCTTGCGCGGTGTTGACCAGAAAGCTGACGTCATCGTGGCTAATATCCTGGCCGACATTCTCATCCATCTGACCGAGGATGCCTTCAGGCTTCTCAAGAATGAAGGTTGCCTGATTATGTCAGGTATTATTTCTGAAAAATGGGACATGGTGCGCCAAAGTGCGGAGGCAGCCGGTTTTTTCCTAGAGACCCATATGATTCAGGGCGAGTGGAATGCCTGCGTTTTCCGCAAGACCGATGACATTTCGGGTGTGATTGGGGGCTAACATGCAGCAATATTTTATCACTGACAGCGAGCTCACGCCTGCTGTCACCATCCACGACAAGGACACCTTTAAGCACATGTTCACCGTCATGCGGCTAAAACAAGATGACCAAGTTGTCCTCGTCGCCCAAGATGGCCAAAAAGGACGCTACCGTGTCAGCAACCCCGAATCGGGACAACTGGAACTCTTGGAAATTTTGGATCAAAACAACGAACTACCTGTTTCAGTCACTATCGCCTGTGGCTTTTCCAAGGGTGACAAGCTGGACCTCATCAGCCAGAAGGCTACTGAGCTAGGTGCTAGCGCCATCTGGGGTTTCCCTGGCGACTGGTCTGTGGTCAAATGGGATGCCAAAAAATTAGCCAAACGTCAGGAGAAATTCGCCAAAATCGCTCTGGGTGCTGCCCAGCAGAGCAAGCGTAATCGCGTGCCTGAGGTCCGCCTTTTTGAACAGAAAAAGGACTTGCTATCAAGCTTGACTGATTTCGATCAAGTTCTCGTTGCTTACGAAGAATCTGCCAAAGCAGGCGAACGTAGCAAGCTCGCCCAAGCCATCGACCAGGTTCAAACAGGACAACGTATTCTGATCATCTTTGGCCCTGAAGGGGGCCTATCTCCCAAAGAAATCCAAGCGTTTCAAGAACATGGCGCTAAACTTTTAGGCCTGGGGCCTCGTATCTTACGGGCCGAAACCGCCCCCCTCTACGCCCTTAGTGCGATTTCTTACGCCTTAGAATTACAGGGGTAAGTCATAACCACCCGTGAAAATGCGGCCTGGCACATCGACTGTCATCCGATTTTCAATTCCATAAACTTATCTTCACCTACTATTTGCCTTTATTTAGCAAAGCAACATCCCTTTTTTAGAGAGCCTACAATACATAATAATTCTGCAACAGTAACTAACTTTTTTGTGGCAAATAATATTCATCAGTTACCCTACTTTCATTAATCATAAGCTCAAACCTTTGATAAATCGATACCTCAGAGCCAACGTCCCTATACTTTTATCACCCCTCTTGTTTTTGTGATATTTTTGTTTCCTCTCTGAAAAAAACCATCTTTAGGGTATCAAACAAGCGCCTGGTCTCAAAACCAGGCGCTTTTTGCTGAGTCGTCCGAAAAATGATTGATTCTTGTGACCTAGGCCACCCGTATTACTACTTCCCTTTACTCCTGACCCTATCATCACTGAGAAAGTCCACCAAGGCGTGCCCCACGATCTTTTTAAATTGCTCTCCAAAAATTTCAGGTGGTACCGGAACCGGCTGTGTAATCCAGGATTCTATAATAGCCAACATCGTTGTCACCACAATGTCTAAAGCAAATTGCTGGTCTAAATCTGCCATACTCCCATCAATTTGTAGGTGTTGAGATAACCACTGCCGATAATGTCGTTTCAAAAAAGGACGCCAAGTGGGATCGGCCGCCGTTGAATACAAATAACGTAACCACAGTTTATCCTGATACAGCAAGGGGATAATCTCGCTCGCAAAAAAAGTGATGGCATCGTCACCATTTCCCTCAAAATGCGCCAAACGACTACTAATCTTATGGTCAATTTCTTGATGAATATCTAGAATAATCTCCTCAGAGCTATTGTAATGGTTGCGGTAGATCGTTTGTCTAGCAATACCAGCCTCTTTGGCAATTTCGGAAAAGGAAAAATTTGAACGTAATGGTTCTTTTTCTGCCAAACGAAAGAAGGCAGTAATGATGCGTTGTCGTGTTGTTTTAGCCATATTACCTCCTTCTGAGAAATTCCAGTTCCAAGCCCGTGATCATATTGCAAAAAGCTCATCTTTTTTGGACAGCTTGTTGCAAAATAACCACTAGCAAACCTCAAGTTAGCCTTATTTTAACATATTATGCACCAATTTGTCATTATTATAGGGATTGACAGCGGTTTTACTTAGACATAAACTATAACTAGTTTCACTTAAGGAGCTCTTGATGTTAAAATATTACACTCTCACCCTACTCATTTTTTTACTTTGCCTTCTAGCTTTGTCACTTTGGAGTCACCTTTCCAAACTATATTTGATCATCTTAACTGCTATCTTCGCACTCATTTTCGTTATTTGGACACACTATAAAGAAAAAAGACGCCATCCAATAAATAAGGACAAACTCTCATAAAATGCCATCTAAGCTAGTGTCTCTTTGTGTTATAATAAATGCATGAAATATTTGCCTAAATGTATTTACGTCCTCTTAGCTTCGATTGCCCTGCTATTGACCGGCTATACTGCTAAAGCTGACGACTTTAATGCCGCAGCCAGCCACGCGATCGCTGTCGAGGCGTCTACTGGAAAAATTCTCTACGAAAAGGATGCTACCAGCACAGCTGGTATCGCTTCTATTACCAAAATATTAACTGTTTACCTCGTCTACAAACAAATCGATGAAGGAAAACTCAAATGGGATGACCAGGTGGCCATTTCAGATTATGCCTATAATCTCACAGCCAATTCAGATGCCTCAAATGTTCCAATGGAAGCACGCTCTTATAGTGTCAAACAATTAGTAAACGCCGCCATGATTGCCTCAGCCAATAGTGCAGCAATTGCCCTAGCAGAAAAAATTGGCGGAACAGAAGCAAAATTTGTCGATATGATGTCAGCCCAACTCAAGTCTTGGGGCATCACAGATGCTCATTTAGTCAACGCTTCAGGACTTAACAATAGCTATCTAGGCAACAATATCTATCCTGGTTCGTCAGCCACAGATGAAAATACCATGTCAGCCCTAGACGTGGCGATTATTGCCCGTCATCTGATCACCGAATATCCTGATGTTCTAAAAATAACAAGCCAGTCTAGTCTGGCCTTTGATGACACCACGACTCTGCAAACCTATAATGAAATGCTTCCAGGGATGTCCTATACCCGAGAGGGAGTTGACGGTCTCAAGACAGGAACGACAGAACTTGCTGGCGCTTCCTTTGTCGCCACTACAAGTGAAAATGATATGCGCATTATCACTGTCGTCCTTCACGCTGACAATGCCGATACTAACAATATGGCTCGCTTTAGTGCGACAAACGACCTAATGAATTATGTCTATAGCACGTGGAAAATCCAAACCTTGGTCAAAAAAGGGACGAGTTATAACAAATCCCAAGCCAAAGTCACTGATGGAAAGCAAGCCAACGTTGCTGCAGTAGCGCAAAAGGACTTTAAGGTTATTACGCGAAAAAATGACACCAATGCCCCTAAGCTCTCTATTAAAACAAAAACATTAGAGGCACCTGTCAAAAAGGGCAAGGAAGCAGGAACTTTGACTTTTGAGGATACTGATTTAGTCGGAACTGGCTACTTAGAAAAAACACGCCCTCAAGTCAAGCTCATTACAAAATCTAGCGTAAAACGCAGCATGTTCTTAAAGGTTTGGTGGAACCACTTTGTCAACTGGGTCAATACCAGCTTAACGGCGCGATGGGTTAATTTTTCTTAAAAAGCAAACATAAAGTGAAAAGACGTGATGAAACATCACGTCTTTTCGGTGTCTTATCAAATCGTTTGCTAGTCAGTTATCGGGCTAGCACGATGGTGCAATAGGCCTCTCCGTCAAAAAAGCCTGATGTATTTCCAAGAGTTTCAGGCTTAACCACGGACTTTTTGGTAGGCATAGCCAGCTAAACCACCTAGGGCAAGACCGACTACAACGCAGACAACATCTTGCACCTGTAGTAGGGGTGCACCAGCACCACCGGCTATCGCTCCCAGTACCGCTCCTCCTGAGGCACTCTTTAGAACATCCATCTTAGGCTCCTTTGTCTTATGATGATATTGCCTTTATATTATAACGACAAGTTCAAACAAATTCAAGCCTAATAGGCTTAAATTATGACACTTTTTCACAGAATTTTTTGACGAATTGTTGCAAAATGTCACTATTACTAACATGTCACGAACAGCTAGTCAGTCAAATGCCTAGGTGATTTCGTCTAGACGCAAGAAAAAAGCCTGAGACAGGGTCCCAGACTAAGATCATATCACGTCTATTAACCAACTGAGCCTTCCATACTCATACCAATCAACTGATTGAGTTCAACGGCATATTCCATTGGTAATTCTTTAGAAATTGGCTCCATGAAACCATTAATAATCATGGCAGTCGCTTCTTCTTCTGAGATACCACGGCTCATGAGATAGTAGAGTTGTTCCTCAGAAACCTTGGATACCTTAGCCTCATGTTCTAGTGTCACGTCAGAGTTGTGAATTTCATTGTAAGGAATGGTATCCGAACTGGACTTGTCATCCATGAGAATGGTGTCACACTCGATATGCGACTTAGAGCCTTTAGAATTACGCCCAAATTTAACCTGACCACGGTAGTCCGTCCGCCCACCATCCTTGGCAACAGATTTGGAAATCAGTGTTGAAGAAGTGTTGGGCGCATTATGGAAAACCTTGGCTCCAGCATCTAGGTGTTGTCCTTCATTGGCAAAAGCCATGGAAATAATAGAAGTCCGAGCATAAGGGCCATTGAGCACCGAACAAGGGTATTTCATGTTCACCTTAGAGCCCAGGTTACCATCAATCCATTCCAGCGTTCCATTTTCTTCTACCGTCCCACGCTCAGTTACGAGGTTATAAACATTGTCTGACCAATTTTGCATGGTGGTGTAGCGGAAAGTCGCATCGCGCTTGACGATAATTTCCACGTTGGCCGCATGCAGAGTGTTAGTCGTGTAGGCAGGCGCGGTACAACCTTCCACATAGTGAATCGAAGCGCCCTCGTCGACAATCATGAGGGAACGCTCAAACTGACCTGCATTTTCGCTGTTGATGCGGAAATAGGTCTGCACAGGGAAATCACATTGAACACCTTTTGGAACATAAATAAACGTTCCACCCGACCAGACCGCGCTATTTAAGGCTGAAAATTTATGCTCAAAAGGAGAGATGACGGTCGAAAAATATTCCTTGAATAACTCTGGGTACTCTTTTAGAGCTGTGTCAGTGTCGGTGAAAATAATGCCGAGTTTTTCAAACTCATCTTTCATGTTGTGGTAAACCACTTCAGACTCATATTGAGCGACGGTACCTGCTAAATACTCACGCTCTGCTTGTGGAATCCCAATCCGCTCAAAGGTTTCCTTGATTTTTTCAGGAACCTCATCCCAATCTCGGGTGACATGTTCGGCTGCCTTTTGGTAGTAAATGACATCGTCAAAATCGATGTCTGACAAGTCTGGTCCAAAGTCAGGCATGGGAAGCTTGTAGAAAGCTTCTAAGGCCTTAAGACGGTATTCCAACATCCACTCAGGTTCCCCTTTTTCGGCGGACATTTCACGGACAACAGCCTCACTCAATCCTTTCCCGGTTGAGATAATAGGTTTGACATCGTCATGGAAACCATACTTATAATCACCAAAGTCCAAATCTTTGGCTAATAGTTCTTCTTTTTCTTCTGCCATGGTTACCTTTCTATTTGTTATTTTTATTTCGCTGTATCGTCTTCAGCAATGGCACGTTTGAGAGCATTCCATCCTAGCATAGCACACTTGACCCGCTGAGGAAATTTGGCCACACCTGCCAAAAGGGCTGCTTCGCCCAAAACTTTCTGCTGACGGTCTTCTTCCCCTTGAACCATTTTGGAGAAAATCTCTGCCATTTCTAGGGCTTCTTCTTTGGTTTTCCCAAATACCGCATCCGTCATCATGGAAGATGAAGCTGTCGAAATCGAACACCCCTCGCCAGCGAATTTGATATCTGTGATGATATCACCATCAAATTGCACAGATAAGCTGATCACATCGCCACAAGTGGGATTATTCATGTTGATGTGGTTGACATCCTCGATTCGCCCATGATGGTGGGGATTCTTCGAATGGTCGGTCACCACAGCCATATAAAGACTATCTAGTCTAGAGAGTGCCATTGAAAAACTCCTTCGTTTTGAGGATGGCATCAATCAACTTGTCACAATCCTCTTTGGTATTGTATAGATAAAAGCTAGCCCGTACGGCTGAAGAAATTCCTAGATGATGAATCAGAGGCTGGGCACAGTGATGACCTGCTCGTACAGCAACCCCTTCATAATCCAAAGCGGTTGCGACATCATGCGGGTGCAAACCGTCAATATTAAAGGCAATCACAGCCGCATGCTGACGAGGATCTTGAGGCCCATAAACCGTAACGCCTTCAATGGCTTGCAGTTTAGGCAAGACGTAAGAAACTAACTCTTGCTCATGAGCATGGACAGCTGACATCCCTAGAGCCTTCAAGTAGTCCAAAGCCGCTCCAAAGGCAATCGCCCCAGCGATGTTGGGCGTTCCCGCTTCAAACTTCCAAGGGAGTTCTTTCCAGCTAGCTTCTTGTTCGTAGACAAAGTCAATCATTTCACCGCCGAACTCAACCGGAGCCATTTGTTCAAGAACGGCCTCTTTTCCATAGAGAACACCGATACCCGTAGGGCCCAACATCTTATGACCCGATAAGGCATAGAAATCACAATCCAGATCTTGGACATCCACAGGCATATGTGGCGCTGATTGGGCTCCGTCGACCACCATGTAAGCTCCAACAGCATGCGCCATTTTGGCAATATCTTTAACTGGATTGATAGCGCCCAGAACATTAGAGACATGGGCCAAGCTGACAAACTTGGTGCGCTCATTCAGCTTGACGCTCAAATCATCCATATCCAGCTGGCCATCCTTGAGATAGGCATAGACCAGATTGGCACCCGTAGCCCGGCAAGCTTCCTGCCAAGGAATGATATTGGAATGGTGTTCCATAATAGAAATCAGAACTTCATCACCTGGTTGCAAAACCTGGCGTGCAAATTGTGCCACCCAGTTGAGACCAGTCGTTGTTCCACGGGTAAAAAGGACCTCTTTAGTTGAGCTGGCATTGAGAAAAGCACGCACTTTTTCTCGACTGGCTTCATAGTCTGCGGTTGCTCGCTCAGCTAAGGTATGAACCCCGCGATGGACATTGGCATTGTCTGTATGGTAGTAGGCCATCAAGCGATTCAAGATCGCCTCTGGCTTTTGCGTCGTTGCCGCATTATCCAAATAAACCAGCGGTTCATCGTTAACCTTTTGGTCTAGAATAGGAAAATCTTGCCTTATTTTTTTGGCGTCAATTGATGGCATAGCCCCTCCTTACCGCTTATCCAACTGAGCATCAATAACTGCCATGAGCTCATCACGCACAGCTTTAACAGGAATCTCAGCAATAACGCCTCCTAAGAAGCCACGGATAACCAAACGTTCAGCCGTTTCTTTATCCAAGCCACGGCTCATGAGGTAGTACATATCTTGTTCATCAATTTGACCGATAGATGCCGCATGCCCAGCTGTGACATCATTTTCGTCAATTAGCAAGATAGGATTAGCATCTGCTCGTGCCTTATCAGACAGCATGAGAACACGACTTTCTTGTTGCGCATCAGAGCCCTTGGCCCCCTTGATGATATGACCAATACCGTTAAAGGTCAAAGTCCCACTTTCTAAGATAACCCCATGTTGGAGGATATGGCCGATAGAGTGACGACCATAATTGGTCACTCGTGTATCAATACCTTGCGTCTGACGCCCACTGGAAAGGCCAACCACCTTTAGCTCAGCATGACTTCCTTGCCCCACCAAATCTGAATCGAAATCAGCAATAACGTTGCCTTCGTTCATGACCCCCAGAGCCCAATCAATGCGAGCATCTTTGCCCAAGCGACCACGTCGGCTCATATAGGTTGTCAGGTGTTTGCCCAAACGATCAATGGCAGAAAATTTAATCTGACTGCCTGCTTGAGCGATCACTTCCACGCTAATAGTGGCTGTCGATTTGACCGCTCCATCTCCGATACTTTCGAATCGTTCTAAATAAGAAAATTTAGCCCCTTTTCCTGCCAAAATCAAGACGTGCTTATTAAAAGGAACAGCGCTCGTAGCGTCCTGATAAAAATGCCCTTCAATAGGTTGGTCAATCTCAACATTGTCTGGCACATAAAGAACCGCTGCAGAGTTCATGTAAGCATAGTTGTAAGCAGCTAGCTTGTCTTCATCGTAAGACAGAGCTGAACCAAAATGGGCTTCAGCCAAGTCCGGATAACTTTCGATAAAGCTAACCAGGTCAGTGAAGACCACGCCCTCTTGGGCTAAGGCTGGACTGATTTGCTCCAGAACGGTTTGGGTACCCACTTGAACCAATTTAGGGGCATCTCCCAAAGCTGTAAAATCTGGAACATGACCTGTTGGCTCGTTATCGGCCAACTCGCCTTGTCCAAAATTCCAACGATGAAAACGTACGCGTTCAATTTTTGGGAGCTCCAAGTGTTCGATTTTCTCAAAAGCCTTTTCCCGCAGGTCGTAAAGCCAGCTAGGTTCTGCATGGGCCTGAGAGTATGCTTTAATCACTTCTTTTGTCACGATTTCCTCCTTCTTTTTCTTTCGTTACTGGTGAAAACCGCTTAAATGTCTTCCTCATAGGTCAAACCCAACTCTTCAGCGATTTGAGCATAACCTTCTGTTTCCAAACGAGCTGCCAAGCCAGCATCACCTGAAACGACAATACGTCCATCCATCATGATATGAACAACATCTGGAGTAATGTAGTTCAAGAGACGTTGGTAATGGGTGATGATCATGGCACCGAAACCTTCACCACGCATGACATTAACGCCTTTAGAAACAATCTTCAAGGCATCAATATCCAAGCCAGAGTCAATTTCATCCAACAGAGCAAAGGTTGGCTCAAGCATCAATAATTGCAGGATTTCATTGCGTTTCTTTTCACCACCAGAGAAACCTTCGTTAAGGTAACGCTCGGCCATCTCTTCTTTCATTCCCAAAAAGGCCATCTTCTCATCCAGTTTGGTAATGAATTCCATGACATTGACTTTTTCGTCGTCGGCCTTTCCAGCATTCATGGCTGAACGGATAAACTCAGCATTAGTGATTCCTGGAATTTCGGATGGGTATTGCATGGCCAAAAAGAGCCCCAAACGCGCTCTTTCGTCTGTCTCCATCTCTAAAATATTCTCCCCATCAAAGAGAATTTCCCCCTGAGTCACCTCATAGGCAGGATTCCCCATGATCGCCGCAGATAAGGTCGATTTCCCTGTTCCATTAGGCCCCATGATCGCTGCGATTTCACCCGTTTTCAGCGTCAGGTTAACCCCTTTTAAAATTTCTTTATCTTCAATCGAGACATGCAAGTCTTTGATTTCTAACGTTGACATAATAGCTCCTTTCAGTCCTTATCTTCCATTATAACAAATAAAGCCCTACAGGGCTTCATTGTTGATTGAAAACTAATGCTTCTTCTTCCAGTTTGCCAGTACTTCCTGACGGTAGCTAGAGTTTCCGATGAATTTCAGGCAGCTGAGTAAGGGGGTCCGATTTGGCCCCATGATTTCAACTTGTTCGATGAACAACTCCACCATGATGACTAGGCCAATGACCAACAGTACCCCACCTACGCGGCTAGACACATTGAGCAAGAGTGAGACCAATGAAAAGAAGATGGAAATCCCATAAACGACTAAAACAGCGCCACGGTGAGTAAAGCCCATGGCCAAAAGCCTGTGGTGCAAGTGACGGTTATCGGCTTCAGAAATTTTCTTGCCTGATAATTTTCGTCTTAAGATGGCAAAGGCTGTATCAATGACAGGTACCCCTAAGATAATGACGGGAGTAATCACTGCCACAGCTGTCGCATTTTTTAAGCCCTGTAAAGACAAAACGCTGATCATAAACCCAATAAAGAGTGCTCCCGTATCTCCCAGATAAATGATGGCTGGGTGGTAGTTGTAGGGAAAAAAACCCAAAATAGCTGATAAAAGCAAAAAGATCGTCATGGTCAGCATCAGATCCCGACCAAAAAGGAAAAAGTAAGATACCAAGCCCATTGTTCCCAAGGAAATCAGCGATACCCCACAAACTAAACCGTCCAAACCATCAATTAAATTGATCGCATTAGTAATTCCTACAATCCATAAAATCGTCAGGCAAAAGCTCACAAAGGGGCCAAAATGTAACATGGGCCCGCCAAAAGGCACCTTAAAACTGTCAAAATGAAAATCTGTCAAAAACCAGATGAGCACGGCCGCTAACGTTATACCTGCCAGCTTCACCCTAGGTGCAAGCTCCTTGACGTCATCAATCAAACCCGTTAGAGCAATTACCCCACCCGACAAGAGAATTGGAGCAACATAATGCAGAAAACGACTTCCTGCCGTATGCCCCTGCAAAGCCCAAGGCATGTAAACAAAACAGGCTAGAGCAAAAGCCACAACGATAGCAAGCCCTCCAGCGCTCGGCATAGGGACCTTGTTGATGCGTCGCGCATTAGGATTATCGACAGCACCGATACGAAAAGCTAGAAAACGCACCAAGGGCGTCAAAATAAGGGACGTCAAAAAGGTACCAATCAAAACCAGGATAATTTCAATGGTCATTGGTGCTGCTTGTTGAATACCCGCCATCTTATGCAACCTTTAGCCGTTTCAAAAAGTCAACAGCCCCCTCACTCATCAAGACCGTGGCATGTTCTTGCAAGTAAGCCCTAGTACGGTCAGCGTCTTTCGCATATTCTAATAGCAGACCATGGGCTTCATTGGCAAAATCTTTCTCTTTATCAATAGCATTCACCAAAACAGTCATGTAATAATGCCCCTTATCCAACTTATAGAGTTCAGAAGCCTCAATAGGGAGCTGGATAGCCTGAGAAAAGCGTACTGCCTCAGGGATATCGGAAAACCCAAGCACATAATGGATAAATTCAGGCAATTCAGAGTTTTCCGCTTCTTCGGACTTTTCCTTAAAGGCATCGACTTCCTTACGGAGACGATCGAGCTCGTCAAGATCCTCATCAGTCGCACCCGTGTTTTTCAGCAGATCTTCAAGCATGGTCAAAGCTTCTTCAGGCGTCACATTATCCGGGTCAGTCAAAGCCTTGGTCAGATCCGCATAATCCTCCATATTTTCCATGTCCTGGTCTACCTCAGCTTGGGTGACGTAAACTTCAATACGGTCGGGTTTTGGTGTGACTCGAAAGCTTAACATTCCCGTTTCACCAAAACCATCTGGTAAATCCAATTCCTGCATCACCGTATAGAAAAAGTCTTCTGTTTTTTCCTGCGGAGTCAAAAAATCCATTAGTTCCATGCCATGTTCTGCTAAATCTTCCATGGAAAGGGTGATTCGGATTGTCGTATCGTTCACTTGTGTCAGTTTCATCTCTTTACCTCGTTGCAATCGTTCTTTTCATTATACTGTAAAAGAGCCGAGCAAGCAAGAAAGCACTCAGCCACCTAAAAAAGCAGGTTAGACAAGGTGCCAACCTACTTTTTTATTCGATAATTAAGCATTCTCTAAAAAATTGCTTGAAGGGCCGCTACTAAAAGCAAACCAATACCTAAGATAATGCGGTATTTTCCAAAAATTTTGAAGTCATGACTTTTGACATAATCCGTCAAGAACCGAATGGCCCACATGGACACAAAGAAGGCTGTCAAGCAGGCGACTAAGAGAACAAGCCATTGTCCTAGAGCCAGACTGCTCCCACCAAGAACAAATTTCGCGATCTTGAGCAAGCTAGCCCCAAACATAGTTGGGATTCCCAAAAAGAAGGTGAACTCAGTCGCGACACTGCGACTAGTACCAGCCAGTAACCCTCCGATAATGGTCGCCCCTGAACGACTGGTTCCAGGCATAAGGCTCAACACTTGAAAGAGGCCAATCACAAGAGCCGTTTTGTAGGGGAGCTTAGCCAAACTGGTCACCTTGGGTTGAAGGCCACCACGCGCAATATGATTTTCCACCCAGATAAAGATAAAACCATAGAGAATGAGCATACAAGCGATCGCGACAAAGTTATAAAAATGCGCATCAAACCAGTCATCCAAAGGCAAACCTATAACAACTGAGGGCAAAACAGCAATTAAAACCTTAGTCCACAGTTGCCAGGTCTTTCGCACTTCCAGCGGTGTTTTCCCGGGTTGGAAAGGATTGAGTTTTTTAAAATAAATAACGATAACCGCTAGGATAGCCCCTAGTTGGATAACCACATTGAACATATCCATGAAGGCTTGATTTTGCGCGGAAAACTTGATAAATTCTTCTGCCAAAATCAAATGGCCCGTACTAGAAATGGGGAGCCATTCCGTAATTCCCTCGATAATACCGAGGATAATGGCCTTGAGCAAATCAAACAGCATACAAGTCTCCTTTTTAAATAAGTAGGTTCATTATAGCAAAAGTCAGCCAGCTTTAAAAGGCACTGTAGTTAGACACTTAAAACAATCTATTCATCTTCATAACGCATAACAATCTTCCCAAAACGACTACCCTGGTTATAAGTTGTCTCTAAAAATTCTGCCCCCTCATGAATAGTTAACTTCTTCTCAACAATAATTGGGGGATTCTCAGGGGTAAACGAATTGATTGCCCCTTGTAAATCTTCAGTCGTACCAATACAGTTTCCAATAATATGTAAATTGAAAATCATTACTGTAAGCATTAACTGATGAAATCTATCATTATCTAGATTATCTGTACTCTCTTTAAATGTCTCGTGTTGATTCTTAAAGCCACAGGTGATATAACGACCATCAAAATTCAACTTAGTCAGACTATTTAGTAAATTCAAATCATAAAACGGATCAAAAACAAGATCAAATTTGCCGATATCTAAGTGTTTCCAATCTTTCAAACCACGCTTAATCGTTATAATCTCCGCAGGTTTAACAAAATCTAACTCTGCTTTCGTCCATTCACTTGTTGTTAATGCTGTTACTGAAATTCCCATAGAGAGTAATCGCTTAATGATGAATAAGGAAGTATTAGAACGTGAACTACACACCAAAACTCTGTCTTCTTGTGATACTTTTGAACGACGAATCATGCTCGCAGACGTCTGTGCTCCAATGGAGAAAGAAGCTGCAACACCATCACTCATGCCATCTGGAATTGGCAATAATTTTGATTTATGTAGTTTTAACCAACCTCTTGATGCTTCATTAGTCACTACACCCGTACCAACCCCCTCATACTCTTGATAAGGGTAATAACAATTAGGAAGGACTCGCATACCTTTGGAAAGCTGTGTAACATCCTTCCCTACTTCTTCCACTCTTGCTACAAAATCGGAACCAAAGAACCCCAGAACCTGTCCGTTGGATTTATCTTTGTCCATTTCTAATTGTGACCTCACAATGATGGCTTTATCTCTATAATTACACGAAAATGCTAAAACACGAACCAAAACAAAGTCATTATTTTCAGGAGAATCAGTATCAAAGTTAGGACGTGGGATGTCAACAACGCCACAAGTCACATTTGTACCACATATATCAACTGTCTGCATATTCTCTACCATATCACTGGATAAAATATTTGTATTAATAACTGCTAGAGCTTTCATAAACAAAGCACCTCCTTAACGTAAAATAAACCGCTCAAAGTCAAACGTCTTAACCAGAAACAAAAAGATAAGTATTGTCACAATAATCAATACTATAACTAAAATAAGTGTTTCTCTTATACCTAAAAGAAGGATCCCCGTAGACTGTGACACAACGAGTCCAAAAATAGGAAGAACTAAAAACATGGATAGGCTCTGTGCAGACCGAATGCTATCTATATATTGTGACCCAGCAATAATCAAAAATATTGATGCCAACACCAATAAAGGAGATACGATAAATAACATGATCATCCATGATAAACTAGGTAGAACAAGACTTTGAAAATAATGAAACCCCAAAGTATTGATAATCATAAAATAAACTAGTGCTGATATAAGCGTGATGACAAAAGCTGGCAAAGCTGAGGCTAGAGTTTTTCCTAATATCAATTCTCTTACAGAAACTGGGCTATAAAGTAGCCCTTCAAGAGTTTTATGCTCTTTTTCTCCAACAAAGCTTGTTGATGATAAGGTCGTAGCAATCATGACTGGAATCAATAAGAAAAACGGAAGAAAAAAGTAAGTAAATATCGCATATAAGATGACACTCGTTCCTGTTAGATGACTTGGGTAGGGAATCTGAGTCAGGTTCTTTAAGAAATTAGTCATCCCAGCAATACTTGATGTCAGTCCTTCATTTGCCCCTAGTAATAACAATAACAAAGGTAAAATGACCGAAAAAATCATAGGAAGAAGTAGTACTGTTAGCAGTAAACTTTTATCTTTTTTCACCTCAAGAATGTCTTTTCTTGAGACAGCACCAACCGTTTTAAAGCTCATGACTACCTCCTATAATGCGAAAATATATATCTTTTATACTTTCTTTTACCTCTTGAACACTATAAATGTGACTTCCTTCATAAACTAAGTTAGCCACTATTTCAGGAATTTTATCCCTGTCAGTAATTGATAAGGAAATTTGAGCCACTTTATCCTGTTCGCTGTGAACAAGTTTCATCAATTTTTCTGATAAGATAAGTTCTCCAGATATATGTAGTTGAAATTGCTGACTCCTCAGGCTTTCTAAACTCCCTGACACCAGTAATTTCCCATCATCAAGAATACCAATACTATCTACAAGGTCATCTAAACCATACAAATAGTGAGTACACATAATAACGGTAACTCCTTGTTGCTTAATCTTCTTAATCAAGTGATTAAATTCATCTATTGCTTCTGGGTCAAGTCCAGTTGTTGGCTCATCTAAAACCAATAATTCCGGAGAATGTAACATCGCTCGTCCAAGAAGCACCTTCTGACGGTTTCCTTTACTCAAAGCTCCCAGCTCCATATCTAGATATTGCTGAATATGGAAAATATCCTTTAGCTCACCAATCCTCTTAGTAATATCATTCTCGCTAAGAGAATACAATTCACCAAAGAACTGTAAATTCTCACGAACCGTCAACTTTTCATAGAGGTTACCATCATTCTGAACTCCTATATGTTTCAATAAGCGTGCCCTGTTATCTGTTGTTAGAACTTCATCAAATAGTTTAACTTTCCCTGAATCTAAACCCAAGACCCCAAGCAATAAGCGAATAATGGTTGTTTTTCCTGCTCCATTTGGACCTAACAATGCAAAGGTAGAACCTTTTTCAACAGAAAAAGTCACAGATTGGATAATATCCGTTTGACCAATTCTTTTGCAAATATCATCAATCTCAATAACCATAGCGTCTCCTCCTTCTATACCAGAAACACATCACATTAAGAAACACTACTAACGCAATGTAACCTAACAGATACCAGAGGTTTGGTAAGAGGGTGACTTTCTTTACACCGCTTGCTAAGATATCCGTCGGTAGTAACCAGTTTATAAATAGAGCTGCACTAAGCGTTTTTATACTTGTTAATGCTGATGAAATAAGCAAAATAATCTCAAATGTACCTGCAATAGCAAAAGGAAAATTGACAGTAATATGAAACAAAAATCCGATAACAATAATCCCAACTACACCAAATAAATTAAGCAAATACGCATAGACACTATGTTCTAGGTTAATCTTATCACACAATACAAAGGTTAAATATAGAGCGCTTAGAAAACCTACTAGACTGGCTACAGCAAGAGAAACCAGCGAAGTTAGCAATTTTGGAAAAAATATTTTAAACAGATTGCTAGTGCGTGTTTGAAAAAATAACCTTAAAGACTCAGTCTTAGAAATATTGCTCATTCCCAGTATCATATAAAGAGAAATAAATATCCCCATTTGAGTAACGTTTTTAAAGTATGACCCCATCACGCTTTCCCATGTTGGATCTGGTAACTGAATAAGATTTGCTGAACTGCTAAGGTTTTTGATAATATCATTGGCATAATAGGTGCTAAGAGTAGACGTCAATGCCAGACAGATAAAGACAAACATCAGTAGGTATAATCTTTTGCTTCTATGCCACCGTTTTAATTCAAGTATCATCGTTCTTTCTCCTCTTCACTCCCCAAAAGGTAGTCAAAAGCATCTTCCAAGGTAACAGACTCTTTTCTAATAGACTGAAGTCCATCAGGAGTTGCTTGACTAAGAGTTGCAAGAACTTGATAGAAATCTTCTGTAGAAAAACTTAGCTCTTTTTTAGAATCTACTTGAAAAGTTACACTACCTTGATACCCCTTTAAGAATTTTTCCTGCGCCTCTTCCGAAGAAAAAGTCAAATAAGCTTTCTGATGATTCGGAGCTGCCTCAAGCAGGTGACTAAGATCTCCTTCGTAGATCTTTTCACCTTTATGGATAACAATAAGCTCTTCTGCAATTTTTTCAACATCATTTAAGATATGACTGGAAAAAACAACCACTATTTCTTTTCCCAACTCCCTCATGATATTGATCACATCTTCTCTTCCCTTAGGATCTAACGCACTTGTTGGTTCATCAAAGAAAATCAATTTTGGCTCAAGTACTAAAGAAGATGCAATCCCTAAGCGCTGTCTCATTCCTCTTGAAAAATGTTCAACGGTACGATAAGCACTCCTTCCTAACCCAACCTTATCCAGTATTTCTAAATAATACTCATCATTTTTTGGACTCCTTGAAAATAACCAACGAGAATATTTCAATATTTCTAAAGCTGTTAGATAGGATGGAAAATCTGGCACATCTGCACAAAATGCGATACTTTGCAACAAACGATTAACCTTTCCTTCTCTAATATCATAATCTCCAAAAATAGATTTGATAAAAGTTGTTTTACCAGCTCCATTGAGACCAATCAATCCTATAACTTTTGGTATATCATCAATCGTCAGCGAAAAATGCTTTAAAATATGATTATGCTTAATCGTAATATCTACATCCTGTAGCTCTACTAAATCAGTCATAATCTATCCTCTCAGTCCTACCCACAAAATAATAAATCACGCCACCTAAGGGAGCTGATACAAAAGCACAAATGAGAAACCAAGCCCATTTTGGTAAATATTTCACACTGTTCTTTTTAATGTCAAAGAAAAAGAACAGTAAATAGGCTAGGTAAAAAATGACAATAGGAATAATAAGTGCTGCATTTTTCATGCGTTTTCTCCTTCTATGTTTAAATAAAGTTTTTCGGGACTAATACTTCGATTCCTTAAACGTTGTTGTAATATACTTTGAAAATCAAGTCCAGTTCTAATACTGTCTTTTATCGCATAAGCAATCGCTTCACAACGATCCTCACCAAAGCTAACCTCTCGACCGTTAAAAATGGGTTGCTTCGCATAGCCAATCGTAGGACTAATACGCTTGCATAAAACTGAGACGTGTTCCTCTTGATATTCGATTTGTAGCTGCTGCGTTACAGAGAGTAATACTTTCTCTATTACTTCTGATTCCTCTTCTGTACAATAAAAGACCATGGCATCATTTCGTGGATAACGTGATGTTGATGATAATATTTTTGTGGTAAACGGAATATTGATTTTCTCAAGTTCACGAATTGCTTGACTCCATAGTGAAATCGCATTTTCAGGATTATCAGAATACACATAGTAACGTTCTGTATTCTTTATAAACCTACCTGCACGAACCGAGTTCATATACATGAAAAAACCTGGACTTAAATTTGGTCTAAATGTTGAAATTTTTATTGTATCTGACATTTCTTCATTGTAAATTCGTACACCTCCAAGACTGATAGCATGAACACCTTGAATACCTACGCTTTTTCCAGTAACGGTCAAAGTTTTTTCTTGTAAAGAAGATTTAATGGTCATTCTCAAGTCTTCTTTAGCTTGCAATACCAAGTCCAAATTTCCCGTGTGCAAAGTGCTATACAACCACTGTGTTAATTCTGAAAGTTTTCTCGTAGTAACTTCTGGAAAAGAATCTCCTCCAATTACTACCTTATCTAAATCACTATCAACAGTAATTAAATTAGCTAATTGTTTTACATCTGTCATATGACTTCTCCTGACTATTACAATGAAGCTAAGAGAGCACTAAAATTTTCAGGAGATACAACGAACTCCTTACCAATACCTGCAAGCGCCCTGTCAACAGCCGATAGCTTAAAGCTAAATTTTGAGCGACTAATAATACGCTCAATAAAGAAACAACCAATATTACTTGACAGTAATTCTCCACTGATATCTTCATGTGAAGTTTCTTGATAACGATTAATAAAAGAAACAATCAATGGAGAAACTAGTTCTAACAGCTCAGTTTCTTTACTTTGAAGCTGATTATTGATGTCTGTATCGGTTTCTCCTTGCCTTGAGCCATCCCAACTGGAATAAAACACTTCCAAATAAACTTCAAATAAAACCGCTCCGATAATCCCAGAAATATCCGCTAGTACATCACCACAAGTATATTCTTCAAAATCAATCACCCAAACCTTATCTCCATCATATAAAAACTGGTCTAGGCGGACATCACCGTGTATCATTCTCTGATACTTGGGAGCTGTTTGATATGCTCCTAGTGCATCAATCAATTGAGAATCTTGCTGTAAAAGTGCAAACAACTCTAATTCAGCACCGCTGGACTCTGTATATTCTTTAGGGTTTAAAGCGATAAGTGGTCTTAAAAGTTTCTGCGGATTATTTAATAGAAACTCATCATTTATTTCACTATTATGAATGTGTGCTAGAGAACTAGCCACTGCTTCAAAAACTGAAATCAAATTATCAACAGTTAACTGTTTGATGCCATCTTCAAAGAGGCGAAGAAGCGTTTCACTATGGTCAACGAATTGATAGCTAACTTCCTGTTTAAGCTCATTAACAGAAATCATCCTAGGTGAATTAACCCCCTGATGTCCCTGCTTCTCCCAATTTAGTAAATGAGATAATCTGCGTCTTTTATCTTGTTCTTCACCCACTAATTCTTTTTGAATCGCCTTAACACCATCTATTGTAGTTTCTTTATTTATGTTTCTACCTAATAATTCATTCTCTTGCATATTGATTGCCTCCTATAAAAGCATTGTCATTTTGTTCAATAAAAGATTGTAAGCACTGTTGATAATAAACCTGTTCCAGTATGTCAATTGGTTTACTATTATTTATTGCAAAAAACACGTAATTCCCACTAGTGTCTGGGTGACGACTTGCCCAGACACCTGCTAATACTCCGGCACTATTTCCACCTTTATATATCAATGTGCCTAAGTCATCATAAGGAAGCCATTCGTAAGTCACTAACCGTCTAATACAACTGATAATCAAGTCAGATGTCATAAAATAGTCTAGCCCCTCCGTCCACCTAATTTGTGATAAAGCCTTTTCACGCCACGTCGCTTCATCCTCCTCAGGGTTGCACCAAGCCTCTTCTAACCACTGCTTAGTGGGCACAACGAGGCGAATCGCTTCATCAATCGTAGATTCCTTCGTAGGATAAAGGTTATATTGTCTTATTATTTTCAATAAGATATCCATCGCAGAATTATCCGAGGCTAACAATAATAGATTAAGTAATTCTCTCACTGTTTTTGTTCGTCCAACATCTTCTATTGATAAACCGGCACTTAAATAACTAATATCTTCTAACTCAACTCTGTATAAAAAATCATAATCTAGCTGATGATTTTTCAAAGCTTCGAAAATCACAACCGCTACCACTAGTTTTATCAACGACGCTACAGCATAAGGCTTCGAACTTAATCCATACTGGTAAGTTTTTCCCATCAGACAAGCCCCTAAAACAAAGTTTTCTGCAAACAAAGAAATACCCAGCTGTAAATCATTGAAATTTTTGATAGTAGGTGAGTCAACTTGCAAGAGAACTTTCTCCAAAAATTCCCTCTCATCATAGAACAACTTTAAACCAGCCTTGACTTTACTTGATTGTAGTTTTATGGTATTATCGTGTTGCGAATCTAGAATAGTAATATACTCTGACCTCAGAGAATTAAGCAATTTTACTAACTGTTCACTATATCGAATATACTTGTCTTCTGGTAAAAATTCTTTTACATCTTTCTGTTCAATTACTTTTGCACCATTTAATAATGCTATAATCTTAGATTTAGTCATATTCATACTATCTCACAATAAAAATAACCCCACTTTCGTCATTTGTCGACTTGTACGAAAGCGGGGCGAGAATTAGTCAAAGGAGTTGCTAGCATCTTTTGTGACTAATGTGACAATATTAACCGATTGTCCAGCTAACTGTTACTGACCAAGACCAAGATACCGTAACAGTTACAGAAGTTCCGACGTTTCCGAGTTTACTATCTTCAACAACGCTCTTTTCTACTTCTGATGGCGTAGTATAGTTAGTATAACCGTTCAAAAAACTTTTTGACCTAGTTTTACACTTCCTTCTTTTGTTTTTTGTGACATAGGCCTCATCACTCTCTAAGTATATCACTGACCATATCTGAATTCTAGTTCTACTTTTTTACAGTTAGTTAACCCCAAAACGATATTTATTCAACTTCTACCCACTAATTATATTTAATATAGTTGACAGATAGTAAAAAATTCCCTAATGATAAAAGGAGAAAAATATGACAAATGGGACCAGAGAAAGGATTATTACGGCATTTTTTCGACTAGCTGCAAAGTATCCCGAGAAAACTTCCTTCTCTATCGCAGAAATCGCTGAGGAAGCGGGGATTTCTCGTCAAGCTATTTATAAAAATCACTTTAATAGCCCAGAAGAACTTATTGATTATATCCATACCTCAGTTGATAGAAGAGTTTCAAATCTACTTAGTGATTCTCCTAAAGATACTAAACAGGCATTATATTATTTTGCTGAAAATATTATCCCCATTCTGTACGAGAAAAGGACGTGGCTTAGATACCTTTACTCCACCTCGGCGGATCCAGTATGGAGACATTTTCTAACCACAAAATATCGAAACTGGGTCATGGATAATCTTGAAATCAATCTTAAAGGGATCAAGATTGATAAATTGCAAGCTGCTACACTCTGTGTCAATAGTATCTTGTCTATCATAGAAATTTGGATAACTGAGGAAATACCAGCTATGCCTCATGATTTTAAACATACCTTTTTAGAACTCTGTGATATTTCAATTTGTGACTGTTATAAATAGTTATTACAAAAGGAACGCCAATTGGCGTTCCTTTTGCGAAGTTACACACACAATAGTTTTACATAGGTGTTTGTTGGGAAATATTGTAGAAAAATCTCATAACAAAAAACATACCCCTTGCAAACTAACTTAATAATATTAGGAAAATGGACGTTAGAGCTATGCCCCTTTAAAAGGCACCGCCGCCACCGCCACCGCCACCACCAGAGAAACCTCCACCACCACCGGATGATGGTAAGCTAAAGTTGGAGGCTTGACTGGCTGCTTGGCTGTAGTGGTTTATGCGTTGAAGCGAATGGCTCAAGTAAGCTGTCGTGATGACATCCATAGCATCAAAATTCCCCAATTGCTCAGTCGGCAAAGTCAGTCCTTTGACAGCCAGCGCCTCTTGAACACGCTTGGCATAACCAAAGAGGGTCGCATAGACCAACACTTTTTCCCAGACAACGATACTTTCTAATTCAGCACGGTCAAAGGTCTTAATGTCTTCTAGCATATGTCGAAAACCTAGCCACAACTGATACTCCGTCTGGTGAGACAGATTAATCTTTCCTTCATGGGAGAGCACCGCCACTTTCTGGATAGCATACCAGAAAATGAGTGCAGTCAGAGTCAAGACAAAGATATTACTAAACATACCTTGCAGATAGCCCTGTGATAAGCTATAGATTGCTGAAACAAGTGATAAGATAGCAGAAGCCACTAAGAGACCATTGGATAACCAGAAACGGTGTCTGTCCTGAGCTGTCAGGGGAGCACGATAGCTTGGTAGCCCCTCGGCTACGAAAGCTTCTTCGACGGCTTGATCGACTGAGCGAATCCGATGACGCAAACGTCTTAAGATAGCATCTCCACGAGCATTAATTTCTTGTTCTTTGGCTTTACCTTTAAGGCTCGATTGGAGAAGGTCTTTCTTATCTGCTTGATATTCCTCAAAGACCGTACTCAAAGCATAGTTTTCTCTGACATCCCCAAACAGATAAGTTAAAAAGGCTGTTTCATAGGCAGTCAATGATTTGTTCGGTTGTTTTTGCAAGTATTTTTTATCAGGGGATAACAAGTATTTGCGTTGGGCGATAATGTCTAAAAGCTCCGCCTGAATATAATGCTCCAGTTCGATATCTGCTCCCATGATAGCTTCTGGTGGTGAGAGTTCTTCAAGTTCCAAACCATTTACCTGTTTGGCGACCAAAAGCGGTGACAAGTCTGACGGCAGTGCAAAGGAATAGCCCTTGTAATCACTAAAAGGAAGCAGTCTCTTTTTGGCCCGACGAAAGACGAGAAAAGCTACGATTGTCAGGAGAATCGCTAGCACAGGAAAGGCTATGGTTAGACCAAAAATCAGACGCTCACGTCTTTGGTCAATAGCTCGTTCGCTGGCTAGGATTTTTGTTTTACCTTGACTTGCAATTGTCGGTGTGATACTGACTACACTACGGTCCCAATAAGCGTGTAGTTCTAAAAGCCCAGAAACATTTGTTGCCGTGAGAATGTAGGAGTTCCCGTCTTTGGTCACCGATGATTTTGGCTGCATTCCACCTCGATGGCCCCAGAGCTGACTGTCTGAAACACTCTTATCCGTGGTCACGGTCAAACGAACAGAACCTAAGGTTTCATCCCAATCGCTGATCGGAACCCAATTTAGCTCAGCGACATCCTGGTAGACCGTGAGGATATTGTTCAAGGTCCAGGTCACCGTGACTTGTACCTGGTCACCGGACGAGCCACCATTATAAATTTTCAGGCGAACACCATGTGACAAGTCTTCCAATTCTGTTCGAACGCTATTTGTCACATTTTGCCCGTTACGAAGGACTTGTATACTCGGGGTACGAGCGATGGCAAATCCCTTAGGCATATTGCCCCCATCTCCCAAACTGAGATACTGGCCATTGTATGACGAGTCAAAGGCATAGGTTACCTGCTCCACATAGCTGGCTGTATTGTCATCATGGATAATGAGATGCCCTTCATAGCTAGGAATGCTGTAATCCACATCATCTGCTTGGCTGATACTACCACCACAGAAAAATCCTAGAAACAGCACAGCCACTAGACACCACAACCATTTCTTTTTCATCTTGTCTCTTCCTTTCTGATTATATATGATTTTTCCTTTATTATACCCTAGCTGTAATCTTAAAGCTAGCTTTATTGAATACTTATCCGTTTTTTAGTAAAATATAGAGCGAGTCAACATTTGGCGGTATGCCAGCTGACATTTTTGTTAGCCATTATTCAAACAAAAGGCTGGTAAAAGGTCTATTAGCTGAATCATCACACATACGATAGACTAGCTGAGTAAAAAGCTACGAAGTGACTGACTTTTGACACCATAAAAACGAACGGAGTTTCCATGAAGAAATACTTTCTTAGTTTCCTGCTCTTTATTGGCCTTAGCCTGGGAGTAGGAACGCAGACAACAACCGTCTCAGCTGACGATTACCTACGTGTCGGCATGGAGGCGGCTTATGCCCCCTTTAACTGGACGCAAAACGACAACAGCAATGGGGCTGTAAAAATTGATGGCACTAACCAATACGCCAATGGTTATGATGTGCAAATCGCCAAGAAAATTGCCAATGCAATGGGTAAAAAACTTTTGGTCGTCAAGACCTCTTGGTCAGGACTCATCCCTGCTCTAACCTCTGGAAAGATTGACATGATTGCTGCTGGCATGAGCCCAACGGCCGAACGCCGTCAAGAGATTGCTTTTTCTAATAGCTATTACACATCTAACCCCGTAATTGTTGTCAAAGCCAGTGGAAAGTATGCCAAGGCCACTAGTCTAGCTGACTTTAAAGATGCCAAAATCACTTCCCAACAAGGGGTCTATCTCTACAACCTCATCAGTCAAATTCCCGATGTGAAAAAACAGACCGCTATGGGAGATTTTGCCCAGATGCGTCAGGCCTTGTCCTCTGGTGTTATTGATGGTTATATTTCCGAGCGGCCAGATGCCATCTCTGCTCAAAACGCCAACAAGGATTTCAAGATGATTGCCTTTGCAAATGGCAAGGGATTCACCGTGTCGGAATCTGACACGGCTATTGCCGTTGGCCTGCGTAAAGATGAAACAGCCACTCTAGAAACGGTCAATCAAGTACTAGCTGGTATCTCTGAATCAGACCGCATCAAACTGATGGACCAGATGATTGCTGAGCAGCCTGCCGATAAGGCATCGGATAACAAAACTAACACCAGTTTTATCCAACAGATGTGGACTATTCTAAAAGGCAACTGGGGTCAATTTCTACGTGGCGCTGGAATTACCTTACTTATCTCCATCATTGGAACTATCGTTGGCCTCATCATCGGCCTTCTCATCGGCGTCTACCGCACCGCGCCTAAAGCGGCTAACAAGTTCTTAGCTGGTCTACAGACCGCCTTTGGTTGGTTTCTTAATGTCTACATCGAGATTTTCCGTGGTACGCCAATGATCGTGCAAGCCATGGTTATCTATTACGGAACGGCTCAAGCCTTTGGCATCTCCATCGACCGTACCTGGGCGGCCATCGTCATCGTCTCCATCAATACCGGAGCTTACATGAGCGAAATCGTCCGTGGGGGTATCTTTGCTGTAGATAAGGGGCAGTTCGAAGCTGCGACGGCCCTAGGCTTTAACCACAACCAAACCATGCGAAAGATTGTTTTACCACAAGTTGTTCGCAATATCTTACCTGCTACGGGTAATGAGTTTGTCATCAATATCAAGGACACTTCTGTCCTCAACGTGATCTCCGTGGTAGAGCTTTATTTCGCCGGAAACACTGTGGCTACTCAGACCTACCAATACTTCCAAACCTTTATGATTATCGCAGTGATTTACTTCGTCTTGACCTTTACCGTCACGCGCCTCTTACGCTATGTCGAACGCCGTTTTGACCAAGACACCTATACCATCGAAGGAGGCAACTAATGGCCAACACTATTTTAGAAATCAAACACTTAAAAAAATCCTTCGGTAAAAATGAGGTTCTTAAGGACATTTCCCTGAGTGTTAACCAAGGGGAAGTGATCTCCATTATTGGATCTTCAGGTTCTGGGAAATCGACTTTTTTACGTTCCATCAACCTGTTGGAAACACCGACTGACGGCCAAATTCTCTTTCACGGCCATAACGTGCTGGAAAAAGGATTTGATCTGACTACTTATAGAGAAAAAATGGGGATGGTTTTCCAATCGTTCAACCTCTTTGAAAACCTCAATGTGTTGGAAAATACGATTGTGGCTCAAACGACCGTTCTCAAGCGAGAACCTGCCGAGGCCGAACGCATCGCCAAGGAAAATCTAAACCGTGTCGGCATGACAGAACAGTACTGGAAGGCCAAACCCAAACAACTCTCTGGAGGACAAAAACAGCGTGTAGCTATCGCTCGCGCCCTGTCCGTTGACCCTGAGGCTGTACTCTTTGACGAACCAACCTCAGCCCTAGACCCCGAAATGGTCGATGAAGTGCTCAAAACCATGCAAGACCTAGCCAAGTCAGGCTTGACTATGATTATCGTTACCCATGAGATGGAGTTTGCTCGCGACGTCTCAAACCGCGTCATCTTTATGGACAAGGGACTCATCGCCGAAGAAGGAACTCCCGAACAAATTTTCGAAAACCCACAAGAAGCCCGCACCAAGGAATTCCTGCAACG
>CAVHFY010000003.1:0-111962 GCA_963635745.1 Lachnospiraceae bacterium
TTGTTTACAAGCTCTTGTAGCGTTGTACGGCGTTGGCTACTGTGAAACCATAAGCGCCAATTCAAAAATAGATAGCAAGCTTCGATTCAAAATCTAATCTTCGTTTTGACCACTTTTTTCGGCACGTTTTTTGACTTCGTCATAAGATAGAGGATGAACTGGTTCATCTTGATCGTCAGGTTCTGGCATTACACCTGTTTCATAAATTGATCGAATTTGTTTAGCATCTAAGGTTTCATATTTCAAGAGCGCCTCAGCAATGAGTTTATGAGTCTCGCGATTACCTTGAATAATTTCTGCAGCTTTGTCTCGAGCATCATTTAGCAAGTGACGAACTTCTTCATCAATCAGACGTGCTGTCTCTGCTGAATAAGTTTTTTCTTGTCCATATTGTCCTGGCATCATAGCATGATTTCCTTCATACTGAACAGGACCCAGTATGTCACTCATTCCATACTCTGTTACCATACTTCGAGCCATTTGCGTTGCTTGTTCAAAGTCATTTGAAGCACCAGTAGTTTGTGCGTTGAAGATTATTTCTTCAGCCACTCGACCACCCATCAATCCTGCTAATTGTTCCTTCATATCATCTTTGGATAACAGATTTTGGTCTTCTTTAGGTAAGGCAATCATATAGCCACCAGCACGCCCACGTGGAACAATTGTCACCTTATGAACGACACGTGCGTTTGAAAGTACTAGACCTACAATCGTATGACCAGCTTCGTGATAAGCCACCATCTGACGTTCCTTCTCGGAAACAGTTTTATCTTCTTTAGATGGTCCTGCAATCACGCGATCCTCAGCCTCATCAACATCAGAAGCGTCAATCACTTTCTTATTTCGACGTGCAGCAACTAGAGCAGCTTCATTAAGAACATTTTCTAAATCGGCTCCAACAAAGCCGGGTGTTTGTTGGGCTACAACTTTTAAATCCACATCATCTGCTAATGGTTTATTGCGGGCATGGACACGTAAAATTGCTTCTCGACCTTTTACATCTGGTCGACCAACCAAAACCTTACGGTCAAAGCGTCCTGGACGTAAAAGTGCTGGGTCAAGTACATCACTACGGTTCGTCGCAGCAATCACAATAACACCTTCTGTCCCCTCAAAACCATCCATCTCAATTAAGAGCTGATTTAGAGTTTGCTCACGTTCATCATTACCGCCACCCATGCCAGTACCACGGCGACGTCCAACAGCATCAATCTCATCAATAAAGATAATAGAAGGAGCTGCTTTTTTGGCATCTTCGAAGAGAGACCGCACACGGCTTGCACCAACACCGACGAACATTTCCACAAAATCTGAACCAGAAATGCTAAAAAACGGAACACTTGCTTCACCAGCAACAGCTTTTGCCAAAAGTGTTTTCCCGGTTCCTGGAGGGCCTTCTAACAAGACCCCAGCTGGGATGCGAGCTCCTAAAGAGCGATAGCGTTTAGGATTTTTCAAGAAGTCAACAACTTCTACCAATTCTTGTTTTTCTTCTTCTGCTCCAGCAACATCAGAAAAACGGACCTTGATATCTTTGTTTTCTGTAGCTTTGACTTTGTTTCGCCCAAAATTCATGGCATTCATGCCACCACCACGAGAACCACTTTGATTCATCATCATCATGAAGAAAACAATGAAAATAACTATCGGGCCAAAACTAATCAACAGTGACAACCACTGCCCTGATTGACTGGCTTCCTTAACTTTCACTGTGGTTCCTGCTGACTTTGCAGCATCTTGCAAAGTTTTCATGGAGGTATCATCTGCTAAAGTCAAAGAGGTAAAACCGGTTACCTTTTGTGAACTTGTCGTCCCAAGTAAGGCAAGCGGTGTGCTCGTTGTTTTTCGAGTTTGAGCTGTCTTATAGGTTCCAGAAACTTCGATGACACTGCCATTAGGTTGGTAACTAATTGATTTAATATTACCATCTTCAATTTGGCTCACTAATTTAGAATATGAAATTGACTCTGTTTGGCTAGTGTCAGAATTAAAATAAAAATTGAAGCCAGCAACTGCAGCAACAATAACTATCAACCAAACAAAGGAATTTCGGAACATCCCGCCATTATTTCCTTTATTATTCATAGATTACACTTTCTATTTTGTATTATAGACTTCTTCTTTGAGAACGCCGACATATGGGAGATTGCGATAACGCTCATCGTAATCTAAACCAAAACCGACTATAAATTCATTGGGCACATCATAACACACATAATCTGCATCAATGTCAACAACACGACCTTCGGGTTTGTCAAACAAGGTCGCAATCGTCACGGAGTTCGCCTTGCGATATTTGAAGAGATCACGTAGGTACAACAAAGTCCTACCTGTATCAATAATATCTTCGACAAAAATGACATCCCGCCCTTCGATATTGGTATCAACATCCTTAAGAATTTTGACTTCACCAGTACTTTGTGTCCCAGCATAACTAGACACCACCATGAAATCAATCTCAACATGTGTATCGATATGTTTGATGAGTTCAGCCATAAAAGGGACAGCTCCCTTTAAAACACCAACTAACAAAGGATTCTTCCCTTCATAATCTTTGGTGAGTTGTTGGCCTAATTTTTGAGTTTCTTTGACAATATCTTCGTTTGTATAAAGAACTTTTTTGATGTCTTTTTCCATGGTCACCATGTTCATCTTTCCAATTTGAGTTTTCCCTGTATTATACCACCCTTCAGGCTTTTTCTCAAATATATTCTACCTGAGACAAGTACTGCAAGTATTTGGTTTTCCTGTTCTAAAATCCAAGCATTCTTGCGGTCTTCAAGAGAAATCTTTTCATCAATAAAGAGACGACGAACTTTTTTAGAGAATTGACCAAATGAAATAACATCCCCTGGTTGACGATGTCTGATGATAATTTCTGCTTGGCTATATAAAGGCAGACCATCCATTTCACTGTCTCCAAAACAAACTAATACATCATCAAGAAGAAGTTTATGTTGGTATTTTAGCACTCTATATTCCAGAGTGCTATCCGTCTGAGGACTGATTTTTGTAATTTTGAAATACTGTGCATCTTTTCTGAGGTAATAACCAGATTTTAAGGAAATATCATAATTTTTATTTGATTGCAGCTGGTGAAGAAGGTCATAAAACTGCGCTCTAGACAATTGTAAATCGGGAAATTCTTGCAAATAACGTTCTAATAAATAAGTTTGAAGGGCTATATCCTGTGCCTGAAAGTAGGCCAGTTCCCTTGTGCGTGAAATGTCAATCATCCTATCTAAAAGACTATAAAGCCCTGCAATTTCTTGACTATAGTGAATTAACCAGTCCTTAATTTGAGGATTTTCTTTTTCCCAATCAGGTAGATAATGGTGGCGAACGCGATTTCGAAAATACTTCAGTGACCGATTGCTACTATCCTCAAAATGGACAACCGGGGGTAAATCCTGTTTTGTAAAGGCTAATAAGGGGCGTACTATCTGTCCGGATCCAAAAGTTTGCTTGTCCTTAATCCCCACTAGGTGGCGTAAAATACCACCACGCATCAGTCGCATCAAAATAGTTTCAGCTTGATCATCTTTATGATGAGCAGTCACAAGTCTGGTATAGCCTTCTTCAGCCATGATTTTTTTAAAAAAATCATAGCGAAAGTCACGCGCGCTGGCTTCAGAAAATTTTCCCTTAAAATGACCGACAAAGATAGCCATATTCTTTTCTTTCGCCCAATGCTGAAGGTAAGCTTCTTCTTGGTCTGATTCAGGTCGCTGATGGTGGTTAACATGAGCAATTCCTAGTGTCACCCCCCATTGATTTTTATAGCGATAAAGGATATCCAACAACGCCATAGAATCTTGGCCACCAGATACGGCAACCAAAACCTTATTTCCCGCTGAAAAATATCCTTTTTTCGTGATGTGTGAAATAATATCGTGTTCTGTGATCATTTTAAAATAGCATAGACATCATCTGCAATAGCTGTGATGTCATCATAGGATGCATCGTTGGTAAAAATCGATAAAATAAAGGGGGACCCTGCATAAACGACTGCAACATCATGTTTATAGTCGTATGCATCTCCAATCTTGTGTGCCACTTCTACTGGAATGTTTTTCGCAATGCGTTCAGTATCAAAATTAGTATGAGATAAATCCGTTAGGACAGTCCCCCCTTGATCGTAAAGAGCTTCCATCATCAGGCCTGCTGTTTTCGATGAAACCATTCGGCTTTTCATATCCCATGTGATAGAAAGACTTTTCAGAGATTCTTGAAAGTCGTTTCCAAATTGGTCAGTCACATAGTAGGCCAACATGTTGCTAGCAACATTATCAGAGTTGGTCGTAACGGCTGTTATGAGATTTTCCAAACTATAGGTTTTGTTGTCTGCCGTTTTAGGTAAATCACCACTACCACTGGGGTCATAGGCACCATCAAATTGATTTACTGCATCAGTGTACTTATAACCTGTATCTAATGTGATTTTGCCTAAATTGATTTCTTTTTGAACATAATACAGAATCGGTAATTTGGAAATACTAGCTGAGTACATCACAGAGTCAGGGTTTATTCCTGCTTCCTTTTGCGTGTCTAATTGTTTAACATAAATGGAATAATTACTCTTGTTGTACTTTTGTAGCAACATCTCTTGAACTTTTTCCATGCGGTTGTCCGTTTTAGATAAGTCACTACTTCTCACCCATCCCAGATTTTCAACCTGACTAAATTCTCCTGCTTTGGTTCGAGCTGTTTTAACAATGTGAACTTTACTATATGCCGCGACTGACTTTGTGACAGGCCGCGACTGTGCCGTTAAAGGACTATCATAGACTGTGAGACTGGCAGGTGTCCACTCCTCATAATCGACGGCGGTCTCTTCTTTAGGAACATCATTGCTAATCGTTTTCTGACTAGCTAAAAGATAAGAACCAGTGGTTAGTTGAAAAACCGCTTGTCCCTTATCATTGCTGAGTAAGCGTTGGATAGACAAGGTCTGTCCTTGAGGAATTTCCCCACTTATCTTAGTCAAGTTACTGTCTTCATAGATCACATTAGCTGTTGTGGTTAAAGGATTTTGCGGTACTTGGCTAAAATAAGATACCATCTGGGCTTGTGCTGAGGCATTGGTCCGTTTTTGCGTTGAATCTGACTGGTAAGTCAAGGTCGGTGCCGATATCATAATCAGCAAAAAGAGGAGTGCAACTTTTTTCATGTTGTCTCCTTTTTCGGATCGTCTGTTGTGGTCAGAGACTGGCGAACTGCCTGATTTTTTAGAGCTAATTGGTCTAAATGTTCCTCTGACTCAGCTAAAAATTGAGCAATCGTATCAATTAATTTAGTCATAACTAGGGCAAGAGACTTGGTACAGGGTAAATAGATTCACCTGATTTGGAATAATAATACTTAGCCCGTGCGTATTTTTCAACATAGGACGTATCATTAAGCTGACTTGCCAAGGTTTCCTCCGCTTTTGATTTCGTGAGCAAAGCTGCTTTTTCTTTTTGCAACTTGACGATGGTGGCTTTTTGTTTCTGCAAATTGTTATAACTAGATACCAATTGGTAGGTTGGTATCATAAACAATAAAATAACAAAAACCATTATGGTCGCAATAAACTGATGTCTGCGCTTGATGTCCACTTCTTGAGCGACTGACAACTCCGGTGTTTCTTGCGTTTTTGTGCGTTTCAGGTTGATAGTATAAGGTAACTTAGGCATTTTCTTCTACCCTAGTTTCACTAATAATGTCATACATCTTACCTGCATCTTCCTTTTTCGTACTATCTTTCATTTCCAAAACACGTACGGTCAAAAGTTTATTGCCAAAACGAATTTCGACGGTATCATGTATTTTTAAGTCTGTCGAACTTTTAGCCAAAACACCATTGACTTTTATACGTCCTTTATCAGCTACTTCTTTGGCAACTGGACGGCGCTTGATAATACGAGAAACTTTTAAATACTTATCTAAACGCATAATGGCTCCCCCTTTTTTTGCTTTATTATACCATGTTTTCTGTTTATTGGAATATTTCCTGGGCGCCTGACTCCTTTTTGAGTTCCAACAAGTTCTTAGCGAAGGTCTTTAATATTTCTAAAATAGCTGCATCAGACAATTTATAGGTCATAAAAGTTAAAATAATTTGCCCTTTTTCTTCAGTAATCGCTGTTTTCTGTGAAATATGTTGAAGTGCTTTAAAATAATCTTGTGTGTTGAAAAAGCGATTTGCCTTAGCGCTAAAGGTGACTAAAGTATAGCGTTCTTTTTTTTCAACTTTTTCTACAAGACAGGCTTGCAAGAGAGCCTTAAGTAGACCAATTTCTAAGAGATAAGCTACCACATCTGGGTAATCTCCAAAGCGGTCGATTAACTCATCTTGTAAGTCACTGTAATTTTCTTCTGTTGCAATGGCTTGAACACGCTTATAGATATCAATTTTTTGACGTTCATCAGAGATATAATCATCTGGTAAATAGGCATCAATACCTAAATGCAATTCTGTGGCTACTGTGACATCTGCCACTTTTTTACCTTGTTTTTTTGCAATCGCTTCTTGAAGTAACTGGGAATATAATTCAAAACCAACTGAATCAATAAAGCCACTCTGAGAGGCTCCTAAAATATTCCCTGCACCACGAATGGATAAATCTCGCATAGCAACCTTAAAGCCAGCACCAAGTTCAGTAAAGCCTTTGATGGCTTCCAAACGTTTTTCTTGAACTTCTGTTAAAGACTTATCCGGTCGATACATCAAATAAGCATAGGCGATACGGTTACTTCGTCCCACACGCCCTCGCAATTGATATAGGGTAGACAATCCCATATGGTCTGCATTTTCAATAAAGAGAGTATTGACATTAGGAATGTCAACGCCTGTTTCAATAATTGTGGTTGCTACTAGGACATCGTAAATACCATTTAGGAAATCAAACAAGGTGTTTTCTAATTGAATTTCACTCATTTGACCGTGAATCACACCGACGCTTGCTTCAGGAACTAATTCGCGCAATTCAGAAGCTTTTTGTTCAATGGTATCTACACGATTATGAATATAAAAAACTTGTCCCCCGCGGTTTAACTCACGCAGAATACCTTCACGCACAAGGCGATAATCTGTTTCTAAAACATAGGTCTGCACAGGGTAACGGTCTGTCGGTGGAGTTTCTATGACAGATAAGTCCCGGATGCCCAACATGGACATATGAAGGGTTCTGGGAATAGGGGTTGCCGTCAGTGTCAATACATCTACCTTGGTTCGCAACGTTTTAAGTTTTTCCTTATGTTTCACGCCAAACCTTTGTTCCTCATCAATAACAATTAAACCTAAATCTTTAAATGTAATGTCTGAGGACAAGAGACGGTGGGTTCCAATGATAATATCCACGCGCCCCTTTGCTAAATCTGCAATGACTTTTTCTTGTTCGCCCTTGGTTTGAAAACGACTCAGTACTGCTACTTCGATAGGAAACTCCTCAAAGCGACGTTTAAAAGAGGTGAAATGTTGTTGGGCCAAAACGGTTGTCGGCACCAAAACAGCCACTTGTTTGCCATCATTTACAGCTTTAAAGGCTGCGCGCATGGCAACTTCTGTTTTTCCAAAACCAACATCTCCTACTAAGAGACGATCCATTGGTTTAGCCATTTCCATATCTTTTTTGATTTCTTGAACACTACGCAATTGATCAGGTGTTTCGACAAAAGGAAAGGCCTCTTCAAAACTTTGCTGGCTGTCGTCGTCAGCTGAAAATGAAAAACCTGATTCTTCCGCACGTTGGGCGTAGAGCTTCAACAAATCATCAGCAATATCTTCCACTTGTTTAGCTACACGCTGTTTGGTACGTTGGAAACGTCCATCATTTAGCTTATTGATATGCGGTTCTTTCCCATCCGCAGAAACGTATTTACTTAACAAATCTAATTGTTCAATGGGAATGGAAATTTTATCTGCATTCTGATACTGAATGGTCAAATAATCACGGTGAATGCCATCAATAGCAATGGTTTCCATTCCCAAAAAACGCCCAATACCGTGAACGTGATGAACCACATAATCACCCACTTGCAGTTCGTTATAATTTTTAAGGCGTTCAGCATTGCTAATACTGCTAGAACGCACCCGCCGTTTCATTTTTTTGCGGAAAATCTCTTGCTCAGTAATTAAAACTAATTTTTCATCTGAAAAATAAAAACCTGATGACAATTGTCCATAACTAATCTGTGCATGATGCTCTATAATCTGATCTGGTTGAACTAAAGGTAGAGACAAATCATAAGGCTGCAGACTTTTTTGCAAATTTTCCATCTGCTTAGGCGAATCCACCAAAAGAACAAGCGTCGCTTTCATCGTCTCATAACGGCGTATTTCCTCAACTAAGAGGGGGAATTGATTGTAAAAGTCTTGCATCCCATATTGATTAATTTGGTGCATGCTCGTGAAGCTGAGATTTCCCAAGCCCCTTTGAAAGTTTGATAAAAATGTTGCCGGATGGTATTGACGAATGGCCCGGTAACTATCCCCAAAAAAGAGCGTACCAGACAAGGCCTTCCCTTCTTCTAATCGTTGGGTTAAATAATCCGCAACCTCAAGGTCAAATTTAGCATTAGCTTCTGTCAAGCGTTGAAAATCATCCACAATCAGCGGGGTACCATCTGGTAAATAGTCCAAAATTCCCACTGGTTTTTCATAAAGATAGGACAACCATTGACGTCCTTCCTCAAAAATTTCTTGATTAGCTAATAGGTCTCTGACTGTTACTAAATCGTCTGAAATTTCTGAGAGTTTACTGAGTGCTTCATCTAAACGTTGATGCGCTCGTTGTAAGTCAGCGGAATGGATCAACATGTCGGAAGCAGGCGAAATGGTTACAGTAGAGACAGCTTCTAAAGATTTTTGACTTTCACTATCAAAAGTACGAATACTGTCAAGTTCGTCTCCGAAAAATTCTAAACGATAGGGACTATCTGCTGTCACGGTGTAAATATCCAGAATATCACCACGGATGCTATACTCCCCAGGTGATAGAACTTGAGACACGCGCTCATAGCCCATGTTTACCAATTGTTCGCTTATTTTTGTTAAATCATACTCATCCCCGACACAAAATTGAGCATGAGCCTGTGCGTAATTCTCAGGTGTTGGTAATAGGACACGTGTACCTGCAATGGTTACTAAGAGAACCCCTTGTGCTTCTTGATTTTGCAAAAAATCAAGACTCTGCACCCGTGATAAGGCTCTATCCAAAGAAGCAAAAATAAACTCTGCTTGAGGCACGTCATCCGCAAAAAATTGGTAAATGTTCTCTTCTCCCAAAAGAGCCACCAAATCACTGGATAAGCGCTCAAGTTCTCCTTGATTGGCACACACAACCACCAGCTTTCCACCAGTAGTTTGAAAAGCACTAGCAATAGCAAGTGCTTTAGTTGTTCCAGAAATCCCCATTAAAAGCTGACGTTGTTGAGAAACCAAGCCCGACTGCCAGTTTGCGATTGCAGTATTTTGTCCAAAAATATCAATAAGAGTTGTCATAAACGATTTAATTCCTCTTGTAGCGACTTATAGTTTAGGCCTGAAAGCCACGCTTGCAAAAGCTTCTGCGCTTTATCGTTTGATAGGTCTATGGTAATGGCATCATCTGTATCAAAAGCCCCTAAAACATGATTGACTACTTTCCCCACTTGAGGACGACCAATGCCAATTTTCAACCGCAAAAACTCAGATTGTCCAGTTTCTGCTAGGATACTTTTGATGCCATTATGCCCACCTGCTGAACCTTTCTCACGCAGACGAAGTTTACCAACTGCCATATCTAAATCATCATAGACGACTAAAAGATCATTTACGGTTAAACCATAGTAAGCCAAGAGGGATCTAACTGCCAAACCACTGGCATTCATAAAAGTTGTTGGTTTGACTACCAAAATTTTCTCTCCTTGATGAAAAACAGTTGCGATATCTGCCTTAAAGGTTGTATTACTGTGAAAACTTTCTCCTTGTTGGTGCACAAAACGATCAACTACCATAAACCCCACATTATGCCGAGTTTTTTCATATTTTTTTCCAGGGTTTCCAAGCCCCACTATCATCTTTGTCATGCACTATTTCTCCTTACTTTTCTCAACGACTCATCCTTGGCTTGAAAAGAATCTGGGGCATATGCCCCAGATTCTTTGTTAGGTTTAAACATTAAAACGAAATTCCATAATATCGCCATCTTGAACGATGTATTCTTTACCTTCTTCACGCAGACGACCAGCTTCCTTCACAGCTTTTTCACTACCATAAGTTACTAAGTCATCATATGACATAGTGACGGCGCGGATAAATCCTTTTTCAAAGTCTGAATGAATAATCCCAGCTGCTTGAGGAGCTTTCATGCCGCGTTTAAAGGTCCATGCTCGAACTTCTTTTTCACCTGCTGTAAAATAAGTCCCTAATCCCAGTAAATGGTAGGCAGCGCGTGTGAGTTTGTCTACCCCAGATTCTGCCAATCCCATGGCTTCTAAAAATTCTTGCTTGTCTTCATCATCAAGTTCAGCAATTTCTTCTTCAGCGCGTGCAGAGATAACAACAACCTCAGCATTTTCAGTAGCGGCAAAGTCACGAATACTTCTCACATAATCAATCTCATCTGGATCCGCCACCTTGTCCTCATCGACATTAGCGACATAGAGGACAGGTTTTGTGGTCAGTAAGAACAATTGTTTGACAATAGCTTGTTCATCTTCGGTAAAATCAACTGTACGAGCTGATTTGCCATCTTCTAAGACAGGTTTAATTTTTTCTAAGACATGAAATTCAGCCAAAGAATCTTTATCTTTTTGTGTCCTTGCCATTTTTTCAACACGTGCATACCGCTTATTGACACTCTCTAAATCAGCCAAAATCAATTCTAAATTAATGGTATCAATATCAGCTAGAGGATCAACAAAGTCAGATTCACGCCCCTGCTCACGCATGACATTTTCATCATCAAATGCACGAACAACATGAACAATCGCATCTACTTCACGAATATTTGCTAAAAATTTATTACCAAGTCCTTCCCCTTTGGAAGCTCCCTTAACAATCCCAGCAATATCTGTAAATTCAAAAGTTGTCGGAACTGTTTTTTTCGGTGTGATGATCTCGGTCAACTTCTCTAGACGAGCATCTGGAACCTCTACGACACCAACATTAGGTTCAATGGTGGCAAAAGGGTAATTAGCTGCTTCAGCTCCTGCCTTAGTAATTGCATTAAAAAGAGTGGACTTTCCAACGTTAGGTAGTCCAACAATACCAGCTGTTAAAGCCATAACTTTCTCCGTTTCTTTGACTCTTATAGGACTGTCTGTTGTGCTGCTTCCCCCAGATGACTAGGGTAGAATTTTTTTTAGTTTACGCTCAAAATCATGTCGGCTCATCATAACGATATGATTGCAATTGCTACAACGAATCTTGATGTCTGCTCCCATACGTATGATTTCCCAGTGATTAGCTTTTTTCCCTGTCGCTTTAATCGTACAAGCGTGAGATTTTTTCATTTCGACAAAACTGCCTAAATCATAGACTGGCATAGTTTTCCTCATTTCCACCAGATATAGGTATTATCCCAAAAATCAGGCTATCTGGCACTTATTTTAACCGTTTGTTCGCACTGGTGTGATCAATTGAATGAAATCTTCTTCTTGTCCAGCAGGAACTAAGGTAAATGGGCGCAGAGCTGATAAAAATTTGATGCTTACTTCATCTGATTTGAGTGCTTTAAGCGCATCAATGAGATAACTAGGATTAAAACTAATGGTTAAATCAACACCTTTTAGACTTTGGGTATCAATGTCCTCATTAACTTTTCCCACTTCTGGAGAATTAACGTGAGCACTCACCTGACCTGAGACAATCTCAAGTTTTACAGTTCCATTTTGGCTAGCATTGGAAACCAATTGTGCCCTTTGCATGGCATGCAACAAGGTCTGTGTTTTAAAGACCACTTCTGTTTCAAATGCCTTTGATAATAAGCGGTCTGTATCTGGGTAATTTCCTTCCAAGAGACGTGAATAAAAGCTAATGTGTTCACTACGAAAAAGAATTTGACTTGTCGATAAGAAAACTTCAACGTGTTCAATTTGTTCTGTAAAAACAGCTGAAAACTCGCGTAATGAACGACTTGGAATGACAACATCAAAATTATCAGAGATATCATCTAATTCTAATTGCCGTTGACTCAAACGATGAGAGTCTGTCGCTACTGCCTTAAAGGTTTTTTGATCAGATAAGACAAAGTGAACTCCTGTCAAGATGGGACGACTTTCTTGTGTACTTGCTGCAAAGGCTGTTTCAGCAATCACTTCTTTTAGGACACGCGTTTCCAAAATTAATGGTTGAGCGGTTGCCATTTCTTGTAAACGAGGATATTGATCAGCATCTTTTCCCTTTAAGGTAATTTCTGATTTTCCACTTGTAAGCACAACCTGATTTTGTTCAATTTCAGTAAAATTCATTGTCACATCAGGCAAACTAGAGACGACATTGATAAAGAAATTTGCCTCTAATAGAATACTTCCACTTTGTTCAACAAAAAGTCCTGCATCTTCTTGGCTAGTTAAAATAGTATTTTCAATAGAGATTTGTCCATTAGAGCCTGTTAGGGTGAGACTATCTTGTTTTACATCCAATTTGATTGTCGACAAAATAGGAATTGCGTTTTTTGTACTGATTGCACGTTTGGTTGTATTTAGAGCTTGTAAAAAGAAAGCTTTATTGATAGCGAATTGAATCATGAGAACTCCTTTGCTTTATTTTTATATATTATATATAAATAGTAATAGTAGTAGGGGCTGTGTAAGTTGAGGAAAACAGAGGTAAAGCCTTGTAGTTCTAAGAGAGAAGCCTGTGGATAGCTTGTGGAAAACTTTGTAACTTTATCTTTGTTTATCCACAAGTTAACGGATATTGTCTTTGATGGTGGCTAGCTCAACTTGTAAGTTTTCATCATTAGTCAATGCTTTTTGAATTTTATGGTAGGCATGAAGTACGGTAGAATGATCGCGTCCGCCAAATTCTTTACCAATTTTTGGAAGTGAATTGTCCGTTAGTTCACGAGCCAGGTACATGGCAATTTGTCGAGCAAAGACGACTGACTGGGTACGTTTAGTACCGATAATTTGTTCTAAACTAACACCATAAAACTGGCCAACTTGTTTTTGGATATCCTTGATTGAAATAACTTTTTTGGCAGCATGTTCGGACTCTTGCGAGCGAATAGCTCCTGCGACTAGGTCAACTGTAATGGTATGTACCTGTTGGACTGAGGCAACCAGACTAATCTTTTTTAAGGCACCTTCTAGGTCTCGGACATTGTTATCAAACTGTCTGGCAATATAGTTAATCGTTTCTTGTGGGAAATCGTAGGGGTAGTCACGCACTTTACTTGTTAAAATAGCCACGCGCATTTCATAGTTTGGCGGTGTAATCTCTACGGTTAATCCCCAGTTAAAACGTGAAACCAGGCGCTCCTCCATACCATTGAGTTCGTTTGGATTACGGTCACTGGTCAGTACAATTTGTTTTTCAGTGTCATGCAACGCATTAAAGGTATTAAAGAATTCCTCTTGCATAGTCCCTTTTTTAGCTAACAACTGAATATCATCGATCAAGAGGACATCGACTTCACGGTATTTTTGTTTGAAAGTCTCCATCGAGTTCCGTCCGGTTGTATTAAGACTCATATGCTTAATCATATCGTTGATGAAGTCTTCAGAGGTCACATACAAAATGCGAGCCTGAGGATTTTCTTCCTGAATAGCATTGCCAATAGCTGTAATAAGGTGTGTTTTTCCTAAGCCGGAACCACCGTGAATAAACAGGGGATTGTAAATCTTTCCAGGTGTGTTTGCGACAGCTATTGCCGCGGCAACCGCCCACTGGTTTCCCTCACCTTTGACAAAATTTGAAAATTGGTACTTGCTATTTAGAGTATTTGGTAAGTTAACGAGAGCAGGTATTGATACTTGTTGATTTGATGCCACTTCTGCCTTTTCTCGATAGGTTTCTCGTGTAGGAGTACTTTCGTAAGTTTCTTGTTGAACAAAATGTCGCGGGTTATCTTCTCCAAATTCGTAGGTAATATGTAGCTGTTGTTCAAAAATTTCAAAGCCCGCTGTAATCACAATATCTTCAAGATTTTGTTCCCAAAATAGGCGTTTCATTTTAGAGGTTAAAAATATGGTCACGCTATTTTTTGAAACACCAACGAGCTGGCTATCTCCAACATAAAATTCGTAAGTAGTTTGCTTGAGACGTTCTTTTGAAAGCACTAGGACACGGTTCCAAAAAAGTTGTTCATTTTCGGTCATAAGAATTCTCCTAGTTAAGTCACTATATTCTAGCACAATTCAAAAAAGTTTTCCACAGGTCCTTTTAGAAAAAACTTACCCACAGGCATAAAAAAAATCCACAGTGTGGATTTAAGTTTTCCACAGGTTGTGGAAAAAAGGTGAATACTTGGGGATTAAAGGCTTTTCGCCTGTGAATTTCCTGTTAAAATAGATGTTGATGTGAAAAGTTATCCTCATTCTGATTTAAAACTGTGGATAAGTTGATCAAACTCTTCTAAGTTATTAAAAGGTATGATAACCTTACCTTTCCCTTTTTTTTCCTGAAACTCAATGGTGACAGCTAGACCCAATTTTTGTTTGAGCCACTCTTCTTGGGTCTTGACGTCAGCATTTTTTTCTGGATTGACTTTTGGCAGGTGAGAGCGACTGGTTTGTTTGAGGAGTATTTCGAGTTGACGTACGCTGAGGGACTCTTTTAAAATACGTTCAAGCCAGTAATATTGTGTATTTTGTGAGAGACCAATGAGAAGTCGGCCATGGCCGGCACTTATTTTACCTTCTATCAAAGCAGTTTGTAGGTCTTTTGAGAGTTGCAAGAGTCGTAAACTGTTGGTCACATAGGGTCTTGATTTTCCTATAGTTTTTGCGACGCTTTCATGAGTGGCGCCCACTTGTGCGAGAAGATTTTCAATGGCAAGGGCTTCTTCAATTGGATTTAGGTCCGAACGTTGAATGTTTTCTACAAGTGCTTGGTTACGACTTTCTTGGTCAGAAATCGGTCGAATGATGGCTTTGATTTCAGTCATTCCAGCCAGTTGACTTGCTCTTAGTCGCCTTTCTCCAGCAATGAGTTCGTAACCTGAGATTGGAGATTCTCTCACAATGATGGGTTGAATCAGACCATTTTTACTGATGGAGGTAGAAAGGTCGATTAAAGCATCCTGATCAAATTGGAGACGTGGTTGGTAAGGATTGGTGTGAATTTGTTCAATAGGGATGATGGCAAAACGTTCAGACATAGGTTACCTCATTGTTACTTAGAATAGTTAACATACAAAAATAGGAATCGATGGATGTCGATTCCTATTATACTCTATTGAGCAGAGATTAACTGCTTGCTGATGTCGATAAATCTGTACTTGATTTAGACAAGGTAATTTCAGTTGTTTTTTTATCGCCATTACGATAGAAAGTCACAGTGATTTTGTCATTTATTGCGTGGCTATACAAAGCGTTTTGCAATTCACTGGTAGATGAAATATCTTTGTCATCTAATTTTGTTATCACATCGTATTGTTGAAGTTTACCATCTGCAGGCATACCTGTTTGAATAGATGACACGACGACACCTTTATCAACATCACTAGGAAGATTCAGTTGTTTCTTGGCACTAGAAGACAAGGTACTAAGGTCAACCATGGATACGCCTAAGGCAGGACGTTCAATTTTTCCATTTTTTTCAAGTTGGTTGATAATCGTAACGACATCGTTTGAAGGAATGGCAAATCCCATACCTTCGACAGATTCACCAGATGAGGTACCAGTTGTTGAGATTTTACTTGACGTAATTCCGATAACTTGTCCCTCGGTATTGATAAGTGGTCCTCCAGAGTTCCCTGGGTTGATAGCCGCATCTGTCTGAATCGCATTAGTTGAAATTGTTGAACCATCTTCACTAGTTAAGGTCACTGTTCGACTGAGACTAGATATAATCCCTTTTGTTACTGAGTTGGCATACTCAGTTCCCAATGGGCTACCAATAGCGATAGCATCCTCACCGACTTTTACTTTAGAAGAGTCTCCAAAGTCAGCGACGGTGGTCACTTTCTTACTAGAAATCTTTACCACAGCGATATCAGAGTAAGTGTCTGCACCAACCAACTCTCCATCAACTTCACTACCATCAGCCATTTGAATTTTGATTTCAGAAGCACCATTGATAACGTGTGTATTGGTGACGAGATAGGCAGAGTCGCCATCTTTTTTGTAAATAACTCCAGAGCCCTCACTGTACAGAGTCAAACCATCATTATCAGAGGAGGAAGCACTGTTAGTGTCGTCATTACCAAAGATTTGGCTGTAGATACTACCAGAACTAGATGACGACGCCTGTTGGTAATTTAATACCGAAACCACTGAATTTTGAACAGTTTTTATAGCATTAGTGGTTGACGTTGTGTTGTTGTAGACTGTCTTACTAACAGTTGTTTTACCTTTGGAAACGGAGATTCCATTCAGATTTAGTGTCAGATAACTGCCTCCAATTCCTGCCAAAAAAGCAAGAAAAATAATTAAAAACGCAGCTAAAATTTTTTTAACGGTTGTTGCCGAAAAACGTTTCGGGTTGTTGTTCATAAAATTCCTCCATACTAGCTTGATTTTACTGATGTTCTCTTAATTATAGCTTAATAGCTTATCCCTGTCTTAAAAAATGCTATACTTATGTGTATGAAAGTCAAATTGATAACAGTTGGTAAACTAAAAGAAACTTATCTCAGGTCAGCCGTTGCAGAATATAGTAAGCGTTTGGGACGTTTTGCGAAAATTGAAACTATCTCCTTGGCTGATGAGAAGACGCCTGATAGGGCTAGTGAAGCAGAAAACCAGCAGATTATAGAAAAAGAAGGGCAACGTATTTTACAAAAAATCGGGGAACGTGATTACGTGATTGCATTAGCTATTGAAGGAAAGATGCTATCTTCAGAAGAATTAGCCCAAAAAATTCATCACCTCACCTTGTCTGGACATTCGACATTGGCATTTATTATTGGGGGTAGTCTGGGATTATCACCTGCAGTTAAACAACGTGCACAACTCTTACTGAGTTTTTCACCTATGACCTTTCCACACCAGCTCATGCGCGTGATATTATTGGAACAAATCTATCGTGCCTTTATGATAAATGAAGGTAGCCCCTACCACAAGTAAGGATACTGATATGTTGTCATGGCTAACTATTGAAAAAGATTATCGTATCTTTGAAGGATTTCGAACGGCACTGACTTTAACCTTTGTTAGTGGTTTTATCGATGCTTATACTTACATGATGCAAGATCATAGCTTTGCAGGCATGCAAACAGGGAATGTCATTTATATGATAGTTCATTTTGCTTCAAATGAATGGCAACAAGGGCTATTATATATTCTCCCTATTCTTGTTTTCATGATTGGTCAGGTTTTTATTTATATTTTACGAAAGATGGGCAGGCATTTTGCCTTTCATTGGCATATTGTCAGTGGTCAGATACTCTTACTTCTTTTAATCATCACCAGCTTGATTGCTCCCTTTTATCCGAATAGTCATTTACCTATTATCGTTCTTTCTTTTTACGCATCTGTTCAACTGGAAACCTTTAAAAAGATTAGGGGAATGCCTTATACTGGTATTATGATGACGGGTAATATTCGTGTTTTATCTGCTTTGTTATGTCAATGGGTAGATAGTCGGGACAAACATTTGCTAGAAAAGTCAAGAAATGTCTTGCTTATCATCGTGGCCTTTATGGTAGGAATTGCTGTAGCGACCTGTTCTATTCCTTATTTAGGCAGGTGGACTCTGTGTCTTACCATAATCCCAGTAGCTTTTGTCAATTTGTTATTATTAGCGGAACTTTTAACGAAACGTAGGTTAGAAAGTAATAGATAAGAGTGATGAGAAATAAGCATTTCTGGAGTTCAGACTGAAATAGTTAATTAAATAAAAACGTCTAGGAGTCATTCCTAGACGTTTTTGATCCCAGCAGGATTCGAACCTGCGACCGTTCGCTTAGAAGGCGAATGCTCTATCCAGCTGAGCTATGGGACCATCCCTCTCATTTTAACAAAAGACGTTAAGAGGGTCAATAGCAAAAAAATATAAAAAAGACTAGACAAACAAATTATTTTCGGTATAATGAAACTACTTGGTCCGTTGGTCAAGGGGTTAAGACACCGCCTTTTCACGGCGGTAACACGGGTTCGAATCCCGTACGGACTATATTATCCGCCATAGCTCAGTTGGTAGTAGCGCATGACTGTTAATCATGATGTCGTAGGTTCGAGTCCTACTGGCGGAGTTATTAATAAAAAGACAGCCCTAGGGCTGTCTTTTTATTTGTTTAAAGCTTTAAGTAACTCCTTATTTGTATTATTTTCCTGCCATTTAATTCTATAATTCAAAAAGAATCTTAAGAAAATGTACAGCATGAGTCCTATTGTAGAAAGGATTAGACCCGTTTTAAATCCATTTGGGATAAAGGTTAGTGTAACAGTGCCTGAACCTTTTGGGATAGGCACTGTCATAAACCCTTCTTGAGCTTGAGAAACAGTGACTTTTTTTCCATTGACAGTAGCTGACCATCCCTTGTCATAAGGAATGGTATAAAATAAGGAGGAGTTGCTATCAGTAGAAAAATGGCTAATGACTTGATTGCCTGAAACGGTTGTGTTAACTTTTCGATTCTTTAAGCTAGTCATAGCTGTCGTATAGTTTGGGATATTCAGCGCATAGAAGGTTGGTCTGGAATAGCTCACTTCTTGTGTATCTGGGAATTGAAGCGTTACAGAGACTTGCGTATTCTGAGAGAAGTAACCAATGTTAAAGAAACTAAAGGTATTGTCTGTTGTAAATTGTTGAACTTTTCCATCAACTGCAATTTGTACTGTCGAATTAGAACTCGTACCAAAAGATAGATTTGGAAGACTAAGGTAAACTTGACGTTCAGCAGGCACGTTGACAAGATATGTGACAGTAGTGTAAATATCATTTACAGGTTTTTTAATGGAAACAAAGCCATTATTATCAATTATATTGTCGTTTTCTTGCAAGGTGCTTGTCAATCTTGTGAAGTATTGTAAATTTAATCCCGTTAGTTGATTGACTAGTCTTGATTGGTTGTCTAGGGTATTCAGATTGAAGGTAACATCCTGATAAGGACCATTTGTCATCACGGCTAAGGAATTAGCGTAGTTATTTTGATAAAGATAAAGATTATTGATTTGTTTATTGAGAGAAAAACCAAATTTTTCTGGATTCTGCTGGCTAATATTATAGCGAATACCAAAGAGGCTATCCATTAAAAGCGTGTTATTTTGGTAGCGTAAATTCAAATTAGTGCCACTTGACTTGAAACCTAGTAAGTCTAAAGTATGACTGGAATGTGTATTGCGAATAGATGAAAATTGTGAAATTCCATTATAGTCAAACTTCATGCTATCATTGCCGGTTTGAGGAAGCAACTCCTCCATGCGAAAGAAATCAGTGTTTTCTGATTTAGCTTTTTTAACGAGTGTTTCAGTTTGTGAGAGATTTTGAAGGTAACCTTGTTTTGAAGGAAAATTCCATTCATTTCCTAAACCGACTACTTGATAGTAAGTATTGATGGAAATTTCAAATAGACCAAAGCCAAGTAAAATCAAGAAAAATAAGGAAGTTTGTAATTTATGATGAATGATCCCCCAGAAAGCTAATAGATACGCTAAAAGAAAAGTTAAGCTGATGATAAAGTTGAAAGATTCTAAAAACGTGTAATGGTTTGAAAAAATCCAGGTGGCGAAAAAGCCAAAAGAGATTAAACTGAAACTTAATGAAATGTGTAGTGTTTTTACCTGATCAATTCTAGTCAATACCTCAGCTGATAAAATAATCAAGATAAAGGATAAAAGCCAAGCATACCGATGGAGAAACATATTTGGTGCATGCATAGCTTGCCAGATCAAATCCAGAGGCTGTATATAAAAGCTAGCAACTATTAAAGCAATCAGACAAAAATAGGCTATTCTAACCGTTCGTTTAATAGATGGCATGACAAAGAAAATGAAGGTTAAAGATAAAGGAATTAATCCTACATAAACCATTGGAATAGCACCGTATTTAGTTGTGTCATAAGATGCTACCAAATTTTTTGCAAAGAGGTCAAGATACCAACTATTTTCTGTTAACAACTGTGTAAACTGTGAAAATTGTTCTCCATGACTAGATAAGTCTAGATAGCTAGGTATCAGCATGATAGAGCTTGACAAAGTTGACAACAAAGAGACTATAATAAAGAGAAAAAAACGTCGCCACCTTTGTTTGAATTGCCAGGAAATTTGAACAAGACAATAGAAAAATAGAAAAATAGCTACCATGTAACCAAGATAGTAGTTTTCGATGAACAGGAAGGTTAAGGTGATAAAGTAAAGGGTAGTTTTCTTTTGAGTGATAAGCTGGTGTAGGCCGAGAACTATTAAAGGGAGAATCATGAAGACATCTAGCCACATATTGATTTCCAATTGACTAGTCGCAAAACTCATCAAACTATAAGAAGTTGACAATAGTAGTAAAGCACTGTAAGGTAGTCTGGAGTAAATTTTTCCAAGACTGTAGGAGGTTGTTAGACCAATGACACCAAATTTCAGTAATGTGATGAAATAGATACCATTAGCCATACTCTCTGCTGTAAAAAAATAGTAAATCAGAGAGAATAAGGAACCTAGATAATAACCAATAAGAGCGTAGAAATTGAGCCCAGCACCACTTGTAAAGGTATAAAAGATACTTCCTTCTCCATGTAACATACGGCTGAGAGTAGAAGCGAAAATGGCGTATTGGTGAAAGGCATCACTGACTAATATTGTTGTATTACTATTCCAGTAAATTCCACGGCTGTATAGAACTAAAGCCATAATACAAAATGGGAGTAAAAAACTGGTCGTTCTTGTGTAAAGTAAAGGATGTCTTTTTAGAGACACCCTTAAATATTTGAACATCATTGCCACAGTTCAGCCACCTTTTCTTGGACCTCTGTATTTTCTAGGAATTCATCATACGTTTCGTCAATGCGGTCGATGACACCGTTAGATGAAATCACGACAATATGGTTTGCAAGTGTTTGAATAAATTCATGGTCATGGCTAGCAAAAATAATTGACTGATTAAAGTTCTTTAAGCCGTCATTTAAACTGGAGATGGATTCCAAATCCAAGTGGTTAGTAGGATCGTCAAGGACGAGGACATTCGATTTAAGGAGCATCAATTTAGATAGCATGACGCGGACCTTTTCTCCCCCTGACAGAACGTTGACAGATTTGTTAACCTCATCACCAGAAAAGAGCATTCTTCCCAAAAAACCGCGTAGGAAAGTATTGTCATCTTCTTCTTTACTAGCAAATTGTCGCAACCAGTCAAGAATAGTTTCCCCGTTAGCAAAATCTTTAGAATTATCTTTTGGTAGGTAAGATTGACTAGTGGTGACACCCCACTTTACAGTTCCTTCGTACGGAATTTCTCCCATGATAGCACGGATAAGAGCTGTCGTTTGAATATCATTTTGTCCAATAATGGCAGTTTTGTCTCCTGGATTGAGAATAAAGCTAATATTATCTAGCACTTTTTCGCCATCAATAGTGACAGATAAGTTTTCAACAGTTAGAAGGTCGTTACCAATTTCACGTTCAGCTTTAAAATTGATAAATGGGTATTTACGGCTGGAAGGAACAATCTCTTCAAGCTCGATCTTGTCCAACATTTTTTTACGGGAAGTTGCTTGTTTAGATTTTGAAGCATTGGCTGAGAAGCGTGCCACGAATTCTTGTAATTCTTTAATTTTCTCTTCGGCTTTGGCATTGCGATCAGCTTGTAATTTTGCGGCAAGTTCGGACGATTCTTTCCAAAAGTCATAGTTTCCGACATAAAGTTTAATCTTTCCAAAATCCAAGTCAGCCATATGGGTACAAACTTTGTTAAGAAAATGGCGGTCGTGGGAAACTACGATAACGGTATTTTCAAAATCAATCAGAAAATCTTCCAACCAGTTAATAGATTGGATGTCTAAACCATTGGTTGGTTCATCAAGCAAGAGAACATCAGGTTGTCCAAATAACGCTTTTGCCAAGAGGACTTTAACCTTATCCCCATTGGCTAATTCACTCATGTTTTGGTAATGGAGGTCCTCAGGGATATTTAAATTTTGTAAAAGTTGAGCAGCTTCTGTTTCAGCTTCCCAGCCCCCTAATTCAGCAAACTGACCTTCCAATTCGGCTACTCGAACACCATCTTCTTCTGAAAAATCAGCTTTCATATAAATGGCATCTTTCTCTTTCATAATGTCATAGAGTTCTTGATTTCCCATGATGACGACATCGATAGCGCGTTCTTCTTCGTAGTCAAAATGGTTTTGTCGCAAAACAGATAAGCGTTCATTTGGCCCCAAAGCAACATGACCAGTTGATGGTTCAATATCCCCAGCAAGTATTTTTAAAAAAGTTGATTTTCCAGCACCATTGGCTCCAATGAGTCCATAGGTGTTACCAGGTGTAAACTTAATATTAACCTCGTCAAACAGTTTTCGGTCGCTAAAGCGTAATGAGATATCGGATACAGTAAGCAAATGAATTACCTCTTTTTTTCTTATTAGAATGTGTCATCTTATTCTACAAGAAAAATGTAATTTTATCAACGACATAAGGTTATTAAGCAAACAGGTACTTGACGCAAGGCAAGTGCATATACTATAATCAAAAGTACCAGAAAGAGTAACTATCGTATTTACTTTTAGAGAGCTTGTGGGTGCTGTAAACAAGTAGTAAAGGTAGTGGAATGGGCTGGGTGTTTTGAAGAAGGAAATATCTTCAGGGTTAACATTCCTTATCGTGTTTTCCAACTTGGAATTGAGTGTAAACATTGTTTTACAAACTGAGGTGGCACCGTGTTATAGTTATTTGACGCCCTCACACAGATTTTTTCTGTGTGTTTTTTTATCGTTTTAATTTTAAAGAAAGGTTAACTCCTCAGTGGGGTTATTTGGTGGAAGTATGTCTAAACCAATTATTTTAACAGGAGACCGTCCTACAGGAAAATTGCACTTAGGGCATTATGTAGGAAGCCTAAAAAATCGAGTATCTCTTCAAGCTGATGGAAAGTACGATATGTACGTTTTTTTGGCGGACCAGCAAGCCTTAACCGATCACGCTAAAGAATCTGAAAAAATCGAAGAATCTATCGGCAACGTTGCTCTTGATTACTTAGCTGCTGGCTTAGATCCTGAAAAAGTGACTATTTTTATACAGAGTCAGATTCCAGAGTTGGCAGAATTGACCATGTACTATATGAATTTAGTATCTGTTTCTCGTTTGGAACGTAATCCAACAGTTAAAACTGAGATAGCTCAAAAACAATTTGGAGAAAGTATTCCATCTGGTTTCTTGGTTTATCCAGTGTCACAAGCAGCGGATATTACAGCATTTAAAGCTAATTATGTCCCTGTCGGCAATGATCAAAAACCAATGATTGAACAAACCCGTGAGATTGTCCGGTCATTTAATCATACCTATCATACGGATATCTTGGTTGAACCTGAAGGTATTTTTCCTGAAAATGAAGCAGCAGGTCGTTTACCAGGTCTAGACGGCAATGCTAAAATGTCTAAATCATTGGGCAATGGGATTTATCTTAGTGATGATGCTGATACGGTTCGAAAAAAAGTTATGAGCATGTACACGGATCCAAATCATATTCGTGTTGAAGATCCAGGACAAGTCGAAGGAAATATGGTTTTTCATTATTTGGATATTTTTGGTCGCGAGGAAGATCAAGCAACCATAGCAGAGATGAAAGATCACTACCAAAAAGGTGGATTAGGGGACGTTAAAACGAAACGTTACCTTCTTGATATCCTAGAGCGTGAATTGTCACCGATTCGCGAACGCCGTTTGGAATATGCCAAGGACATGGGTGAGGTGTTTAGGATGTTACAAAAAGGTAGTGAAAAAGCACGTGAAAAAGCTGCTAAAACTCTGGATGAGGTAAAATCAGCTATGGGCATTAATTACTTTAAATAGTCTAATCGTCAATAGATTAAAATGGAATGATTTTTAGTCGTAAATTTCTCAGAACCATTTGATTGATTTTGATACCAGAAAACGTGTTGACAAAATAATTTAGAGTGTTATCATAGTTACAATATCTTGGTGCTATAGCATATTTTTTAGAAAAGAGGATTTATTTGATGTCACATTGGAACACAAAGTTTTTGAAAAAAGGGTTCACCTTTGACGATGTATTGCTCATCCCTGCCGAAAGCCATGTCCTTCCTAATGAGGTCAATATGCAGACCAAGTTAGCAGATAATTTGACATTGAATATTCCTATTATTACTGCAGCAATGGACACAGTAACAGACAGCAAAATGGCTATTGCGATTGCTCGGGCAGGTGGCCTTGGTGTCGTGCACAAAAATATGTCCATTAAAGATCAGGCTGAAGAAATTCGAAAAGTTAAGCGTTCTGAAAATGGTGTTATTATTGATCCGTTCTTTTTAACGCCAGATCATACGATTGAAGAAGCAGAAGAATTGATGCAACGTTATCGCATCAGTGGTGTTCCTATTGTTGAGACCCTTGAAAATCGAAAATTGGTTGGCATTATTACTAATCGTGATATGCGTTTTATCTCAGATTATAGCCAACCAATTTCAAGTCACATGACGAGTAAAGAGTTAGTGACGGCACCAGTTGGTACTGACCTAGAGACTGCAGAACGTATTTTGCACGAACATCGTATTGAAAAATTGCCTCTGGTTGACGAGAAGGGGATTTTATCAGGTTTAATTACTATCAAGGATATCGAAAAAGTTATTGAGTTTCCAAATGCGGCTAAAGATGAATTTGGACGCCTTCTCGTTGCTGGTGCCGTCGGTGTTACCTCAGATACCTTTGAGCGGGCAGAAGCGCTATTTGAAGCGGGTGCAGATGCCATTGTTATTGATACTGCACATGGTCATTCCGCTGGTGTATTACGCAAAATCGCTGAAATTCGTGCTCATTTCCCAGAACGTACTTTAATTGCTGGGAATATTGCCACCGCAGAAGGGGCACGCGCCTTGTACGAAGCTGGTGTGGATGTGGTGAAAGTTGGTATTGGTCCTGGGTCTATCTGTACAACCCGTGTTGTGGCTGGTGTTGGTGTCCCTCAAATTACAGCAATTTACGATGCAGCAAGTGTTGCCCGTGAATATGGAAAAACAATCATTGCAGATGGTGGAATCAAGTATTCAGGCGATATTGTCAAGGCTTTGGCCGCCGGTGGAAATGCCGTTATGCTTGGTTCTATGTTAGCTGGTACTGATGAAGCACCTGGTGAAACAGAAATCTTCCAAGGGCGTAAGTTCAAAACCTACCGTGGAATGGGTTCTATCGCTGCGATGAAGAAAGGATCTAGTGACCGTTACTTCCAAGGGTCTATCAATGAAGCTAATAAGTTAGTACCAGAGGGCATTGAAGGTCGTGTAGCCTATAAAGGTGCGGTAGCTGATATGGTTTTCCAAATGATTGGCGGTATCCGTTCTGGAATGGGCTACGTAGGTGCGGGTAATTTGCAAGAATTACATGATAATGCTCAATTTGTTGAAATGTCAGGAGCAGGCTTGAAGGAAAGCCATCCCCATGATGTTCAAATTACAAATGAAGCACCGAATTATTCAGTTCACTAATAAAAGAAGGTTGACAAATTTGTCAACCTTCTTTTATTATATTTCCTTGATTAATCGTGTAGACTCTAAGGTCTTCGGGTAATTGTGAGAGGTGAGAGAGATGTGTCGTTGTAATGAATGTTTGAATTTTATCCTTAACTCCAGAGAGTAAACGAGATTGACGGTTGCTGTCAAGCTCACTCATAACATCGTCAAGTAGTAGTAAAGGAGTATTTCCAGTATATTTTTCCATGAGTTCTACTTCAGCTAATTTGAGAGATAAAATCAAACTTCGTTGCTGTCCTTGACTACCAAAATTGGCATTAGTGGCGTTAATGGTAAAGAGAAGGTCATCACGGTGTGGACCAATGCTCGTTGTTTTTCTAAAAATATCGCGAGATTGATTGACCTGTAAAGCTTGAAGAAAATCAGTTTCAATGGTGTCTTGTTCAGTCATTTCAAAAGAAGACTTGTAAGTAATGGTAAGGTGCTCTTTTTCTTGTGACAACCGATAATGCTGGTGATCGGCTAGAATAGATAACTGATCCACAAAATCCAAGCGATGACGAATAACGCGTGCTCCATGATTTGCTAATTGTTGATCAAGGACATTTAAAAAAGTCGTATCAACTGTAGCTGTTGTCTTGAGATAAGCATTGCGTTGTTTTAACACATAGTTATACTGAGCGATATCGTTTAAATAGAGAGGTCGCATTTGTCCCAAATCAATATCCATAAACTTTCTTCGTAAACTTGGGCTACCTTTGACAAGTTGTAAATCCTCAGGAGCAAATAAGACGACATTCAGGTGCCCAATATAATCAGACAGTTTAGCTTGTTTTAAATGGTTAACTTTTGTCATTCGTCCCTTTGTTGACAGTTGAATGTCAAGAGGGTAATGGCTGGATGACGTATGAACCTCACCTGAAACGTTAAGAAAGTCTTCATTAAACTGGATAAGTTCTTTATCTTTATGTGTTCGGTGCGTTCGTGTTAAAGCAAGAAAATAGATTGCTTCTAAAAGATTGGTTTTTCCCTGAGCATTATCTCCGATGAAAACATTAAGGTGAGGGGAAAAGGTTGTTTCTAATTGGGAATAGTTGCGAAAATGTTGTAATTTAATAGAAGAAAGCCACATATTATCTTCCTGGAAAACGCACGCTAATTTTAGTTGAGTCCGTTTTTTTTGTTTGTTGTTTCTTTTTTGGGGCTGTAGTATTGAGAGCCTTAACACGCGCTTGAATACGCGCCTTTTCCTCTTGGTCAGCTAAATACCTTTGCCTTTCTGTCTCAGTAGGGGCAATAACTGTAATGTGAATCCCTTGGGAAGGGACAGCAACGCTATCACCAATATACACCTTTTTACGACGACGCGTTTCAACGTGACCATTGTAGGTAATGGCTTCGTTAGCAATCCATTCTTTTATAGCTCCGCCACTTTGGATAAGTCCTGTTTTTTTTAAAAGAGCTTGCAAAGGGATGTAGTCTTCAAATAATACGAATTCCATGTGTTTTCCTTTCTTTACTTAAGCCATATTATAACATAAGAAAAAAGCTTTTGAAGTTTCAGAAATGTCCTCTAAATTTTGATATAATAGGACACAAGATTTTAGTTTACTATAAGGAGAAAACTCATGTGGAAAAAAGAAAATATTCCTAATTTATTGACTGTTGGACGTATTGTCATGATTCCTATTTTTATTTTGATAACAGCATTGACAAATACCATAACTTGGCATATTATTGCAGCCATTATTTTTGCTTTGGCAAGTTTCACCGATTATCTCGATGGTTACTTGGCACGAAAATGGCAAGTTGTGACAAATTTTGGGAAATTTGCAGATCCATTAGCTGACAAAATGTTAGTGATGTCGGCTTTTATCATGCTCGTCGGTTTGAAACTAGCCCCAGCTTGGATAATCGCTATTATAATTTGCCGAGAGTTAGCTGTTACAGGGTTACGCTTATTGCTTGTAGAAAATGGTGGGACTGTACTTGCTGCTGCTATGCCTGGTAAGATAAAAACAGTGACTCAAATGCTTGCGATTATTCTACTTTTTTGTCACTTGTCTCTTTTGGGAAATATTTTTCTCTATATTGCACTAGTTTTTACTATTTATTCTGGGTATGATTACTTCAAAGGGGCAAGTTATTTATTTAAGGATACTTTTCAATAAGGGAAATCTCCATGATTACTTTTAAGGATATCTCCTTTTCATATGATAAGGAAAAAAAAGACAAAACCTTGGATGGGTTATCGTTTCACGTGAAACCTGGCGAATGGATTTCTATTGTTGGCCATAATGGTAGCGGAAAGTCAACGACTGTTCGCTTGATGGACGGTTTATTAGAGGCAGATTCTGGTCATATAATTATTGATGGTGATAGATTAACAATCGAAAATGTTTGGCAAATAAGACGAAAAATTGGTATGGTGTTCCAAAATCCAGATAATCAATTTGTGGGGGCAACAGTAGAAGATGATATCGCTTTTGGTCTTGAAAATCAAGGAATCCCTCACCATGAAATGGTGGAAAAAATCCAACAGGCATTAGAACAGGTTCACATGACAGATTTTAGGGATCGTGAACCCTCACGACTATCTGGTGGACAAAAACAACGTGTGGCTATTGCGGGAGCCTTAGTCTTAGAACCGAAAATTCTTGTACTAGATGAAGCGACCAGTATGTTAGACCCTGCTGCACGTGCAGAAATCACTGCTCTCATTCAAGAAATTCGTCAAAAACGAGGGTTGACTGTTCTTTCGGTGACTCATGATTTAGACGAAGTGGCATTAAGTGACCGAGTGTTAGTCTTGAAAAAAGGCCATTTGGTCATGGAAACGACACCTAAAGAATTGTTCTCACACCCTCAAGAACTTGAAGAGCTTGGGTTAGACCAACCATTTACAATGCAAGTAGTGGCTAGTCTTCGAAATACTATTCCGAATTGTCCAGATGATTATCTAACAGCGAAAGAATTGGAGAACTTGCTATGGGAATATCACTCAACCATGTAGATTACACATATCAGAAAGGAACACCTTTTGAAGGTCGTGCTCTTTTCGATGTGAGTTTGACCATTCCAAGGGGTTCTTATACGGCTTTTATCGGGCATACAGGTAGTGGGAAATCAACGATTATGCAAATGCTAAATGGTTTGCATCTACCAACTACGGGGAGTATACATGTTGATGATTTCCAAGTAACCTCTGAAACAAAATCAAAGCATATTCGTTCGCTACGCAAAAAAGTCGGTTTGGTTTTTCAGTTTGCTGAAACACAATTATTTGCTGAAACAGTTCTCAGAGATGTCGCTTTTGGACCGCAAAATTTTGGGGTAACAGCTGCTGATGCTAAAAAAATAGCTAAAGAAAAATTAACTTGTGTTGGCATTGATGAGTCTTTGTGGGATAAAAACCCATTTGAGTTATCTGGTGGTCAAATGCGTCGTGTCGCTATAGCGGGAATTTTAGCTTTAGAGCCGGAAATTTTAGTATTAGATGAGCCGACTGCAGGTTTAGATCCAAAAGGTCGCAAAGAGTTAATGCAGTTGTTTGATAATCTTCACCAGAGTGGACTTACAATTGTTTTGGTCACACACGTAATGGACGATGTCGCAAATTATGCGAACCTAGTTTATGTAATGGAAAATGGTCATATGATTTGTTCTGGAAGCCCTCAAGAAGTTTTTCAAAAAGTTGCTTTTTTAAAAGAAAAGCAATTAGGTGTCCCTAAAATCACAGAATTGGCCTATAATCTTAGAGAAAAGGGGTGGCCTATGGATCAACTTCCTATAACGATTGAAGCTTTTAAGGAGCTGGTAAAAACATGAATAAAATGATACTTGGCCGTTATGTTCCAGGCAATTCCATTATTCACCGCCTAGACCCAAGAAGTAAATTGCTAGCAATGTTGGGATTTATTCTGATTGTCTTTTGGGCTAATAACAGTGTCACTAATGCTATCCTTTTAATTTTTATAGCAGTTCTTGTGAAATTATCAAAGATACGCCTGTCTTTTTTTATTGATGGGCTAAAACCAATGATCGGCTTAATCCTATTTACAACTGTCTTTCAGTTACTTTTTACAAGTGGTGGAAAGGATTTTTTTCATTGGGGAATTATTCATATTAGTTCTTATGGCATTAGCCAAGCACTCCTTGTCTTTCTTCGTTTTATTTTAATTATCTTTTTTTCAACTATTTTGACCTTAACAACGACACCCTTGAGTCTTTCGGATGCGGTAGAAACGTTATTGAAGCCTCTTCGCTTTTTTAAAGTTCCAACTCATGAAATTGGGCTAATGCTGTCTTTGAGTTTACGTTTTGTCCCAACCCTTATGGATGATACAACTCAAATCATGAATGCACAAAAGGCGCGTGGGGTGGATTTTGGAGAAGGCAATCTCGTAAAAAAAGTTAAATCAATTATCCCTATTTTAATTCCACTGTTTGCCATGAGTTTTAAGCGTGCAGATGCTTTGGCGATAGCAATGGAAGCACGAGGTTATCAAGGCGGTGATGGACGGACAAAATTTCGACAATTGCAGTGGAAAATGTCAGATAGTGTCACTATTTTGGTAATTATTATTCTTGGTATTGTCTTAAACTTTGCTAAATCGTAGCTATGAAAGGGATTGCAGTAATAAAAATGATACAAAACAGTTATAAAAGTAACTGTTTTTATATTGAAATGAAATAAACCTGCTGTAAGATAGTGCCCATATCACAAAAGGAGGGTATCATTTCATGAATACTAAACTATCAAAAAAGAAATTTTTAAATAAAACTTTACTCGCTGGTGCTGTAGCTGGATTTGGATTGGCTTTCTCATCACAAGTAAGCGCAGAATCATATACGGTACAATCAGGAGATACTTTATCACAGATTGCTGCTAATCATCAGACTAGTGTTGAAGCCATTGAAAATTTAAATCATATTTCAGCAGCGAACTATATTTATGCTGGTCAAGTGTTGGAATTGGGAAATACAACAGAAAAGTCAACTACTTCTTCTAATACAGCAGCAGTAGCTTCAACTACCTCAAGTTCTTCTTTATCAGCCGCAGACGCTGCAGCTAAAGAAACCATTGCTCAACGCGAATCAAGTGGTAGCTACACGGCTTCAAATGGACAATATTATGGACGCTATCAATTGAGTTTGTCTTATCTCAATGGTGATTTGTCTCCGGAAAATCAAGAAAAAGTTGCAGATGCTTACGTGGCAGGCCGTTATGGTTCGTGGTCACAAGCTTTGGCTTTTTGGAATGCTAATGGTTGGTATTAAAGGTCAGAAGATGACGAATAATTGGTTAAGGATTTTTTATTAAATATAGAATCCGTATTGACACAATACGATTTGTTAAGTGCAGATTACCCTGATACGACTTTAAAAAAATACAAAACTGAAATATTTGTTTTCGAATTGTAATGTTAATGTAATATTTCTAGTGTAGGCTAGGTAGTGTTGAAAAGTTCTAGTGAAAAGTTGTCAGGGAGGAAATTCATGTACAGTAGAAGTGAGCGTCACCAAAAGAAAAAACGTCTGCATCGTCACCAACACCAAACGTTACTAGCTATTGTATCTATGGGGTTAATGGTGGCCTTTACTAAAGTGTCTGTCAATACTGAAGCTGACGTCTTAAAAACTGCCTCGGTAAGTGTTGATTCAACTGCTCATTCAAGTTCATCAGAATCTGTAGCAGAGCCGGTTCCAGAAGTTACCCCGGCAGAAGAAGTAACAGTTGTTACAGAAGAACCTGTCGTTGAAGAAACAGAAACGGAACAGCCGATAGTAACTGATGACGTTTATACTGTCAATGGTGTCAGTCAAACGTCGGCAGCAGTGAGTGGCTATACACTAACAAATGGCAATACAGCAGGGGAAGTTGGAACTGGAGCAGCAGCGCAAATGGCGGCAGCGACAGGTGTTCCTCAGTCAACCTGGGAATATATTATTGCAAGAGAGTCTAATGGAAATGCTTCAGTAAGTAATGCTTCAGGTGCTTCAGGGTTATTTCAAACAATGCCAGGTTGGGGTTCAACTGCAACTGTACAAGACCAAGTGAACGCAGCCATTAATGCTTATAACAGCCAAGGATTATCTGCTTGGGGATTGTAATTAGGAAACATCTTCTATATGGAAGGTGTTTTTAATAGTCTAAATTTGTCAAAGCCATGGAATAGTGTTATGATAAAGCGTGCCTTGGTGCACTTTCAAACTCGACCTTCAAATCGTGTTTTGAAAAGAAATACGACCTTCAAATCGTTATTTCATCTGTCAAAGGATGTTGACATATGGTTGACACTTCTGACAAAAACGAAAGATGGGAGAATCTCAAAATGACTGATAATTCTAAGACACGTGTTGTCGTTGGAATGAGTGGTGGCGTTGACTCATCTGTCACGGCTCTTTTACTCAAGGAGCAAGGCTATGATGTGATTGGTGTCTTTATGAAAAACTGGGATGACACGGATGAATTTGGTGTCTGTACAGCAACAGAGGATTATAAGGATGTGGCAGCTGTAGCGGATCAAATTGGTATTCCATACTACTCTGTAAACTTTGAGAAAGAATATTGGGACAGAGTATTTGAATACTTTTTAGCCGAATACAGGGCCGGACGTACGCCCAACCCTGATATTATGTGTAATAAGGAAATCAAGTTCAAGGCATTCTTGGACTATGCCTTATCTCTTGGTGCTGATTATGTAGCAACAGGCCATTATGCACAGGTACATCGGGATAGTGACGGAACCGTTCATATGCTGCGCGGCCATGATAACAATAAGGACCAGACTTATTTTCTCAGCCAGCTCTCGCAAGAGCAACTGCAAAAGGTCCTCTTTCCCCTGGGGCACTTAGACAAACCAGAGGTCAGAAAAATTGCTGAAAAAGCTGGACTTGCAACAGCTAAGAAGAAAGACTCAACTGGGATTTGCTTTATTGGTGAAAAGAATTTTAAAGAATTCCTCGGAAACTATTTGCCAGCTCAACCTGGTCGCATGTTAACTGTTGATGGAAAGGACATGGGGGAACATGCAGGTCTTATGTACTACACCATCGGTCAACGTGGTGGTTTAGGTATTGGCGGTCAGCAAGGTGGTGATAATGCCCCTTGGTTCGTAGTTGGCAAGGACCTGTCAAAAAATATTCTCTACGTAGGTCAAGGTTTTTACCATGAGGCTCTGATGTCAACCAGCTTGACAGCTAGTCAGATTCACTTTACCCATGAGATGCCAGAAGAATTCACCATGACCTGTACGGCAAAGTTCCGGTATCGTCAACCTGACAGTAAAGTCACTGTCCATGTCAGAGATGATAAGGCTGAGGTGATTTTTGACGAACCGCAGCGTGCTATCACGCCAGGACAAGCTGTTGTTTTTTACGATGGCGATGAGTGCCTGGGAGGTGGCATGATTGACAATGCTTACAAGGATGAATACGTCTGTCAATATATTTAAATTGACAAAACTGTAAAGAGGTAATGGTATGTTAACGCATTTTTTGATGACTTTTATGGCATTCTTTGCTATCATGAATCCAATTGCTAATTTGCCAACTTACATGGCATTGGTAGCTGATGATGATGAGAGGATTTCTAGGCAAATTGCTTTCAAGAGCCTGCTAATTGCTTTTGCCATTATTATCGTATTTATAATCAGTGGCCATTTGATTTTTGAGGTTTTTGGGATCACCATTTCAGCCTTTCGAATTGCAGGGGGGTTATTGGTAGGTATTATTGGATTTCATATGATTAATGGTGTCCATTCACCAACCAATAAAAATTTGTCTTCCGTCAGTGATGATCCAACTTCGGTAGCTATTTCCCCACTGGCTATGCCACTTTTTGCGGGCCCTGGTACGATTGTTACGGCTATCAACCAATCTCAAGGGGGAGTTAGTCATCAAATCATCACGGTGATAGCCTTTTTGATTCTTTGTTTGATTACTTATGTCATCCTTTGCTGTGCCAAGACGATATCTAAGGCATTAGGTAAAAACATGATGAATATCATTACGCGATTAATGGGGCTTATTTTAGCGACAATTGGGATTGATATGGTGTTGACAGGGATTAAAACAGTTTTGAATCTCTAAATGAGAAAGAGTTGACAGACAGCGATTTTTTGTTAAACTAGAGCTTAAGAATATGACAATAACAATGATGGTCAAAGCTCATTGAAATTGTAGGTCTTTTTGGCTTACTCTTTCAAGAGATTTGGCTGTTTTTGTGTTTAAGGAGATAAGATGACACAAACTTTTACGGAAGACTATGATATTATCGTCATTGGTGCTGGTCACGCAGGTGTTGAAGCCAGTTTGGCAGCTAGTCGCATGGGGTGTAAGACGCTTTTAGCTACTATCAATCTAGAGATGCTTGCCTTTATGCCCTGCAATCCCTCAATTGGTGGTTCGGCAAAAGGTATTGTCGTCCGTGAAATCGATGCTTTGGGCGGTGAAATGGGTCGTAATATTGATAAGACTTATATTCAGATGAAAATGCTCAATACGGGGAAAGGACCTGCGGTCCGAGCTTTACGTGCACAAGCTGATAAGGCTCTGTATGCGCAGACAATGAAACAGACCGTTGAAAAACAAAAGAATTTAACCTTACGCCAGTCAATGATTGAAGAGATTTTAGTCAAAGATGGGAAAGTTATAGGAGTTCGTACCGCTACAAATCAGCGTTTTTCAGCTAAGGCAGTCGTCGTCACGACAGGAACTGCTTTAAGGGGTGAGATTATTTTAGGTGATTTAAAATACTCATCAGGTCCTAATAATAGTCTTGCTTCTATTGGGCTAGCAGAAAATCTTAAAGAGTTGGGACTGGAAATTGGTCGTTTTAAAACAGGTACTCCTCCCCGAGTGAAGGCTTCATCAATTGCTTATGAGGAAACAGAGATTCAACCAGGTGATAAGAGACCTAATCATTTTTCGTTTTTGTCCAAGGATGAAGATTACCTTGAAGATCAAGTTCCTTGTTGGTTGACTTATACCAATGAGGAAAGTCATGATATTATAAAAAATAATTTAGATCGTGCACCAATGTTTACAGGTATTGTAAAGGGAGTTGGCCCGCGATATTGCCCCTCTATAGAAGATAAAATTGTTCGTTTTTCTGATAAGAACCGTCACCAGCTTTTTCTGGAGCCTGAAGGGCGCCATACAGAAGAAGTCTACATTCAAGGCTTGTCAACTTCCTTACCGGAAGATGTTCAAAAAGACTTAATTCATTCCATTAAGGGACTAGAAAAAGCCGAAATGATGCGAACAGGCTATGCTATAGAATATGATATTGTTCTACCACACCAGCTACGAGCAACTCTAGAAACGAAAAAAATATCGGGTCTTTTTACAGCGGGTCAGACGAATGGAACATCAGGGTATGAAGAAGCTGCTGGCCAAGGCCTTATAGCAGGCATCAATGCTGCGCGTAAGGTCAAAGGAGAGCCAGAGCTCATCCTGGGTAGGAATGATGCTTATATCGGGGTCATGATTGATGACCTAGTCACAAAAGGGACTTTAGAGCCTTACCGTCTATTAACTAGTCGCGCAGAGTATCGGCTAATTTTGCGACATGACAATGCTGATTTACGTCTGACAGAAATTGGACGTCAGGTTGGATTGGTTGATGATGAGCGTTACAAAGTGTTTCAAATTCGTCAAGCTCAGATTGACAACGAGTTGACACGCTTAGCAAAAACTAAAATCAAGCCAACTCAGGAGGTTAATGAAAAAATCATATCTTATGGTTTTAAACCCTTGACAGATGCTGTGACAGCCAAGGAGTTCTTACGCCGACCAGAAATTCATTACCAAGATGTTGTCAACTTTGTCGGTCCTGCTGCAGAGGATTTGGACAGTAAGGTTATTGAGTTGATTGAAACTGAAATCAAATACGAAGGGTATATCAATAAAGCTCTAGATCAGGTGGCTAAAATGAAGCGAATGGAAGAAAAAAGAATTCCGTCGACCATAGATTGGGATGCTATTGATTCTATTGCAACAGAGGCACGTCAAAAATTTAAACAGATTAATCCAGAAACGATAGGACAAGCGAGTCGTATCTCAGGGGTTAATCCTGCAGATATTTCCATTTTGATGGTCTATCTAGAAGGCTACAATAAAGCTCGTAAAGGCTAGAGAAAACAGGAAAGTCCTATGCTTTTAGGGCTTTTTATGGTATAATCTGCAGGCAGAGGTTTTATATATGAGAAAAATTCAGTTTACAGCATTTCAGACCTTGTTGCTGGCATTAATCTTTTTTGGCTTATTAGCTTTAGTGTTACAACTTTCGAACTCTAGGGCCTTACAGTTGCTCTGTGTTTTTTTGGTTTTAATTGCCATGGTAGCTCTTAACTATTACCAAGGGTTGGACAGAGAGTTGACAAGGGAGCAATTGTCGGAAACGAAAGTGAGGCAAGAACCCGTAGTCGATAAAAAACAAGCAGATGATCTGGTGTCTCTTTTAGATAAGATGCCAGTCGGTGTTATTCATTTTGAACCTAATACTGGTCATATCGTATGGTATAATCCTTACGCTGAACTTGTTTTTTCTACGGAGGATGGTTTTTTCAATAGCGATCTTGTCAAACAAGTACTAGCCGAACAAAATGACGGCAATAAAAACCATAGACTGTTTATTGATGACAGGAAGTACACTTCCTACCTTGACGACAGTAGTGGGATGTTTTATTTTTTTGATGCGGCTATAGAAACAACAGATAGTCTATCTAATTTGGATATGAAACCAGTTATCGGTGTTATTTCGGTAGATAACTACGATGATGCTTTGGATGGACGTTCGGACTTAGATGTTACCAGTTTAAACAGTATTATTGTGAGTGCAATATCTGAGTTTACAAAACGCTATCACATTTTTTATAGGCGTATTGACACGGATCGTTTTTATTTCTTTACAAACTATGCTGTCCTCAGAAAATTAATTGAGCAGAAGTTTCCAGTTTTAGAAGAATTCAAGCGGATTACACAAGAAAATCATTTGCCCTTAACGTTAAGCATGGGGATTGCCTATGGGGAATCTCATTTTGATAATATTGGTCAAGTGGCTCTACAAAATCTTAATTTTGCATTGGTTCGTGGTGGTGATCAAGCTATTGTCAAAGAAGATGTGGAATTTGCTGAAGCTCAATATTTTGGTGGGGGATCAGCCTCAACCATCAAACGTTCACGGACACGGACACGCGCCATGATGACGGCAATTTCTGATAAGATTCGGTCGAGTGATCGTGTTTTTGTAGTTGGTCATCGCAATATTGATATGGATGCACTTGGGGCGTCTGTAGGGATGCAGTTGTTTGCTAGTAATGTTATTGATAATGCCTACGTCGTTTACGATGATAGTCAGATGAGCCCAGATATTGTTCGTGCCATGCTTCGATTGCGTGAAGATGAGAAAACACAAATGTTGACGTTAGGGCAGGCTAGTTTAGAAATTACGCCAAACTCATTATTGATTATGGTTGATCATTCTAAAATTAGTCTGACCTTGTCAAAAGACTTTTATCAACAATTCTCTGAAGTTGTTGTCATTGACCACCACCGTAGGGACGAGGATTTCCCTGAAAATGCGGCTATCTCATTCATTGAAAGTGGCGCCAGCTCAGCGAGTGAATTGGTGACAGAGTTACTTCAATTTCAAAATGGAAGTAACAGTCTAAGTCGTATGCAGGCTAGTATTTTAATGGCAGGTATCATGTTGGATACGAAGAACTTTACTAGTAGCGTGACGAGTCGAACATTTGATGTTGCCAGTTATTTACGTTCGAAGGGTAGTGACAGTACGATTATTCAACGCATTTTGGCTGTTGATTATGAGGAATATCGACAAGTTAATGAGCTCATATTAGCTGGTAATAAAATTTTACCTGATGTAGTAGTTGCAACTGGGGCGCAAGATACAATTTACACGAATGTTTTGGCAAGTAAGGCAGCTGATACGATTCTAGCAATGAATGGTATTTCGGCTGCATTTGTGGTAGTTCGCCTGCCAGATCATCGTGTGGCAGTCTCTGCACGGAGTCAAGGTGACATTAACGTGCAACGGATTATGGAACGTATGGGTGGTGGAGGTCACTTTAACCTAGCTGCCTGTCAGGTAACTGATAAAACAGTTGTTGAAGTGTCAAACGAGTTGATTGCATTAATCAAAGAAAATTTAACTACAGAGGAAGGAAGTAACTAATGAAGGTCATTTTTTTACAAGATGTCAAGGGTAAAGGGAAAAAAGGGGAAATTAAAGAAGTTCCTACTGGCTATGCCCAAAATTTTCTCCTGAAAAAAAACTTGGCTAAGGAAGCAACAAGTCAGGCCGTCAATGAACTAAAAGGTAAGCAAAAGTCAGAAGAAAAAGCTCAGGCAGCACTTTTGGCTGAAGCTCAAACACTAAAGACCGTTTTAGAAGATGATAAAACTGTTGTGAGATTTACTGAAAAAGTAGGTCCAGATGGTAGAACTTTCGGTTCGATTACAGCTAAAAAAATTGCAGATGAGCTGCAAAAACAATTTAATATTAAGGTCGATAAGCGTCACATCATTCTGGATCACCAGATTCGTGCTGTAGGAAGCGTGGAAGTACCAGTGAAATTGCATAAGGAAGTTCAAGCGACTATTTCACTTTATATTAATCAAGCCTAAGAGGGTTAGTCATGCCAGAATCACAAGAATTACGATTGCCTCCCAAAGATGAGTTAGCTGAAGCCGCTGTCTTGGGGGCTGTCTTTATTTCTCCTGATAAGCTTATCGACATTCGAGAGTTTGTCGAGCCAGAAGATTTTTATAAATATGCGAACCGTGTGATTTTTAAGGCTATGGTTGATTTGGGTGACGCACGTGAAGCTATTGATGTCACCACGGTGCGCAGTCTCTTGGACAATCAAGGAGATCTTGCAAACATTGGTGGTATCAGCTACTTAGCTGATTTAGTTGAAAGTGTGCCTCATTCTGCTAATGCTGAGTACTATGCTAAGATTGTTGCCGAGAAAGCTATGCTTCGTAAGGTTATCCAAAGCTTAACAGATCGTGTTCAGGAAGCTTACGAAGGCAGTCGGTCATCAGATGAGATTATAGCGGCAGCAGAAAAATCTTTAATTGATGTCAGTGAACATAGCAATCGCAGTGGTTTTCGTAAAATTTCGGATGTTTTACGCATTAATTTTGAAGAGTTAGAGGAGAGGGCTAGACAGACGTCTGATGTAACTGGTATTTCTACCGGTTATCAGGCACTTGATCAAATGACGACTGGTCTCCATGAGGAAGAATTGATTATTTTAGCAGCTCGTCCAGCTGTGGGGAAGACAGCTTTTGCCTTAAATATTGCTCAAAATGTTGGGACAAAAAGTCAAAAACCAGTTGCTATTTTTTCTCTAGAAATGGGAGCAGAAAGTCTAGTTAATCGTCTGATGGCATCTGAAGGAATGATTGATGCCCATAATATGCGAACAGGACACTTAACAGATGAAGAATGGAATTCTTACATGATTGCTCAAGGGACCTTGGCCAGAGCTCCAATTTACATAGATGATACTGCGGGTATTAGAATTACTGAAATACGGGCACGGTCACGTCGGTTAGCACAAGAAATGGCAGACCAGGGAGGCCTGGGGCTCATTGTGATTGATTATCTGCAATTGATTCAAGGAACTGGTCGTGAGAACCGACAACAGGAAGTTTCTGAGATTTCTCGTCAATTAAAAATTTTAGCCAAAGACTTAAAAGTTCCAGTTATTGCTTTAAGTCAATTGTCACGTGGTGTTGAACAACGTCAAGATAAACGACCAGTTCTATCTGATATTCGCGAATCTGGATCAATTGAGCAAGATGCAGACATTGTTGCCTTTCTTTACCGAGATGATTACTATGACCGAGAGGATGGAGAGCAACATCAAGACGATGGGTTTGTAGACAATACCGTCGAAGTCATTATCGAAAAAAACAGGAGCGGAGCGCGAGGCACCGTCAAATTACTATTTCAAAAAGAATATAATAAATTTTCAAGTATCTCAATGCGAGAAGAATAGGGAGACATAAATGAGTGATGTATTTGCAGATGTTGCAAAAATGAAAAAAATTAAAGATGATATCAAGGCCCATGAAGGTCAAGAGGTTGAGCTAACATTGGAAAATGGGCGTAAACGTCAACGCAACAAAATCGGAAAACTAATTGAGGTTTACCCTTCTTTGTTTATTGTAGAGTTTAATGACCATGTTGGAAAAGATGGCCTGGCGCAGTCGTCTTATGTGGAATCATTCACCTACTCAGATATTTTGACTGAAAAGACTCTCATTCATTACTTTGACTAAAAGTCTTTACAGCACTAAACTTTAATGATACAATAGACCTCGTGTGAAATATCAGCAGGAACATATGGAGCTCGTCAACAGGGTATTATTTCTAAAAGTAACCTTTGCTGTTTAGGCGAAAATACTCTGCACGAACTAGGATGTTCTAAGTGACTATTTTCCACCCATATTATTTTTAGGAGGACATTTAAATGTCACGTTATACTGGACCATCATGGAAACAATCTCGCCGTTTGGGACTTTCCCTTACTGGAACAGGTAAGGAACTCGCTCGTCGTAACTATGTGCCAGGTCAACATGGACCAAACAACCGTAGCAAACTTTCTGAATACGGTTTGCAGTTGGCTGAAAAACAAAAATTACGTTTCACTTACGGATTGGGTGAAAAACAATTCCGTAACTTGTTTGTTCAAGCAACTAAGGTTAAAGGTGGAACACTCGGTTTCAACTTTATGGTTCTTTTGGAACAACGTTTGGATAATGTTGTGTATCGTCTAGGTTTGGCGACAACTCGCCGCCAAGCACGTCAATTTGTAAACCACGGACACATTCTTGTTGATGGAAAACGTGTTGATATCCCATCATTCCGCGTTGAAGTTGGTCAAGTCATCTCAGTTCGTGAAAAATCAGCTAAAGTACCAGCAATTCTTGAAGCAGTTGAAGCTATCGTTGGACGTCCAGCATTTGTTTCTTTTGATGCAGAAAAACTTGAAGGTTCATTGACGCGTTTACCAGAACGTGATGAAATCAATCCAGAAATCAATGAAGCTCTTATCGTTGAATACTACAACAAAATGCTCTAAGATTTCTCTTAAAAAGCTTTGGACAATGGTCCAAAGCTTTTTTGTTATAGTCCAATCATGATATGGCTTAAAATGTAATCTGTCATATCTGTTGAATTTTCTTTTTTTCCTTGAGCTACCCAAGTTTGGTAAATACCAAAAAAAGCATGTGAGAGATAGGTTGAAGTATAAGTGTTCTCAATAGGGGCCGTTGGTTTAGTTGACAACTGTTGTAAACGTTTATCAATGAACAATTTCAACTTGTTACGCAGAAAAACGTGCATTTCATGTGACCCGTTTTCTAAAATAAGGGCAGCGAATAGCTGGTCTTGACTCAGAAAATCAAAGATCTTAATTAAGGCCTGACGAAAATTATCAACTTTAGTCTCTCGTAATAATTCTTCTAAGTAGTTAAAACGCTCTTCTTGATAAGATTGAATCATATCATACTTATCCTGATAATGGAGGTAAAATCCTTGACGTGTTAAACCAGCTGCTTTAGCGAGTTCAGTGGTAGTAATAGCATTGAAATCCTTTTGGGCAAGCAATTCGACCATTGCCGATTCGATAGCTTGTTTTGTTTTTATAGACCTTGCATTGTATTTCATGAGCTAGTATTTCTCCTTTACACATTGTTAAATTCTGTCAAATTTTGAAAGTGAGAACTTGTTTTGAACTTAAATTTTACTATAATAGTATAATAGTATGTATTATTAATTATAACAAGAATTTATCAAAGAAGGAACTCAATTATGATTGAAGAACTCAAGGTTATTTTGAAAAAACCGATGCTATGGATAACCATGCTAGGGATTGCTTTAGTCCCAACAATATATAATGTTTTATTCTTAGGTTCTTTGTGGAATCCTTATGGAAATATCAAGAATCTACCTGTAGCCATTGTCAATGAGGATAAATCAATTACTACAGAAGGAAAAACGTTTGCTATCGGGGCTAATATGGTCTCCAATATGAAACAATCAAAGGCCTTAGATTATCATTTTGTTTCTGAGAAAGATGCCCAAAAAGGTTTGTCAGAAGGTAGTTACTATATGGTGGTCACCCTACCAAAGAATTTGTCTCAAAATGCTAGTAGTTTGATGACGGCTAAACCGAAAACTTTGACAATTAAATACCAAACCTCGCAGGGGCATAGCTTTACGGCATCAAAAATGGTAGATTCAGCGATGACACGACTAAAGGAAAATGTAGCTAAAAATGTGACAGAGTCATATACTAGCGCTGTTTTTATGAGTATGTCGCAATTACAAACGGGACTCACAACCTTATCAAATGGAATGACTACTTTAAACCAAGGGTTACAAGTAGCGCAATCAGGTAGTCAAACGTTATCTAGTAATTTAGGAACCTTGGCTAATGGAGGTGTAACGTTATCCGATGGATTGTCAACTTTAGCCACAGGTCTAGGCACTTATACGTCGGGAGTTGGGACTGCAGCCAATGGGTCTTCAACCCTAGCTACAGGTATTGGGCAGTACACATCTGGAGTTTCTTCAGTCGCAAATGGTGCAGCGCAATTAAATCAAAATTCTGCAGCGTTGACATCAGGTTTATCTAGTCTATCAAGTAATCTGTCAACTTTGGCTTCAGCGACAAGCCTAACGGATGAACAAAGTCAACAGATCAATAGTCTAATTGCTGCTCTACCTAGCTTAAATGATAACATTCAGGCGTTAAATACGAGCCTGTCTTCTACTGCAAGTGGTGATATATCTGCCTATCTGGCAGACATTCAAACTCAAGCAACAACTATTGCAACTGCCGCAGCAACGGATAAAGCAAATTATTTAGCTGCCATGCAGGGCACGACGACTTATCAGAATTTAACGGCAGAACAGCAGACTGAATTGACGCAATCCTTGTCTAATACACCTTCAAGTGTAGAATCACAAGCTAATGCTATCTTGACAGATGTCTCAACCATCTCTGTGGCGTTGACTAATTACCAGGCTGCCCTAACTCAGGTACAATCTGGGGTAAGTGCCATTGCAACTGCTTCAAATTCGGCTTTACCGGGTGCAAGTACAGCCTTGACAACCTTGTCGAGTGGCTTATCTCAGGCACATGCTGCTAGTCAAGCACTGAGTGCAGGTAGTCAAACACTCTCAAATGGACTTAATACCTATACATCTGGTGTTGCAAGCTTATCAAGTGGAGCTAATCAATTGCAGGCTTCAAATACTACCTTGCTTGCTGGTGCGCAGTCTCTTTCTTCTGGCTTATCAACGTTATCTGCTAACTCAGGTCAACTAAATTCAGGGGTTGGGAACTTAGTCTCTGGTGCTCAACAACTGAGTTCAGGTGCTAATAAATTGGCTACAGGAGGTCAGACCTTATCTACTGGTTTATCAAGTTTGACTGATGGTTCCGATCAAATTAATTCGGCTCTAAGTAAGGCAGCTAGACAAATTAGTTTAGTTTCCGTTAAAGACAGTAATGCTAAGGCTATTGCCAATCCAGTTAAGACACAACATAGCGATAAGGATAAGGTTGCTACCAACGGTGTCGGAATGGCTCCTTACATGATGTCAGTTGCACTCATGGTTGCAGCCCTATCTACCAATATGATTTTCAGTAGTTTACCGTCTGGTAAGGTTGTAAGGACACGTCGAGAGTGGTTGTCCCATCGCTTGGCTGTAAACGGCGTTATCGCTGTGATTGCGCCTACGGTACTTTATTTTGCTGTCAGAATGCTAGGCATGATACCAAATCACGCTGCACTCACCTATCTCGTGACAGTTTTAGCCAGCTTAGTTTTCATGGCTCTGGTAACGGCGCTTATTTCATGGAATAACCGTATCGGTGCTTTTATCGCCTTGATACTACTTGTTTTACAGTTAGCTTCTAGCGGGGGCACCTACCCAATCATCTTGTCAAATGGTTTTTATCAAGCCATTAGTCCATACATGCCAATGACTTATTCAGTTGCTGCACTGCGGCAAACCATTTCTATGGGAGGACAAGTTAGTCAAGAAATTATCCTCTTACTCATCTATTTGATCGTATTTATTGCTCTAGGTGCAGGTATCAGTGTGCGTAAGAATAAGGAAATTCTTCCAGAAAATGTCTAATATCAGAGATAGTAGATTCAAATAGTAACAAAAAAGGTCCCATAAGGGACCTTTTTACTGTGGATAAGGAAAGAAGGTGAGCTTGCGGTCGACATATTCAGCCAGGTAAATATTGGCGATCTCTGTATAGCCAGCCTTGTGCAACTCCTGAAGGAGCCAAGATTCGTCTTTGTGGATCAGCTCAAGGACGTCAGTGTTGAGGCGACCATTACTAATAATAGGGAATTTCAAATTTTCTGCTCGTCGGTCAATGATGGTTAGGCGTCCATTGGGTTCCATGATGGCAGATTTGACCTGTTCGATACTATTAATTCCCTCAGACCTTAACTGAACCATGAGATGGTCTGCTGAAAGCCCTAGTTGCGTACACTTGGCTACATCTACCTGACCATTTTTGATGAGAATAGTTGGATCGCCTACAACCATCTTGTGGACCAAGCTGTTGGAGTTTACCAATAACTTGATGACGACAACGATGAGGGACCAGATAAGAAGAACGATAAGGAAAGTCAAAACAGAGATGCTGCTATTATAGATGACACCTCCAATGATGCCCCCAAGGACATAATTTTGAATTTGGTTGAGTGGGGTATTGATGGAAAATTCGTACTTGCCTAATATGTTAATTTGCAGAATCATGACCAGCATGCCGATGCTGAACTTGAGGGCAATAATGAGGTAACTGTCCATTTCAGTCTCCTTTTATGATTGTAACTGTGTGGTCAATGACGTGCGTACGTTCTAAGCTGTAACTGTTGTTATCTGCATTGAGATTGACGCGGTAGTTTTTCTCATCGAAGCGTACGATAATGCCTGAAGACAGCGAGGTAGCATTAACATAAACTTTTTCTGGTTTGATATCATTGTCCGTGGCAATGCTTTCTATCAGTTTGACTAAAGTCTGAGACTGTGAGAAATTTTGACGGCTTTGTAGGTAATCTTGCATCTGGATACCTAGGAAGACAAAAGTCAAAAGGACTACACCGATGCTAATGTCTCGCCAACGGGTTCGTAGACGGTTGCGCAAATAGTAAGCACTAGATGCTGTTAGAAGCACTAGAAGAATGATGATGATCACCGAGCGGACCACAGAAGCCAGGGACTGATGCTGGGTGATATAAGTAATGTCGTAAAATTGCATAGCTCCCCCTTGAGTATGTGATACTTTATTATAGCATAGTGGGAATGGCTGTAAAAGGACAACAAAAAACGCCTACTAGGCGTTTTTCTTATTTGACCTCTGTAAAGACCACGTGTTTACGCAGTTTTGGAGAGTATTTTTTCAATTTCAAACGGTCTGGTGTGTTACGTTTGTTTTTAGAAGTCAGGTACAAGCGTTCGCCAGTTTCTTTGTGTTCAAGAATGATGTTATTACGCATGGTATCTCCCTTCTAATTATTCTGCAGAAGCTGCTTTAGCAACTTTGCGTCCTTTGTAGTATCCTTTGAGGGATACACGGTGTGAACGTGAGTAGTCACCAGTTGCTTCATCAAATTTTACAGTTGGAGCTGTCAAATTGTAGTGAGTACGACGTTTATTTTTCTTTGCTTTCGACGTGCGACGTGCAGGTACTGCCATGTCTAAGTCCTCCGATATTTTATTTCTTGATTTTCATCAACTTTAGTATAATAGCACACTTTTTTTGTAAAGTAAAGTTACTTGACAAAAAAATCAGAAAACTTGTCCTAGTAGCTTTCAAATAGCTTAATAAATGGTAAAATAGTACAGGTAAGAAAACTATGGCTCAGGCTAAAAGGAACAGGATAGACATGAAGTTACAAAAACCAAAAGGGACCCAGGACATTCTCCCTCAAGAAACGGCCAAGTGGCAGTATCTGGAGAATGTTGCACGTGAAACATTTGCCCTCTACCATTATGGCGAGATTCGTACGCCTATGTTTGAACATTATGAGGTGATTAGCCGCTCTGTGGGCGATACGACCGACATCGTGACCAAGGAAATGTATGATTTTGAGGATAAAGGGGGACGTCATATCACCCTGAGACCTGAGGGGACAGCGCCTGTCGTACGGGCTTATGTGGAAAATAAATTCTATGCCCCTGAGGTACAAAAGCCAACTAAACTTTACTACATGGGGCCTATGTTTCGCTATGAACGGCCTCAAGCTGGTCGTTTACGAGAGTTTCACCAAATCGGTGTGGAGTGCTTTGGCTCAGCCAACCCTGCTACAGATGTGGAAACGATGGCTATGGCATACCAGCTCTTTAATAAACTGGGCGTCAAGGACGTTACCTTGCACCTCAACAGTCTGGGCAATGCGGAGAGCCGTGCAGCTTATCGCCAAGCTCTGATTGACTACCTGACACCGCTCAAGGACAAGTTGTCGGCAGATAGTCAGCGCCGCTTAGCAGAAAATCCTTTGCGGGTGTTGGATTCTAAGGATGCGGCGGATAAGGAAGCTGTTGCGGGTGCACCATCAATCTTGGATTACTTGGACCAGGAGAGTTCTGAACATTTTGCCTCAGTGCGAAGTATGTTGGAAAGCCTACAGATTCCCTATGTTATTGACACGAATATGGTGCGGGGTCTAGACTACTACAATCATACGATTTTTGAATTCATCACTGAAGTAGAAAATACCGAGTTAACCATTTGTGCAGGTGGTCGCTACGATAGTCTGGTGTCTTATTTTGACGGTCCTGAGACACCTGGTTTTGGTTTTGGCCTAGGTATGGAACGCCTACTCTTGATTATGGAGAAGCAAGGTCTCGTGCCTGAACTGGAAAGTCCTTTGGATGTGTATGTCATCGTCCTAGGTGAAGAAGTCAATAGTAAGGCATTGGAACTTGTTCAAAGCTTACGTAGTCAAGGCTTGCGTGCGGAGCGAGATTACCTGGATCGTAAAATCAAGGCCCAGTTCAAGACAGCTGATAAATTCCAAGCGCGCTATGTCATCACACTGGGCGCGGACGAAGTTGCGCGAAATCAAGCCAGTGTGACTCACAAGGTGGCCGGCGAAAAAGTCTCTGTCACGGCAACGTTGGACGCTATTGCGACCGACTTGACTTCTGTGGTTGAAAAGGCCCTGTAAGGATTAGAAAAAGAGGAAAAAATGAAACGTAGCATGTATGCTGGAGATGTAAGAGAAGCTCAAATTGGGCAAGTGGTTACCCTGAAAGGTTGGGTGGCACGCCGCCGAAACCTGGGTGGATTAATTTTTATCGACCTGCGTGACCGCCAAGGTCTTATGCAACTGGTAGTTAATCCTGAGGAAGCCCCTGGTGAGGTTGTGGATGTAGCTGAAAGCCTGCGTAGCGAGTATGTTATCGAAGTGACAGGGCGCGTGGAAGCCCGTCAACAAGCCAATGACAAGCTGGCGACAGGTGCCGTCGAACTCCATGTAGAGAATTTGACCGTCCTCAATACGGCTAAAACGACACCGTTTGAAATCAAGAATGATATTGAAGTCAGTGATGATACGCGTTTACGTTACCGTTATCTTGACCTGCGTCGTCCAGAGATGTTGGAGACATTCAAGTTGCGTGCCAAGGTAACGCACACGATCCGCAATTACCTGGACAATTTAGATTTCATCGATGTGGAGACGCCGATTTTGACCAAGTCTACGCCAGAAGGAGCGCGTGACTACCTAGTGCCAAGTCGTGTCAATAAAGGGAGTTTCTATGCCCTGCCACAAAGTCCTCAAATCACTAAGCAGTTGCTCATGAATGCAGGTTTTGACCGTTACTATCAGATTGTGAAGTGTTTCCGTGATGAAGATTTACGTGGCGATCGTCAACCTGAGTTTACACAGGTCGACTTAGAAACGTCATTCTTATCTGACCAGGAGATTCAAGACATCACTGAAGGACTCATCGCTCAGGTCATGAAGGAAACCAAAGGCATTGACGTGACCCTGCCTTTCCCACGCATGGATTATGCAGATGCTATGGAAAACTATGGGAGCGACAAGCCTGACACACGCTTTGACATGCTATTGCAGGATGTGACATCTTTAGTCAAGGACACAGATTTCAAAGTCTTTGCCCAAGCTGAAGCGGTCAAGGCGATTGTGGTCAATGGTGGAGCTAGCCACTACTCTCGAAAAGCTATCGATCAGTTGACAGAAGTGGCTAAACAGTATGGTGCCAAAGGTCTGGCTTGGTTGAAATTTCAGGATGGCAAGTTAGCTGGACCAATTGCTAAGTTCTTGACAACTGTTGAAAGTAATTTGACAGAAAATTTACAGTTAGTTGACGATGATTTGATTTTATTTGTGGCAGACAGCCGTGCTATTGCTAATGACACGCTGGGTGCTTTACGTACGCGCATTGCCAAAGAAATGGGCATGATTGACACGTCCGCCTTTAATTATCTCTGGGTTGTCAACTGGCCAATGTTTGAATGGTCCGAAGAAGAAGGGCGTTACATGAGCGCCCACCATCCCTTCACTCTGCCATACACAGAAACAGCTCACGAATTGGAAGGCGACTTAACTAAGGTACGTGCTGTAGCTTATGATATTGTTCTCAATGGTTATGAACTGGGTGGCGGTAGCTTGCGGATTAACACTCGCGAGTTGCAAGAGCGCATGTTTACCGCTCTGGGATTCAGCCAGGGAGACGCCCAAGACCAGTTTGGTTTCCTGTTGGAAGCTCTTGACTATGGTTTCCCACCTCATGGTGGTTTGGCGCTTGGTTTAGATCGTTTTGTCATGCTTTTAGCTGGCAAGGAAAATATTCGAGAAGTGATCGCTTTTCCGAAGAATAACAAAGCAACCGATCCAATGACCCAGGCACCTAGCCAAGTCTCACAAGCACAATTAGACGAATTAGAGTTAGCGTTACAAAAAAATGGTAAGTAAAGCCCCTTTAAAAAAACGTTTTAAATATAATGTTGAACAACAGGCAAAAAAAGTAGGCATTCTAAAAGCGGTGCGGAGTATTTCTAGGGAGAAGTATGCAGAACGCATTTCTGCCTCACTTTTGTACGGCTTGTTATCAAGTATTGCTGTCAACTTCTTTTTTCAACCTGGTCACGTTTACTCAAGTGGTGCGACCGGTTTGGCTCAGGTTTTGTCAGCTGTTAGTGCCCGTTTTTTAGGGGTAACTATTCCAGTTTCTGTTACATTTTATGCCATTAATATTCCTTTAATTTTGTTGGCATGGAAGCAAATTGGGCATAGGTTTACGATTTTTACGTTCATTACTGTAACATTTAGTTCTCTCTTCATTCAAGTTATTCCTGTTGTTCGCTTAACCCCTGATCCTTTGATCAATGCTATCTTTGGCGGCTTAGTGATGGGAATTGGGATTGGCTATGCTCTTAGAAACAATGTCTCTAGTGGCGGTACGGATATCGTAAGTCTGACGGTCAGAAAGAGAACGGGACGAGATGTTGGGAGTATCTCTCTTATGGTGAATGGTTTCATCATGATTTTTGCAGGTTTAATTTTTGGTTGGCGCTATGCTCTTTATTCAATGGTTACCATTTTCGTCTCTAGCCGTGTGACAGATGCACTTTATACGAAACAAAAGAAACTTCAGGCGATGATTATCACCACTCAACCCCAAAGGGTTGTTAAGATGTTACACAAAAAATTGCACCATGGCGTTACACAAATTAATGATGCTAGTGGAACTTACACAGGGGAAAAGAAAACCATTTTAATTGCTGTCATTACCAGGTATGAGTACAACGATTTTAAATATTATATGAGAAAGGCTGATCCACAGGCTTTTATCTCAATATCAGAAAATGTTAAAATTATTGGTCGCTTCAAAGAGGAGGACTCATAAAAAGGAGGAGCTATGAAACGAGAAGGACAAGCAAGATTAGCCCTAGATCTACTTTTGATTGCTGTAGGTGTGGCCATATACAGCTTTGGTTTTGTCTATTTCAATATGGCGAACCAATTGGCTGAAGGCGGTATATCAGGAATCACGCTGATAACGCATGCCCTTTTCAAGATAAATCCCGCTTATATGTCCTTAATATTAAATGTGCCTTTGTTTTGGTTGGGGCGACGTATTTTTGGAAACAAAGCGTTAGGTCTAACGATATATGGAACCTTGTTGCTTTCGTTCTTCGTATGGTTATGGCAAAAAATTCCGTTACAGATTGATGTCAGCCATGATATGCTGATTGCTGCACTACTTGCCGGAGTTTTTGCTGGTTTTGGTAGCGGGTTGGTCTTCCGTCATGGTGGAACTACTGGTGGTGGAGACATTATAGGGCGAGTTATAGAAGAAAAAACAAGTCGACCATTAGGACAAAATCTTTTTATTTTTGATAGTGTTGTTCTTTTGTGCTCTTTGTCTTACATAGGGATTCGTCAGATGGTTTACACCCTAATTGCTAGCTTTGTTTATTCACAGATAATGCCCTTAATATTACGTGGAGGATATGCAGCTAAGGGTATGTTTATTATTACCGATTTTCCTGTTGAAATCGCTCAGGCTATCTCAGAGGTCCTAGAACGTGGAGCGACCTTTATTAATAGTGAAGGGGCCTATACACAAACACCTAAACGAATGGTTTACGTTATTGTAAACCCCAGAGAAGTGTCTGAAGTGAAGCACCTCTTAACTGAAATTGATCCACATGCTTTTATTTCAATTGTTGATGTGGATGAAATAATAGGTGAAGGCTTTACATGGGATATTAAACGTGTCAATAAGAGAACGGGCTTATTCACAAATAATAAAAAAAATTAGGAGTTTTCTCCTAATTTTTTTTACATTTCGTCTGGTGCTTGCACCCCAAGAAGTGCAAGGGAAGATTTGATAACTGTAGCTGTTGCATAAGCCAGCGCTAAACGTGCAGATTTTTGTTCGTCGTTGTTTAAAATGCGTGTTTGCGCATAATACTTGTTGAAACTTTGAGCTAAACGTATAGCGTATTTAGCAATAACAGACGGTTCATAGAGGTCTGCGGCGCGTAAGATAGTTTTAGGGAAATTTTGGAGTTGTTTGACTAGTTCCCAGGCTTGTTCACCATCTGGCACCGAAGTCAGCCCTGTATGAGGTTCGTAATTAGCTTTGCGTAAAATGGACTGGATCCGTGCATGGGTATACTGGATGTAGGGACCAGTTTCCCCCTCAAAAGATACCATAGCTTCTAAGTCGAAATCGTAACCATTTTTTCGATCTGTTTTCAAATCATAAAACTTGATGGCACCAACGCCGACTTGACGAGCAATGTCGTTTTTGTTTTTAAGGTTAGGATTCTTTGCGTCAATTTGCTGTAAAGCACGTTCGATGGCTTCTGCGATGGTTGGTTCAAGCAAGATGACATTTCCCTTACGAGTAGAAAGTTTCTTGCCATTTTTAGTGACAAGTCCAAAAGCGATTTGTTCCACATCGTCAGACCAACTATAACCCATTTCTGTCAGGACAGCTTTTAATTGTTTGAAGTGACCTTCTTGTTCTTGGCCTACCACATAGAGCGCTTTATCGAAATGATAAGAATCTTTACGATAGAGGGCCGCAGCCAAATCTCGCGTAATATATAAAGTAGCACCATCGGATTTCTTTATCAAAGCAGGATGTTCAATACCGTACTGTTTTAAGTTGACTACCTGTGCCCCTTCAGATTCTTCAAGAAGCCCTTTTTCTTCTAAAATAGAAACAACTGCATCCATTTTGTCATTATAGAAAGCTTCACCGTTGTAACTATCAAAAGTGACATTAAGAATATTGTAAATACGATTGAATTCTTCTAAACTTTCGTCCCGAAACCATTGCCAGAGGTGTAAAGCTTCAGAATCGCCATTTTCAAGTTTACGGAACCATTGGCGGGCCTCTTCATCTAGCTCTGGATTGGACTTGGCTTCTTCGTTGACACGCACGTAAAGTTTCAACAACTCATTAATCGGATTTGCTTTTACAGCCTCTTCATCCCCCCATTTTTTATAGGCAACGATAAGAAGTCCGAATTGTTTTCCCCAATCTCCTAAATGATTTATCTTTACAGTTGTGTAACCTAATTTTTGAAAAATAAGAGATAAGCTGTCACCTATTACGGTTGAACGCAGGTGACCAATGGAAAAGGGTTTAGCGATATTAGGACTCGACATGTCAAGTACAACTGATTTACCATGCCCAATGGTTTGTTGACCGTAATCTTCCTTTTCAGTGATAATTGTTTCTAGAACTTTTTTTGTCATAATAGACTTATCAAGGAAAAAGTTAAGGTAAGGACCGACTGCTTCAACCTTTTCAAAGTTCGAGGTGTCAATTGCTTGTGCCAATTCTTCTGCAATGACTTGTGGCGCTTTACGGAAAGTCTTTGCTAAAGTAAAGGTAGGAAAGGCAAAATCACCAAGATCACTTTTTTTAGGTACTTCGATGAGGTTGAGTATCGTTTCAAGATTTAGAGGGGCAATAACTTTATCGAGCGCTTGTGCGATGTGTAATTTATTATCCATGTGCTCTCCTTTAACTTCTGGTTTGTGCACTCTATTTTACCATAAAATCGAGCCTTCTATAGTGCGAGGAAGAGAAAACTTAAAAAAATTTACTTTTTTTGGTATAATTAACCTGAATATAATGAAATTACTAAAGAGGTTTTTATGAAGAAAGCTGAACGTCGTGATAAAATTCAACGCTTAATTGCTAGTCGCCCTGTTCGTACACAAGAAGAAATTAAAGAACACTTGCGTTCAGAAGGGATTGAGGTGACCCAGGCAACACTTTCACGTGATTTACGAGCTATTGGACTTTTGAAGACGCGAGATGATAAGGGGAGACATTATTATACAATTTCACAGACAGAGTCTACTGGCTTGAGTACGCAAGCAGCCCCTTATGTTAAGACAGTCGATCGGGCTCAATTTTCACTCGTCATCCATACACCACTAGGAGAAGCAGATTTACTGGCTAATTTAATCGATGGCCTTAAACATGAAGATATTCTTGGAACAATCGCGGGGGCAGATACACTTTTAGTTATTTGTCGTAATGAAAAGACTGCCATGATTTTAGAGAAAGATTTGAAGGCTTTGCTTAAATGACGGCTTGGAAGGAAGAAGCAGAAAAACTGGCCGATCTGCTCAAAAACCACGCATCCGTACAGGCATTTTCCGAGGTAAAGACTCGGATGGATAGCTTACCTGACATTCAAGATAAAGTTGGAGAAATGAAGCATTTTCAGCAAGAGGCCGTTTTTTTTGATAAAATTGAAAAAGAACAGGCTTATAGGCAGGCTGATGAAGAGGCTACACGCTTGCAGGATGATTTGTCAGAGCTTCCCATTGTAGTAGAATATCGACAAAAGATGCAGGATGCGAGTGATTTGCTTTATCATGTGACAAAAGCAATAGAAGAAGGAATAAATAAGGGAGATAACCCATGACGAAAAAAAAATTATCTCCAGGCATGCAGCAGTATCTGGATATAAAAAAGGAATATCCAGATGCTTTTTTGCTGTTTCGAATGGGGGACTTTTATGAGCTATTTTATGACGATGCCGTCAGAGCAGCTCAAATTCTCGAACTGACACTAACTAGTCGAAATAAAAATGCAGATGATCCAATTGCCATGGCGGGTGTCCCCTACCATTCAGCCCAGCAATACATTGATGTTTTGGTGGACCAAGGGCATAAGGTTGCCATTGCTGAACAAATGGAAGACCCCAAAAAAGCGGTCGGTGTAGTGAAACGAGAGGTAGTTCAAGTCATTACCCCTGGGACGGCTGTTGATAGTCAGACACAAGCAACAGGAAATAACTTTCTGGTAGCTATTGACTATGATGAGAACTCCTATGGTTTAGCCTATATGGATTTATCAACGGGAGAATTTTACGCGACTCAATTGAGTGATTTTACTCAAGTTACGAATGAGATTCAAAATTTAAAAGCAAAAGAAGTTGTTGTCGGTTTTGAACTTGTTTCGGAACAAGAGGATGTCCTATGCGGTCAACTCAATTTGTTAATTTCCAAGCAAGAATTACCTATTCTGGATGCGACGCTCATCTCTGAAACGAGTCTAACTGTAATTGAACAAGCTGTAGCGGGTAAATTGCTAGGGTATGTGCAGGCAACACAGAAGAGGCAATTAAGTCATTTACAACCTGTTAAACATTATGCGATTAGGGATTATTTACAGATGACCTACGCGACCAAGCGGAGTTTAGATCTGTTAGAAAACGCACGTACGGGTAAAAAATTTGGAAGCCTTTATTGGCTTTTAGACGAAACAAAAACTGCGATGGGAACCCGTTTATTGAGGCAGTGGATTGACAGACCGTTGCTCCACAAGGCATCAATATTAAAGCGTCAAAATGCTGTTACAGCGCTAATAGATAACTTTTTTGAACGTGTAGACTTGACAGAAAGTTTAAAGGGTGTTTACGATATTGAACGTCTAGCTAGTCGCATTTCCTTTGGAAAAGCTACTCCGAAGGACTTGTTACAACTGGGGCAGACCTTGCAAAAAGTTCCTCAAATTAAAGAAAGACTGCGGCAATTTGACAATGATGAGCTTAACCTACTTGAATCGTCAATCGATGCCCTCCCAACTTTAGCACATATGATAACAGAATCCATTGATCCAGATGCTCCGGCTTTGATCACAGAAGGTGGTATCATCAAATCTGGCTTTGACGAACAATTGGACCGTTATCGGACGGTCATGCGTGACGGGCAATCATGGATTTTAGACTTGGAAGCCAAGGAACGTGAACAATCAGGCATTGCTACTTTAAAAATTGACTATAATCGTAAAGACGGTTACTATTTTCATGTGACAAATTCGCATCTGGACAAGGTTCCGGAACATTTTTTCCGTAAGGCGACTTTAAAAAATTCTGAACGTTATGGAACATCGGAGTTAGCTAAAATCGAAGGGGAGATATTAGAAGCACGGGAAAAGTCTGCAAATCTTGAATACGATATTTTTCTAAGTATTCGTACAAAGGTGGAGTCCTTCATCAAGGACTTGCAAGTTTTGGCGCGTCATATAGCAACGATTGATGTTTTGCAGGGGTTGGCTGTCATTTCTGAAGAACAACACTATCAAAAACCACAATTCAATGATCACCACGAAATAGCGATTGAGGAAGGTCGTCATCCGGTTGTTGAGAAGGTTATCTCGGGAAATGATTATGTTCCTAATTCGATAAACCTTGCCAGTGATCACTGCATCCAACTCATTACAGGCCCTAATATGAGTGGGAAGTCTACCTACATGCGTCAATTAGCTCTTATTGTCATTTTGGCTCAACTGGGATGCTACGTTCCTGCAAAGAGTGCTAGTTTACCAATATTTGATGCGATTTTTACGCGTATTGGAGCAGCGGATGATTTGATCTCGGGTCAATCCACATTTATGTTGGAGATGATGGAGGCAAATACAGCGATGGAGCTTGCAACAGAAGATTCCTTAATACTTTTCGATGAGCTGGGTCGTGGGACTGCTACCTATGATGGAATGGCTTTAGCACAAGCTATTATTGAACATATTCATGATCATATTGGTGCTAAAACACTATTTGCAACGCATTATCATGAGTTGACAGGTTTGTCAACGAGCTTGACACGATTGGAAAATGTTCATGTCGCAACACTGGAACAAGAAGGGCAAGTGACTTTCTTGCATCAGATTGCACCTGGTCCAGCGGATAAATCATACGGTATCCATGTGGCGAAAATTGCTGGCTTGCCAAGTTCATTACTACAGCGTGCGGATGCTATCCTAGATCAATTAGAAAACCAGGAGGTTTCACTACTAAGTGAAACGAACCAATCATTCTTTCAACAGACATCATTATTTGAACCAGTGGAAGATTCTGTTGTGGATAAAATTCAGAAATTAGATCTCAATTTGATGACACCTATAGAAGCGATGACCGTTTTATATGAACTAAAGAAAGAGATTTCTGAAGGGAAATAACGCTAAAAACTACATAAAAAACGATTGACCGAGAAAAGTCAGTCGTTTTTTCTGTAGTTAGTCCTTAATTTTGAAAAGTATTCAGAATTGGCTAAGCAATCTGTGTGAAATGACGTTTTTTGAGTTCAAAAGTTGTATCGCTGGCTTGGGCAACTTCTCTTTCGTGCGTCACTATAATGACCGTTTTATGTTGTTCATGAGCAATTTTTTGAAATATTCTAATGATATCTTGTGTGGTTTCTTCATCTAGATTACCTGTGGGTTCATCCGCAATGATGATATCAGCTCCACTAGCTAGTGCACGAACAATAGCAACACGTTGTTGTTGACCTCCAGAAAGTTTGAGGACTGGTTTATCCAGGAGTGCCTCTTCCAGCCCGACATCTGCAAATAAAGCATTAACTTTTTTAGGGTCTACCTGTCTACCAGTAATATCTAGTGCCACCTGTATATTTTGTCTTGCTGTCATATAGGTCAAGAGGTTGTAGGCCTGAAAGATGGTCGCTACACTGCGTTTACGATAAGCCACCAAACCGCCTTTTTGAATAGGTTGTCCGTTAAGTTGGATATTCCCAGATTTTGGTGTATCTAGTCCTGCTAGTAAAGATAAAAATGTCGTTTTTCCGCTACCTGATTGACCTAAAATGGAGTAAACCCTCCCTTTTTCAAAGTTGATAGAGACATCTTTAAAAAGATAATCATCCGGGTTATTCGAGTACCAGTAACTGATGTTATGAGTTGTTAGTGTCATAGGCTTACCTTCTTTCTAGTTAGATGAGAGGATGTCTTTAGGTTTCATTCGAATGATTCCGATGCTGGCAAGAACTGTTGAAATAAGGGAAATCAAGAGCGCGATACCGCCAAGTTTTGCGATACTAGCTGGTGTTTGTTTGATATTTAGTTTGTTGAGACTTGTAGAACTATTGTTCATGCCTGGAGCACCGTTGCCACCTTGAGGAGGTTGATTAGTGTTTGTTTTTTGGGTAGAAGATGCTGTCGAATTTGTTTGTTCTGCAGGACCTCCGCCTTGTTCAGGTCTAGTTGACGTTTGTGTTGAGCTCGTTTGCTGGCTGACGAGTTGTTGCCCCAGGACGTTTCCGACAACGTTTCCTGCAGCAGTCGCTATACCAATCGAAACCAGTGTAAGGACAAATAGTTCAACAAAGAATTGGCTAATAATCTTGAATCGTCCTTCCCCGAGGCTCATGAGAACACCGATTTCATAGCGCCGCTCACGAACACTTAGGATAACAATTAGCGTTAGAATGATAGCTCCAGCTATTGAAACAAGCCAAACAATATTTTTTGAAATGGCCGCAATGCTATTTAGTGGTTGAAGCATTTGTTGATAGACTTGGTCATTGCCAGTCAATTCATACTTATTGGTATCAATATCTTTTTTCGCACTAGCAATAAAACTATTTTTCTTAGAAGGGTTTGACAAGGTATAAACAGCCGAATCAACGGTATCACTACTTCCTTTCATAGTATTTGCTGTTGTCAAGTTGGTGTAAATGTTATTTTGCGGATTGCTAGCTTTATTTTGAAGTTGTGAGGCCGTTACTGTAGCTGTTGAGGTGTAAATACCTACTACTTTGAGGGTGTAGTTAGTAGTCGTACTATTAACGGTTGTTGTAACTGTAAAACTATCGCCAACAGACAAGTTGTTCGCCTTAGCTAAATCAGACGAGATGACTGCTTCATTATCAGCTGATGATGCTGTAATGCCTGTACCGCTTTTTAATGTATTTGTGCCATTTGAAAAATCAGATACATTATCTGTTGTATTGACTCCAGTGATAGTGAAATCTCCGGATTGCATAGCACCTGGGCCGTTTGGTTGACTATTGTTAGAGCTTGACGTTGAGGATGAGCTAATAGCCGAGATACCACTGGAGGCTGTCGCTGTGGTTGTCGTAGTGAAGAGATATGATTTAACTCCGGACTTTTCAGCAATTTTTTGAGCTGTCTCTAGGGGAATCGGTGTCATCGTCATAGTCGGCGGTTCATCGCTACTTGAGTCTGAGGAACTTTTATTAGCTTTCATCTGTTGCATCATATAGTCGCGACTAACTTGCAGGGTTACCGTTGCCCCTGTTTCTTGCTTAGCGTTTTCAACCGCAGATTTGGCAGCTTTATTAATCGTAAGACCTGCAAGGACAAACGTTAAGATGGCTGAAGTCACTAAAATGAGTAAAAGCGATTTTCCTTTCTTTGCCCAAGTATATAACCAGGCTCTTTTGAAAAAATTCATAATAAGGCTCCTTTTATTATTGTTTAGGCATAATATACAATGAAATACTTGCAAAAACCTATAATTTATACAAAATAAATCTTAAAGTAGCAAGGTGACGAGCTTAAAGTAGTTTAGTAAATATGATATAATAGTAAAACTTTAGATGAAGAAATTGAGTGTCTGATAGGGAGAAAAACTATGGCAAAAATTATTGAGTTACCCGAAGTTTTAGCCAATCAAATTGCTGCTGGCGAGGTGATTGAACGACCTGCCAGTGTTGTTAAGGAATTAGTCGAAAACGCTATTGATGCGAAGAGTCAAGTGATTCGTGTTGAGATTGAGGAATCTGGTTTAAAGAGCATTTGTGTCAGTGATGATGGTAATGGCATGGGAGAAGCAGATGTAGCTTTGTCGATAAAGCGTCATGCCACGAGTAAGATTTCTAAGCAAGCAGATCTTTTTCGCATTCGTACTCTAGGTTTTCGCGGAGAAGCTCTGCCCTCGATTGCTTCAGTTAGCCAATTGACCATAACAACAAGAGAAAGCGGAGCCCCTTCAGGAACCCAATTGGTAGCTGAAGGGGGAAATATTGCGTCGCTTGTCCCTATTGCAGCCAAACCTGGTACAAGAATTGTCGTCGAAAATCTCTTTTTTAATACACCTGCGCGTTTGAAATATATGAAAAGTTTACAGGCGGAGTTAGGACATATTATTGATGTTTTAAACCGTCAGAGTTTGGCTCATCCCGAGATTGCATTTAGCTTAATCAACGACGGTCGTGAAGTTTTAAAAACAAATGGTAATGGAAAACTTCGAGAGACACTAGCTGGAGTTTACGGTATCAATACAGCAAAGAAAATGATTTCTGTAGAAGCCCAGGATTTAGATTTTGAGGTTTCAGGTTATGTTAGCTTGCCGGAACTGACACGTGCCAATCGAAATTATATTACTTTAATTATCAATGGGCGTTATGTTAAAAATTTTTTGCTCAATCGTGCCATTCTAAACGGTTACGGTAGCAAGCTAATGGTGGGTCGTTTTCCAATTGCAGTTTTGTCTATTAAGATAGACCCTTATTTGGCCGATGTAAATGTTCATCCAACTAAGCAAGAAGTGCGTTTGTCCAAGGAAAAAGAACTAATGGGGCTCATCGAATCTGCCATACAGGAGGCATTGTCAGAACAAGAACTTATTCCAGATGCCTTGGATAATTTAAATCAAACACGTCAACGAACAGAGCAAAGACCTGAGCAGATGACTTTTTCTTTGCCGACAGGTACAGTGAGAGGAGAAGATTACTCCCCTGATTTAAGCGCTTCTACAGACCTGCCTGACTTCTCACAAAATATTGTTGATGAAAAACTGTCTTCGCATTTGGTATACAAGACGAACACTGATAATTCTTCGGCAGTTAAAACAGCTAAACGCAGTGACGTCATAGTGGATCAAGAGCACCCAGATTTGACTTTAAGGTCGCATAAGGAACGGCAAAAGGTTGACAAGATTGTCAAACGGTTGGAACAGGAAGAAAACCAAACTTTTCCAGAACTGGAATATTTCGGTCAAATGCATGGTACCTACCTTTTTGCTCAGGGGAAAGGAGGCTTGTACATTATTGATCAACACGCTGCACAAGAGCGAGTCAAGTATGAGTATTATCGCGAAAAAATCGGAGAAGTTGACAGTTCTTTACAACAACTCTTGGTTCCATACCTGTTTGAGTTTTCGAAATCAGATTATTTAACACTTCTTGAAAGGCAAAACACTTTAAAAGAAATCGGTATTCACTTAGAGCCATATGGAGACAATACTTTCATCTTACGAGAACATCCGATCTGGTTAACAGAAGATGAGATTGAATCAGGGATATACGAGATGTGTGATATGCTTCTTTTAACGAACCAGGTTTCTATTAAGCGTTACCGGGCAGAGTTAGCTATTATGATGTCGTGTAAACGTAGCATAAAGGCCAATCATCGTTTGGATGAGACATCGGCGCGTGATCTATTGAGACAACTAGCCCATTGCCACAATCCCTATAATTGTCCACATGGTCGACCAGTCTTAGTACATTTTTCAACATCAGATATGGAAAAAATGTTTCGGCGGATTCAAGAGAATCATACTAGCCTTCGGGAGTTAGGAAAATACTAGTAAACGATTGTATCTGCGACGAGTTCAAGTTGCGTCAGAAAATAGGAATTACCACGGCTTATGATGAGTGCCGATAGTCTATGGAATCAGAAGTATTGTGGTATACTAATGGCGAAAGAAAGTAAATCAGAAAGGGACTTATGTACGAATATATTACTGGTGTCCTCACCAAAATTACCTCTAAGTATGTCGTTGTGGAAACTGGAGGAATCGGTTATATCTTGCATGTGGCAAACCCTTATACCTATTCGTCTCGAGTTGGACAGGAAATAAAAGTTTATTTACATCAGGTTGTTCGTGAGGATGCGCAACTTTTATATGGCTTTTTAACAGAAGAAGAAAAAGAACTCTTCTTAAATCTGATCTCGGTTTCGGGAATCGGGCCTGTTTCGGCTCTTGCCATTATCGCTTGTGATGATAATGTCGGCCTGATGAAGGCAATTGAAGGCAAAAATATTACTTACCTAACAAAATTTCCTAAAATTGGGAAAAAGACAGCTCAGCAGATGGTATTAGATTTGGAAGGAAAAATTTCAGTGACATCCGAGGATAGTCCAATCCAATCATTACCATCAACTAAACTTGAAAATCAGGCTTTAGAGGAAGCGATGGAAGCGATGCTTGCACTAGGTTATAAGGCAACAGAATTGAAGAAAATTAAAAAATTCTTTGAGGGTACTTCTGATACAGCAGAAAATTATATTAAATCTGCCTTGAAGATGTTGGTTAAATAGGAGCAACCATGATACAACGATGTTCTTGGGTAAAGTTATCGAACCCCCTCTATGTGGCTTATCACGACAATGAGTGGGGGCGACCGCTACATGATGATCGGTCTCTCTTTGAGCTACTTTGTTTGGAGACCTATCAAGCAGGTTTATCTTGGGAGACGGTCCTCAATAAACGTCAGGCATTTCGTCAAGCTTTTTTTCACTATGATATAGCACGTGTGGCTCAGATGACAGACCAACAGTTGGAGGCGCTACTGGATAATGTGGCTATTATTCGTCATCGGGCCAAACTGTTTGCGACACGGCAAAATGCTCAAGCAGCTCTAAAGGTACAAAAACAGTTCAGTAGCTTAGATCGCTTTTTTTGGAGTTTCGTGGAAGGGCAACAACAGGTTCATCACGTTGTAAAAAGTAGTGATCTTCCAAATAAGACGGACCTATCAGAAAAACTATCAAAAACACTGAAACAATTAGGCTTCACTTTCACGGGACCTGTAGCTATGCAATCGTTTCTTCAAAGCGCTGGGTTGGTAAACGACCACGAGGAGACTTGTTCCTTTAAATGCTGTCAATAGTTGTGTAACTTATAGAAATCAATACGAATAAATTGATGGGAGGATAGAAAGATGCGAACTGAGATTATTGCAGTTGGAACAGAATTATTAACGGGACAAATTGTAAATAGTAATGCGCAATTCATATCTAAAAAATTAGCGGAGATTGGTGTCGATGTCTATTATCATACAACTGTCGGAGACAATCCGATACGATTACTAGACGTCTTTCAAAAAGCTCAGGAACGTAGTGATCTGGTGATTGTATCAGGCGGATTAGGGCCCACTGAGGATGATTTAACCAAGCAAACCATTGCGCAAGCTTTAGGTGTGTCTCTTGCAACAGATACAGATGCCATGACAAAAATTAATCAACGTTTTGTCCATCTTGGCCGTCCCAAGACTGCAAATAATGACCGTCAGGCACTTTATTTGGCTGGAGGAATACCCTTGCCAAATCGAACGGGCCTAGCAATCGGTTCCTACTTACAACAAGGCGATAAGACTTATGTTTTATTACCTGGGCCTCCCAGTGAATTGAAACCAATGGTGACCGAACAACTATTGCCACTTTTGGCGCAAGGAAAACAACTGTATTCTCGTGTACTTCGTTTTGTAGGTATTGGCGAGAGCTTGCTGACAACTCTTTTGGCAGACCTCATCACGCAGCAGACTGATCCTACGATTGCACCCTATGCTAAGACTGGGGAAGTCACGCTACGATTGTCAACTAAAGCAAGGAATGTTCAAGAAGCCAAGGGGCGTTTAGATCAGTTAGAGGCAAGCATTTTAAGTAAAGATCCTCAAATTCATCAAGCTTTTTATGGTTATGGGGATAACAATTCACTGGTTCAGGTAGTAGTTGAAGCCCTTAAGGAAGCGAAGTTAACGGTGACTGCAGCTGAAAGCTTAACAGCTGGTTTATTTCAAGCAACGGTTGCCTCTGTAAGTGGCGCTTCAGAAGTTTTTCCGGGCGGATTTGTGACCTATAGTCTGGAACAAAAAGCACAGATGTTAGATATTCCGACGTCTGATCTTGAAAAATACGGTGTTGTGAGTGCGTATACAGCAGAACGGATGGCCAGTCAAGCTCGCCTAAAGACTGGTGCTTCAATTGGGATTGGTTTGACAGGTGTGGCAGGACCTCATTCTTTGGAAGGAAATGAGGTTGGAACGGTCTACTTGGGCTTAGCAACAGAACGCGGTGTCTATTCTCGCTTGTTACAGCTGGGTGACCGTTCACGACAAGATATTCGTGAAATTTCTGTTTTAACTGCCCTTGATTGGATCCGTCAGGACTTGAACAATTCCAAAAATATAGTATAATAACTATAGTGTTTCGTTAGTATTTAGTAAAAGGAGAAGAATTTGGCGAAAAAAGCAAAGAAAACAGAAGAAATCACAAAAAAATTTGGTGAAGAGCGTCAAAAAGCCCTAGATATGGCTCTCAAAAATATTGAGAAGGATTTTGGTAAAGGTGCCATTATGAAATTGGGGGAACGAGCAGAGCAGAAGGTGCAAGTAATGAGTTCCGGCTCTCTTGCTTTGGATATTGCTCTTGGCGCCGGTGGCTATCCCAAGGGACGCATCATTGAAATCTACGGCCCTGAAAGCTCAGGTAAGACAACTGTCGCTTTGCATGCTGTCGCTCAAGCACAAAAAGATGGCGGGATTGCTGCATTTATAGACGCAGAACACGCTTTAGATCCAGCTTATGCAGCGGCGCTTGGAGTAAATATTGATGAACTTCTTTTATCTCAACCTGATTCCGGTGAACAAGGGCTAGAAATCGCTGCTGAGTTGATTGATTCAGGTGCCGTTGATTTGGTTGTTGTTGACTCAGTTGCAGCCCTAGTCCCTCGTGCTGAAATTGATGGTGATATTGGAGATAGCCATGTTGGCTTGCAAGCTCGTATGATGAGTCAGGCAATGCGTAAACTATCTGCCTCTATTAATAAAACTAAAACAATTGCAATCTTCATTAACCAATTGCGTGAGAAGGTTGGGGTTATGTTTGGTAATCCAGAAACAACTCCTGGTGGGCGCGCATTAAAATTCTATGCCTCTGTTCGTATGGATGTTCGTGGTAATACACAAATCAAGGGAACTGGAGACCAAAAAGATAGCAATGTTGGTAAGGAAACCAAGATTAAAGTTGTCAAAAACAAAGTAGCGCCACCATTTAAGGTTGCTGAAGTTGAAATCATGTACGGTGAAGGTATTTCACGTACAGGAGAGCTTTTAAAAATTGCAACGAACTTAGATATTATCAAAAAGGCGGGTGCCTGGTATTCCTACAATGGCGATAAAATAGGCCAAGGTTCCGAGAATGCTAAGAAGTTTCTAGCTGATAATCCAGAAATTTTTGATGAAATTGATCATCAGGTGAGGGTGGCATACGGTTTAATTGAAGACGAAAAAGAGACAGTAACAGAATCTCATGTCTCAAATGAACCAGATGTTACTACTGATGATGTCGTTTTAGACTTGGATGACACTATTGAAATTGAAGAATAAGTTAATGAAAACGAATTCTTTAAGAAAAAATTAGGAAAATAAACTTTTTATTTGACAAAATAAGAAATAGGTCCTAAGACCTATTTTCTTTTTGGTCTAGACGTGTTAAAATAATAGCATCAGTGATAGAAAGCGAGAAAATCATGATTAAAATTTATACGATTTCAAGCTGTACCAGCTGTAAAAAAGCAAAAACATGGTTGAACAAACATCAACTGCCTTATAAAGAACAAAACCTAGGAAAGGAACCTCTTACTCGTGAAGAGATTTTGGACATTCTTTCCAAAACTGAAAACGGGGTCGAAAGTATCGTTTCTTCTAAGAATCGTTACGCTAAAGCCTTGAAGTGTGATATTAATGAACTGAGCGTTAGTGAAGTAATCACTATCATCAAAGAGAATCCTCGCATTCTAAAGAGTCCCATTCTGATAGATGATAAGCGTCTACAAGTTGGGTATAAAGAGGACGATATTCGTGCCTTTTTGCCACGTTCTATCCGAAATGTGGAAAACGCAGAAGCGCGGATGCGAGCTGCTTTGTAAGTCATTGATAAAGTTCAAAGACACCTCTTTAGTCATTAGCTAGACTTTTGACAATAGGAGTTTTTGGGCTTTTTACATTGGCCAAAGCAGATGGTTGATAAAAGCCAGTAAATAGGATATACTACTGACTAAGAAACAAGAAAAAGAGGGTAAGTTATGGGATTTACTGACGAAACTGTTCGTTTTAATTTAGACGATAACAATAAAAAAGAGATTAGCGAAACCCTAACAACTGTTTATCGCTCACTCGAAGAAAAGGGTTACAACCCAATCAATCAAATCGTAGGTTATGTGCTAAGTGGAGACCCTGCCTATATTCCCCGTTATAATGATGCGCGTAATCAGATTAGAAAATATGAACGAGATGAATTAGTGGAAGAATTAGTCCGTTTTTATCTCAAAGGTCATGGAGTTGATTTTCGATGAGGATCTTAGGTTTGGATGTTGGATCTAAGACTGTTGGAGTGGCGGTCAGTGATCCTCTGGGTTTCACAGCTCAAGGTGTTGAAATTATCGCTATAGATGAAGCTACTGACGAGTTTGGATTAGAGCGTTTAAGTGAGCTAATTACCCACTATAAACCTGAAAAGATTGTGATAGGGCTACCTAAAAACATGAACAATACGAGTGGTCCGCGTGTAGAAGCAAGTCAGGCATATGGAGAAAAAGTAGCTGAACGCTTTGGGTTACCGGTGGCCTACCAAGATGAACGATTAACGACTGTTCAAGCCGAGAGAATGCTAGTCGAACAAGCAGATATCAGTCGTAGTAAGAGAAAAAAGGTTATTGACAAATTAGCGGCACAGTTAATTTTACAGAACTACTTAGATAGTCATTTTTAAAGGAGGGTGTATGGCACACGAACACAATCATAATCATGAGCATAAGCACGAAGTTATCACATTGGTTGATGACCAAGGGAACGAAACTTTATTTGAAATCCTTCTGACCATTGATGGTCGTGAAGAATTTGGTAAAAATTATGTTCTTTTAGTCCCTGCTGGAGCTGAAGAGGATGAAAACGGCCAAATCGAGATTCAAGCTTATTCATTCACTGAAAGTGAAGATGGAACTGAAGGGGACTTACAACCTATCCCGGAAGATTCTGATAAGGAATGGGATATGATTGAAGAAGTTTTCAATAGCTTTTTAGACGAAGAATGAAAACCAGTTAACAATAGGGAAGTCTGAGATAAAGATCTCAGACTTTTTTGCTTGCTTTAACCGTTTGAAGCTGGGTCTCTATTGAGTACTTTTTTGGAATTCTTTTAATGATCGTTTGCGATCAAGGAATAGTAATTGGATGCGTATAGGATTTAAAACCCTAATTTTTTTGACACAGTCTATTGCTATCAGCCTTTTTCGAATAAATAAGAGAAGGGAGGTATCTACGATAACAAAGAAAACCTTGACTCCAAATGAAAAGAAGTTTTTAGAAGATTATCAGTCGAAAAAGACGCACTGCTTTCGCGATATCTTACGCTATTGTGAATTGCGAAAGAAATTGACTAATAGCTAAAATCTGTTATACTTGATAGGAATATATCAAGGAGTAACCGCGTGAAAGAAGATCAAAATAACATTGAGGTGGGTTCCCAGCCGTCGAGAGGACAATACAGCCGTGTTAGTCGACTAGAAAACGCGACAAGTAAGGTCCATCCGGCAAAAGAAGCTCGAGAGCGATTGCGCTTACCCAAAGAAGAAGCATCATCTGATGTTGAGCAAAAGGTCACAGAAAAGAAACACCAGCAAGGGCACAAGCTTAAAAAGGCCCATAAGCATAAGGTAGCAGAAACTAAGGCAAAAAAAGTATCGAATCGCAAACAAGCGGTGCCGAATCGGTTGATGACGAGCAAAAAGGTTTCTGTTTTAAGACGACATCGTCTCTTCTTGGCGATTTGTAGTCTATTTTTATCTGTATTGACGGTTTCAATGCCGTATATGACTAACCTTGCGAATGGATTTCAATCGCAAAGTCTTTATACAGGCTATCTATTTGCAAATGGATCGCTACCGTATACGGATGTTTTCTCAACTGGTGGATTTTTCTATTATGTCATTATTGCTGTATCCTATGTTTTAGGGTCTAGCATATGGCTCATTTTTGTTCACTTTCTAGCTTTTTATGTGGCAGGATTTTACTTGTATAAAATCGTTGCCCATATGACTGGGCGACGTGATGCTGCAGTCAGCTTGTCATTAATTTATTACCTCTTAAATCTCGGTCTTGGTTTTGGAGGTCTATACCCAATCCAGTGGGCAATGCCATTTGTACTTTTAGGCATTTGGTTCTTAACTAAGTACTTCTCGGGTATGACCAAAGATGAAGCATTTATTTTGTATGGTTTTGTTTCCGTCTTTGCCTTCATGATTGAGCCTCGTACAGTTATTTTTTGGATAATTTCTTTCGTTGGTATTTTAGTCTACAATATCGCTAACCATCATTTTGCACGAGGATTTTATCAATTACTAGCTATTGTATTTGGAGCGATTCTGGTCTTTTACACCGCTGCTTATTTTATCTTAAACCTTCAAATTTTGGGTAATTATGTCTATCAAGCGGGTAGTTATCTGCTGGGGCATTTTGCCATAGGTAATGAGAATCTATTCTTAACAGTAGTGTATCAGCTGTTTGTTGCAACCGCATCGGGATTGCTGATTGGTCTAACGGCTCTGTCTAAACATAGTGCTTATGCTTCGCGAGATCGAGTGATAAAATTAATTCTGGTTTTGACGCTTGGTGTCACTTTAGTGGTAGCCCTATTTACTCAAACTTTCCAGATCTATGATCTTTTATTACCGTTACCTTATGGTTTAATATTGGCAGCTGTTGTGGTGACCAATTCAGATGAGGTTAACGAGGAAACGATGACAGGACGCGAGAGCGCCTTCACGGTATTCTTAGCGAAACACTTTTATCTGCCTTATGTGGTTGTACTTCTTGGAGTACTCTGTCCTCTAGTAACGGGAGTTTTCCAGATTGCTACTGTAAAAGAGCGGGCGACAGTCTCTGGTTTTGTATCGAAAAACACGTCAAAATCTGATAGCATCTATGTTTGGGACAATTCGGCGATGATTTATCTAAAGAGTCAGCGCAAAACGGCTTCACAAATTGTGTTGCCAAGTGTGAATGCGGCATCTGAAGTGAATCAAAAATTATTGTCAGATGAACTCTTGCAAAACAATGCTAAATATGTCATCGTAAATAACAGTCAAAAATTACCTAGTGCAGTAAGTACGGATTTGACGAGTAATTATGATATCGTTACAGTTGATAATGTGAGTCATTTCACGGTCTATCAGAAAAAAACTTCGTAACAACTAAAAATCAATATCTTGTGTTTTGAAAAAAACTTACCACAAGATATTGATTTTTTTTGGGATTGCGTTATAATAGGTGGCGTGAAAGGAAGTATTGCGAAATGATGACATTGGAAGAAGAACGTGTATTAAGTCACCCATTCATTCGTGTTATGAAACGAGATGGTCGACTAGTTGATTTTGATGCGCAAAAGATAGATCGAGCTCTATACAAAGCCAGTCAAGAAGTTGAGGAAATGACACCGCAAGTTGAGGCCAAGTTACGTACCATTTCTGATCGTATTATTGCCGAAATTTTTGAACGATTTACTAAAGATATCAAGATTTACGAAATTCAAAGTATTGTTGAGCATGAATTACTAGCCTCTGGGGAATATACGATTGCAAAAGAATACATAAATTATCGGACACAGCGTGATTTCGATCGCCAAAAGGCGACGGATATTAATGTTGCCATTGATAAACTGCTTAATAAAGAGCAAGCAGTGGTTAACGAAAATGCCAATAAAGATAGTGAAGTCTTTAATACACAGAGGGATTTGACGGCAGGAATTGTTGGTAAATCTATCGGACTTAAGTTGCTTCCTCCTCATGTCGCTAATGCTCACCAAAAGGGTGATATTCATTTTCATGATATGGATTATAGTCCTTACACGCCAATGACAAACTGCTGTTTGATTGACTTTAAGGGAATGCTAGAAAATGGCTTTAAAATGGGAAATGCGGAGGTTGAGTCGCCCAAATCGATTCAAACAGCTACAGCACAGATTTCTCAAATTATTGCCAATGTTGCTTCTAGTCAGTATGGGGGTTGTACGGCGGACCGTATCGACGAACTGCTGGCACCTTATGCGAAACTAAATTACCAAAAGCATCTTAAGGATGCCAAAGAGTGGGTGGCAGAAGACAAGCAAAAGTCTTATGCACGCCAAAAGACGCAAAAAGATATCTATGATGCTATGCAATCATTGGAGTATGAGATTAATACCTTGTTTACTTCCAATGGTCAAACGCCCTTTACCTCACTAGGATTCGGCCTTGGGACGAGTTGGTTTGAACGAGAAATTCAAAAAGCCATTTTAACTATCCGTATTAAAGGTTTGGGAAGTGAACATCGCACAGCTATATTTCCTAAGTTAATATTTACCTTGAAATCTGGACTTAATTTGGAAGTTGGGACACCAAACTATGACATCAAACAATTAGCTCTGGAATGTGCCACAAAACGTATGTATCCAGATGTTTTATCATATGACAAAATTGTTGAATTAACAGGATCTTTCAAAGCACCGATGGGTTGTCGTTCTTTCTTACAAGGTTGGTGGGACGAAAATGGACGAGAAGTTAACTCTGGTCGAATGAATCTTGGTGTTGTGACGCTTAATCTTCCCCGGATTGCGCTTGAAGCCGATGGAAATATCGAACGTTTTTGGGATATTTTCAAAGAACGTCTTGCGATTGCCAAGGATGCCTTAGTTTACCGTGTTGAACGTGTCAAAGAAGCGAGCCCGGCTAATGCACCGATACTTTACCAATATGGTGCTTTTGGAAAACGTCTGCCAAAAGTAGGTAGTGTAGATGAACTGTTTAGAAACCGTCGGGCAACCGTCTCTCTAGGTTATATTGGTCTTTATGAGGTCGCGACAGCTTTTTATGGTGGTACTTGGGAACATAATCCTGCTGCTAAAAATCTGACTATTGATATTGTTCGTCAAATGAAGGAAGCTTGTGAGGATTGGTCTAATGAGTATGGCTATCATTTCTCAGTATACTCTACACCATCAGAAAGTTTGACAGACCGTTTTTGTCGTTTGGATAGCGAAAAATTTGGTTTAGTGGCTGATATCACGGATAAAGAGTATTATACCAACTCTTTCCACTATGATGTGCGTAAAAATCCAACACCTTTTGAAAAGCTTGATTTCGAAAAGGACTATCCTGCTGCTGGAGCGACGGGTGGCTTTATTCATTATTGCGAGTATCCTGTTTTGCAACAAAATCCCAAAGCGCTTGAAGCAGTATGGGATTATGCTTATAGTCGTGTTGGTTACCTTGGAACCAATACCCCAATAGATCATTGCTATGCTTGTGGTTTTGAAGGAGATTTCGAGCCAACTGAGCGAGGGTTCAAATGTCCAAATTGTGGTAATAGTGACCCTAAAACCGTCGATGTGGTTAAGAGAACTTGTGGTTATTTGGGAAATCCACAAGCACGCCCTATGGTAAATGGCCGTCATAAGGAGATTTCAGCTCGGGTTAAACATATGAATGGTTCAACCATTGCTCAAGAAGGAGAGAAAATTTAATGGGGAAATACCAACTAGACGATAAAGGAAAAGCACAAGTTACCCGGTTTCACGAGAAACATTCAACGGGAGGTACCAACAAAAGAGATCGCATTGCGCATTTGCGAGAACAATTTTTGAACAAGAGTAAAAACTAATAAAAGTGAGGGGCTACTCTCACTTTTTATCTAGAAAGGTATGGGCAATGAAACTACGCAGACCAGAACTGACAGATAAGCAAGCTGTTATGGAGATGATGATTGACTTTAAGACAAGCCGATCTCCGCACGACGGTGGGTTTTGGCAAGCTGAGGCATTTTCTTACGACGATTGGATTGAAAGGAATCAAGAAATAGAAGTGGGCTTAGGTCTATCAAAGGATCAGGTTCCTGCGATTCAGTTTGTAGCTTTTGATGCCTATAATCGCGCTGTTGGCTTTCTTCAGTTGCGATTGCGTTTGAATGATTTGCTATTGGAAAAAGGGGGACATATTGGTTATTCCATTCGCCCGACTGAGAGGGGAAAGGGATATGCTAAGGAGGCCCTTCGTCAGGGATTGAAAATTGCAAAAGAGAAGAATCTTCAAAGTGTGCTTGTGACTTGTCATGTTGAGAATGTTGCTAGCCGTGCAGTCATTTTAGCTAATGGCGGGCAGTTAGAGGATATACGTCATAAGACAGAACGGTATTGGATAGATGTGGAGTAGGTATCATGACATGGAATACACCAAAGCCAGGGGAATGGAAGAGCGAAGAATTAAGCCAAGGCCGTATCATTGATTATAAGGCTTTTAACTTTGTAGATGGTGAGGGCGTTCGTAATTCGCTTTATGTCGCGGGTTGTATGTTTCATTGCGAAGGATGCTACAATGTAGCGACTTGGTCTTTTAAGGCGGGAATCCCCTATACAGCAGAGCTTGAAGAACAAATCATGAAGGATTTGGCTGAACCCTATGTTCAAGGTTTAACCCTTTTGGGGGGAGAACCTTTTTTAAACACAGGCATTTTATTGCCTTTAGTTAAACGTGTGAAAAAGGAGCTACCAGAAAAAGATATTTGGTCTTGGACGGGCTATACTTGGGAAGAAATGATGCAAGAGACATCAGATAAGCTTGAAATGCTCCAGTATATTGATATTTTAGTCGATGGACGCTACGATAAATCTAAGCGCAACTTAATGTTACAGTTTCGTGGGTCATCTAACCAGCGAATTATTGATGTTCAAACATCTTTGCAGACTAAGCAAGTGGTTATTTGGGATAAATTAAATGATGGCGATGCCGCTTTCGAACAGATTAAACGAGAGGATCTCATTTAAAAAAAGCCCGCTAAGGGCCTTTTTAAATGATTGATTTACGGGGTTAGTTTTTGATTCGGACATAGACGAGGTCTTGTTCTGTGGATAAGTCTGGTCGATAGGTAAAGCCGTCGGCGACGATGGTCTTTAAGTCGTTGATTTCCTGAATCCCCTGAATTAGAGCTTGATTGATGAAGGCACCACGTGCTTTTTTAGAAATAGTAGCATGTTTTTTTAAACAACCATCTGCCTCTTCAAGGAAATTTAATCGTATAAAATGTGAACGAACACTTGGTGAGAAGACGTCTTCAAACTCACTTGACAAAAGGGAAATAACAGTTTCTTGTGATTTGGCCCAGGCATCGTAGTGAGGACGCCAAAAGCTTTTAAGAGTTTGTTGATTGGCTAGTTTGATTTTGGTTTGGAAATCTAGTCGGTGAGGGACGATAGGAGTTAATGCAGGGATAATGCCGTAGAGACTTGTTGCAATAAAGAGTGAGTTATCCACATTATCCACAAACTCTGTGGATAATGTTTCTGTGGCCATTTGTCGGTACATTAATCCATGATAGAGTAGCAAGGCTGGGTAGGCAGATGCGGTTTGGTTAGCGATAGCTTGCCACCGGTGATACTCGCGTTCAGCAGAACTATATTTTATGTGATAGGCTTGAGCTAACTCATCTATTGACAACTGTGTTAACTTATCCACAACGGGTCTTGACAATTGTGGATAAGTAGCGACTGACTTTACAAAAGGTAATTCCATTTCTTTGGCTGGAGGAATAATAAAACTTAGCATAGCATGATTGTAAAGGAAACTGTAAATCTTGTCAATAAAGCTGTCAATTTCAATTATCCCGGTCGGATAGAGTGACTTTTTTGGTATAATGAGAGTAACATAATGCAAATGTAAGGGGGTTTTGCTATGAAAGTAACGACATTGGGTTGTTGGGGTGGCTATGCCTATAAAGATGCTGGCACAACGAGTTTTTTATTGCAATCTGAAGATGGGTTTAATTTACTCATGGATGCAGGGAGCCGTGCGGTAACGGAATTGGAAAAGGAAATCTCTCCACTAGAGCTTGATGCGGTTATCATCAGCCATTACCATGCAGATCACGTAGCAGATTTAGGGGTTTTGCGGCAGTACCGTCAGCTTTACCCTAAGCACTTGTGGGAGGCTAAAGTGTTGCCAATTTATGGGCACACAGAGGATCCTGAGGAATTTGCCAAATTAACCTTAACAGATGTTTCTCAAGGGCATGCCTATGATGTGGTGAATGGTCAAATGATTGGGCCTTTTGATATTAGTTTTATTAGAACAGTCCACCCTGTTCCATGCTACGCTTTTCGTATTTGTGAACGCCAAACAGGACAAGTTTTGGTCTTTACGGGAGATACGGGATATTTTCCTGAATTGCCTGATTTTGTAAAAGGAGCCGACCTTTTTCTAGCGGATGTCTACTTTTTTGAGGGTAATGAACGACATATTGCACACTTGACCAGTAAAGAGGCAGGTGAGATTGCCCATGAAGCCAAAGTGAAGCGCTTGGTGTTGACCCACCTTCCTCAATTTGGTCCATCTGATCTTACGACGACAAATCACTTGGAAAGTTTACGTCAACAAGCACAAACTTATGCAGGCGATATCCCAGTTGAGCTTGCGGCGCCTCATCGTTCTTTTCAGGTAGGTCTCTAATGCAAGATTTCACTGAAGCAGAAAAGGTTTTTTACATGAAAGAAGCTCTTAAAGAAGCGGCAAAATCAAGGGATAAGAACGAGATTCCTATTGGTTGTGTTATTGTAAAAGATGGTGAAATTATTGGTCGTGGGCATAATGCGCGTGAAGAAAAGGAGAGAGCTATCCTGCACGCCGAGATTATGGCCATCGAGGAGGCCAATCAAACTTTGAATTCCTGGCGATTGTTGGAGACGACTTTATTTGTTACGATTGAACCTTGTGTGATGTGTAGCGGAGCGATTGGATTAGCTCGTATTCCAAGGGTTATCTATGGCGCCCCTAACCGAAAATTTGGCGGTGTGGATAGCCTTTACCAGATTTTAGAAGATTCAAGACTTAACCACCGTGTTCAAGTAGAGCGTGGCATAATGGCTGACGAGTGTGCTCAGATAATGCGTGATTTTTTTCGAAGCAAAAGGTAGTGGTGCGTGAGATTTCAAGCTGAAATTGGTATAATGGCAATATGACACGAATTACAGATAGTGAAGCTTTGGGCGAAGAAATGTTTGAGGAACGCTCTTTACGACCGCAGTATTTGAGAGAGTATATCGGTCAGGATAAGGTTAAAGAGCAATTATCCATTTTTATACAGGCGGCAAAGGCGCGTGATGAGGCACTTGACCATGTTTTGGTATATGGACCGCCAGGGTTGGGGAAAACAACTTTGGCTTTTGTGATAGCCAACGAGTTAGGAGTTAATTTGCGTCAGACTGCGGGACCGGCTATTGAAAAGGCTGGCGATTTGGTGGCTGTACTTAATGAACTCGAACCGGGGGATGTTTTATTTATTGATGAAATACATCGCATGCCGATGGCGGTTGAAGAGGTGCTTTATAGTGCCATGGAAGATTATTACATCGATATCATGATAGGAAGTGGCGAAGCTAGTCGCAGTATTCATTTGGATTTACCTCCGTTTACCTTGATTGGTGCAACAACACGTGCAGGAATGCTGTCAAATCCTTTGCGAGCCCGTTTTGGGATCACAGGTCATATGGAGTATTACAATCTAAATGACTTGACAGAAATTGTTGAACGGACAGCACAGATTTTTGATACAGACATCACCACTTCGGCTGCGAAACAGTTGGCCTTGCGCTCAAGAGGAACGCCTAGGGTGGCTAACCGTTTATTGAAGCGCGTGAGAGACTATGCTCAAATCATTGGTGATGGAGTGGTTGATGAGACAATCGCTACTAGGGCTCTCGAGCTTTTGGATGTTGATCCTGAAGGGCTAGATTATACTGATCAGAAAATACTTCGAACGATGATTGAGGTTTATGGTGGTGGTCCAGTGGGGTTAGGAACCCTAGCCGTCAACATCGCAGAGGAGAGGGAAACCGTCGAAGACATGTATGAGCCTTATCTGATTCAAAAAGGATTTATCATGCGCACGAGAACGGGACGTGTGGCAACTAAAAAAGCTTACGAACATTTAGGTCTTCCTTACTTCAACGAAGACTAGCAACTATAGGGGAGTTGGTATGGCAACAGTTTGTTTTGTTTGTTTGGGGAATATTTGTCGGAGTCCCATGGCAGAAAGTATCATGACCTATCTCAACGACAATCATTTTGAGCGAATTGAAAGTCGAGCAACATCCTCTTGGGAACATGGTAATCCCATACATACGGGGACAAGAGCAGTTTTAGATGCCCACCAGATACCTTATGATGCACAAAAAATGTCACAGCAGATTACACTGGATGACTTGCAAGACTTTGACATGATTGTTGCCATGGACCAGCAAAATCTAGCAGATTTGTTGAGCCTATCTGCTGGTCTTTATGACCATAAAATCAGGTTATTATTAGACCGTGATGTGCCTGATCCGTGGTATACGGGAGATTTTGAAGAGACTTTTACTTTACTATGGCATGGCTGCCAAGAATTACGAGATAAAGAGAGAAAAAATGGCTAGGGAGAAAACCGGATCACGTGTGCGCATTGTTTGGGAACGTGTTAAGACAATCGAATGGACAAGGGAGAATATAGAAAAACTTGCCTGTTTGTTTATCGTTTTGTGTGCTTTGACAGTTCCTTTTGTGGCTATAAAAACTCAAGGGACCTTGACGTATGATGGTGGAAAGATTTCTTATCATGGTCAGGTGCAAAATAACGCTATGGATGGTCAAGGAACCTTGACCTATGCAAACGGTGATCGTTATAAAGGCGGTTTCTCTCACGGTGTCTTTTCTGGGCAAGGAACTTACCAGTCAGCGAGTGGGTGGCGCTATGTTGGCCATTTCACCAATGGTCAGGCCGATGGACAAGGAACCTTAACAACAGAGGATGGGACCGTCTATAAAGGCACGTTTGAAAAAGGGATTTATAAAAAATGAGAATTCAGTGGTTTTCTTTCGTACGGGTAATCGGACTATCTTTGGTTTTGCTTTACCATTTTTTTACAGGGGCCTTTCCTGGTGGCTTTATAGGGGTGGATGTCTTTTTTACCTTCTCTGGCTTCCTTATTACCGCCTTATTAATTGATGAGCATCAAAAACAGGGGAAGATTGATCTGATTGGATATTTGCGGAGGAGGTTTTATAGAATTGTCCCTCCTTTACTTTTAAGCATACTCATATCCTTGCCTTTTACTTTTCTAGTTAGGAATGATTACATTGCTAGTATCGGCCGACAGTTGACAGCAGCTGTGGGCTTCATGACAAACTTTTACGAAATTTTGACGGGCGGTTCCTATGAATCGAACTTTGTTCCCCACTTATTTGTTCATACTTGGTCTTTAGCGATTGAGGTTCATTTTTACCTTTTGTGGGGTATTTTACTATGGTACTTGGCAAGACGTGTTAAAAGTGCCCAGGCTTTTCGTTCTTTAATCTTTTTGAGCTCACTTCTTTTCCTAGGGCTTAGTTTTTTAACCATGGTGGTTTGGGCTAGTTTTGCAAGTAGTTTGTCTAACGTCTATTTTTCAACCTTTAGTCATATTTTTCCGTTTTTCATTGGGAGTATAACAGCAACGATTTCAGGGGTGCGAGAAACAACTGCACGCTTCAAAAGGAATGTGGTGTCATGGTCACTGAGCCGTACCCTTTCTGTGATGGGAGTGTCTACGGTTGTCCTGCTTGTGCTTACTTTTGCATTAGATTTCAATGCACGCTTAACCTATTATGTTGGTTTTTTCTTAGCCAGTCTGTTTTCGGCCCTCTTTATCTATGCGGCTCGTCTCTTAAATGACCAGCTACCTAATCGTAAAGAGCCTCAGGTCATAACTTATATTGCTAATATTAGTTATGCCGTTTACTTGTTTCATTGGCCATTATTCACCTTGCTATCACAAGTAACAACAACGTTTTTGGCTGTTGTCTTAACGCTACTACTCTGTTTAGTATTTTCAACGCTTTCTTACTACATTATTGAACCTATGGTGATTGGGAAAACACCTGCTTTTATGGGGGTTAGCTTTGACTTGTCACCTTATAAAAAATACTTTTACAGTGGGACGGGGCTTTTAGTTTTAGTGATGCTATTGGTCTTAATTCGTGCACCAAAAGTTGGAGCCTTTGAGACAGATTTGACAACCAATACCATCAAGCAAGAACAAAACACTATGACGAAAACGCGTCAATTGGCAAATAGTGCTAATGCCACTAGCTACAATGTTCCAACAGGTGTCACTGTTATTGGCGACTCTGTTGCACTTCGGGCGAGTGATTGGCTCAATAGTTCCATTAGTAATGTTTCTGTTGATGCAGCGGTTAACCGTAATCTGGACGAGACATTGTCTATTTTACAAACAGATGCGCAAAGCAATGCGCTGGCCCAGGATGTAGTTGTGGCTGCAGGTGTGAATACAGTCAATGACTACAAGGCAGCTCTGGATCAAATCGTAGCAAGTCTTCCTAAAGGACATCACTTGGTTTTTGTTACGCCTTACGACGGCCGCTATATCGCTTCGAGTGATGCAGTGGTCAATCAGACGGCAAGTTACATGCGTGAGTTGGCCCAAAAGTATGATTATATTAGTGTTGCCGATTGGAATCAGGTTGCACAAACAAATAGCGCTATTTGGTACGGCACTGACGGTGTACACTTTGGTTCGACGAGTGATAGTATTTCTGCAGGTGCGACTTTGTACGTCCAAACGATACAAGCTGCATTAACTGAAGTAAATGCCAAACCCTTAAAAACGGCTGCTTAGAGGCTCGGGATTTACTTTTTGTAAAAAGATCAGGAGAATATCCTGGTCTTTTTGTCTTGTTCATTTTTTCCTAAGGGATTCTGCTAATTATTGGCTGAAAGCCCCAAAAACCGAATGAATTCAAAAAATATAGTAGAAAAACATGGCAAATACGAATGTTATAGGATATTAATTTGATAAATATTTACAAAATTCAAAAATTAAGGTATAATTGATGAGAATATTGTAAGGAAATCTGACATGAGTTTGGTTTCATGAAGGAGTAGAGCATGAAAAAAATGAAGCGTTTCTTACTGGCAGCAGTCACGGTAGCCGCGAGTGCCACCTTAGCTGCTTGTGGGGCTAATCAATCCCAGCAATCCAGCACGAAGATTTATAATTTGTCTTATTCAGCGGATCCAGATACCTTGGACTACTTAGCGACAGCTAGTGGTGACACACAAGGTTATGCTGCAAATTTTATCGATGGACTGATGGAAATGGATCCCTATGGTAATGTCGTTAACTCTTTGGCGAAGGACTGGACGGTGTCTAAAGATGGTTTAACCTATACCTATCATCTTCGTAAAGGGGTGTATTGGTACACCTCTGAGGGAGAACAATATGCACCAGTTACGGCACAGGATTTTGTGACAGGGATTAAGCATGCAGCTGATTCGGGTTCTGATGGACTCTACCTTATTCAAAACTCTATTGTGGGATTAGATGATTATGTCAACGGGAATGCGGATTTTTCTGCGGTTGGCGTAAAGGCTCTGGATAAGGATACGGTTCAGTATACCTTGACTAAGCCTGAGAGTTATTGGAACTCAAAATTGACCAATATGATTTTATTCCCTGTAAATGCTGAATTTTTAGCAGCGCAGGGTAGCCGTTTTGGAACAACAACAGACCCTTCAACGCTACTGTACAATGGTCCTTATATTTTAAGTAGTTTTACATCGAAATCATCTATTAAAATGATGAAAAATGTTAACTACTGGGATAAGAAAAATGTCCACATTGAAGAGGTTAACTTCACCTATAATGATGGTAGTGATTCGGAATCCTTTTTCTCAGGGTTTGAGCAAGGAATTTACAGTTCAGCGGCCGTAAGTTCTACTGCTTCCTACTACAAGGCAGCGGTTGCAAACTACAAGCAGTATTTCAACACGAATCCACAAAATAGTGCCTCATGGTTTGCCTCCTTTAATATCGACCGAAAAACCTATAATAGCACGTCTAAAAAAACAGACGCTGAAAGAGCGGCAACCAAAGCAGCAATTCTTAATAAAGATTTCCGTCAAGCGATTATGTTTGCCTTTGACCGGACAGCTGCTGCGGGTAACTACATTGGAGTCAATGCAGCCAATTCGGTCTTGCGATCCATGATCGTGCCATCAGGCTTTGTGACTATTGACGGTGAGGATTTTAGTAGCGCTGTTTCAAAAGAGTTAACGAGCACCTATGGTAGTCAATGGGACAAGGTCAACTTAGAAGACGCCCAAGAAAGTCTCTATAATAAGGATAAGGCAGTGGCAGCCCTAAAACGCGCCCAACAAGCATTAAAAGCTCAAGGCATTAGTGGCACGATTCACCTAGACGTTAATGTTAGTTCAACTAGTGAGACAAACATGGCTTATGTGAAATCCTTCAAACAATCTGTAGAAAGTGTTTTAGGAAAAAATAATGTCACTATCGATATTCATGAACAAAGCGAAAGTGACTACAAGGATTTCTACATAACACAAGGCTCTGAAGCAGATTACGATTTGACTTTTGTAACTGGGTGGACGGCCGATTATATCGATCCTTACAGTTATCTACAAACCCTAGTGACAAATGATAGCACAGCCTACACTACCAAATATTTGGGAGTTGATCCTAACTCAGACGACCCAGCTATTGCAACGGTTGGTTTAGATACTTACTCTAATTTGGTAGATGATGCCAATGCGATAACTAGTGATGTCAAAGAACGTTATCAGGCTTTTGCCAAAGCACAGGCTTTCTTGACGGATTCGGCATTGATTATCCCAACCTACTCAGGTGGAGGAGGGGAAATCATCACGCATAGTGTGCCGTACTCTGCCGGTCTCGCCTTGATTGGTTACAAGGGTGGTGGTAGTTCCTTTAAATACCGTCGCTTGCAAGAGACTTTGATTACCCATAAAGAATTTTTGAAACGGCAAAAAGACTGGCGTGCTCAGAAAGTCAAATCTAATGCAGAGTACCAAGAAGAATTAGCATCACACGTGGTTGACTAAAACTAGCCGTCACGATCTAGCGACACATGAGGATTGCGAATGAAAAACTATATTTTGGGTCGTATCTTACGATCGCTCCTGTCAATTTTTTTGGTGACAACATTGGTTTATGCCATTGTTTACACCATGATTCCTAAAAACTATATCTTTAAGCAAGACCCTAGCTATAGCAAAAATACAGCAACGCCAGATGCGAAGGTCAATTATGAAAGTACTGTCCTGCAAAAAATGGGTTACCTGCAATATTGGGACAGTAAAACCTTGTTACAAAAAGCAAAAAGCCAAGATAAATCAATCACAGCTGAGAACACGGCAAGCAATACCAAAAAATATGAGGCCTTTCTCAAGCAAAAAGGTGGGGATTGGAAACTAGGTCAATTTAAAAAAGGTGGTTATTACGCCATCCGAAATATTCCGATTTACGAACAAGTTTGGAATTTTTACGCTAATCTAGTTGTCATTGACCACCCTTGGAAAATTCAGGATAAATCCAATCCGAATCTTAAACGTTACGTGCGCTTTGAAAATGATAAGAGTATTGGTTGGGCCCTCGTTGGTTCAGGTACTGAGCACCGTTATTTGCTTTATGTTAATGGTATTTTTCCATTTGTGCACCAAAACTTTATTACCTTTAACCTGGGAACGTCTTACCCAAGTTATAAGGACCAAGCAGTTCTTGACGTGATTAATAATGGGCAAGGGGCGACGGATATTAAGGAGCAAACATTCCCAACAGGCGTGACGAAGCGGTCATCTGTAGATATTTACACAAGAACCTATCAATCCCCTCAATTAGCGGATCGTTTGGCTATTGAAAAATTTGGAAAAGGGGATGCCTACACCAAGACACAAAGCTACTACCAAGACCCATCCATGGTTGTTAGTTCAACTATTATTGGTTTGATTGGTCTTGTGATTGCCTATGCTGCGGGTATTCCTTTGGCGATGCTGATGGCACGCTATAAAAATAAAACCTTTGACAATGTGTCAACAGTCGCTTTGACTTTCTTGATGGCTTTACCATCCATTGCCTTGATTTACATCATCCGCTTTTTGGGGTCAAACGTCTTTGGTCTGCCAACGGTCTTCACTCAGTATGGGGCTCTAGACTGGCGTTCATACGTTCTACCATCGCTCTCTCTGGGTATTATGTCCCTGTCAGGTGTGGCAGTTTGGGTACGCCGTTATTTGATTGACCAACAGTCAAGTGATTATGTTCGTTTTGCGCGTGCTAAAGGTTTATCTGAGTCTGAAGTGTCACGCAAGCATATCTTTAAAAATGCCATGGTACCTATTGTATCCGGTGTTCCAGGTGCTATTATCGGTGTCATTGGTGGGGCAACTCTGACGGAATCTATCTTTGCTTTTCCTGGTATGGGTAAAATTTTAATTGACTCAGTCAAGGCTTCTAATAACGCGATGATTATCGGGATTGTCTTTATCTTTACAGTTGTTTCTGTCATTTCTATGTTGCTAGGAGACCTATGCATGATGCTGATGGATCCACGAATTACATTTACTTCTGGAAAGGGGCGTAAGTAATGCAGACATATGATGCGAGCTTATTTAAACGCGTAAAAGTTGACCAAAGCGCCTCTGAAGTTATTGACGCGCCGGCTTACTCTTATTGGCGTTCTGTCATGACACAATTTTTCAGTAAGAAATCAACTTACTTCTGGTTGTTTATCTTGGTGGGAATTGTCCTCATGAGTTTTATCTATCCGATATTTTCCCATTATAATTTTAATGATGTCAGTAATATCAATGATTTTTCATTACGTTATTTACCACCTAGTGCCAAGTATTGGTTTGGTACCGATAAAACAGGTCAATCACTGTTTGATGGGGTTTGGTTTGGGGCTAGAAATTCTATTTTGATTTCTGTCATTGCCACCTTTATCAACCTTTTGGTTGGGGTTGTTGTCGGTGGCCTATGGGGCGTTTCTAAATCCTTTGACCGAATTATGTTAGAGGTCTACAATGTCATTACCAACATTCCCGCTTTGTTAATTATTATCGTATTAACGTACTCAATGGGAGCTGGTTTTTGGAATTTAATTTTTGCCATGTGTATTACTGGTTGGTTGGGGACGGCTTACTTTATTCGTGTTCAAATCCTGCGTTACCGTGATTTGGATTACAACTTGGCCAGTCGAACTTTGGGAACACCGACCCATAAGATCGTGACAAAAAATATCCTGCCACAGTTGATTTCTGTCATTGTGACTTCAGCAAGCCAAATGTTGCCGGCTTTCATCTCTTATGAAGCATTTTTGTCTTATTTTGGTTTAGGTTTGCCCTTGACGGAACCTAGTTTGGGTCGCTTGATATCCACATATTCGTCCAACTTGACGACGAATGCTTATCTTTTTTGGATTCCCTTGACTGTTTTGATTTTGGTGTCGCTAGCTCTCTTCATCGTAGGGCAAAATCTAGCCGATGCCAGTGATCCAAGATCCCACCGTTAGAAAGGAGGCGTCACATGTCAACTCGTAATGATAATGTCATTTTAAGTGTTAAAGATCTAGTCGTCGCCTTTGATTCTCGTAATCGTGTTTTGCGGGCAATTCGCGGTGTAACCTTAGATCTCTATGAAAATGAAGTGCTGGCCTTAGTTGGTGAATCCGGTTCTGGGAAGTCTGTCTTAACAAAAACCTTTACGGGCATGTTAGAAGAGAATGGGTGGATTGAATCAGGCTCCATTGATTACCGAGGCCAAGAACTGACGGATATCAAGAGCAATGAGGACTGGGAACATATTCGTGGTGCTAAGATTGCAACCATTTTTCAGGATCCGATGACCAGTTTGAACCCGATTAAGACGATTGGAAGTCAAATTGCCGAAGTTATCATTAAACACCAGAAAAAGAGCAAACAAGAAGCGCGAGATTTAGCGATTAATTACATGGAGCGTGTTGGGATTCCTGAGGCGGAAAAACGTTTTGATGAGTACCCTTTCCAATATTCTGGTGGGATGCGTCAACGGATTGTTATTGCCATTGCCTTGGCTTGTCGGCCAGATGTCTTGATCTGTGATGAACCGACGACAGCTTTGGACGTGACCATCCAAGCGCAGATTCTAACACTTCTAAAGGAACTGCAAGCTGAATATGATTTCTCTATTATTTTCATTACCCATGATTTAGGGGTTGTAGCGAGTATCGCCGATCGTGTTGCGGTCATGTATGCTGGGGAAATCATCGAGTTTGGTCAGGTAGAGGAAATTTTCTATGACCCTCGTCACCCTTATACCTGGGGACTCTTGTCAAGCTTGCCACAATTGGCTACTGCAGGTGGCGAACTGTTCTCCATTCCGGGGACACCACCGTCCTTGTATACACCAATTGAAGGGGATGCGTTTGCCTTGCGGTCTGACTATGCCTTGGCCATTGATTTTGAAAAAGAACCTCCTATTTTTCAAGTGACGGACACCCATTGGGCAAAGACGTGGCTTTTACATCCTCAGGCGCCTAAAGTGGATAAACCGGAAGTCATTGATCATTTGCATGAAAAGATCAAAAAGAAGATGGTGGTAGAGGAGGTGTCTAATGGCTGAGAAAATTGTTGAGGTTAAAGACCTTGAAATTGCATTTGGAGAAGGGAAAAAACGCTTTGTAGCGGTTGAAAATGCGAATTTTTTCATCAATCGTGGAGAAACTCTTTCTCTCGTTGGGGAATCTGGTTCCGGAAAAACGACTATTGGACGGGCTTTGATTGGTCTAAATGAAATCTCAAAAGGAGAGATTCATTTTGAGGGAGAAGATATCAATGGTCATATGTCTAAGGAAAAACGTCGGGATTTGGTTCGTAAAATTCAGATGATTTTTCAAGATCCTGCAGCTAGTTTAAACGATCGTGCCACTATTGATTACATCATTTCGGAAGGTTTATATAACTTTGACCTTTTTAAGGATGAAGCCGATCGTAAGGCCAAGGTTAGAGAAATGCTGGACTCCGTCGGACTCTTACCAGAGCACTTAACGCGCTACCCTCATGAATTTTCGGGAGGACAGCGTCAACGGATCGGTATTGCTCGTGCTTTGATTATGGATCCAGATTTGGTAATCGCTGATGAACCCATTTCCGCCTTAGACGTGTCTGTTCGTGCTCAAGTTCTCAATTTGTTGAAAAAATTTCAACGAGAAAAGGGTGTTTCATATCTCTTTATTGCCCATGATTTGTCGGTGGTCCGCTTTATTTCGGATCGGATTGCTGTGATTTACCGGGGGAATATTGTTGAAGTGGCGGAAACAGAAGAGTTGTTCTTAAACCCTATTCATCCTTATACAAAATCCTTGCTTTCAGCAGTGCCTATTCCAGATCCGATATTGGAACGGCAAAAGCAATTGGTGGTTTATAATCCGGAAGAACATGACTACAGTCAAGATAAGCCATCTATGGTTGAAATTCGTCCAGGCCATTTTGTATGGGCAAATGAGGCCGAAGCTGCGGAATATCGTCGAAAGCTTTAAGGTGTTTAAGATAGCCAAAAAATTATAGCAAACGAAAAAGCTAGGGATTAATCCCTAGCTTTTTTGTTAAGCTTTATCATCATCACGACTGGTTTTTTCCTTGTCGTTGTCTTTATCGGTATCATTGACTGCTTTCTTGAATTCAGAGAACATTTTTCCAATCGATTGTCCGAGTTCAGGTAGGCGTTTAGGGCCAAAGATGAGTAAGGCACCTAGAACGATGATAATAATGCCTGGTAATCCGATATCACGTAAGATTCCCATGGGAAGACTTCCTTTCCTTGCGTTTGGAGATGGTATAACTTAAAAGAACACTCACTTCATAGAGAAGAATGAGGGGAATGGTCATGGCAATGTCGCTAATAAAATCTGCTGGCGTCAAGACAACTGCCAGTACCAATAAAATAAAATAAGCATAGCGTCGATAACGATTGAGCCATGGTGGAGAAACTAACCCAATACTAGTGAGAAAACTAACAATAACTGGGAGCTCAAACAGGCAGGCCACTGGGACAGTGGTGTGGAGGACAAAGGTCAAGTAATTTTCAGCTGTCAATTGTGTCTCAAAAAGGCCTTGACCCAGAGATAAGAGGACTTTGAGGATGGCTGGGGTAATGAGGAAGTAGCCAAAGAGGAGTCCACCAACAAAACAGGCAAAAGTGGCAGGCACATAGAGAATAATAGCCCGAGCTTCATTCGTTTCGAGTGCAGGTCGAACAAAGGCCCAAACTTGAAAAATGGTAAAGGGGAGAGTGACAACAAAGGCCATGAGACTAGCCAATGAAATATAAATTCCCAGAATATCGTTGGGCCCAAGAACGATAAGTTTCTGGTGGAAACCTTGTGTTAAAAAACGGTAAATATCTGCACAAAAGATAAAGCTAAGGGCAAAAGCGAGAAAGAAACAGATAACAACGGATATAAACCGTTTGCGAAATTCACTCAAGTGCTCAACAATTGTCTGTTGCTTATCGTTTCTAGCCATGATTATCCCGCCAATTTTTGTAAGTAACTAAGGCGATAACTCCTACGAAAACGAGCTGTGCACTGAGTCCCTCCAGATTGGGGTAAATTCCCACCCAGTCAATTGTTGGAAAGCCATTGATGAGATGGTTAGGGGCGATATTCGTTAATTGTAGAGCGTGTATGCTGACACCTAGCATCTTGAAGGCTAGAGCGTAAATCAGCCAGGTCAACCAGAAGAAGATTTTTTGTGGTTGAATATGGTTGGAAGCCTTAGTCATGATGAAGGCAAGGATTACTAATGCAGCAATGGCTAAGGCAATCCCTCCATAGAACTGTAGGCTGTCCGTACGTGGGTAAATCCCAGCATAAAAGAGAATCGTTTCAGCGCCTTCACGGAAAACGGCTAGAAAACTTAAGCCAAACATGGAAACAAAGCTACCAGTAGCCGCAACGGCCTTGATTTGCTTATCCATAAAGGCTTGCCATTTTTTAGTGGTTGATTTGCCATGAAGCCAGATACCAATAAAAATCATCATCACAACAGCAAACAAGCCGACAAATCCCTCGATAATTTCACGACTGGTACCAGAGGAAACCGCACTGGAGACTGAAGATTGGAGGACGACCGCAATGGCCAGACTAGCCAAAATACCAAGAAGGGCTCCAGCATAGACCCAGCGTAATCCTTTTTGCATTCGTGAAGCCTTTAATGTCGTCACCAGTGCCATGATGATTAAGAGGGCTTCAATGCCTTCGCGCAACAAGATGAGCATGACGTCAAAAGCCCCATAGTTGGCACTCGTGTCAATGGCTGACAAATCACTGATTAAGGTTTCTAGTTGTTTTTGATAGCTCTTTTGATTGCCCTTAACCATGATGACGGGAGATTGACTCTCGACTCGAGTGTAGAGAGCTGAATCACGTGTGCTGACTTCTCCCTCGATGGTAGGCCAAATGGTAATAAATTGCTTCATATTGGCCTTGGCCTTGCTCGTATCACCAGCTTTAAATTGATTGAGCGCCTTTTGCAAGAGTTTGATGCCATCTTTGAGGGTCAAGTTGCTGCTGACGGTACTTGCAGCCTTGCCTTGGACAAAATTGTCAATCTCTGTTTTGAGGTCATCAAAAGCTGTTTGAATATCTGCAAAATCTGTGGGTTCGGTTTCAATAGCGCTCCGTAAGAAAGAGATGGCTGTCTCAATTGACCCATAATAAGCAGTGCTTTGGTCGCGAACAATGCTTTCATTGGCCGTCCAAGTGCTATTAAGAGATTTAAATGCAGTGCGTGTGGCTGTTAGATCCTTAGCGCTAATGGCAGTTTGCAGGTGGTCAAAGTCACTGGAAAGATTTTTGACCAAGCGTTGTTTTTCAGCCGAGGCGTCGACAGGGTTTTGCTCCTTATCAAAGGCCAAGAGGGCAGCGCTGATAGCTGTCAGTTGTTTCTTGGTGACTTTTCCCTTGATAGTGAGGGCTTGTGAGACTTTTTTACCTGCTTTGGAGTCATGGTTATCCATGGCTTCAAAGCTTGTCTTGATCTCAGCAACTAGGTTTTTAGCAGTTGTTTGGTCGCCGTCTTCGACTGCAGTCGTTGCATCGGTAATTTTGATGTAGAGGCTACTATCAATATCGGCGAGAACGGGTTGAGATAGGAAAAGTACAAAGGCTAGAAAGAAGAGAATGCTTCCCTTTAGCCAGCGCTTAATCAAAGAGTGCTTGTCCAATGTATTCTCCTTTCTTAACACCTCCAAAGCAGGCGAAAAGACCGCTTCCGACGTGTTTAATGTACTCATTCATCTTGTCTAGGTTACCCAAGTTGGTCTGGATTTTGATGAAATTTTCAGGATCCTTTTGAAAGGAAATAAAGAGTAGACCCGTGTCGAATTGACCTGTGCTTTCGATGATACCATCTGAGTAAGAGTAGGAACGACGATAGATCGGAACCCCGGCTTCCTTGGCTAAACGCACATGCGCATCTACAGGAATCAAAGGCTCACCGTTGGCATCCTTGAGGCTAAGATCAACTTCGTCAAATTCATTGGTCTTACCAAAAGGCGCACCGCTGTCTTTGTAGCGACCAAAAGTATTTTCTTGTTCTTGCAGGTTAGTTCGATCCCAGGTATCTAAGAGCATCTGTACTCGGCGAACAGCCATGTAGGTTCCACCGTTTAACCAGTCGGAACTGTTTACCCAGATAACGTCATCGTAATCTTTTTCTGTTTTGACATTGGCAGTTCCATCTTTAAAACCAAAGAGATTTCGTGGTGTCTCTAGACGGTCACCAATGGCTGCAAACCCCGATTGACTCCATCGCATGGTGACTGCGTATTTAGCTTTGCGAACGAGATTACGCACGGCGTGAAAAGCGACTTGTTCATCATCAGCACAGGCCTGGATGATGATATCACCTCCGGTATATTTTTCCTGTAATTGCTCTCGAGGGAAAGGAGGCATGTCACGAAAGAGTTTGGGGCGTTTTTTTTCAAGTCCCATTTTTTTAAGAAAGTCAGCAGAAACCCCGAAGGTCAAGGTGAGTCGGTAAGGGTTGAGCCCGACTGTTTCCCCTGTATCACTTGGTGGGAGGTAGGCGTTGTTGTTATCTTTTTTGACTAACTCGCCGTCTACTAATTTTTGACTATAGGCCGTCCAGTCCTTGAACATTTGGATAACGGTTTCCTTATCTGTGTCAATCAGATCGAGGACGACAAAGTAAATGTTTTTTTGCATGGCTGTCGTGACACCGGCTTGATGCTTGCCATAAAAGGAAATGGCTTCATCACCGTCAGCGATTGCTTTCTCATCAAAGGCTTGTTTACCGAAAAAAGCAGATGCACCAGAAAGACCAATGGCAAGGCCAGCCCCTCCGATACCTGCTTTTTTGAGAAATTCACGACGGTCCATTTTTTTTTGGAATAATGAATCGTCTTTTGTCATAGATTTAGTTCCCGTTTAAGATAATGCCCATTTGGGACAGTGGTTCACCGAGTTTAGCTACCGCTTCGGAGAGTTCTTTGGTGTCTTTTTGTGTTAATTCGGTGAAAGATTTGTAGTGTTTGCTATCGGTCATGTGTTTATCCAATAGACTGTTAACTGTCTTAAATTCACTATCAAGGGTTTTTACCAAACTCTTATCCTTATTTTGGATTAGAGGACGCAAGAGTTCATAGATTTTTTGAGCCCCTTCAATGTTTGCACGGAAATCGTAGAGATCTGTGTGGGAATAGATTTCTTCTTCACCAGTGATCTTGCTGTCAGCGACTTCATTGAGCAGGTCAACTGCGCCAGTTAGCATCGCTTGAGGAGTTACTTCTAGCGTAGCAACCTTGGCTTTGAGTTCTTTGACATCGTTTACCAGTTGGTCAGCATAGTCAGCTGTTCCATTTGTCGTGTTTTGTTCCCATAGAATTTGTTCAATTTTGTGGAAACCGCGCCATCCCTCTTCGGTTTGATTGTCTTTTTTGTAGTCAACCAGGCGACTGTCGATACGTTCGTCTAATTCGGAAAAGCTTTCAGCCAAAGGCTCTGAACGTTCATAAGACATGCGGATGAGAGGGTATTGTTTTTTAGCCTCTTCAATATTTCCTGCCTTGAGGGTGTCACGGAAGGTTTCGGTGTCGGTTAAGAGTTGTGCAATCTGCTCTTCAACGTAGGTCTTGTACTGAGCAGTTGCCTTGTCCAACTGTTTTTGGTCCGATGATGATAAGGTTACCGACGAAGAACTTGAGCTAGCAGACGACGACTGTTGTTTGCTACAACCAACCACAACAAAGGCTGTAGCGATTAGGAGAAATCCTAATTTCTTCATGAAAAATCCTTTCTAGTCGCCTGTTTCAGACGACCTATCTATCTGAGCCTGATCAACTTTTGACCATGGCGGTAAAAACAACGTGTGAGCACGGGATGCTTTTAGGGTAGAAAAAGCGGAGCATCCCTTAATGCTCCCTTAAAATTATAACAAATCCCTAGCCTGCTTGACAATGACAGACCGCAAAAAGTCACTAAAAAGAGACAAAAAAGCAAAGCTATTTCCCTAGCTTTGCACTTTTTCGTTTCGATGTCTCCTGAGCATAGTGGCGATAAAAGTCTGCTTTTATCTGAATAGTTCTTTCTAAGTCGCGCAGGAGTTGGAGAAGGCCAGCCCTAGTTTCAAATTCCTGGCGTGTCTGAGGCAGCGGGCGCTCGCGAAAGATAGCGAGGTATTGTTCGATAGTGTTTAGGAGGTCGGTAGCTGGATTGGTTTGGTGGAGTTGAGTGGCTGTTTGTGCGAAGAGTTGGGCCAATATCTGGCTTTCCTCGACATTGAGTGAGCAACGGTTGATGTCGTTTGCCATATCCCGTAGGAGATCGCTTTGCCGTTGTCTCATTTCAAAATAATGAATGTGATAATCCGTGCGGTCAAAAAGCTGATTTGAGTGGTCCTGGTAAACCAAGTCTAGCGCCTCCTCTAGCGTCTTATCTAACTGGTCTATGAGCCGAGCACTGTTGCGTCCGTCGTGACGCTCTAACATATCCTGAAAACGCAAGAAGACCGCACGAAGGTTATCCTCGACTTGGTTGTGATAGTGGGCTATCTGAGCTTCCAAAGAGGACATGTAGAGGTTGGCGAGAAGAGCTAGTCCTGTTCCGATAAGAAAGAGAGCTAGCTCGTTGAGGAGTAGGCTGGGTCTGGCTGAGTCTTCCAGAAAAAGATGACTAACCAAGACCGAGCTAGGTGTGATACCGATTTGCCAGCCTTGCCGGTAAGCTAGGGGTACATAGAGGGCTAAATAAAGGCCAAACCATCTAAAGTCGAAGCCTAAAAAGTGTGTGACCAAGGTCGCTATCGTTAGGGCTAAAAGAGTTGAAACAAGGCGCTGGCCAGCAAGCTTGAGCGTGCTGCGGCGGGTATCCATGAGGCTGAGAATGGCAATGATGCTGGCCGAGGTCGGGTAGAGTAGGCCAAGGTTATCTGCCAGAAAGTAAGCCAAGATGGCTGCCAGAATCAATTTAACCGTGCGTTGAAGAGTTGACATAAGCACTCGCTTTCGAATGGGGTAGGATTATTATAGCATAGGATGTGGGGTGAAAGGAGGACATAGTTTCTCGTTATTGACTGATAGGAAATTTATATTAGTCAGTTTTCTGAAAGCAACGTATAATACCAGTATCCATAGACTTAGGAGGTCGCTAATGACACGAGAGTATTCTTTTGAAACCTTGCAATTGCATGCGGGTCAAACCCCAGACAAAGAAACAAAATCACGAGCGGTTCCAATTTATCAGACAACATCCTACGTGTTTGATGACGTCCAAGAGGGTGAAGATCTCTTTGCTCTGCGTAAACCAGGCAATATCTACACCCGCATCACCAATCCAACAGTAGCCGTTTTGGAGGAACGTGTTGCAGCGTTGGAAAAAGGTGTGGGTGCCTTAGCGGTCGCATCAGGTATGACAGCCTTGACCTATACAATCATGGGCTTGGCTCATGCAGGTGATCATGTGGTGGCAGCGACAACGCTATATGGCGGAACTTTCAATCTGCTCAAGGAAACCCTGCCCCGCTACGGTATTACCACGACCTTTGTGGATGTGGATAACCTGGAGGTGCTTGAGGATGCTATCCAGGACCACACCAAGCTAGTTTTGATTGAGAGTCTGGGGAATCCTCTGATTAATATCCCGGATTTTGAAAAGATTGCTGAGATTGCGCACCGGCACAAGATTCCTTTAGTAGCAGATAACACTTTTGGAACGCCCTATTTGATCAATGTCTTTGAGCACGGAGTGGATATTTCTGTCCATTCAGCAACCAAATTCATCGGTGGACACGGGACCAGTATCGGTGGAATTATCGTGGATTCTGGAGCCTTTGACTGGGCAGCATCGGGGAAATTCCCACAATTTGTGGATGAGGATCCCTCATACCATCATATCAGCTATACCCGTGACGTGGGTGCTGCAGCCTTTATCACAGCCTTGCGGGTCCAACTTTTGCGTGACACGGGTGGTGCCCTATCGCCTTTTAACGCCTTCTTACTCCTGCAAGGACTTGAGACCTTGTCTCTGCGGGTTGACCGTCATGTGGAAAACACGCAAAAGGTCATTGCTTTTCTGAAAGATCACCCTCAAGTTGAGCTGGTGAACTACCCTGGCTTGCCATCTAGTCCCTACTATGCACGTGCGCAGAAATACTTTCCTAAAGGGCCAGGATCTATTTTCACCTTCCATGTAAAGGGGGGGCAGGCGGAGGCAACTCAGGTCATTGACCGCTTGGAGGTGTTCTCCAACTTGGCCAATGTCGCCGACGCCAAGTCCTTGGTGGTTCACCCTGCGACAACCACTCATCAACAGCTATCGCAGGAAGACTTGGTGGCCTGTGGTGTGATGCCTAACCAGATTCGTTTGTCTATTGGTTTGGAAAATGCAGATGATTTGATTGAAGATTTGAAAATAGCTTTGGACAGCTTGTAATAACAAAGGATTGACGTACCAGTCTCTTTGGAAGTCAGTCCTTTTTTAATCCCCCTCCCTTTCATAGATGATTTGTGATAAAATGAAACTTATGGGAAAAACGAAAAATACGAAAAAGAAAACGCAGACACGCAGTCGGCGCCCAACTAAAGCTGAGTTAGAAAAAAGACAAGCCGTTAAACGTTTGATTGGTAAGGTTTTGACTGTCATAATAGCCTTGTTTGCCCTCTTTCGCTTAGGGGTTTTAGGAATTAGTCTATACAATGCTAATCGTCTGTTGGTCGGTTCTTTAGCACCAATAGCCATACTATTACTGATTGGCTACTTACTGGGTTATCGGTGGATAAAAGACCGTGAAGGTCTGACCTCAGGGACGGTGACCATTTTTATAGGTCTTTTGTTGATTTGGCAAGCCAATCTGATGGGGAAACCCGCTTTTGGTGGCCTCTCACCATTTAATGTGGTCTGGTCTCAAGTTTGGCCTGACTTGACGGCTTTCAAAGTCATTCATTTTGCAGGTGGTGGTCTCTTAGGCGCAAGCATCTATTATCCTGTTGCTTTTTTGTTTGCTAATATTGGGACTTATATCATTGCGAGTTTGTTGATAGTGTTGGGGGCTTTCTTAGCCAGTCCTTGGACGGTGGAAGACATGGGTGATTTCATCCGCTTTTACCAGGAGAAATGGCGTCAAGCCTCAGAGGAACGAGCTATCCGCCGGGAGGAAAAAGCGAGGGAACGTGCAGCGCTTGAGGCTGAACGGCAGGCTCAAGCACAGGCGGAGGCAGAAGCTCAGGCCCAGTTCGAAGCCGAGGAGGCCGCTCGCCTGGCTCAACTTCCTGTTGACCCCGAAACAGGCGAAATCCTGGACAGCCCAACCAGCCTGGATGAGGTGCCCCTGCCGGAGCGCCTGGCAGAACCAGCTATCGTCAGCCATGATGAGGAAGCTGCGCCCATTGCTCCTGTGTCAGACAGCACATCTGACGAGGACAGCGATGAGGCCATTGACATGGATGGTTTGATTAGCGATAGCCAGCCAGTTAAGGCGCCGGTTCGCCAGAGTCATTATCGCCTGCCGGGCATCAATCTATTTGCTCCCGACAAACCAAAAAACCAATCACGAGAAAAGTCACTTGTCCGCCAAAATATTAGGACCTTAGAAGATACTTTTAAAAGTTTTAATATCCAAGCGACAGTCGAAAGGGCTGAAATCGGCCCATCGGTCACCAAGTACGAAATCAAGCCGGCCGTCGGTGTGCGGGTTAATCGCATCTCTAACCTAGCAGATGATTTGGCCTTGGCCTTGGCTGCCAAGGACGTTCGTATCGAGGCGCCCATTCCTGGCAAGTCCCTGGTTGGTATCGAGGTGCCCAATGCCGAGGTGGCTACGGTCAGCTACCGCGAACTCTGGGAGCAATCGAAAACTTCACCAGATAACCTTTTGGAAATCCCGCTGGGTAAGGCCGTTGATGGTTCTGTCCGTTCCTTTGACCTAGGGCGGATGCCCCATCTCTTGGTGGCCGGTTCTACCGGTTCAGGGAAGTCTGTGGCCGTTAACGGCATCATTGCCAGCATCCTCATGAAGGCTCGCCCAGACCAAGTCAAGTTCCTCATGGTTGACCCCAAGATGGTCGAACTCTCGGTTTACAACGACATTCCCCACCTTCTTATCCCTGTCGTGACCAATCCGCGCAAGGCCGCCCGCGCCCTGCAAAAGGTGGTCAATGAAATGGAGAACCGCTACGAGCTCTTTAGCAAGTACGGGGTGCGCAACATGGCTGGCTACAATGCCAAAATCGCTGCCTACAATGACAAGGCTGACGATAAGATGGCACCCCTGCCCTTTATTGTTGTAATCGTAGACGAGTTAGCCGACCTCATGATGGTAGCCAGCAAGGAAGTTGAAGATGCCATTATCCGTCTAGGACAAAAAGCACGTGCTGCCGGCATTCACATGATCTTGGCCACACAAAGGCCGTCCGTGGATGTCATCTCTGGTCTCATCAAGGCCAATGTCCCATCGCGCATCGCCTTTGCGGTATCCAGCGGGACGGACTCGCGGACGATTTTGGATGAAAATGGAGCTGAAAAACTGCTGGGTCGTGGGGATATGCTCTTTAAACCCATTGATGAAAATCACCCGATCCGCCTGCAGGGTTCCTTTATCTCTGATGACGATGTCGAGCATATTGTCGACTTTATCAAGTCACAAGCCGAGGCTGATTACGATGAAACCTTTGACCCAGGTGAAGTTTCTGACAATGATGCCACTGGTAGTTTTAGTGATTCTGGTGAACCTGAGGGTGACCCGCTCTTTGAGGAAGCCAAGGCCTTGGTCATCGAGTCGCAAAAAGCCAGCGCCTCCATGATTCAGCGACGTCTCTCGGTTGGTTTCAACCGTGCTACCCGCCTCATGGAAGAACTCGAGGCTGCTGGCGTCATCGGCCCCGCCGAAGGCACCAAACCGCGCAAAGTTTTGCAGAAATAAAAAAAGCTATCCAACATCGGATAGCTTTTGACTTTCTCACGCTGTCAAAAATATTAAAACCACTTCAACGAGATAGAAGGCAAGTGTAGCCAAAAAGCCCAGACGCCAAAAGAGCTTGAAGAAACGTTTGTAACCAAAGGCTTTTTTACTCCGAAAGAGCAAAAAGCAGGTCACTCCGATAGCTAGGAGTGCCAAAAGGAGCAGATAGGCTGGTAAAATCAGATGGGTGAAGAAAATACCTGACAACCAAACGGCTTCGATAGCATAAAAAACCAAGGCCATATCTGTAAAAAGGAGGCCCCGCTTACGCAAACCGAAAAATTTGGTCAAGATAATGGAAAAGAGCGGGGTGATAAAAAGCAGGGCAATAGCTAAAATCTTGTACATCATAGTTTTATTGTACCCCGAAAGAGAGCCAGTGTAAATAAAAAGTCTTGAAATTCTTCCTCAAATGGTGTATATTAAACTGGTATGCGTTCTCGCATGCCTGTGGGAGGTAAAAATCTACAATTACCGAGTGAACCACAAAGAGAGGATTTTACACATGGCTAAACAAGTCGAAAACATCGTGAAGCTTCAAATTCCTGCTGGTAAAGCAACACCAGCTCCTCCAGTTGGACCTGCTTTGGGTCAAGCTGGTATCAACATCATGGGCTTCACCAAAGAGTTTAACGCACGTACTGCTGACCAAGCTGGTATGATCATCCCAGTCGTTATCACAGTTTACGATGACAAATCATTCGAATTTGTCACTAAAACTCCTCCAGCAGCTGTTCTTTTGAAAAAAGCAGCTGGTGTAGAAAAGGGATCAGGAACACCTAACACTGTTAAGGTGGCTTCTGTGACACGTGCACAAGTTAAAGAAATCGCTGAAACAAAAATGCCAGATTTGAACGCTGCAGACATCGAAGCTGCTATGCGTATCATTGAAGGTACTGCTCGTTCAATGGGATTCACTGTCACTGACTAATCTCTGACACCCAAACAACCCGCAGGAACTTCATCTTGAGATGAGTGACGTGGGAGATGCAAATCGTTAGACCACATTACAAGGAGAAATCATAAATGGCTAAAAAAAGCAAACAATTACGTGCTGCTTTGGAAAAAGTAGACAAAACAAAAGCGTATTCAGCTGAAGAAGCAATCGCTTTGGCAAAAGAAACAAACTTTGCAAAATTTGACGCAACTGTTGAAGTTGCTTACAACCTCAACATCGACGTGAAGCAAGCTGACCAACAAATCCGTGGGGCAATGGTCTTGCCAAACGGTTCTGGTAAGACACAACGTGTCTTGGTCTTTGCGCGTGGGGCTAAAGCTGAAGAAGCTAAAGCAGCTGGTGCAGACTTCGTTGGTGAAGAAGACTTGGTCGCTAAAATCAACGGTGGTTGGTTGGACTTTGACGTGGTTATCGCAACCCCTGATATGATGGCTGTTGTCGGTCGTCTGGGACGTGTCCTTGGACCACGTAACTTGATGCCAAACCCTAAAACTGGTACCGTAACCATGGATGTTACTAAAGCTGTTGAAGAGTCTAAAGGTGGTAAAATCACTTACCGTGCTGACCGTGCTGGTAACGTGCAAGCTATCATCGGTAAAGTGTCATTTGACGCAGACAAATTGCTGGAAAACTTCAAAGCCTTCAACGACGTGATTGTGAAAGCTAAACCAGCTTCAGCAAAAGGGACTTACATCGAAAACTTGTCAATCTCTACCACACAAGGTGTTGGTATCAAGGTTGATCCAAACTCATTGTAAGCCACATGAAAATCTCTCAGGGTAACCTGGGAGATTTTTTTATTTGGAGATTTTCCCCGACAAAACGTCCTTTCCTCCTAGGCTATTGGAGCATTTTGTGGTAAAATAAGTAGGATAACGTGCAAGGAGTGAAATGATGGTTGAAGCCAAGTATAAGCGTATTTTGATTAAGTTGTCTGGGGAGGCGCTGGCAGGTGAAAGAGGCGTCGGGATTGATTTGCCAACTGTTCAGGCTGTCGCTCGTGAAATCAAGGAAGTTCATGATTTTGGCGTAGAGATTGCTTTGGTTATCGGAGGAGGGAACCTCTGGCGGGGGGAACCTGCTTCTCAGGCTGGTATGGATCGTGTTCAAGCCGATTACACTGGTATGCTAGGAACGGTCATGAATGCCTTAGTTATGGCTGATAGTCTCAAACAAATCGGTGTGGATACGCGTGTACAAACCGCTATCAATATGCAACAAGTGGCGGAACCTTATGTTCGCGGTCGGGCCTTGCGTCATTTGGAAAAAGGGCGTATCGTGATTTTTGCAGCAGGGGTTGGCTCACCCTATTTTTCAACTGATACGACTTCTGCCTTGCGGGCCGCTGAAATTGATGCGGATGCGATTTTGATGGCTAAAAATGGTGTTGATGGGGTCTATAACGATGACCCACGTAAGAATGCTGATGCCTTCAAGTTTGATGAGTTGACCCATATGGAGGTCCTCAAACGTGGTTTGAAAATCATGGACTCTACAGCCAGCTCCCTATCTATGGACAATGACATTGATTTGGTTGTTTTCAACCTCAACCAACCGGGTAATATTAAACGTGTCGTTCTAGGAGAACAAATCGGAACGACAGTGACCAATAAAAATGAGAACGAATAGGAGAAATTAGACATATGACACAAGGAATTATCCAAAAAGCAAAAGAACGCTTTGAGCAATCTCATCAGGCTTTGGCACGTGAGTTCGGTAGTATTCGTGCCGGGCGTGCTAATGCTAGCCTCTTGGATCGTATCGAAGTTGAATACTATGGTGCACCAACTCCCCTTAACCAACTGGCATCTATCACCGTACCAGAGGCACGCGTACTCTTGGTGTCCCCATTTGACAAATCGGCGCTCAAAGAAATTGAACGCTCTATCAATGCTTCTGATATCGGTATCACACCAGCTAACGATGGCGAAGTGATTCGCTTGGTTATTCCAGCCTTGACTGAGGAAACCCGTAAGGAATTGGCTAAAGAAGTGAAAAAAGTCGGCGAAAATGCTAAGGTTGCTATCCGTAACATCCGTCGCGATGCCATGGATGAAGCGAAGAAGCAAGAAAAGGCCAAAGAAATCACAGAAGACCAACTCAAGGGTCTGGAAAAAGACATTCAAAAAGCGACTGACGAGGCCGTGAAACACATTGATACAATGACGGCTAATAAAGAAAAAGAATTGCTTGAAGTCTAAGCAAGACGTGAGCCAGTTGGGAGACCGACTGGCTTGCTTTTGCTAGCGGATCATTCAGCTAGAAAAGAGAAATATGTCAGATTTACTAGCCGTCTTAGTGACGGGAATCGTTACAGACGAAAATGAGAACTATTACTTTGTCCAAAAAGACGGACAGACACTTGCTTTGAACAAAGATGAGGGTTCCTATCGTTTGGGGCAAAGCGTACGCGGTTTTGTTTACCAAGATAGCCACAAAAGATGGCGTCTAACGACGAAAAAACAGGAAGCTCGTTTGGACCATTATGGCTGGGGATGGGTTACCGGAGTGCGTAAGGACTTGGGAGTCTTTGTTGATACAGGTCTTCCGGACAAAGATATTGTCGTGTCTTTGGATCATCTGCCTGAGATGAAAGAACTCTGGCCTAAAAAAGGAGATCAGCTATACATCAAGCTGTATAAGGATAACAAAGATCGCGTCTGGGGGCAGTTGGCCGACCAAGAAGTTTTTCAACACTTGGCAGGACCTGCCTATGGCAATATGCAAAATCAAACCCTCAGAGCCATTCCCTACCGTTTAAAGCTATCGGGCACATTTGTCTACTTGCCAGACAACAATATGCTAGGCTTTATTCACCCGAGTGAGCGTTATCAGGAACCCCGTCTGGGTCAAGTCTTGGAGGCACGGGTTATCGGTTATCGTCAAGTGGATCGGACACTTAACCTTTCCCTAAAACCGCGTTCGTTTGAAATGTTAGACAATGATGCTCAGATGATCGTGACCTATCTAGAGACAGTCGGTGGTTTTATGACCTTAAACGATAAATCCTCGCCAGAGGATATCAAGGCGATCTTTGGAATTTCCAAAGGTCAGTTTAAAAAAGCCCTAGGAGGCCTCATGAAAAAGGGACGTATCCGCCAGGATGCGACAGGGACTGAGCTACTACCTGATGCTTCAATGACTCATGACTAGAGGAGATCTATGCGCAAATCATTTTACCATTGGTTGATGACGCAACGCCATCATGAGAGAGATATCGCTATGGCAGACCTAGCTGAGCAGGTCTTTTATGAGGCAGATTTTCCCAAACAGTCGAGTGATTTTGATCAAGTGAGTCGCTTTTTAGAAGAAGAAGCCAGTTTTGCTTTTTCTATGGCAGAATTTGATCGAATCTGGGAAGCTTATCTGACTGATTTAGCTTAATGGACAAAAAAGAATGGAAGGGAGAGATATGTCTCATTATTCAATTGATATTCCCTTAGCACACCCGGATGATGTTTTGTCATTGTTTGGGAGCAATGAACGTCATCTGCGTTTTTTAGAAGATGAAGTTGGTGTTACGATCCATGCTCGCAGTGAGCGCATTCAAGTCATCGGTGAAGAAGATGCGGTCGAATTAGTTAGGCAGATTATCCAGGCTTTGCTAGTCTTGGTAGGGCGGGGAATGCTCATTAATAGCTCAGATTTAGTAACCGCGCTAACCATGGCCAGAAATAAGGAAATCGACAAATTTGTCGCTCTTTATGAAGAAGAGATCATCAAGGACCATGCTGGAAAGCCAATCCGTGTGAAAACCTTGGGACAAAAGGTCTATGTGGATAGTATCAAACGGCATGATGTGGTCTTTGGCATTGGACCAGCTGGGACAGGGAAAACCTTTTTGGCTGTGACTTTAGCAGTGACAGCCCTCAAACGTGGTCAGGTCAAACGTATTGTTTTGACGCGTCCAGCTGTTGAGGCAGGTGAGAGTCTTGGCTTTTTGCCAGGTGATCTCAAAGAAAAAGTAGATCCTTATTTACGTCCGGTTTATGATGCGCTTTACCGCATCTTGGGTAAGGAACAAACGACACGTCTCATGGAACGCGATATCATTGAAATTGCGCCCTTGGCCTACATGCGAGGACGAACCTTAGAGGATGCCTTTGTTATCCTGGATGAGGCTCAAAACACAACCATTATGCAGATGAAAATGTTTTTGACTCGCCTAGGCTTTAATTCTAAGATGATTGTCAATGGCGATACGAGTCAAATTGACTTACCCGGTCGGGTGAAGTCGGGCTTGATTGATGCCGTGGAAAAACTGCAAGGCATATCGCAGATTGATTTTGTGCATTTTTCAGCCCAGGATGTGGTGCGTCACCCTGTAGTGGCTGATATTATTAAAGCTTACGAGGCTGACCGCCAAGAGTAGTTGCAATAGAAAGGAAAAGGCTATGGATGCTATCTTTGAAGCAATAAAACAAGATCCTCAAAATGCGGAGTACACGAAACGAGGGATTGATCCTCTTTACACAGCACCTCAAACAGCCAGAATTGTGATTGTTGGGCAAGCACCTGGAGCCAAGGCAGAAGCCAAACGCCGTTACTGGGACGATGCGTCAGGTGACCGCCTTCGGGACTGGATGGGGATTGACCGAGAGACCTTTTATCAGTCTGACAAGTTGGCCATCTTGCCTTTGGACTTTTACTTTCCCGGTCATGGCAAGTCAGGGGATTTGCCACCACGTAAAGGTTTTGCAGACAAGTGGCATCCAAAGCTATTAGCCACGATGCCAGATGTAGAGCTCTTTGTTTTGGTAGGGTCCTATGCGCAAAAGTATTACCTCAAAGATAAGGCGCAAAAAACCTTAACAGCAACTGTCCAAGATTTTGCTGACTATTTGCCAACTTATTTTCCCTTGGTGCACCCGTCACCACGGAATCAAATTTGGATGTCTAAGAATCCTTGGTTTGATACAGAAGTCTTACCCGTTTTCAAACAAACCATCGCTGATGTTCTAAAAGATTAGCGACACAAGAACTAACTCACTAGCGAAGAAATAGTTGAAAGAGACTAAGATGATTAATCTTGGCCTTTTTCTTTCGGGGTCTTGAAGTGGTTGTCACTTGTTTTTGTGATATAATGTAGAAAAGTGAGAGGAGAGGTGAGCGATGTACGTCGAATTGATTGATGAGACCAATGAGGTATCTGAGGCGATTAAACAACAGACTCTGGATTTGTTGGCTTTTGCGGCTGAAAAAACGGGTAAAGAAAACAAGGAAATGGCAGTCACCTTTGTGACTAATGAGCGTAGTCACGAACTGAACTTAGCCTATCGTGATACTGACCGCCCAACGGATGTCATCAGTTTGGAGTACAAGCCTGAGCTCCCAATCGCCTTTGATGAGGAAGATTTGGCGGATGATCCAGACCTGGCAGAGATGTTGACGGAGTATGATAGCTACATCGGTGAACTCTTTATCTCAGTGGATAAGGCGCGTGAACAAGCCGAAGATTACGGTCACTCATTTGAACGCGAGATGGGTTTTTTGGCAGTGCATGGTTTTTTGCACATTAATGGCTATGACCATTACACGCCTGAAGAAGAAAAAGAAATGTTTAGCTTGCAAGAAGAGATTTTGACTGCTTATGGCCTCACACGACACTAATTCATCACCCCGTAAATGGAAAAATCGGACCATGATCTCCAGCCTGGAATTTGCGCTGACAGGAGTTTTTACGGCTTTTAAAGAAGAACGCAATATGCGCAAGCACCTGGTCTCAGCTGTCCTAGTTTTGATTGCGGGCTTGATTTTTCAAGTCTCTCGTTGGGAGTGGGTGGCGCTAGTTTTTTGTATTTGTTTGGTTATGGTAATGGAAATTATCAACTCAGCCATTGAAAATGTGGTTGATTTAGCTAGTGACTATCACTTTTCTATGTTGGCTAAAAATGCTAAGGACATGGCGGCAGGAGCCGTGTTGGTCATGTCAGCTGGTGCTGCGATTGTTGGTTGCCTAATTTTTATTCCTAAGATTTGGCAGATCATTTTTCACTAAAAGGGAGGAAGGCCTCTAAAGAGGTGTGTACAATTTATGTTTAAATCTGGTTTTGTTGCTATTATCGGACGTCCTAATGTGGGCAAATCAACTTTCTTAAACCATGTCATGGGGCAAAAGATTGCCATTATGAGTGATAAGGCGCAAACAACCCGCAATAAAATCATGGGTATCTATACTACGGATAAAGAACAAATTGTTTTTATAGATACACCAGGAATTCACAAACCAAAGACAGCCCTAGGTGACTTTATGGTGGAGTCCGCTTATAGCACCTTGCGGGAGGTGGACACCGTTCTTTTTATGGTACCAGCAGACGAACCACGTGGTAAGGGAGATGACATGATCATCGCTCGTCTCAAAGAGGCTAAAGTTCCTGTTATTTTGGTCATCAACAAGATTGACAAGGTCCACCCGGATCAGCTTCTAGAACAAATTGATGATTTTAGAAACCAAATGGACTTTAAAGAAATTATTCCGATTTCAGCCCTTCAAGGAAACAATGTTTCTCATCTGATTGACGTTCTTAGCGATAATCTAGAGGAAGGCTTCCAATATTTTCCAGCGGATCAAATCACCGACCATCCGGAACGCTTTTTAGTATCTGAAATGATCCGCGAAAAGGTCTTACAGTTGACACGGGAAGAAATTCCTCATTCGGTGGCTGTTGTCATTGATGAGATGAAGCGTGATGAAGACACTGATAAAATTCATATTCGAGCGACCATTATGGTCGAACGTGATAGCCAAAAAGGGATTATCATTGGTAAAAAAGGCTCAATGCTTAAAAAAATAGGAACCTTGGCACGTCAAGACATCGAGCTGATGCTAGGAGACAAGGTCTTTTTGGAAACTTGGGTTAAAGTGAAGAAAAACTGGCGTGATAAAAAATTGGACCTGGCAGATTTTGGTTACAATAAAAAAGAATATTAAAAGAGGTGGGCAATTGCCCGCTTCTTCATTTTGGCAGAAAGTCATGAAAAGGAGGTTGTCATGCCTGAATTACCTGAAGTTGAAACGGTGCGTCGGGGACTGGAACGTCAAGTCGTCGGTCGGACAATTGACAAAGTGACGGTCACTTACGCTAAAATGATTCGTATGGATACAGAGTTATTCATCCAAGAACTGACAGGTCGGACGATCCAGGCCATTGGAAGACGTGGGAAATATTTGCTGTTTGATCTTGGGCACATCGTGCTCATCTCACATCTGCGGATGGAGGGGAAATATTTCCATTATCAAGAACAACCTCCACAAGATAAGCATGCGCATGTGATTTTTGCTCTAGATGATGGCTCATATTTGGTGTATCAAGATGTTCGTAAGTTCGGGACTATGGAGTTGATAGCCAAAACGGCTTTGTCGACTTATTTTAGCAACCATCGGCTCGGTCCTGAACCTGTTGCACAAGATTTTATCCTGGAAACTTTTCAAGAAGGCCTTAAGCGGTCAAAAAAGCCGATTAAAAACCATTTGCTAGACCAAAGTTTAGTGGCAGGTTTGGGAAATATCTATGTGGATGAAGTGCTTTGGGCTACAAAACTGCACCCCGAGCGACCTAGTCAATCCTTGAATCCAGCTGAAGTCGCTTGTCTGCGCGAGAATATCATTCGTATCATGGCCTTAGCTGTTGAAAAAGGAGGTTCAACCATTCGAACCTATCACAATGCCTTTGGCGAAAACGGCCGTATGCAAGAGGAATTAAAGGTCTATGGCCTAACAGGCCAACCGTGTCCACGTTGCGGGCAACCGATTGAAAAAATCAAAGTCGGAGGAAGGGGAACCCATCTATGTCCCAATTGTCAAAAAAAACCTCACGCCTCATTGGATTAACAGGGGGTATCGCATCAGGGAAGTCAACGGTGAGTCAGTATTTGCGTGAGCAAGGCTATCCTGTAATTGATGCAGATGCCTTGGTGCATGCCTTACAGGCACCAGGTGGCCGTTTATTTGTGGTACTAGAGGAGCACTTTGGGAAGGCTATTCTCACGTCCCGAGGAGACTTAGACCGCAGGTCTTTGGCAGACAAGCTCTTTCATGATAAAAAGGAAATGGCCTGGTCGCAACAGGTACAAGGAACCATTATTCGAGAGGAGTTGGCCCAAGCGAGAGACCAGGCGTTAAAAGGGCACCCTGTAGTCTTCATGGATATTCCTTTGTTGATTGAGCAAGATTATGTGTCTTGGTTTGATGCGATTTGGCTCGTCAGTCTTTCAGCGGATAAGCAACTCAGTCGTCTTTTGGCGCGTAATCCGATTACAAAAGCGCAGGCTCAAGCACGGATAGCCAGTCAAATGCCTTTAGAAAAAAAGTTGCCCTATGCGACAACCGTGATTGATAATAATGGAAGTAAGCAGGTGACTTTGGCTCAAGTAGACCGAGCCTTATCTGCTATGAAACAGAACTAGAAAGAAGGGATTTTTTTGGATGAAGATTCTTATTGGAAACGTAATTTAAAAATTGCTTGGTTGGGTAACTTATTGACGGGGGCTAGTTTCTCTTTGGTCATGCCTTTTATGGCCCTATTTGTGGAAGAACTTGGAACCCCAAAGGGAATGGTAGAGTGGTATGCTGGTCTGGCAGTCTCAATATCAGCTTTGGCTGCAGCTCTTGTATCCCCTATCTGGGGGAAATTGGCGGATCGTTATGGCCGTAAGTTGATGATGGCTCGGGCTAGTTTGGTCATGGCTTTCACCATGGGAGGGTTAGCCTTAGTTCACAATGTTTATTGGTTACTGGGGTTACGCTTGATCAATGGTTTATTCTCTGGTTATGTTCCTAATTCAACTGCCTTGATTGCTTCGCAGGTGCCTAAGGAAAAGACTGGTTACGCTTTGGGGACATTGGCAACCGGTGTTACAGCGGGAACCTTGATTGGCCCGCTTTTGGGAGGGCTATTAGCAGATGTTCTGGGCATTCGGATGGTCTTTATTCTGGTGGGATGCCTCTTGTTGCTCGTTCATCTGCTGACCGTCTGCTTGGTCAAAGAGAAGGTGGCTCATCAATCGCGCACAGATGTCATGCCAACACGGCAAGTTTTTCGGGAAGTAGCCGACCGTCGGGTTCTCTTTGGTTTGTTTATCACCAGTATGATTATCCAAATTTCCGCTCAGTCTATTGCTCCGATATTGACACTGTACATTCGTCACTTGGGTCAGACGCAAAATTTGATGTTTGTCTCAGGCCTCATCGTTTCGGCCTTGGGATTTTCCAGCATGTTATCGAGTTCAGCTTTGGGGAAACTCGGGGATCGGATTGGGAATCACAGGCTGCTGTTAATGGCTCTCTTTTATAGCTTTGTCATGTACTTCCTATCAGCCAACGCGCAAACACCACTGACGTTAGGACTGTTACGTTTTTTCTATGGCTTTGGTGTGGGGGCATTAATGCCTTCGATAAATGCCCTTCTCAATAAAATCACGCCAAAGGCGGGGATTTCACGGATATTTTCCTACAATCAAGCCTTTAGTTATTTGGGACAAGTGATTGGTCCTTTTATCGGCTCCTTTGTCGCCGTGCAACTGGGCTATCGCTGGGTATTTTTTGTCACCAGTGCTATCGTTTTGACCAATTTTATCTGGTCTTTCATCACCCTTCGTCAATATCTATCAGTAAAGGAAATCGTGTGAGAGTTAAAATCAATCTCAAATGTAGCTCTTGTGGGCAAAAAAATTACTTGACGAGTAAAAATAAGAAAAATCATCCTGAGAAAATGCAGGTTCCTAAGTTTTGTCCTAAAGAGAGAAAAGTCACCCTCCATATTGAATCTTAGCTAAAATTGTGTTAAGATATTTAGGACTTATACGGAGGAAAAAGGATGTATCGTCTACTACTGATTTTACTTTTGGTCTTATCTGCCATTTTAATTGTGGCTATCTTTATGCAACCGACCAAAAATCCAAGTAGCAATGTGTTTGATAGCAGTGGCTCAGAAGCGCTGTTTGAACGGTCCAAAGCACGTGGGTTCGAAGCTTTCATGCAACGTTTTACAGGGATTATGGTCTTTTTCTGGCTAGCAATCGCTCTGGCTTTGGCTATTCTATCAAGTCGGTAAATCAAGCCTTGGCAGTCGCCGAGTGCTTTTTTATTAGGAAAAGGAATGACAAAAATTTATGGAATCACAAATTATTACCTATCTCAAAGAGCATCCCAAGGTCAGCATGAATGAGTTGGCTGAGGGGCTTGATCAGGCAGGGGCCAAACGTTTCCCGCAATTAGTTAAGGTTGTTTCGAACTTAGAATCAGCGGGAACACTTAACTTTACCCGGGATGGTTTGATTACTTTGGCCGAAAAATCGCAAGATACCAAACAAGTTCGCATCACAGGTGTCTTTCATGCCAACAAGGCAGGTTTTGGTTTCTTATCTGTCGAAGGTGAAGAAGAAGATTTGTTTGTTGGTCGGACGGATGTGGGTCATGCCATTGATGGGGACACCGTCGAGGTGATCGTAAAAAAACCAGCGAATCGCTTAAAAGGGACGTCCGCAGAAGTGCGCGTGGTAAACATCGTCGAGCGCGCCCTCAAAACCGTGGTTGGCAAGTTCGTCCTGGATGACGAAAAACCCAAATATGCGGGTTATATTACCTCCAAAAACCGTAAAATTCAACAGCGGATCTATATCAAAAAAGAACCTGTTGTCCTAGATGGCACGGAGATTATCAAACTGGATATTGTCAAATACCCGAGCAAAAAGCACGATTACTTTGTAGGAGAAGTCCGTGACATCATCGGCCATCAAGATGACGTCGGCATCGATGTGTTAGAGGTCTTGGAGTCCATGGACATTGTGTCTGACTTTCCAGAGGACGTCCTTCGGGAAGCTAACACTGTGCCTGATGCCCCAAGCGAGAAGGACTTCATGGGGCGTATTGACCTGCGAAATGAAGTGACCTTTACCATCGATGGCAAGGATGCCAAGGACCTGGATGATGCCGTTCACATCAAGCTCTTGCCCAATGGGAACTTTGAACTGGGAGTCCATATCGCCGATGTGTCTTACTACGTCACAGAAGGGTCAGCTTTGGATCGGGAGGCGGTCAGTCGTGGTACCTCTGTCTATGTGACCGATCGTGTGGTGCCTATGTTGCCCGAACGCCTGTCTAATGGCATCTGTTCACTTAATCCTAATGTCAACCGTCTGACTCAGTCTTGTATCATGGAAATTGACCGTCAAGGGCGTGTGGTGGCTCACCAAATCGCACCGTCTATCATCAAGACGACCTTCCGCATGACCTACAGCGACGTCAACAGCATGCTCAAGGGGGATCAAGAACTCCTTGACCAGTATGCCCCTATCGTAGAATCTGTTCGCTACATGGCTAGCCTCCACCAGATTTTAGAAGACATGCGTGTGCGCCGTGGTGCCTTAAACTTTGATACGCAAGAAGCGAAAATTTTGGTTGATGACAAGGGGAAACCTGTGGATATTCAGGTACGTCAGCGTGGGATTGCTGAACGCATGATTGAGTCCTTCATGCTGGCGGCCAATGAAACAGTGGCTGAACATTTTGCCCGCAAGCAACTGCCTTTTATCTATCGAATTCATGAGGAGCCTAAGGCCGAGAAGTTGCAGAAATTCATTGATTACGCGACTATTTTTGGTGTCCCTATTCATGGAACTGCTCAAAAGGTTTCGCAACAAGCCTTGCAAGATTTTATGGCTAAGGTAGAAGGTAAACCAGGTGCTGATGTCCTAGCCATGATGCTCTTGCGTTCGATGCAACAGGCTCGCTATTCGGAACATAACCATGGGCACTATGGCTTGGCAGCGACCTATTACACGCATTTTACCAGTCCTATTCGCCGTTACCCTGACTTGCTGGTGCATCGTCTGATTAGAGAATATGCAACGACTACACCGGAAAAAGAAGAGCATTTTGCGCAAGTGATTCCAGAAATCGCAGGCACTTCATCCACTTTAGAACGCCGTGCCATTGATGCCGAGCGCGCAGTCGAAGCTATGAAGAAGGCTGAGTTTATGGAAGCTTATGTGGGTCAAGAATTCGAGGGTGTCGTGGCCAGCGTGGTCAAATTTGGTCTCTTTGTGGAGTTGCCAAACACTATTGAAGGCCTGGTACATATCACTACCTTCCCAGAATTTTACCAGTACAATGAGCGCACCATGAGTCTGCATGGCGAAAGCACTGGCAAGGCCTTTCGTGTTGGCCAAAAAATCAAAATCAAGTTGACACGTGCGGATAAGGAAACGGGTGACATTGACTTTGAATACTTGCCGAGCGACTTTGATGTCATTGAAAAGAAACCAAAATCTGACCGAGACCGCAGACGCCGTCGTGATGATAGCAACAAAGGCCAAAATAAGGGGGGCTTTAAGGGTCAGCGTAAACCATTTTATAAAGACCAGGCGAAAAAGAGGAAGAGTTAATGGCTAAAGGAAAAGAGTTTGACAATGTTCTGGCGCAGAACAAAAAGGCCCGGCATGATTATACCATCGTAGAAACCTATGAGGCCGGCATTGTCCTGACAGGGACAGAAATTAAGAGCGTCCGCGCTGCTCGTTTGACCATTCGTGATGGCTTTGCCCGCGTGCGTCATAACGAGGTCTGGTTGTCCAATGTTCATATCACCCCCTACGAGCAAGGCAATATCTGGAATGTCGATCCTCTCAGGGATCGCAAACTCCTCCTTAAAAAGAAGGAAATTCGTAAAATAGAGGCTAGCCTTCAGGGGTCGGGGATGACCCTGATTCCCTTGCGAGTCTACCTCAAACATGGCTTTGCTAAAGTCCTCCTGGGTCTGGCCAAGGGAAAACACGACTATGACAAGCGTGAAAGCATTAAGCGTCGTGAACAAGACCGAGATGTTGCTAGACAAATCAAGGCTTATAATAATCGTTGAAAGCAACCATAAGCCCTCCTACTTACCTGTCATTATGAAAAAATCGCTAAAATTCATTAGATTTTTAGCGATTTTTTGTTCTTTTGGGCTAGTTATTTTCGAATAAACGAGTGAAGGTAGTTAAGCCTTGTAAAAAAATAGAAAGGAATTGCTAATGGTTCAAAAAAGATTGACTGATATGACTTTTTACCCCTTAATAAGGTTTAGAAAGCCCATTCTACCATTGGGAGCTGATGAGCGCATGTGGTCCTTGGGCTGCTTTAATAACCAACTTTATAAGAAGAATTGCCAATGATTAAGGCTTTGATAGCCAATTTAAGAACTCCGAATCAAACACCTGCAATATGTAAAATAACTGAATTTTCAGAATGTTTTTTTTTTTTTTTAATATTCAGGTAGTTCACAAAAAGCTTACAAATACACAAAAAGTGATAGAAAAAAGATATATTTATGGTAGAATAAGACTGTCTCTAAGTAGACGTTAGTTATAGAAAGGAAATATTATGGTTAAAATCAAATTAACTCCCGAAGAGTTGCGCACTTCTGCGACAAAATACACAGATGGAGCGACATCTGTTCGCGAAATCTTGTCCTATTTGACAACTGAGCAGGGAATCATCTCTGAAAACTGGGATGGGACAGCTTTTGATGCCTTTGAACAACAGTTCAACGAACTTTCACCAAAAGTTTCTCAATTTGCAGAGTTGTTGGATTCCATCAACACCCAGCTCAATAGTGTCGCAACAACCATCGAAGATACGGATTCGTCCATCGCTTCACAAATCGGGTCATAGAAAGAGACAAGAACGGGAGAAGGTTGAGATTTTCTCCTGTTTTTGTGCGAACCATAAATCGTTTTTATAAGGAGTAGACATGAAAGAGACCCTACGTGGCTGGCTTTCCCTGATTGTATTAGGTGCCTTTTTGGCTGGTGTTTTGGGCCTTTGCCTTGGCCTGGAAGAGAACCAACGTCAGACGACCGAAAACCAGAAATTATCCGTTGCCATTGTCAACGAAGACCAGGCCGTGACCAGCGGTAGTGAAAAAATCGCCCTGGGCGATAGCTACATCAAGAGCCTGGAACAAGAAGATGACCAGCACTACAGCGTGGTTTCGCGCGCTCGTGCCAATAGTGGCCTGAGTACAGGCGACTATCAGCTCATGGTTATCATCCCGTCTGACTTTTCTCGTAAAGTCCTAGCGGTCAATGATATCAATGTGGACAAGGCCACTGTTACCTACAAGATCAATGCCAAGGGCAACCAAGCCATGGAAACTGAGGCAACCAAGGTGGGCAAGGATATGGTAGCCTCTCTCAACAGCCGTCTGGTGGACATGTATATGGCCTCCATCCTGTCCAATCTCTATACGGCTCAGGAAAATGTCAAGGACATGGCGGGCATCCAGGCAACTAATATCGCCTCTTACAAGCAGTCTGTTCTTGGGCAGGCGGCCAATTTTCACAGCAGCCTACCTGGCTTTGGAACCTTTGCTTCTGGTCTGCTATCCCTTAATGATAGTCTGACCTCCTCTATCGACAGCACAACATCTAGCCTGTCTTCTTTGTCGGATGCGACATCGGATTCTATGTCCAGTCTGTCTGACCTCATTTCGGCTCGTCAAACAGGCGACCTGACTTATGGTGAGTTTCTCAATGGTCTTATGGGGATGAACGCTGATTTGCTTTCAGGGGACTTAGCCACTTTGACGAGTGAGTTGACCACGACTCAAAAAGAGATTTCTGACCAACTAATGCCATCCACTGCCAGCACTGCATCAACCGAGGAGACTTACCAAGAGCAGATTGAAGCACTGGATAAACAGATTGCAGCACTCGAAAAGGCGGCCAAGGAACAGGAAACCGCTCTGGCTAGTCACGTGTCTTCAACAGCGTCCAAGGTGACAGATACCTTGAAAACTTACTACGGCAAGGACGTTGACACACTGACGGTACGAGATTTTTTGGCCAAGGACACGGCCCTGGCGACTGCTATGACTACCTACGACACCAGTATCAAGACTCTGGTGCAGAGTAGTTTAACGGCCCTACCAGCCGCATCGGCTAACGCTATCAATAGCGTTCTCATGACAGGGTCTGTCACAGCGCCAAGTATTCCGACAGGTTTCTCGGGCGGAACCTCAGACCTCTATGACCGACTCGTCACGGCAAAATCTGACTATGATGCGGCCCGTTCCACAACAACCACAACTAGTAGCGTGTCCGCACCGTCAGGTACTGCCACAACCTCGCCCAGCACGGTAACTGTCACGGTTAAGGTCAATGGCACCGAAACAACCGACTACACTATCAACGGCAGCGCTACCAATACTATGGATCCAACGGTGGCCAATACCATTAGCTTGGGGTCAAGCCTCCTCTCTAGCCTTGGCGGTTCAACGGCCAGCCTGAGCATCGAGACCTCAGCCTCTAGCTTGAGTACAATTGGTGGCAGCACAAGCACCACCAGCATCGACCTCAATGATTATGCCAATAAGGCAGCCACCTACGCGCGTCTTTCTCAAGAAACCGTGGATGCTTATGCTCATGCCAACCAAATCTTGTCCAGCCTCTATCCGAGTGGCGTGTCTATCTCTGATAGTTTGCTGGATGCCTCTGTTGAGTCAGCCTTGACCGACCTAGTGACAGCCTCTGTGACCTCTAGCCTGACCAGTTACAGTGACGCAGTAGCTGCCAATACTGAAATTCAGACCCAGTTGACCTCGCTCAAGACCAACCGGGACAAAATGGCCAAGACCCTGACCACCCTACAAACGTCTAACGGCAAACTGGCCGATCAATTGGACCAACAATTGACCGCCTTAGCCAAATTACAGACCACAGCCAGTGATCTGACCAGTCAAGGAACTAGCATTTCTGCTGACAATAGCCAAACCAGCACAGGTCTGTCCAGTCTTTCTAGCCAACTCTCTAGCCTGCTCAGCCAGTCAAACAGCACGCGTTCGGCCTCTGAGAGTAATGCCAGCCAGTCGGCCAGTGTGCGTCAGCAGTTTGAGAGTTTTGACCGCAGCCTGGCCAACGCTCAGAGTCAGGCCGACACCCTGTCTACTGACGCTCAGGGCCTCATGAGCCAGTTCAATCAGGAGCTGGCCTCGTCCAACGACTTTGTCGCTAGCTTCTCCAAGGTCTTTAACAATGCCTACCAAAACGGTGTGGCTAATGACGTTCTCATCGCCTTTTTGTCCAATCCTGTTAATCAGGAATCCTCATCCATTCAGGCAGCAGCCTTGTCTTACCGCCCATTTATCTGGGTTCTGCTTCTGGCAGGGGTGGCCTTCTTTAGCGCCTATGTCTTTGAGAGCCACCGCTTTATTAAGCGCACGGTGGACAAGCTGACCCAGGAACGTTTCTCATCTGAGCGCTTGGTGGAAATCCTGCTCTTGACGGGCGTCGGCCTGGTAGAAGGCCTGCTCATCGGTATTCTGTCCGCGCGCCAATTGGCGGTTCGGGCGGATGTGGTCCCTGTTTGGGTCCTACTCATTACCCTCTTTGGCATTCTCTTGATGCAGGGAAACTTCTTCCTCATGCGCCAACTCAAGACGCTGGGGTTAGGACTGGCCCTCTTTGGCCTCCTTTCCTACGTCTTTGTGACCAATTCCTTCGGGACCAGTATGGTTCTCTCTGGGCTTCCCGTCCAAGTCAAGCGGCTCAATCTATTGGTGAGTTTGGAAGCTCACCTAACCAGTTTCCTGGAAGGAATTACGACCCGTGGGCGCTATTATGTGGGCATTATTCTGGCCATTATTGTCCTTGCGGCAATTAACGCCCTCTTTGACTGGACTATGATTAGCCGCCATTTTCCAAAAAGACGTGAGGTTTAAGTCATGAAAAAGATGTTTCTGATGAGCTTTTTGGGGCTTAGCCTTTTGGCCAGCCCTGTCCTGGCCGAGGACGTCCAGGACAACAGCCTGGACCTCAAGACTGACCGCATCGCAAACAAGACGGACTCGGACACTGGGAGTCTGGATGCGCGGACAGCTAGCCTCTTCGACGCGGACGACCGCGCGACCATCCAAGACAAGGAAAGTCAGAAAAGTAAGCAAGCCAGTAGCAAGCAGAAGAGCCTTTTTACCCAAGGCCAGATTTCCTTGACCCAGCTGGCTTCGACCCAAGGCCTTTTTAAGCAAGCAGACGGGACCTTTCTCAAAAAGGTCACCCAGCGCACGGCCACCCCTGATAACAGTCAGGAC
>CAVHFY010000004.1:0-2230 GCA_963635745.1 Lachnospiraceae bacterium
CCTTTGCGCAACGGTTTGTGTAAGGAATGGAGTCTGTGAAGACGATCTCCTCAAGTGCAGATTCCTGAACACGCTCAGAGGCAGGACCACTCATCACGCAGTGAGAAGCACAAGCACGAACGGTCTTGGCACCAGCTTGCTTCATAATGTCGGCAGCCTTAGTGATTGTACCAGCTGTATCAACCATATCGTCGATGATGACGACGTTCTTGTCTTTTACGTCACCGATAATCTGCATGCTGGCAACGACGTTGGCACGAGCGCGAGTTTTGTTGCAGAGTACAAGTGGGCAACCGAAGTACTTGGCGTAAGTGTTGGCACGCTTAGAACCGCCGACATCAGGAGAGGCGATGACCATATCTTCGAGATGCAAGCTCTGTAAGTAAGGTAGGATGACACCAGAGGCGTAAAGGTGGTCTACTGGTACATCGAAGAAACCTTGGATTTGATCGGCATGTAAGTCCATGGTGATGACACGATTGACACCTGCAACGCTAAGCAAGTCGGCTACAAGTTTGGCACCGATGCTTACACGTGGTTTGTCTTTACGGTCTTGACGCGCCCAACCGAAGTAAGGGATGACTGCGATAATCTGACGAGCGGAAGCACGTTTGGCTGCATCAATCATCAAGAGTAATTCCATCAGGTTGTCTGAGTTAGGAAAGGTGCTTTGTACGAGGAAAACATCACGTCCACGGATAGACTCCTCGTAAGAAACGGCAAACTCACCATCAGAGAATTTGGTGATGACCAAGTTACCCAATGGGCATCCTAGGCTAGTGCAGATTTTTTCTGCAAGGTATCTCGTGTTTGTACCAGAGAATACCAAAAAAGAGTTTTTGTCACTCATTTTACTTTGTGTTTATGTATTAAAATAGATGTTTGCTTATTCTTTAGTTGACTGCTTTCCGCAATTTCTCGAAATGCGAAATCAACTCCTTGAAATCTCTCTCATTATGGATGTCGAAACGGCTCCATAAATCTCCACAGATAACGACACCTCCGAATCCTAGTGACTTGGCGATTTTAATGTTTTCCAAATCCATTCCGCCTAGTGCATAGACTTTTTTGTCGATAAGTCCATCCTTGGCAGCTTGTTCTAGCTGGGATAGGGTGAACGAAGATTTCTCGTCTTTGAACTCGATGCAGTCGAAGATGTTCTTTAGGAAAACATATTGCGATTTCTTCTTCATCTCCTTGAGTTTGGTCAAATCGCAGCAAGTTCTGCTGTACTTGCCTTTGTAACCTTTGGGAATAGAATAGCTCGGGTCGTCTATATGGATACCAGCCAAGTCGTATTCCTGTTTCAGATAATAATGTTCGTGTACTGTTATCTTATGATAATGTTCTTCAGGTAGGAGCGTGAGCAACCTCTCTGAGTACATAGGTGAAGCCTCTGGCTTGAAAAGGTGCAAGTTGTCCATACCCTCGTCGAACAACGAGGCTAGTATTTTATCCTCTTCCACGAAGAACGTGGATTTAGTCATTATAGCTAATTTCATAGTCTAGTATACTTTTCTGTTGCAAAAGTATTAAAAAAAAAGGAAACTAGCAATTATATTAGGGATAAAAAGCGTTCTTTATAGTATAAATTTAATATTTATCAAATAATTCAAGTGATTTTAGGCTTTTCTTATGGAAAAGTTTCGTTTTTATTCAAGACAGCTGTGGATGATGGTTTGTAAGAACAAGTAGGTATAAGGGGGAGTACTTTTACCTTTTATAATTATAATAAGAAAGATTGTAAAAATTAAGGTGGGGATGATAAATATGGCTTGTTTGACAATGGTAATATATGCTATGTAATTACTTTTTTTGTAAAAATAATGGATAAAATATTGCTTTTTACAAAAAAAATGCACAGAAATGTTTGGCGGTTCGAAAAAAAATAGTACCTTTGCACTCGCATTTAGAGAAATGCTCCTATGAAAGTAGGAATTATAAGCGGAAATAGCTCAGTTGGTAGAGCACGACCTTGCCAAGGTCGGGGTCGCGGGTCCGAGTCCCGTTTTCCGCTCTTCTTTTTGGAAAGACAACAAATACCTTGTTTTAAGAAAAATGATAGGTAAAAATGGAGAGGTGGCGGAATTGGTAGACGCGCTACTTTGAGGGGGTAGTGACAATTGTGTCGTGGGAGTTCGAGTCTCCTCCTCTTCACTTTGTTATTGTTAATTTGCGGAAATAGCTCAGTTGGTAGAGCACAACCTTGCCAAGGTTGGGGTCGCGGGTC
>CAVHFY010000005.1:0-4437 GCA_963635745.1 Lachnospiraceae bacterium
GGTTTATACTAGCGGGAGCTACCCGCTAATATAAATATAAGGTGGATAAGAAAAAATCCTATAACCGTCACATTGATAAGCTTAAGAGTATTTTTAAACTACTAAACGACGAAGTAACAGGAGATGATTTAACAACCTTTGGTGGCCTTTTAAATGACTTTTATATTGATGAGGGCTTGTGGACGAGAAACCCTAAACGTTATCCAGAGCGCTTGAAAGCTACCGACCTAGTCAAAGAGGAATATCCTATCTTATCTGACTTTGTTCTATACGTGGCTGATCGTAAACGTCAATTAAACCAACAAAAGAATCCTGATGACTTGGAGATGAAATCGGTTAACCGTATTTACAATACGTTTAATGAGTTACTAACGACGAATGCCGAGATGTTTGAAGGGATTACGGAGTTTCAAGATATTTCTTCTGAACAAGTAGTGACCTTTGACTTTTCAGGGCTAAAAGGAAATCTACTGAATGCTCAAATTTTCTCAGTCTTATCCCTCTTATCAGCCGACATTGTTAACAACGGGAAACGCTGTAAGCAACTCTTAAAGGCTCAACCAACGAAAACAGAAATGGATATGCCTCACTATATTGTCAATATTAGTGAGGCACAAACCCTCATTAATCCCAAGTATGAAAGCAGTGTTGAATTGTTAGCTGATACGATTGATTCCATGGGTGAAAACTTTGCAGGTGTGGTACTATCCGTGAACTCTCTGCGAGGGATTCTCTTTGAATCAGGCACAGGCAATCACAAAGATCCCTATGTGACTGCCGTGCAACGAATTTTTGGGCTTATGCAGTATCGTGTCTTTAGTCAGACAGATGAAACAACGATTCCACTTTTAGCCAATGCCTTAGCGGACTCAATGAACCAATCAGAGTTAGAAACTTTGCCACGATTATCGAAAGGGCAGCTCTTTATGAATATTGCAGGTGTTGGTAACCTTGTCTTCAATCAACAATTGTTAGCGCCAGAAATAGACCGCTATGGTGGAATTCAATAACAGAAAGGAATAGTAGATGTCTAGAAATGAAAAAAGAGGCTTTATTGGCCGTCGGAAACAAGCGATTGATACCTTTGTCGCTATTCGCAAGGAACGGATGAAAGAACAACGAGATTATTTTGCTTCTGAAGGCGAATCAGATCCTGAGCGTTTAGCTGCCCAACGTCAACGTGACCAGGAGTTTATCCAATCGTTAAAGAAAGTAGGAATTGGTTTTATTGTCTTTTTAATCCTTTATGCTATTCTTAAAACGATTTTAGGACTCTGGTGAGGAAGCGAGGGAACGGATGAAGAAACTCATCAAACTAAAAGTCATTGTTCCCTTAGCTGTCTTAGTAGCCATCATCTTTATTGGTGTTACGACTGTTGCTGGTATTTTAGGTGCCGTTACTGGTAGCGATCGCAATAGTAACTGTAGCACGACCACAACCGTGACGACTACCTCCGACGACTCCTCGGTTTCTTCAGGGAACGGTTCAATTGATAGTTTTGTCAAAGCGCATGAAGAGGCTTATATTCAGTCTTGGGGTATCGGTGGCTTTCTACCATCGGCTTCCATAGCTCAAACCATGGCTGAGACGTCCTTTTCTATGAGTGTGCCGTCCTTTGCACAAGCCCACAATATGGGTGGTGTTAAGTGGACGTCCGCTGACACTTATCCGAAGACCATTGCCCTTTACGGCTCTGATAGTGTTTCAGGCAGTGGTTCTGGAACCAGTGTTGGTGATAATACGGGTGGTGGTTATACCTGGTTTAAAGACTTTGATGCAGGGATTGTCGGTAAAGCTGAATTTATGAGTCGTCAAACGCTCTATCGTGCAGCGATTAACAATACCGATGGGCTTTCAACACTTAATGCTATTGCAGATGGTGGTTGGGCAACCGATCCTAACTATAAAGTGACTCTTGCGAATCTTTATAACACACTAGGTAGCCAATATAAATGGCTGGATGACAAAGCCATTGCGGAATATGGAACAAGTCCTGTTGATACCTTAAACAATGACACCGCTAATATCAGCTCTTCAAGTAGTAGCTCGGCTTCAACTGAAGAAGAGGACGAGTGTGAAGAGGATGACTCTTCGTCAACAAGTGCAGCCGATGGAACGGGAACGGTTCCTAGCGATGCGACGGCTTGGGGCTATACGCCCGATCAATTACCAGAAAGTCTAAAAGCATATATCATTGATCCGAAGAGTCTTGGGATGGCTTATGGTGAATCTACAGGGTGGTATGTTACAGGAAAAGGGGATGCTTTAGATGGCCAATGTGTTAATTTAACGATTAGTCTTGGTAATTTGCTATGGGGACATTCAGGCTCAGTAAGTGGTAATGGTAAAGATCAGGCAACTTCTTGGGCGACTATCTTTGGAAATAGTGTCAAAACCTCTCCTAAAAAGGGAGCTATCTTCTCAACACAAAATGGTGGTGGCGGTTATGGGCACACGGGTATTGTCTGTCATGTTTTTCAGGATGGTTCCATTTTGATTGTTGAACAGAATACACCATTAAGTGGATGGGACTATTTTAAGAAAGCTTATACATGGAATTATCGTGTTTGGAGTCCAGAGCAACAAAAATCAGAAGTGACCACCTTTGCCTACCCAGATGACAAAGAAGCAAATTTAGGAAATTAGAAAAGGGAATACTCATGAAGAAAAGGAAAACATCAAATATGGTCTTTATCATCGTGATTAGTTTATTACTCTTGATTTCGGGAGTGGGTGTTTATCAGCGTTTTAACGAAAAAACAACTTCCTCTCAAGAATCGACAACAAAGCAAAGCTCTACCAGCCAGTCATCTTCTTCAGTTGAATCGGAAACAACAGATGAAAAGAATTATCGGACGGCTAAATTAAAGCTTGAGCATCCCTATACAGAAGCAGATGAGACGAGTCAAACGGCTGTTAAAGAGGCGTTTAATACAGCTATTGCTGCCATCCAAGAAGCCCAACAAGTTCCAAATGTTACAGGAACGTATGAGAATCACTTGATGATGACTAGCGATGCCATGGCTCAAACCTTTGCGATGGCTCTACTCATCAATCAGTACGCTTATCAGGAAAGTCAATTAGAAGTCACAACAGCAGATAATGATGACGTGGTTCAATTTTTAGTTGTTCTAACCAAAGAAAATGAAGACAATTGTTACTTCATTGGAAACTTTAATACTACTGTTAATCAAATTCAATTAAAAGCCTATGTTGGCGGCAATATCGGAGCTACTTTTGGTTAAGTAGTTATTTAATAAAGTACACAAAAAGTTATATAACTATTTATGTACTTTTTGTTGACGATGAGTCAAAGATTCAGTATAATAAGAGATGTAAAAAGTTATATAACTTGTTATCTATTAAAAAATGATGTAAACTAATAAAGAAGGGTCAAAACATGAAAATTCAAACGACAAATTTACCAAAAGGTGGTGGCGGTAAAACAACACATTCGTTTAATGAAGGTGATTGGTTAGCAAGTTACAAAGATAAACGGGTCTTATTAATGGATGGTGCCTTTGAGTGCAACTTAACACGAGCGTTTGATGTGACGAGTACCAAAACCATGTATGATATCTTTACAACAGGTGAGTATGAGATTGTTCCTATCAAAAAGAATTTAAGTTTAATTCGTGGTGATGAACGTCTTACCGATGCGCAATTGGACTTGGCTAGTCGTAATCATAAATACCTTCAGTTTTTTATGTGGCTGGCTGATCATTATAATGACTTAGCTCAACAATTTGATGTGATTATCATTGATACACATAACGATGAAAGTTTAGTAACAGCCAATTTTATTGCTGTGTCCGATATTGTCTTAGCTGTTTCGGATGCGTCAAAGAATGGCTACCATGCCTGGTTACAACTGAAGCGTTTTGTGGATAATATTAAGGCTGAAGCGATCGATGTGATTACTCGAAAAAGCTATGTGACAGCAACACCTTACATTATTGGCAATAACATCAAATTATTTGGCAATCATGTTCCTGATACCGCTAAACAATTCCTAGCTGTTATGGAAGAAGATCGTGCTTATCTTGGAACAATCTTCTACAAAGAATTATTAGCAAAGAGCCTTGTTTATGATCAAAGTGTCTTTGAACAGTATCAACAAATGACCCCAAAAGAACAAGAAAAACACCAGAATTTTTACGACAACATCACATATGTTTATCAGCATATCTTAGATGTTTTAGAAGGAGAGACTCATTAATGACTGAAAATCGTTTTGCTCAGCTGAAGGAAGCTTTTGAGGCGGAAACTGTTAAAGAAACACCAAAAACAAAACCTCGTAAACGAGCCGCTCAAACAGCACCTAAAGGCTATAATAAAAAAGGTCGTTATCCGTTTGCTTTACACGAAGATGTTCGCTATGAGAAATTAGAAGATTTGGTTGCCTACCATGGGGCAAAATCGGCTTCTGATTACCT
>CAVHFY010000006.1:0-2937 GCA_963635745.1 Lachnospiraceae bacterium
TAATTCCATACTGGTCTCCTCTTTTGTATATCACCATTCATTATAGCATAAATAGGCTATATTTTGCACATTTTTCTTTGAAGTTGTATGTGGTAGAATTTTTTAGAAAGACCAATAATCATTAAAAATACAGAGAACTTAATACCGAGGTTCTAAAAAAGACTGAACAATTTTCTTGCTCAGTCTTGACATGATGGATATTATCCTGTATCATTAGTTAAAGACTGAGTAAGAAGGACGAGTTCTTACTCGGTAAGGCGGAAGGTGTTGACGCACCTTTCGTCTTTTTTTTATTCGATTAATTTAACTATATTATAGCATACCTACGCTTACTGTGCAAGCATTTTATGCAGAAAAACAGCACAAAAAGACCTTTTTTCAAAAGGTTATTATTATATAACTTTATAAACAACTTATTATATAATTATTTATAGAACTTTTGCCTTTTCCCCCGTTTTAATTTGTTAAGTTGGTAGTCTTTTTCTTCGATATGATTCATTTGCTGTCTCAGGGTAGCAGCTGTTAGGTAACCCAACTCAGTCATTTTTTCATACTCTTGGCGCCAATCTCCAAAGAAAAGCTCTTGTAACTGTCCTTCATAGGCTAATAGAATCATTTGGCTCATCGTTTCAGCACCCCAATCACTCCAATACATCCCACGGCGCTTCATCCGATAGGTGATTTTACGGTGTTGTGTTTCCATTACACCAAGACTCACCTGTTGAAAGCCCCGTAATGTTGCAGGTTTTGTATAGTGGAAAAATCGGAATAGTCGCTGTTTGGTGTTCTCAAAAATAGACACTTCTTCATCAGTTGTCAGTAATCCTTCTGTGGTGTCAAAAACCGTCTGTAAGTGATCTTTTCGGTGCTTATAGACAGCTTGTAAGGCCTCTTCGACAAGCTGTTCAGAATAAGGTTTGAAATAGCTCCTAATCAGTTGGTTAACATGGTAAGCATCCCAAAAATGTTCATGTCGTTTAATATGTAGGGCTTTTGCTATTTCTTTAAAGACATAAGGCGTATAGCCATGACCACCATCTGAATTGGTAATCAGAATCGTTTGGTCTGTTATCTCAAAAGTGTTATACAAATAATCAATGACCTGACTTCTAGCAAGACGATTATTCATGCTAATAAATTCTTTCTTATCAATGAGTTCCGAACGCTGTCGACTCACTTTTCGACTTCCTGTATGAACGACAAAATGAGCTAAATCAAAGCGTTGATTGTCTTTATCTTGTTTACGAGCTTTTACCATCACACCATCTCCCTCAATGTAGATGATTTTTGCCTCCCTTTTTTCGGGTTGTCGGTCTTCCTCATAAAACCGATAGGTTGCTCGCTCTTTTAAGAGAGTCTCACACAATTTAACTGCTTTAACGACTGTTGGTTTTGTAATGGTAATGTGGTAAGTCATCTCAATCACCTCAATACTTTATCATAGGACATTAATGTAGATAGCCAAGCTATTTGGTACATCAAGGCTAAAGAAAACCTAACATTCTTTTCCAATCCCAATTTTTCATCGACAGGAACCACCCACTTATTTCCCTTTTTCCAGCGGCGCCTTCTAAAAGTAAACTCTCCAAACGTAAACGCAACTGTCCGTTCCATAGAGTGCACGCAAGTATAGCCTCTAGCTCTCATCACAGGTGCCATTTGCTCATCATAGGTTTCAATGAACCGCTCAAACAGCTCTGCGTTTTGTTGGAACATTTGTTCTTTTAGCTGTCGTTCGTCAAAAATTATCATATGCTCACTCCCTTTTCAAAAATCTGGTTTTATTGTATAAAGTCCACTCTAAGTCCACTCTATTTTTTCAATTATTTTTTCTGATTGATTCGAATACTTGAAAAGCAAATCAGTTGAGAAAAAGATAATTTGTGCTATACTATAGTTGTCCTAATATTAAATAACTTTATTTTTTCAAATCTCCACAAAGGCGACTACAGGTTTTGTAGCCGCCTTTGTGTTGTTCTGTTCTTAATTGATGACATCAAAAAAACCAACAGATGATTAAGACAATCATCTGTTAGCTTTCAGAAATTATATTCGTTATTAGTGTTTTTGTTGCTTCTGACGTTCTTTTAACGCTTTCTTTTCTGCTCGTTTCATCGCCCATCGACCACCTTCACTTGCAACAATAAGGTAAATAGCGCCCATGATAATCAGTACAAAAGCAGAACTAATGGTATCCGCAATAAAGGAAAAGCCACCTGTGAAATGAACCCCAATAGCAATCAAAAGAATTGGAAGAAACAGGAATGGGGCAAAGTAAAGAGCTAACAAACCGATAACCAGAAGGAAAGCCATACTTAACCCAATCGTTTTGTAAAAAACATAAAAGGCTATCGCTGCAATGAGCCACCAGAATGTCTGAACCAGTTTTTTGATAGAAACAAAAATAACCATAGTTTTACTCCTTCATATACGGAACCAATTTATCAGTTAAATAGATACGATTTGGCTGATTATTACCAGTTTTCACTTCTTCTATCAATCCAAACTGAACTAGCTTTTTCTTTAGAGAAATAACGGTTGTCTTACTCTGGTTGAGCAGTTCACATAAATCCTTAATCTTAAAGTGAATATAGATATTACCGTTGTCATCATAACCTTTTTGAATAAAGTCTAGCGGTTCCTTTAAGCGATCTAACAAAAGAGAATATAATAAAATCTCTTTCCATTCCAATTCCTTAAAGTCATCATGCTCAAACAATATTTTAGGCATATAAAATTGTTCAGAACCTACACCCATATTTGCCAATAATGGATCTAAATCAGATAGAGTTGATAAATAAGCCATGGTCATCACTTCTCATTTTTCTTTATTTTTAAGCTTTCGTTGCATCTTCTCCCACTCTTTGATGATTAAGCTTTCCAGGTAATCAGAAGCCGATTTTGCCCCATGGTAGGCAACCAAATCTTCTAATTTCT
>CAVHFY010000007.1:0-35772 GCA_963635745.1 Lachnospiraceae bacterium
GGTTCATCACTAAACAAAGTCACATGTCCCATTTTGCGGTTGTGCTTTGCTTCTAGTTTACCATACAGGTGGAGGTGGGCGCTTGGATTTTCTGTGACATATTTCTCAGCGGCCTCGACGTGTTGACCGAGGACGTTGAGCATGACAGCAGGGGCATGGAGGTGGATTGCTGGAAGAGGCTCTCCTAAAACTCCTAAAATATGAGTATCAAACTGGGAGAAGTCACAAGCTTCAATCGAATAATGTCCTGAATTGTGGGGGCGTGGGGCGATTTCGTTGACGATGATGTCATCAGCTGTCGCAAACATTTCCACGCAAAGAGTTCCAGACAGGTTCAGCTGTTCAGCGATTCGCACGGCCATAGCTTTGGCTTTTTCAGCTAGACTTTCTGAAATGCGAGCAGGCACGATGGTTTTTGAAAGAATATTGTTGCGGTGGATGTTTTCCTGAACGGGGAAGACTATCACGTCCTTGCCATTCCCAGACACGATGACGGAAATCTCCAGGTCAAAGTTGACAAATTCTTCTAAGACGCAGTCCGCTGAATCCGCTAACGCGTAAGCTTCTTCCAAGTCCGCTTCTGAGCGAATAACCTTTTGCCCATGGCCATCATAGCCACCGGTCGCCGTCTTGAGGACATAGTTTTTAGAGAGGTCGATAGCTGCCAAATCTTGACTAGAAGTCACAACCTTGTATGGTGCCACCGTTACTTTTGCTTTGTTGGAAAGGAAATCCTTCTCGAAGATCCGGTTTTGGGAGATGCGAAGCAGGTCTGTTCCTTGAGGCAGTTGCCCATCCTTGATAACAGCATCCAAACCGTCGGCGTCGACATTTTCAAACTCATAAGTGAGAACATCACAGCGATCTGCCAACTGACGGAGGGCTTCCACATTGTCATAGGGAGCCACAATAACCTCAGATACACGAGAGGCTGGGCAATCCGCTGCTGGATCCAGCGTGATAACCTTGTGTCCCATGTAGATAGCAGAAATGGCCATCATCTGACCGAGCTGGCCACCACCGATAATTCCGATTGTTTTAGATGAGCTCATTGCTAGACTCCTCTGCAATTTTTCCTTGTTCTTCTGCGAAATCCGCTAACGCTGTCGCAATTGCTTGATCCTCTACAGACAGAAGACGAAGGGCAAAGAGAGCGGCGTTGGTCGCACCAGCTTCCCCGATAGCCATGGTGGCAACAGGCACCCCACCTGGCATCTGAACGATAGAGTAGAGTGAATCCACACCACTAAGGGCCCGTGACTTGACGGGTACCCCGATGACAGGTAGGGTCGTTTTGGCCGCTACCATACCTGGCAAGTGGGCCGCACCACCCGCACCCGCGATGATGACCTTGATGCCACGGCTACGTGCTTCTTCGGCATGTTTGAACATGAGGTCCGGCGTCCGGTGGGCAGAGACCACCTTCTTTTCATAGGCGACACCGAAGTTGTCCAAGATTTCGGCGGTTTTTTGCATGGTAGCCCAGTCAGATTTAGAGCCCATGATGATGGAAATTACTGGTTTCATATTAAGATACAAAGGGACGCTTCGCTTGCGAAAAATCCCGTAGAAAAATAGGAAAACTAACGACGACATTTCGTCTAGGTAGTTTTATCTTTTTTCCTAGGAATTTAGTCCCATGTTCAGTTAGGAAACCTAACTGAATACTCCTTTCTTGCAGTTTTCTTTTTCTTCCTTTTTTCTTTTTTAATAATCGTCTATTGTTGTGCGGACGTAAGGCAGTGTCAGTCTCGTTGGCGAATACTTCGCTCAACAGACTACGGCTATTCCTATTGGACATAGCCTAAACACTGCACTAACTCATCAGCAATTTTATTTCGAAATCACTGATGAGTGTCGCAACACTACAGTTCATTTAATAAGTCTTTTCACCACGGCGACCATTATCGGATTGGCGACTTCGTCGCCTAAAATAGCATTGATATTCGAAAACTCGAAGAAAATCATAGAGTGACAAGGCAAAGCGACAAAGATAGAACTAAAGTTCATCAAGGAGCTTTAACACAGTCAATCGAAGATTTTCAAAGAGTTTTATTTGTTCGCCTTGCTTCCGATATCCGTACGGTAAAAGAGGCCTTCTGTGTTTTGTTGGGCGAGCTCTTGGTAGATAATCTTTTGTGCATCAGAAACAGTATCTGCTGTGGTGACCAGCATGTAGACACGTCCTCCGTTTGAGAGGAGGTCTTGGCCATTTTCAGCGAATTTAGCTCCGGCATAGTAGGTGATGATATCGCCATCTGTCTTGGCAGGCAAGGTGACACCTTTTTCGTAGTCCAATGGGTAGCCGTTTGAGGCTACAACCACGCCCAATGTCACACCCTTATCCGTCCAAGTGATAGCTGGCTCTTTGCCATCCAAAATGTCAGTGATATTTTGCGCAAAATCAGATGTCAAACGAGGTAAGATGATTTGCGTTTCTGGATCTCCAAAGCGTGAGTTAAACTCAATGACTTTGGGACCATCCGCTGTCAAGATGAGACCCGCATAAAGGACACCAGTGTAAGGACGACCTTCTTTAATCATGCCTTCAAGAACTGGCTTGACAATAGTGTCAACCGCTGTGTCCACCACAGTCTGGTCCAAGTGAGGCACCGGTGCATAAGCACCCATACCGCCCGTGTTAGGCCCCTTGTCGCCATCATAAGCCCGCTTATGGTCCTGAGCCGTTGGCATAATGTAGAACTTGTCCCCATTGACAAAGGCAAAGAGAGAGAACTCTTCTCCGTCAAGGAATTCCTCGATGACCACACGCGCACCAGAATCACCGAATTTATTGTCCAAAAGCATCTCGTGAGCAGCTTCGACGGCTTGCTCAACCGTTTCAGCAACGACGACACCTTTCCCAAGGGCCAAACCGTCTGCCTTGACGACGATTGGAGCGCCTTTTTCTTCAATGTAGACCTTAGCCTTCTCAAAATCAGAGAAGGTCCCATAGGCTGCTGTCGGAACGCCGTATTTGACCATGATTTCCTTGGCAAAATCCTTGGACCACTCCAACTCAGAAGCCGCTTGTGTTGGCCCAAAAGCCTGCAAACCCGCTTGCGCAAAATCATCCACAATACCCGCTGCCAAAGCATCATCTGGCCCGATAAAAGACCAAGCAATATCATTTTCCTTGGCAAAGGTAATCAGACGAGAATGTTCGGAAATACCGATATTAATCGTTTCTAAGCCATCCAAGGTCATCCCATCATTTCCGGGGGCAACAAAAACCTGCTCAACGTCCGTAGATTCTAATAATTTTTTTGCAATCGCATGCTCGCGTCCACCCGAACCAATAACCAAAAGTTTCATGACACACTCCAAATTACGAATTTTTCATTTCTATTTTACCAAAACCGTTCGGTTATTTCCAGCCGTTTCCTTTTTTAAAAAAGGCGAGCAGAAGCATCCGCCCACCCACCATATGGTTTTGTCTTGTCAGACCAGCATATTGTAAAGACTTTCATTACCATGCAAGTTGATATAATTCGGGTCAAATTCTGAAATACGTTGCAAAAGCCCTTCATAATCTTTCTTATCAGCCAGGGTAACCCCGATCAAGACAGGCCCCTTGCCACGGCTAGCTCGCTTGATGTACTCGAAACGACTGATATCATCGTTTGGCCCCAAAATATTGTTAACAAACTCCCGCAGAGCCCCTGGACGTTGTGGGAAATTAATCACAAAGTAATGCTTAACCCCATCATAGATGAGGGCCCGTTCTTCCATCTCAGGCATGCGGTTGATATCATTATTTCCACCAGAAATAATGCAACAAATGGTCTTGCCTTTGATATCATCCTTAAGCACTTCAAGGGCTGCAATAGAGGCTGCGCCTGCCGGTTCAGCGATAATACCTTGCTTAGAGTACATATCAATCAAGGTCTCAGAAATCAGGCCTTCATCCACCCCAATCAATTGATCCACCGTCTGCCGAGCGACTTCATAAGTCAATTGGCCAACCTTTTGCACAGCGATACCGTCAGCAAACTTATCAATTTTCTCTAACTTAACAGGCCGTCCTTGGTCAAAGGCTGCACGCATAGAACGCGCGCCATTCGCCTCCACACCGACAATCTTGATTTCAGGAGACACATCCTTGAGGTAGGTTGCCACACCCGCTATCAAGCCACCGCCACCAACAGGGACAAAAACTTCGTCAAAGCTAACCCCTTCATCTTGAGCCTGCTCGTATATCTCTACCGCAACTGTTCCTTGACCAGCCTGCACATCTGGATCATCAAAGGGAGCGATAAAGGTCATATCATGTTCTTTGGTATAATCTTGTGCTGCCTGAGCAGAAGCATCAAAGGTATCCCCAACTAGCTTAATCGTGACGAACTGTCCGCCGAAAAACTGCACTTGACCGACCTTTTGCTGCGGTGTAGTGACTGGCATGAAAATCGTTGCAGGAATTTTCATTTCATTACAGGTAAAAGCAACTCCCTGGGCATGATTTCCCGCCGATGCACAAACCACGCCACGTGCTTTTTCCTCATCACTCAAGCGTGAGATAGCGTAGTAAGCTCCCCGTATCTTGAAAGAACGCACCTTTTGCATGTTTTCGCGTTTTAAGTAAATGGTTGCCCCATATTTTTCCGATAAATAGCGGTCAAAATCTAACGGTGTCCGCTCAATCACTGAACCCAAAACAGCTTGTGCCGCCACGACATCTCTTGCAGTAATCATAAGCCCCTCTTTTTTCAAAATTTTCTGTCTATTTCCCTGCCATTATATCAAAAATTAAGTTTAAAGAAAACTCTTTCAGTCAGATTTCACACAAGAAAACCCACAGAAAGGTTAACTTTCTATGGGTTCATCTCACATCAATTAATTAGTTGTAGATTTTGAAAGCGTCGTCGTCATTTTGACCAACGAATGGCATAGCTTTACGCAATTCAGCACCAACTTTTTCGATTTCAAGATTAGCAGCTTCTTCACGGTAAGCAGTCAATTTAGGACGTCCAGCTTTGTAGTCGTTAACGAAGTCGTTAGCGAATTTACCGTTTTGGATGTCAGCCAGAACAGCTTTCATGTTTTCTTTGACTTGGTCTGTAATCACACGAGGACCTGAAACATAGTCACCGTATTCAGCCGTGTTTGAGATAGATTGACGCATTTTCTTGAAGCCACCTTCGTAGATCAAGTCAACGATCAATTTCATTTCGTGAAGCACTTCGAAGTAAGCCAATTCTGGCGCATAACCAGCTTCTGTCAAGACTTCAAAACCAGCTTCGATCAGGGCAGTCAAACCACCACAAAGGACAGCTTGTTCACCGAAGAGGTCTTCTTCAGTTTCTTCTTTGTAGGTTGTTTCCAAAAGCCCAACACGAGCAGAACCAACACCTTTACACCAGTCCATAGCGATGTCTTTAGCATTACCGGTTGCATCTTGGTAGACAGCGTAGAGGGCAGGAACACCAAAACCTTCTTCGAAAGTACGACGTACCAAGTGACCTGGTCCTTTAGGCGCACACATGAAGACATCGACGTCTGCTGGAACTTTGATGAATTCGAAGTGGATGTTGAAACCGTGCGCGAAACCTACGGCATTGCCTGCTTCAAGGTTTGGAGCAATTTCTGCTTCATAAAGATCTGCTTGGATTTCGTCTGGTGCCAAAATCATGATAACATCAGCCAATTTAGTGGCTTCACCAACTGTGTAAGTGTCGAAACCGTCTTCTTTAGCTTTGTCAAAAGATTTACCAGGACGCACACCGATGATGACATCATGTCCAGTGTCACGCAAGTTTTGTGCGTGTGCATGTCCTTGTGAACCATAACCGATAACGGCAATTTTTTTACCGTCAAGTGCTGGAACTTTTACGTCTGCTTCGTATTGCATTTCTACTGCCATGAAAAATCTCTTTTCTAATAAAATATATTTGTCTTTTTAAGACATGGGATAACAATAAGTAAGGAAAGGCTCAACTAGTCACGAGTGAATCCAGTTGCTCCCGTACGGGCGATATTCTTGATACCATAAGGACGAATAACGCGCAAGAGCGCTTCGCTCTTTTCCGCATCACCGGTCATCTGCACCGTAATAGATGTCGGCGCCACATCCACCACCGTTGCGCGGAAAGGTTGGATAATGGCTAAGACCTCAGCCCGTTTTGTCGGTGGTGCAGTCACCTTAACCAAAATGACTTCCCGTTCCAAATGCGGTTGGTCTGTAATATCACGGATACGAATCACATCAATCTGACGATTGAGTTGTTTAATGATTTGCTCCACTTCATTGTGGCTAGCCACATCAATAATTATCGTAATGCGTGAGATATTGGGTTCCTCAGTCACACCGACTGAGATACTCTCAATATTGACCTGGCGGCGGGATAAAACGCCTGTGAAGCGGTTGAGGACTCCAGTCGAATTTCGCAACTTAGCGGTTAACATTCTACGCATTGAAGTTCACCCCCAACATCTCATGATTGCTCTTGCCGGCTGGCACCATTGGAAGGACGTGTTCTTTACGGGAAATGTCTACTTCTATAAAGAGCGGTTTATTCGCCTTAATAACTGTTAAGTCATCTTCCAAAGTTTCAGGATTATCAAATTTATAATGTTCGATACCGTAAGCTTCGACTAATTTTTGGAAATCCGGTAGGACATCAAAAACCGACTCAGAAGTCCGACCATCATAGAAAGCTTCCTGCCATTGACGGACCATCCCAAGGGAATGGTTATTCAGCATGACAACCTTAATCGGCACCTTATAAATGTTTAAGATGGCTAACTCTTGATTGGTCATCTGGAAGCCACCATCACCAACAAAGAGAACTACTTCCTTATCCGGGTTAGCTATCTTGGCCCCAATGGCTGCTGGAATACCAAAGCCCATGGTTCCCAGCCCACCAGACGTGATGAGTTGTCGCTCGTTCTTATAAGGATAATACTGAGCGGTCCACATCTGATGTTGACCGACATCAGTTACAACGATCGCATCACCATCAGTGAGTTCCCCAATACGCTCGATAACTGCTTGTGGTTGAACCACGCGTTCTTTCTTATCATACGAACGCACACGTTCTTTATCCTTATTGACTTTTTCAATCCATTTCTGCGTATTATTATGAATAGTCGCCTCTGCCAAGAGCATTTCTAAAGCATGTTTGGCGTCACCAACGACTGGAATATCAACAGCAATGATTTTTCCAATTTCAGCGGGATCAATATCAACATGGACGACCTTGGCGTTTTTGGCAAAAGTCTTCGGATTACCTGTGAGACGATCATCAAAACGACAACCGATGGCAATCATAAAATCAGCTTCGGTCATAGCAATATTGGCTGCATAGGACCCGTGCATGCCACCCATACCTAAGAACAAAGGGTGTGTCGTTGCGATGGTCCCTTGTCCCAAAAGACTGGTCACAACTGGAATTTGGTAACGTTCCGCAAAAGCCATTAAAGCGTCACTTGCCTCTGAATAAGTCACCCCGCCACCTGCGACAATCACAGGTTTCTTGGCCTTGCCCAGTTGCTTGAGAATTTTCTTGATTTGCATCTCATTTGGAACAACTGTCGGTTGATAGCTCGGTAGGTTAACTGCCGGATCATTAATGGCTTCAACCTTTTTATCTGAGATATCTTTTGGTAAGTCAATGACAACCGGTCCTGGTCGGCCTGTCGTTGCGATATGGATAGCCTCTGTAATAATCCGTGGAATATCCGCTGTATCACGCACCTGGTAGTTATACTTGGTGATAGGCATGGTGATACCGACCATATCTGCCTCCTGAAAGGCGTCCTTGCCGATACCTGCTGTCGCTACCTGACCGGTGAAAACCAGAAGTGGCACACTATCGCTCATGGCGTCAGCAATCCCTGTAATGGCATTCGTCGCCCCAGGACCACTGGTCACTACGGCAACACCAATCTTACCGGTTGACTTGGCATAGCCTTCCGCTTCATGGACACAGCCTTGTTCATGACGGCCTAAAATATGATGGATTCCTTCAAAGCTATAAATCGCATCATAGAGGGGCAAAACAGCTCCCCCCGGATAGCCAAAAATTGTATCGACTCCTTGGTCCCTTAGGGTTTCCAGAAGAAGTTGCGACCCTGTTTTTGGTTCATCAAGCGTGATTTTTCCCATAGGCTTCCTTTCTGTTTCATTTCTGTCATCATGGTAAAACGTTATCCCTAGAATATCATTTTCTGCAAATTTTGCAAGCATTTTCCGAAGGGGTAACCACCACATCAGTACATCATATACTAACACTTTTACGAAGTTTGTCAAGTGAATTGTCAGAAAATTTCGCCTTTTTTGACAAATTTCCCTCGTGCCATTCAAAAAGCCTAAGACTTCTGTCTTAGACTCCTTGATATTGTTGACTTCTTTTTATTCCACACTCATGAGATATGGATAAACAGGTTGGCCTCCGAGATGAATTTCAACCTCTAGGTCTTCATGCGCTGCTTCTAATTTTTGTGCAATTGCTTCTGCAAAAGTTTGGTCACCTTCTTCACCAACATAGATAGCAGCGATTTCGCTGTCTTCAGTGACCATCTGTTCAAAGCTTGATAGGAGAACCTCTTCCAAATCAGTCGCTGAAACCACGATTTTGCCATCTACCATGCCCAAAAAGTCACCTTCATGAATAGGCAAACCATCAATCGTTGTATCACGGACAGCCAAAGTAACACTACCGGAAACAACATCATCCAATGCCTCAGTCATCGCTGCGACATTGGCATCAACGTCAAGTTCTGGATTGAAGGCCAAAAGACTGGTTAACCCCTGTGGCAAGGTCTTGGTCGGCACCACACCAGCTGGAATATCAGAAGCTTCTGCTGCTGCTTGCGCTGCCATAAAAATATTTTTGTTATTTGGTAAAATGATGACTTGTTCTGCATTGACAGCATTAATAGCACGAATCACATCTTCTGTCGACGGATTCATGGTTTGTCCCCCTGAAATCACATAATCAACACCTTGCGACTCAAAAATGTCAGCCATTCCTTGACCAGCTACTACTGCAATGACTCCATACGGTTTTGGCGCTTGTGTTTGAACGTCAACTTGCTCTTCTTTTTCCACTTGAGCTTCATGTTGATTACGCATATTATCAACTTTAACCTTAGCCAAGGCTCCATATTTCAACCCTTCTTGAAGAACAAGACCTGGATCTTCGGTATGGACGTGAACCTTGACAATCTCATCATCATTGACCACTAATAGAGAATCACCCAAATTACTCAAGTAATTACGGAAAGTCTCATGATCAAAATCCTGAACAACTGTAGGACCTTGGCCTAATGACACCATAATCTCCGTACAATAGCCAAAAGTAATATCTTCTGTAGCAACGTGACCAGCTACTGACTTATGGTGCTCAGCATTAATCATCTCCGTCATAGTTGCCGGCGTTGCTTGAAAATCCTCTGAAGCGATATATTCGCCAGTCAATGCAGACAGGAAGCCTTCGTAAATATAAACCAAACCTTGGCCACCAGAATCGACAACACCGACTTCTTTTAGCACTGGTAACATCTCCGGTGTTTTCGCTAAGGCTGCCTTTGCACCGTCAAGTGCCGCCGTCATGACAGCAATTGCATCATCACTCGTTTCTGCTTTATGGATAGCCGCTGTTGCCGCGCCACGAGAAACGGTCAAAATAGTTCCCTCAACAGGTTTCATAACAGCCTTATAGGCTACTTCTACCCCTGACTGGAAGGCCTGCGCCAAATCTTTTCCGCTCAGTTCATCCTTTTCTTTGATGCTTTGTCCGAAACCACGAAACAGTTGCGAGGTAATAACACCAGAGTTTCCACGTGCCCCCATCAAAAGCCCTTTAGACAAAATTTGCCCGACTTCTCCAACTGTCTCAGCATCCTGACGGGAAACTTCCTTGGCTCCATTATCCATGGTCATGCTCATATTAGTCCCTGTGTCCCCATCTGGAACAGGAAAAACATTCAGCGAGTTAACATACTCTGCTTGGCTGCCCAAGCGAGTCGCTGCTGCTTGAATCATTTCCTGCAAGAGACTTGTAGTAATTGTTGTCACGCTTTTTCTCCCATCACTCGAATATTTTGAACATAGACATTGACAGTATCTGCTGCAATGCCCAGTTGGTTTTCTAGATTAAATTTCACGCGCTCTTGAATATTCTTTGAGACCTCTGAAATCTTAACGCCATAACTCATCACTGTATAGACGTCAACACTGATACCCGCCTCTTCGCTCGCCCGTACAACAACACCCTTGGCGTAATTTTCACGACGCAAGAGAGCTTGGATGTTATCTTTTACAGCACTTTTACTGGCCATACCGACGACACCAAAAATCTGCGTTGTAGCACCACCAACAACTGTAGCAATGACATCATCAGACAGTTCGATTTGACCGTCTTGTGTATTAATTTTTACTGTCATATTCCTAACCTCAAATTCTTTAATCACTCCATTTTATCATAATATTATAAGCCTTGACAATTTAAAGCCATTATTCACGCAGAAGATGACGTCCAAAATTATAAAAAAAGAGTCTGGAAGAACTTCCAGACTCTTTTTAGTGTGGGTTACACACGTTCAACTTTACCTGATTTAAGGGCACGAGCTGAAACCCAAACTTTTTTACGTTTTCCGTCTTCAAGAATCGTTACTTTTTGAAGATTTGGTTTAACGGTACGTTTTGTTTTGTTCATTGCGTGTGAACGGTTATTAGCTGCTTTTGTCTTACGACCAGTAAAATAACATACTTTAGCCATGGAATACCTCCTCTTAGTTTTCGGGCATACGCCACATTCTGTACTAGTTTACCACAGTCTCATGGGATTGACAAGAGGTAAATTGAAATATTGCTGACCTACGGCCTGCGCATTCGCTAAATCATCTTCATAAAGAAAAAACTGACAACTTTAAAAATATAAACAAAGTTTTTTTCAGTATTTCTTTAAATATACCAGACATCAGTGGCCTACTGCCTCGTTCCAGACTAAGTTTTGAGCTTGAAATCTCAAAATTTCCGCATATCAAAAAAGAGCCTTTCGGCTCTTTCGGTTTAATACAAATGCAGGTAGTTATCAATTTCCCATTGAGAGACAAAGGCAGCATATGATGCCCATTCGATACGCTTAGCTTCAACAAAGTTAGTCAAGATATGGTCACCCAGAGCTTCCTTGACAACTTCATCTTCTAAAAGGCCTTTGACAGCATTATGAAGTGTTGATGGCAAGTCTTTGATACCGTATTCTTTACGTTCTGCTTCGTTAAGAACATAAATATTAGATTCAACAGGTTCTGGTGCTTCGATTTTATTTTCAATCCCATCAAGTCCTGCTTCCAAAAGAACCGCTAAGGCCAAATAAGGGTTGGCTGTTGGATCGACAGAACGCAATTCCAATCGAGTTCCCATCCCACGTGATGCAGGTACGCGGATCAGTGGTGAACGGTTGCGTCCTGCCCATGCAATATAAACTGGTGCTTCGTAACCTGGTACCAAGCGCTTATAAGAGTTAACCGTTGGGTTCATGATGGCTGTATAGTTATAGGCATGTTCCATAAGACCACCTAAGAAGTAATACGCATTTTGTGACAATTGCATACCACGTGGATCTTCGGGGTCAAAGAAAGCATTGTTGCCATCTTTGTCAAAAAGAGACATGTTACAGTGCATTCCAGAACCGTTGATACCGAATTTTGGTTTAGCCATAAAGGTTGCATACAAGTTATGTTTGCGAGCGATCGTTTTAACAACCAATTTGAAGATTTGAATATTATCGCATGCTTTTAGGACATCCGCATACTTGAAGTCAATCTCGTGTTGTCCAACGGCAACCTCATGGTGAGATGCCTCTACTTCAAACCCAAGCTGCGTCAACACATTAACAATCTCACGACGTGTATTGTCCGCCAAATCAGTTGGCGCTAGATCAAAGTAGCCCCCTCGGTCGTTTACTTCTAGGGTCGTTTCGCCATCTTCATCTAACTTAAAGAGGAAGAATTCTGGTTCTGGTCCTAAGTTGAATGACTTAAAGCCAACCTCTTCCATGTGTTTCAACGCACGTTTGAGATTTCCACGAGGGTCACCGGCAAAAGGTTCACCCTCAGCGGTGTAAATATCACAAATCAGACCAGCAACAGCTCCATTTTCATCCCCCCAAGGAAAGACGATCCAAGTGTCCAAGTCTGGGTAGAGGTACATGTCTGATTCATTAATACGGACAAACCCTTCGATAGAAGACCCATCGAACATGGCTTTGTTACTCAAAACCTTATCCAACTGCTCGTCTGTCGCAGGAATTTCAACATTTTTGAGGGAACCTGCGATGTCTGAGAACATCAAACGTAAGAATGTGACATTTTTTTCTTTCACTTCGCGACGAATGTCTTCTGCTGTGATAGCCATAATGTTAAGATCTCCTTAAAATCTCTATCTACGATTTGAAATTAGAGGCGTAGATTACCAAAGTGGGTTGCGGAAGGACTGGTAAAGCCAGCTTGTTGGCTCATTTCCTGACGTAAACGGTGCCGCAATTCTTCATCAGAAATATTGTGCTCTTTTTGTTTCCGACTAGCATAAATAGCCCGAATAGCTGACATCTTTTTGCCATCAGCAATAAAGTCCTTGATTTCTAGGAGCCGATCCATATCATTCAAAGAATACAGACGTCGATTTCCCTGGGTTCGTTCTGGAAAAACCAACCCTTGCTCTTCATAGTATCGAATTTGACGTGCTGTCAAATCTGTCAACTTCATAACTGAGCCAATCGTAAAGACTGCAAGCGATCGACGTAGTTCCTTTTCCTTCATGACAAGCTCCTTTCTCCCATAGTATAACGTGATTAAATAGCCTTGTCAACAGGAAATGTGATGTTTTATAACATGAAAACTGTTTTTTCTGTTTTACATTAAAAAAGCCAATTCCAGACAAGTTTTTCACTGTCAGAAATTGACTTTTTATGTTTAGTCCTTAATGTCTAAAATGTCTGACACCTGTGAAAATCATGGTCAAGCCATGTTTGTCGGCCGCTTCGATGGATTCTTGGTCACGGACAGAGCCACCGGGTTGGATGATAGCCTTGATACCCGCTCTAGCGATTTCTTCCACATTATCTGCAAATGGGAAGAAGGCGTCGGATGCTAGCACAGTCCCATCAAGGCGGTCCTTGGCCTGGTCGATGGCGATGCGAACTGAAGCCACACGGTTGGTTTGACCGGGTCCAACCCCAAGGGTCATATGGTCGTTGGTCACGATGATTCCGTTTGATTTGACGTATTTAATAGCTTTCCAAGCAAACTCAAGGGCAGTTGCTTCCGTCTCAGTTGGTTGGCGCTTAGTCACCACTTGCCAGTCAGCGGGACTTTCTTTGACCACATCCTGGTTTTGCACGAGGAGTCCGCCGACTACGCCTGTGTATTCTGCTTCTACTTCACTGGCGTCTTGAGCATCAAACGGCAACTCAAGAATGCGTAAGTTTTTCTTCTTAGTTGTTAAAATCTCAAGTGCTTCGTCGGTGTAGCTTGGTGCAATGATGATTTCAAGGAAAACACCATGCATTTTCTGAGCAGTCGTTGCGTCCACCTCACGGTTGAGCACAACGATTCCACCAAAGATGGACACTGGGTCAGCTTCATAAGCGTAGTCCCAAGCAGTTTCGATATCGTCAGCTTGACCGATCCCACATGGATTCATATGTTTGAGAGCCACTACGGTTGGACGGTCTTTAAAATCACGGATAATTCGAATAGCGGCATCTGCATCACGGATATTGTTGAAGGACAATTCTTTTCCGTTGAGCTGTTTAGCGGAAGCAATGGAGTAAGCCGTCGGCAAGGCTTTTTGGTAAAAGTCTGCGTCTTGTTGAGGATTTTCCCCGTAACGCATGGGTTGCTTAAGATCATAGGTCAAAGTGAGCTTTTCAGGTTTAGCTTCACCCACTTGAGCAGTGAAATATTCTGCAATCAGGGCATCATAGGCTGCTGTATGGCGGAAGACTTTGGCCGCCAAACGTTGGCGGGTTTCATAAGTGGTTTCGCCGTTTGCTGATAATTCGTCCAAGACCACAGCATAGTCAGCTGGATCCACTACAACAGTGACACTAGCATGATTTTTAGCGGCAGAACGAAGCATGGATGGCCCGCCGATGTCGATGTTCTCCACCGCATCCGCATAGGTCACGTCTGGTTTGAGGATGGTTTCTTTGAATGGGTAAAGGTTGACCACCACAAGGTCAATCAACTCAATCTTGTTATCCTTAGCCGCCTCTAGATGGCTATCCAAGTCACGGCGGGCGAGAAGACCACCGTGGATATTAGGGTGGAGGGTCTTGACACGACCGTCCATCATTTCAGGGAAACCAGTCACATCATCAATGGCAATAGTATCAATCCCAGCCTGGTCAAGGGCAACCTTGGTCCCACCTGTTGAGATGATGTCCCAATCAAGTTTTTTGAGTTCTTGGGCAAAGTCTACAATGCCTGCTTTATCTGAGACGCTGATTAAGGCGCGTTTAGTCATGTGTTCTCCTTTTTTCTATATTATACTTTTGTTCCTGCTGGATCAACATACCAAAAATGATTTTTATTTCGTCTGCATTCTAATACTGGTATTTTTTCTGTAACCTTCCTTTTTTTAAAATTTCCCCGATTATCATGATAGTCTATCCATTCACTTGGTTTATTATAGTACTTCAGTTTACCACCACACTCAGGGCAAGGTGATGAACTTATTTTTTCTATGTTTATTCTATTATCAAGGCCACTCAATGCATACCCAAATTTTAAAGGATATCTAGTTTGATTTTTCGCCATGCTTCGAAGAAATAAAACAAAAGATAATGTTACCAAACACAGCGCAAACAAAATTATATAAATTGGTGCGTGCGAATCATTTGTACTAACTTGTTGAAAATGCAATAAACTCACAATAGGTTCAAAAATTTTAAGTCCAGAAAATAATGCACCAATTGTTGGAATAAAGCTAATCCATGTCAAAACAGCCATCGTAATTGGACTTCTCCAAATAGGTTCTGCACTATATTCAGCAACCGATTCCTTTAATAGTGGTTGTGTGATGTTGATTATTTGGTCTCGACCAGCAGAATTCCCGGAACCGATATTGGTCCCTCCATAAAAACTGTTTTTATTTTCTATTCTCAATAATTTACTTCCTCTCCACGCCCAAGTTATCCAACACCTGAGGATAGAGCTTGTACTCTGTTTCGTGGATGCGAGTTTCGAAAGTATCAAGGGTATCCCCTTCAAGGCGCGGTACACGGACTTGCTTGATAACCTTACCAGTATCCACTCCAGAATCAACCCAATGAATAGTCACACCAGATTGGGCCACACCGGCTTGCCAAGCATCTTCAATGCCATGAGCACCTGGAAATTCCGGAAGATAGGCTGGATGAATATTGATGATACGACCTTCGTAAGCGGCCAGGAGGGTCGGTCCTACGATTTTCATGTAGCCGGCCAGGCAAACCAGGTCAATCTGATGCTCATCCAAGAGTTCAACAAGAGCTTCTTCGTAAGCAATTTTATTGGCGAACTCCTTGAGTTCAAAGGCATATTTGGGCACACATAGATTGTCGGCTCGCTCTAACACATAGGCATCACGGTGGTCAGAAAAGACAAAGGCGACGTCAAATTGTTCTGCAATTACTTGGAAATTGGAGCCATTACCAGAAGCAAAAACAGCAATCTTTTTAGTTGATGATGACACTTTCATTTTCTTTCTTCACAATCCGACCGATTTCATAAACAGGTTCGTCTAACAATTCTTTGACACATTCAACATGTTCAGGTTTGACCGCCAAGACTAGACCAATTCCCATGTTGAAGATTTCAAACATTTCTTCATGCTTGATATCGCCGTATTTTTCAAGAGCCTTAAAGATTGGCAAGACAGGTACTTGACTTTCATCAATTTCCGCCGCCAAATCATCCGCAAACATACGAGGGACATTTTCGATGAAACCACCACCAGTGATGTGGGCGATTCCGTTGACCAATTCTTCCTTGATGAGTGGCAAGACAGCCTTGACGTAGATCCGTGTTGGTTCCAGAAGAACCTCTTTGAGTTGCTTGCCTTCTAGTTCTGGAAGCACTTCTTCGCCTGTGTAATCCGCAAAGACACGGCGCACCAAGGAGTAGCCATTAGAATGGATACCGCTTGAAGCAAGACCCAGGAGGATATCGCCTTCAGCAACTTTTGAACCGTCGATGATTTGAGACTTTTCAGCCACACCAACCGCAAATCCAGCCAAATCATAGTCATCCTCACCATACATGCCTGGCATTTCCGCCGTTTCTCCACCGATGAGAGCAGCCCCAGACTGAACACAACCTTCAGCGACGCCAGCCACGACTTGCTCTAACTTAGCAGGTTCATTTTTCCCGGTGGCAATGTAATCCAGGAAATAGAGTGGCTCTGCTCCTGCTGCGACGATGTCGTTGACACACATGGCCACACAGTCCTGTCCGATAGTGTCGTGCTTGTCATACTTGATAGCCAGCATGAGTTTGGTGCCGACTCCGTCAGTCCCTGAGATGAGGACAGGCTCCTTGACACCTGTCTGTGACAGATCAAACATGCCACCAAAACCGCCTAGAGCGCCCATGACGCCGGCCCGTTCGGTCCGAGCCACGTGTTTTTTGATACGGGCAACAACTTCATAGCCCGCTTCGACGTCCACACCGGATTGTGCGTATGCGTTTTTATTTTCAGTCATAATTTTACCTTTTTCTTCTGGAACCTAGCCTTTTTTGAGGAGAGGTTTGTAGTGTTTGGCGATTCTGACCAGGGCAATGGAGCCAATCAGGGTCGCTGTTGTCGCAATAATAACAGCACTCGATAGACTAAACTCGTAGTTAAAATCTTTCTTTTTAGCTACATTAGTCGCTTGAATGGAAAATTTCATAAATCCTCCTAGTAAAAGCTTGTTTTTTCTTTGAGACTTTGCAGATAACGTTCTTCGTAGTCGTAAAGTGGCGTTGGGTAATCCCCATCAAAGTACGCCACACACAGGCCACCATTAGGCGCATCAGTCTTTAAACCAACTGACTGAATTAACCCTTCAATAGACAAATAGGTCAAACTGTCTGCACCAATAATTTCACGAATTTCCTCTACGGTATGGTTAGCCGCAATGAGCTCACGCCGACTCTGAATGTCAATCCCGTAAAAGCACGGGTACTTGAGTGGTGGGCTAGCAATGGCTACATGAACCTCAGCCGCGCCCGCGTCTCTAAGAAGTTGAACGATACGGCGGCTGGTCGTGCCCCGCACGATGGAATCATCCACCATAACCACGCGCTTGCCTTTAACAATACTCGAAACAGCTGATAGCTTCATACGGACACCTTGTTCACGCAATTCTTGGGTCGGTTGAATAAAGGTCCGCTGGGTGTATTGGTTTTTGATCAAGCCCATTTCGTTAGGAAGTCCTGACTCTTCTGAGAACCCTGAAGCGGCTGATAAGGAAGAATTTGGTACTCCGACAACGATATCCGCTTCATAAGGAAAATTCTGAGCAAGAATACGCCCTGCATTTTTACGCGCTGTGTGAACGTTTACCCCATGAATGACAGAATCTGGACGAGCAAAGTAGACATATTCCATTGAGCAAATGGCCAATTGGGTATCTGTTGTGAAAGTATCATAGGTTACCCCATCCTGGTCAATGATGACCAGTTCTCCAGGTTTCACATCACGTACCCACTCAGCACCAACCACTTCAAAGGCACATGTCTCACTAGAGACTACCCAAGCACCATTTTTCATTCGACCAATCGATAAAGGTCGAAAACCATTAGGATCCAAGGCAGCATAAAGTTTTTCCTCCGTCATGACCAGATAAGCAAACCCGCCTTTAACGGTATTGAGCGCTTCCTTAAGCTTATCCTCAAAAGATTCTTTTTTACTATGACGGATCAGGTGCATCAAAATTTCTGTATCAGATGAGCTTGAAAAAATTGCCCCTTCTTTTTCTAACTCTCGCTTAAGGCTCTCTGCATTTGTCAAATTCCCATTATGGGCTAATCCCATCTGCATGTCATAAAATTCAAACAAGAAAGGTTGAACGTTGTTAATTGAGGCACTACCAGCAGTCGCGTAACGAACGTGACCGATGGCCGCATCACCTGTCAAACTTTCTAAATCAGCGGGATTTTTAAATACCTCAGACAAAAGTCCTAAATCACGGTACCGTTTTAGTTGCCCGTGGTCATTGGAAAGAATACCTGCCCCTTCTTGTCCACGGTGTTGTAAGCTATGAAGTCCGAAATAGGTGACTTGTGAGGCTTGGGGATGACCCCAAATTCCAAAAATTCCGCATTCTTCATTCAGTGATTTCACTTCGTATGTCATGTATTTTTACCTTTTATTTTCCAGTAAAGTAGTTAACCGCTGACGCAAAGAGGTACTGGTCTTTCTTTCCTGGAATATTTTGGAAGAGTCCATCTTCATAGCGTTCAGAATGCCCCATTTTCCCAATAATTTGACCGTTCTTGCTTGTGATCCCTTCGATCGCATTAACAGAACCATTTGGATTGTACTTAGAATCCATACTTGGTTGGCCATCAAAGTCCACATACTGACTAAAGATTTGACCATTATCACGAAGCTCCGCAAATTCCTCAGCCGTCACGACAAACTTCCCTTCTCCATGTGAGACTGGGATAGCATGAATGTCTCCAACTTTCACGCCGGCAAGCCATGGTGAGTTGGTATTGGCAATACGTGTTTCCACCACCTTGGCCACGTGTTGGTTGGCATCATTGTAGAAGAGGGTTGGACTGGTACTGGTGGCCTCTTCAAAGTTACCATATGGAAGAAGTCCTGATTTGACTAGAGCCTGGAAACCATTACAGATACCGATAATGAGACCACCACGTGCTATGAAACTGTCAATGGCTGCACGAACTTTTGCGTTAAGTAAAATATTAACAATAAACTTAGCTGAGCCATCTGGTTCATCCGCTGCTGAGAAGCCACCTGCAAAGAAGATAATATTAGCTTGTTCAATATTGTCAACCATAGTGTCAACCGATTGAACAATAGCTTCTTCATTACGCGTCACAAATGGCACCAAGTTCACGTGTGCACCTTCTTTTTCAAAGGCTTTAGCTGAGTCGTACTCTGAGTTGGTTCCCGGAAAGACTGGGATGTAAACAACCGGTGTTTCAACTGTATCTTTAGCTTTGATAACCGCCTCTGATGTCACAAGAGGAACGTCTTCAAGTTCCGTCGCTTGTGTAAATTCAGTCGGGTAAACCTCTTCCAATTTACCTTGAAAGGCGCTGTCAAGCTTGTGTCCATCAAGCGTTACACCATTGACAGTAAGTGTAAAGTTCGCTACCGTTTGTCCAATTTTGGTAAGGCCTGCAATTTCTTCAGGAGATGTAAAGACAAAGCCACCCAATTGGGCCGTCAAGGCAGTCTCAAGATTTTCAAGAGTTACAGTGGCACCGATATGGTTCCCAAAAGTTGCAAGGGCAAGTGCTTCAAGGACACCGCCATATTTCACGGCAGATGCAGAAGTCACTTTGTAGTCAGCTTGGATAGCTTCAAACTTATCAAAGTTCGACTTGATCACATCAAAGTCAATTTCTTGGGCCAAAGCTTGACCTGGAATATAATAAATATTTTCACCAGTAGCTTTAAATTCTGGGGAAAGGACCTTACGGCTGTCCGCCGTAGTCACCCCAAAGGCAACCAAGGTTGGCGGTACCGTCAACTCTTCAAAGGTTCCAGACATAGAGTCTTTCCCACCGATAGATGGCAAGCCCAGCTGGATTTGAGCTTCGATAGAGCCCAGCAGGGCAGAAACTGGTTGGCCGAAACGCTCAGCTTGCTTGTCCATACGTTCGAAGTACTCCTGGTAAGAGAAGCGAGCCTTGGACCAGTCAGCACCTGCTGCCACCAGGCGAGCGGTTGCTTCAATCACTGCATAAGCTGCCCCATGATATGGAGACCATTCTGCGATATAAGGGTTGAATCCTTGTGCCATGACAGAAGCCGTATGAGTCACGCCATGTTGAACTGGCAATTTCTGCACAGAGGCTTCAGTTGGTGTGATTTGATAACGACCACCAAGTGGGTGATTGACTGTTGAACGGCCAACTGAGCTATCAAAGATGGTTTGCAACCCTTTTTGACTGGCATGGTTAAGATCAGCCAAAACTTCAAGCGTATCCGCTTCAAGGGTTTCAGCAGAGGTTTGACGTTCTTCGGGAAGCTTGACGTCCTTGTCAACCACCTTAGCATCGACAACCACACGCACCCCATTGGTATCTAAGAAAGAGCGCTCCAAGTCAACAATGGTTTTCCCATTCCAATGCATGACCAGATTTGGTTTTTCAGTAACCGTTGCTACGACAACCGCATCAAGATTTTCATTCTGACAGGCTGCAACAAAGGCATCCACATCTTTAGGGCGAACCACAACAGCCATCCGTTCTTGTGATTCTGAGATGGCAATTTCGGTACCGTTCAAACCTTGGTATTTTAATGGCACTTTGTCTAGATCAATCTCAAGACCATCTGCCAATTCACCGATAGCCACACAGACACCACCAGCACCAAAGTCATTGGATTTCTTGATGAGACGGGTCACATCTCCGTTACGGAAAAGACGTTGAATCTTACGTTCTTCGATGGCATTTCCTTTTTGAACCTCAGCACCAGCTGTTTCAACAGATTCAACCGTTTGAACCTTCGAAGAACCGGTTGCACCACCGACACCATCACGTCCAGTCTTCCCACCGAGGAGGATAATCACATCACCCGCTTCAGGTTTTTCGCGAACCACATTTTCTTTAGGAGCCGCACCGACGACAGCTCCTAGCTCCATGCGTTTAGCCACAAAGCCTGGGTGGAAGTATTCCCGAACATAAGTTGTTGCCAGACCAATTTGGTTCCCATAGGAAGAATAACCGTGAGCCGCTGTTTTAGAAATCACTTGTTGTGGCAATTTACCAGCGCGAGTTTCAGCAATTGGCGTTGTGATATCCCCAGCCCCTGAAATCCGCATGGCTTGATAAACATAGGAGCGACCAGACAATGGGTCACGAATAGCACCACCGATACAAGTCGCAGCCCCACCAAAGGGTTCGATTTCAGTTGGGTGGTTGTGGGTTTCGTTTTTGAACATGAGAAGCCAAGGTTCTTTGACACCATTGACATCCACCTCGATTTCAACCGAGCAAGCATTGATTTCATCAGAGACTTCCATGTCGTCCAAGCGACCATTGGCCCGCTCATAACGACCAAAAATTGTTGCCATGTCCATCAAGGTCTGTGGTTTCTCTGTACGTCCCAACTCATCACGCATGGCAATATACTTGTCATAAGTCGCCTGCAATTGTTTTTCAAACTTAGAGGCTGAGAAGTCGATATTTTTCAACTCGGTCTCAAAAGTTGTATGACGGCAGTGGTCTGACCAGTAAGTATCCAAAACCTTGAGCTCCGTCTCCGTCGGCACCCGTCCAAGTGATTTGAAATAGTCTTGGATGAAGACCAGGTCATCCACTTCCATAGCCAACCCTTGCTCTGCCTTATATTTGGTAAAATCTTCTGCCGTATAGGTTTCAAAGAAATCCAAACTTGGAATAGTCTTGTCAGATTCAGAAAAATCCTGTTTAGCAATGCCGACAGTAATGTCTTTGAAACGGGAGTCAACGGGGTTCAAGAGGTAGTTTTTGACAGCTTCTAATTCATCAGCATCAATATCCTTGTTGACCAAATACAGTTGTGCTGTATTAACCGTTACATCATTCGAAGTCCCAAGTAAAAGCAAAGCTTCTTGTGAAGAGGCCGCCCGTTGGTCAAATTGACCTGGTAAACTTTCGATAGCAAAGAAAGCATACTTCTCAAGGTCTGCCTTAACGGCAGCTTCATCCAAAACAGTATCTGTTACAGGTTCAGAGAAAATACGGTCTTGTGCTTGGGAAAGTAAAGACTCTTCTAAATCAAAGATATCATAAACTTGCACGACACGCACAGCTGTCAAGGTCTTCAATTGTAAATTATGGCGTAACTCATCCAACAAGCTTTGAGCCTTAACGCCAAAATTCGCTTTCTTTTCTACAAAAATACGTTTATCCATACCTAAAATACCAAGCCCGATAAAACAGCAAGCACATTTCGTCTATTCACGCCAGACTTCTGCCACTACTTCTTTAGGGCAATTTCATTTCCTTCCTTTATAACCTAGAACTTTCACAAAATGCGGCCATGGAGTTGTTTATTTAAGTTCTTGCAGTTTATGCCAGACAATTTCATAAACATCGGTCAACTCTCCTAAGCCACGACGAAAGACATCCTTGTCCATATGGTGCCCTTGTGCATCCCACAAACGGCAATTATCTGGTGAAAATTCGTCTGCCAGGATAATATTCCCTTCCTTATCAAAACCAAATTCCAGTTTAAAGTCGATCAACTTCAAACCAATCTGTTGAAACCAATCAACCAGAAGATTATTGATGCGTCGCGTCTCTTCTTTTAGATAAGCGATTTGTTCATCAGTAGCAATACCCAAGAATTTGACATGCTCATCATTGATAAAGGGATCATCTAAATCATCATTTTTGTAGTAAAATTCAACAATCGGTGTATCCAATTGAATCCCTTCTTCAACGCCGAAACGCTTAGAAAAAGAACCCGCTGTATAATTACGTAAAACAACTTCCAAAGGAATGATAGTGACCTTCTTATTAAGCTGTTCAGTCTCAGAAATTTTTTCAATAAAATGAGTTTTCACACCAGCAGCATTTAATTTCTCAAAAATAAAAGATGAAATATTATTGTTTAGAACGCCTTTTCCTGCGATTTGCTCCTTTTTCACCCCATTAAAAGCAGTCGCTTGGTCTTTATAAACAGATAAAATAACTTCGTCATCCTCAGTTGTGTAAAGGTCTTTGGCCTTTCCTGAATAAATCAGTTCCTTCGTCATAATTGTTCGCCTTTCCTAAAGTGTTCTTCTTATTTTAACATATCCCTTATTTATCTTCAATATTTTACAGACGTTATAGGTTTTTTTAATTGTTATTATTCGGTATTACCGAACAATCGTCTTGCCAATTATTCCCTAATTTTACTTTTCCTTATTTTTTCCTTCTTTTTCAGTGCTTTCATTTTCTAAGACACAAAAAAGAGACCGCTTACGGTCCCCTTCCTTAAAAAGCCTAGGCCAATTTTTTGGCAATATAATCCGCCAATTGACCAACTGTTTCAACATGATCAAGAGCCTCATCTGGAATGTCTATTCCAAAATTATCCTCTAAACTAATAATGTATTCCATGACTGCAATAGAATCCACTCCTAGGCCTTCTTGTAAACTTAGTGATTCTGTGAAAAGAAGTTTTTCGTTTATCTGTTCTTCTGCCAGTCTCTGCATTTGTTCTAAAATCTGCGTTCGCGTCATCTACTTCTCCTTTTGTGAAAAGGCCTTGGTGGATTTATCGACCACATCAGCTTCTAGCATTCGGCGAATTTGGTTAATGGTTGTATAGATATCCTTCGCCTTACTGGAGCCATGACTTTTAACAACGGGAGCCTTCAAGCCAAAAAGCACGGCCCCACCAAAGTTTGAATAATCCATCTGTGCTTGCAGACCTTTGAGACTATCTTTCAGCAAGAGAGCCCCCAATTTAGCTTTTAAACCACCATTCATAATCGCTGTTTTCAAACTAGATAGAATGGTTCCTCCTGTCCCTTCCATCGTTTTTAGAACAGCATTTCCCGTAAATCCATCCGTTACAACAACATCAGCCACACCGTTAAGCAATTCACGTGCTTCAATGTTGCCAATAAAATGAATATCAGGGTTTTCCGATAACAACCCAAAAGCCTCCTGTTGCAAAGGAGCTCCTTTACTAGACTCTGTTCCATTATTGAGCAGACCAACACGGGGTTGGCTAACTCCTCGGACATGTGTCGCATAAAAAGATCCCAAAGTAGCGTATTGGTCTAAATGACGTGCTGTATTTTCAGCATTCGCACCCAGATCCATCATATCAAATCCCTTTCCATCGACTGTGGGAAGGGTAGACAAGAAGCCAGGACGATCAATACCTTTAATTCGACCAACAATAAAGACACCAGCTGCTAATAAAGCCCCTGAATTTCCAGCAGATAACATCGCATCTGCTTCGCCTGCTTTAACAGCTTGCGCGGCCAAAACCATTGAAGCATTTTTCTTTTTTCGAATAGCTTTTACTGGTTCGTCTTCTGAAAAAATTTTTTCCGTCGTATGCACGATAGAAACGCGATCCGTTACCGTTAAGTAAGGTTTTATTTTGTTTTCATCTCCATAAAGAATTACTTCAAAATCTGAAAAGTTTGCCAGAGCTTGATTAACTCCTTCAATAATAGCTTGAGGAGCATTATCTCCTCCCATTGCATCAATTGCAATTGTTTTCACGGTCATCTTTCTTCCTTACCTTCTAGTCTTTTTCTTATTCTTTGTTTCACGTCAAACATTAGCGCATGATCTCTCCCCAATTAGATAGACCATCCAAAAATCTCTTGCTTTTTAACTGTATGCCAATATAATTATCATAAATAGCATCCATGAATTCTCTGAGTTTTTGTTTTGTTTCAGGACTCAGTGAAATACCTTGCAATCTCTCCAAAGAAATCTCTTGAAAGCCTGCCAATAAATATAACATATTAGGGTCTACATGGAGACGCTTCTCATCTTTATCATAATGTTCCGGGCATAAAACACCAGAATATTTAAATGAAAAGTCAAATCGTTGACCACTACGATGACAAAACACACAATGACTAAAATCTAACGACGCCCCAAAACGTGCCAATAACTGTGTTTCATATATCAATAACAAAACCGCTTCATCAATCCCTTGATTCATTAGTTGCAAAATCTGTGTTAAAAAAGCAAAGAGTGCTGGATCCACTTCGTCATCATCAATCGCATGATCCGCTAAATCCATGGCATAAGTGGCATGGGCTAATTTGAAAATATCCTGACTCACCTCGTGCATTGGCTCTAAATCCCGATAATCATCCAAATAAGACAAGCCAGTAGGATTTATTTTACACAAATAGTTTGCCAAAGCCAACGGCTGTATCGCTGCATGCAGGCGGGACTGGCCACTGTTTTTAACCAGAAACATACGTTTTCCAGCTTGCTCTGTAAAAATTTTGACCAGTCTATCTTTTTCACGATAAGGGCGATCAAACAGAACCAGTCCTCGACTAGTGACTGCTTGCAGTGTCATGCATAAATTCCTCTAAACGGTTTAAAGCTTCTCGAATTGTTTCCATGCTAGCTGCATAGGATAGACGCACATAACCTTCACCGTATGGGCCAAAAGCTACTCCAGGAATGATAGCCACTGCCTGTTGTCTCGCAAAATCTTGACAGAACTTAAAGGAATCTTGCTCGTAGCCTTCTGGAATTTTCGCAAAAATGTAAAAGGCACCATTCGGTTTGATAATCTCAAACCCTAACGCTGACATCTTATCAATAATCACATCACGGCGTTTCAGATATTCCTTCTTCATAAGTAGTGCATCATTCTTGCCCACTGTCAATGCATCAATACCAGCAAATTGAGAAATAGTTGACGCAGCTGTCACCAAATATTGGTGACTCTTAATCAATTGCGCTGTTAACTCTCGTGGTGCAAAGATGAATCCTAGACGCCAACCCGTCATGGCATGGGATTTGGATAAACCATTGATAACGATTGTCTGTTCAGGAATAAATTCTGCAATAGATACATGACCTTCAGCATCATAATTTAATTCTGAATAGACTTCATCACTAACGACAAAAATCTCATAGCGCTTAAGGACATCCGCCAAAGCCTGCATCTGTTCGCGACTATAAGTCACACCAGTAGGGTTAGCAGGATAATTCAATAAAACAGCCTTAAGACGTGGTCCCTGTTTTTTGATGGCCTCTTCCAGCATTTCTGGTGTCAAAACAAATTGATTAGACGTGGTGTCAATTTCAACGATTTCAGCACCAACAAGATTTGCAATGGGTTCATAACCTGGATAAGCAGGTGCCGGTAAAAGAACGGTATCTCCAGGTTCTAAAATAGCCGTCAAGGTCGCTGACAAAGCCTCTGTAGCACCTATCGTTACCAAAACCTCATCTTCTGGCGCATAGGTTAAATGGTACTTGCTTTTTAAAAAATCAGCGGCTGCCTGTCGCAGAGGTAAAAGACCAGCCATACCTGTATAATGAGACTGATTGGCATCAATCGCAGATTTTGCTGCCTCTTTGATGTGTTCAGGCGTATTAAAATCAGGTTCTCCTAATGTTAGCTTAAGAATACCTGGAATATCTGAAATGGATTGATCAAATTGTCGAATCAAAGATACTTGAATATCGTCCAAATGCTTATTAAATCGATCTACTAATGCCATACACCCTCCAAAATTCATTTTTAACCATTATACTACAACTCCAGCAACAAACAAACAAAAACCAAGTAAAAAAGAGCATACGTAGTGGTAAAAACTAGCTAGCTCTTTTTGAACATTATTTTTGTATTTAGATAGTAAATAGAGGGGACAATGGTCGGTTTTCATGAATACGGATAATGGCCTCAGCAATCAAATCAGCAATGGTGATTTGTTCAATTTTATCAATCAAGCGTTCCTCGGGTAAATAGATAGTATCTAAAACGACTAATTTTTCAATAGCTGATTTTTCGATATTATCCAAGGCTGGACCAGATAAAACCGGGTGAGTACAAGAAGCGTAAACCGCAGTTGCGCCACTCTCTGCCAATGCATCTGCTGCATGACAAATTGTTCCAGCAGTGTCAATCATATCGTCAATCAAAATACAGGTTTTTCCAGAAACATCCCCAATAATATGCATGACTTCGCTAGTATTCATCTTGTCAACACTACGACGTTTATCAATGATCGCAATTGAAGTTTTTAGGTATTCTGCTAACTTCCGAGCCCGGGTAACCCCACCGTGATCAGGGCTGACTACAACATAATCATCTCCAGTCATCCCTTTACGAATAAAATAATCCGCAATAAGAGGTGCCCCCATGAGGTGGTCAACTGGGATATCAAAGAAACCTTGAATTTGAGCGGCGTGTAAATCTACTGTCAACAAACGGTCAACCCCAGCAACAGACAGCATATTAGCAACCAACTTAGAAGTAATTGGCTCACGCGAACGTGCCTTTCGATCTTGACGTGCATAGCCATAATACGGCATGACAACATTGATTGTCGCTGCACTTGCTCGACGTAAAGCATCCACCATAATTAAAATTTCCATTAAATTATCATTGACTGGAGCACTAGTCGACTGCAATATAAAGACATGACAGCCACGGATAGACTCTTCAATATTAACTTGAATCTCACCATCTGAAAATTCACGAACGGTTGATTTCCCTAAAGAAATTCCCATTGTGTTTGCAACCTTAGCCGCTAATTCCTGATTAGATGATAAGGCAAAAAGTTTTAAATTGGCGTAAGACATGATACCCTCCACATAATATACACCGTGATCACTACCACTCTATTTTATCTTTTTTCAGCTCTTTTCGCAACAGCAAAAAAGAGTAGGCGTCCCCACTCTTTTTAATTATTTGTAACTTATGGCAAGATGTAGTATACTGATCCACCCCAAGTTGACGCTGTTGGGTCAAAGTTTCCACGGTAGTTACCGATAGACATATTACCCGCATAGTTAGATTCCATAACTTGGATGCTATTAGTTCCGTTCACTGCGACAACATAAGCCACGTGTCCGTATCCACCACCATCATTTGGCCAAACTGCAATGGCACCAACTGAAGGTGTTGATGAAATGGAGTGACCTGCAGCTGTTGCGGATGCTCCCCACTGGTTAGCATTTCCCCAACCATTTCCAGCCCATGATACAAGAGATTTAACACCCCATGTACATTGTCCAACCGGATAGGTATTACCTGCTGTATTAACACTTGCGGTAACAGCAGTTGCTGTTGCAGCAGCAGGTGTTGCAGATGCTGCTGAAGTTGCTGGTTGTGCTGTTGCAGTATCTGTTGTAGTATCTGTTGTAGTATCTGTTGTAGCTGTACCAGTTTCAACAGCAGCCTGAGCTGTTTGAACTGAGTTTTGAGCTGCTTGAGCTGCTGCTTCTTGAGCTTGCTTTTGAGCCGCTGCTTGTTCAGCTGCTGCTTGAGCTGCTGCTTGAGCTGCTGCTTGTTGTGATTGAAGAGATTCTTTTTCTTCTTGAGCTGTCGCCAATTGTGCTTGCAATGCCAATTGTGCTGCTTGCAATTCAGCTTGTTGTGTTGTCAAAGCAGCTGAGGTTTCTTGCAATTGCACTTGGTTTGCTGCAACTGTATTGATAGCTTCTTGGTTAGCTACTTGTTTTTCTTCCAAGGCTGACTTATCAGTTTCTTGTTGTTTGATAGTAGCTTGGTTTGTGGAAACAACTTCATGGACAGCAGCAACACGACTGATAGCGTCTGAAATTGATTTTGAGTTAGCAATAGCATCAAGGTAACTTGATAGGGTGCTTGCCTTTTGAGCAGCACGCGCTTGCTTCTTCAACGTTTCATTACGGGCAACGATCTTGTTAGAGAGTGTTTGAATCTCAGTAGAGAGTTCTTGTGACTCTTGTTGCAATTGATCGTTTTGCGCAGCCAATTCATTTTGTTGAGATGTCAATGAATCAACTTGTGCTTGGATATTAGTTACTTGTTTTTGGGCATCAGTTTGTTGTTGAGTAAGATCGCTGATGACGCTATCCTTAGCGGCAATCTGACTATCATATTCATCAGCGTTTACATGAGTTAAAGTTTGTGCAGAAGTAAGGGTAACACCACTTACCAAGACTGCAGATAAAATGCTTTTTTTCATCTAATAAAAACTCCTTTTTGATAAGACAATACTATGCTACCATATTTATCGTATCATTTCCATTACAAAAGTGTTACAAAGTTGCTTTTTATACTTCCTTTTTATTTCCACTTTTTCTTTGAAAACTTTTGTAATCACTTTCCCATTCTTTCATGATTTTCATTAGAACATGTTGATCACCAATAATCTTCATGAAAGACTTTGTCTTATCATAAGTTTGTTTTGCTTCCTCCGGTTGGTTATTTAAGAGTAAAACCTTCCATTCTAGCATTAACACTATCATTTTTTTCTGAACATCTTGAAAACGTAGCATATTTTCTTTCAAAGTATTTAATAGAAGAAAACATCTCTCATAGTCTTTATGATTTAAACTCAGAGTCAAGGCTGTGATGAGATTATCTCGACAGATAAACCAATCTTCTCGCTTAACTGTGGTGGTCACATTCACCAGTTCCTGTTGGACCATTTCAATAAAGGATTCACCAAATAAGCTTTTGCGATATTTCTCATCATAACTGATTTCACGGTTAAGAACATAGCGAATCATGATCAGCGTGTTTAGATCGAAGTATAGATGATTCAACAGGGGACGTAGATGATCTTTTATTTCAGCAATAGGCATCTTATCTTCCTCTAAGTTATAAGCACGCAACATTTTTTCGATAAGACTAAAAATGTAGGCCTCCTCTTGAGGTAAATTAGCATAAAAACGCTCATGAATATCCGAGATTTTTTCCAAAATCTGAGCCATTAAATCTGGATGTTGATAGACCTGGGTATTTAAAATATCGTATTTCAGTGACAAATATTCCTGAGGTAAATCGGTCTGCTCATCAAAGAGTTCACTCACAGAAACACCCAACTGTTTCGCCAAAAAGATAACCTTTTCCACACTTGGCATCGAAATATTTGCTTCAATACGATACAGTTGCTTTGGCGAAAGGACTTCTCCACTTTCACAAATAGCCTCACGTGTTATCTTTTTCTCTTTACGCAGTGTTTTAATGCGCTCTCCCAAAACTCCTAACATCACTTTCTCCTCATTTATTATGAAAGAGTTTACCTTAAAATATCTTCAAAATATGTTTCCATACGACGTAACATTGCCTTTCGGCCTCGAAATACTTCTCCTGCGACCACTTTTTCTAACTGCTCGTGTTCTTCTCTACTCGTTAATTGCTTTTTAAAAGCATTATAGCATTCCTGAAAGATAAGATAGTTTTCGACAGCCATTCTAGGATCCTCAATTAAATATTCTAACTCATGTACGTCTTCAAAAGACTGATTGTTAATACGTCGCTTAAGACTCCCTTGAGCTCTTAGTTGATCTTTAACATAATTTGAAAATTTTGTTTTAAAATAAACCCTCAACTTTTCATCATCATTTCGTAACTCTGGATGGCTAGTCAGTAATTGATAAAGACAAATGAGACCTTCTTGTTCCCAATCGTCTTTTCCCCATAACTGGATACCATACTGTTTTTGTTGCTTCAACACAATCAAACGTACTTTTCCATAATATTTCCCAATATTTTCCATATTCTATCTCCTTTTAAGTAATACCATTAGTATACGGACACTTAAAAGGGAAGAAAAGGACATATAGGACCAAAAAAGAATATTTTTCGTGTTTTATGAAATAATTATAGCATGTTCCATCATTTTTCGGTGGTAAATCAACTTATTTTTAATAATAAACCAAAAAAGACACTCTTTTGGAGCGTCCGTTCGGTTTATGCTTTGATTGCTAATGTTTGATAGGGTTGCAAAATAAGTTTTTCATTCCACTCATCTGTCTCTGTATTCGATAAGAAAATGGTACCTTTTTGGTAAATTTTGGGTAAATCTAATTCAACCGGCTTGTCATAAAAATTATTAAGAACCAATAACTTTTCATCCTTGTAAAATCGTTCAAAGGCATAAACTTGCTGACTATCTTCAAAGGCTGGTTGATAAGCTCCTTCTGAAATAATAGGGTGTGTTTTTCGTAGCTGAATAAGTGTTTGGTAAAATTGAAAAATTGGACCGTTTTTTGCGTACTTGACATTAATCTCAGGATAAGACTTCCCTGGTTTTAGCCATGGAGTTCCTGTCGTAAAGCCTGCATTCGAGCTATCATCCCATTGCATTGGTGTCCGCGAATTATCCCGAGATTTCGCTTGAATAATCCGAAAGGCATCCTGTTCAGTTTTTCCCTCTCCTCTTAGCATCTCAAAAGCATTAAGAGATTCAACATCGACATAATCTTCTATTGTATCGTAGTCAGGATCCAACATGCCGATTTCCTCTCCCATATAGATGTATGGGGTACCACGGGATAAGTGAATACTAGCCGCTAACATCATTGCCCCTTCTTGGCGAAAGTTTTTGACATCTATAAAACGATTGAGCGCACGTGGTTGGTCATGATTGTTCCAAAACAAAGCTGACCAGCCTCCTTGGTCATTCATTTCACGTCCCCAAGTATGAAAAAGACGTTTCAATGCTTCAAAGTCAAAGGGGTGAATCGTCCATTTTTGCCCATCTGCATAATCAACTTTCAGGTGATGGAAGTTAAAAGCCATTGACAATTCATGTCTTTCAGGTGCTGAATACAAGACACAATTTTCAATCGTAGTAGATGACATTTCTCCTACTGTGATAAAACTATCATCCTCACCAAAGGTTGCTTCATTCATCATGTGCAAATAGTCATGTACAATAGGTTTATCAGTATAAGCTGGTTTACCATCATCTTCAGAACAATCTACTAATAATCGATCTTTCCCAATCAGGTTAATGACATCAAATCGAAATCCCTTAACCCCCTTGTCTCGCCAGAAATTAACAACTTTAAATAATTCTTTGCGCACGTTAGGATTGCGCCAATTCAGATCTGCTTGAGTGATGTCAAAGAGATGCAAATAATATTTCCCAGTTTCTCCAAATGGTGCCCAGGCACTACCACCAAACTTAGACTGCCAGTTGGTTGGTTGTTCCTGAATAAAAAAGAAATCTTGGTAGTAACTGTCCCCTGCCAAAGCCTTCTGAAACCACTCGTGCTCGATTGAACAATGATTTAGCACCATATCTAACATAAAATCAATATTATAGGTTTTTCCAACCGCTACCATTTTTTCAAAATCAGCCATGTCTCCAAAAAGAGGATTAACGGCTGTATAATCTGAAATATCGTAACCATTATCCCGCTGTGGACTTGGGTAAAATGGGTTCAACCAAACCATATCAACCCCTAGTTCTGCTAAATAAGGAATCTTTTCAATAATGCCTTGAAAATCACCAATACCATTACCTGTTGTATCCTTATAGGATTTCGGGTAGATTTGATAGATTACTTTTGTCTTATCTAATGCCATTTTTCTCTCATTTCTTTTTAAAGGAAAGAGGTGTAGCCAATGCCTTCACCTCTCCTACTTTTGTTTAAATCCTAGTTGCAGTCATTAAGTTTTCACCGCGTTCTATCTGACGTGGCAAATGCCCCAAAGTATCAGGTTGGAATACATCTTGATTGGTAATAATAACAGGTGTTTCAGTCACCAATCCAGCATTTTCGATAATTTTTGTATCAAAGCTGATCAATGGATCTCCTACTTTGACCTGAGAACCTTGAGCAACATGTGCTTCAAAACCTTTACCATCCAGAGAAACAGTGTCCATTCCAATATGCATCAGCAATTCCACCCCTTCGTCTGAAAGGATCCCTACTGCATGCTTTGTTGGGAAGAGAACAGTAACTGTTCCATTTACAGGAGATACTAATTCCCCCTCACTTGGAAAAATAACGACCCCTTGTCCCATAACACCTTGCGCAAAAACTGGATCTGTCGCTTGACTAAGTTCTTTAACCTCACCAGACAATGGGCTAGCAATAGTTTCAAAGTTAGCTTGTGGTGCTGATTTTTCAGCTTCTTTGACAGCTTCAACTTGTTTAGATTGCCCCTCTGTCTCAGTTTTAGTTAGAAAACCAGTTTTATGGAAGACAAAAGTCAAGCCCATGGCAACTGCAATATCAACCACCATGATGAGAGCAAATGGTACCCAAAATCTTGGCTGAATTGACAAGATTGCAGGAAGTCCTCCGATACCGACAGAGTTCGCTTGTACACCAAAAGTTACAGATAATAAGCCTGCAAGCGCTGAGGCAGACATTCCAGCAACTAACGGATAGATATATTTCACATTTACCCCAAAGAGTGCAGGTTCTGTAATTCCTAGATAAGCAGAAATAGCTGCAGGTAAAGATATTTGAGCCTCACGTTCATTGTGACGTTTGATTAAATAGTAAGCAAATACCGCTGAACCTTGAGCAATATTAGATAATGCAATCATAGGCCAAAGGCCAGTTCCGCCAGATGTTCGAACTAATTCCAAATCAATCGCGTTCGTCATATGGTGCAAACCAGTAATAACGAATGGGGCATAAATTGCTCCAAAAATAATACCAAATAACCATTTAACAGGACCTGTTAACCCTGCCAAGACAACACTGGAAATGATACCACCGAGCCACCAACCAATTGGGCCAAGAACTGCATAAGATAAGATGACAGCTGGAATCAAAGATAACAGAGGAACAAAAATCATTGAAATAACTTCTGGAATATACTTGCGCCAGAAGATTTCAAGATAAGCTAAAGCCAAACCAGCTAGTAAAGCAGGGATAACTTGTCCTTGGTAACCGACTTTCTGTAACGTAAATGCCCCAAAATCAAAAACAGGCACCTTATGTGCAGCTTGTGCTGCGGCATATTCATAGGCACTAAGAAGATTTGGATGTACCAAACAAATTCCCAAAACAATACCTAGAATTTGACTTGTTCCCATTTTCCGAGAGACAGACCAGGTAATTCCTACAGGTAAAAATCCAAAAATTGCCCCACCCGGAATACCTAACAGTTCGTTAACTCCAGCCCAAAACTGAGAGGTTTCAACGATGGTCTTACCACCAAGCCCTTCAAACTGAATACCACTCAGGACATTTTGAAAACCAAGAATTAAACCTCCTACAATCAATGCGGGAATTAATGGTGTAAAAATCTCCGCTAAAGTCGTCATAACCCTTTGAACAGGATTTTGATTGCTTTTAGCAGCTGATTTTGCAGCCTCTTTCGATACGCCTTCAATACCAGAAACGGCAGTGAAGTCATTGTAAAAAATAGGAACATCATTGCCAATAATCACTTGAAATTGACCAGCATTTGTGAAAGTTCCCTTCACAACTGGAATCGCTTCGATAGTGGCGACATCAGCCTTATTATCGTCAGCTAAAACAAAACGCATCCGTGTTGCACAATGCGTAACAGCTGTGATATTATCCTTGCCACCAATAGCTTCTAAAAGCTCCTTGGCATCCTTTTCAAATTTACCCATGAATGGTCTCCAATCTAGTGATAAGATTTATTATGGTTTTATTGTAACCGATACCAAAATCAAAAACAAGCTATTTAAAACTTCTTTTGCCTAAAAAAAGTAAAAAAGACAAATTTGTATGCTAAAATGAATACAAATATTTATGAGGACTGCCATGAAAAAATTTCAAAAAATCTATACTGAATTGGAAAACAAAATTTTAAATTCACATTATGCTCCTAACAGTAGTTTACCAACGGAAAAAAGCTTACAAGACAGCTACCAAGTTAGTCGAAGTACTATACGTAGAGCTTTAGAATTACTCCAAAAAAATGGATACATCAAAAAAATTCAAGGACATGGTTCGATCGTCCTTAACCGTTCTACCGTACCAATTTCCGTTACACAGCTTTCCAACTACCAAGAACTCGTCAATAAATACCAACTTTCTTCTAAAACAAAAATAATATCTTTCGGTAAAGTCATCACAGATCACAAATTATCACACCTCACTGGTTTTCCAGAGCAAACTTTATTATGGAAAATCATTCGACAACGTATTGTTGACGGACAGCCAACAATCTTGGATACCGACTATATCCGCAAAGATATTGCACACAATTTAACCAAAGAAATAGTAGCTCACTCCCTATATTCCTTTATTGAACAAGACCATCAGATTGACTTTGCTAAAAAAGAAATTACAATTGAAAAGATCAATGATAACGACATATGTTACATAGCACTCGGAAACGATCACCAAATAGTCTGTATCCGTTCAAAAGCATATTTAACAGATGGTCGCCAATTTCAGTTTACAGAAAGTCACCATAAATTAGACAAGTTCCTATTTACAACAATTTCAAAAAGATGAAAACTCGTACATATTCTACGAGATAAAGTAACATATCGAAGCATTACGAAAATTGAAGAATTCCTTCATCTCATCAGTTTTTGTAATGCTTTTTTAAAAAAGATAAATTGAAAATACAGTGCAACATTTACTCGAACGCATCCTCTATAGCTTCACAAGCAGTTCTTTAAGCTAAACATTTTCGTGGTCGGTGATTGATATCGTATAAGGGTTTGTTCAGGGGCTCATCAGAGATAGCGGGTAAATCTGTTTTCTTTGGGAAATATTCTCTTATTAAGCCATTTGCGTTTTCATTGCCTCCTCTCTGACAGAATGAGTAGGCGTCCGCAAAGAAAAAGGAAATTCCTAAATTCTCTACAAGAGGATAGCAGGCAAAGTCTTTTCCCCTGTCTGAAGTGAAGGTTTTAAGAGCCTCTTTTGGAAATAACTTACAAAGTCGTTCGATGGCTGAAAACATGGATTTGGCTGTTCTGTCTGGTATCTTGAAAACTAAGTAAAATCGTGTTTTTCACTCTAGAAAGGTCGCTAAACACCCTTTTTCAACTCCAGTTCAAAACTAGTAAAAAACCTTAAAAACCTAAATAAAACTAATTTAGTTTACTAATGAACGTGTTGAACTTTACTTGACAAGAGTCTTTAGAAGATAAAAAAAATAACCCTCAGGTTATTGAATACAATACTCCGCCAGTAGGACTCGAACCTACGACATCATGATTAACAGTCATGCGCTAC
>CAVHFY010000008.1:0-22816 GCA_963635745.1 Lachnospiraceae bacterium
TCAAACTCTCACTGATTGACAAGCTAGTGCTGAGACTTTCACTTGTAGAAAGACTCGTGCTCAAGCTTTCGCTCGTGGACAGACTTGTGCTCAAACTTTCACTCGTGGATAAGCTAGTGCTCAGACTCTCACTAGTGGAAAGACTCGTGCTCAGACTTTCGCTTGTAGACAAGCTAGTGCTTAGGCTCTCACTCGTGGAGAGACTAGTACTTAGACTCTCACTCGTAGAAAGACTTGTGCTTAAGCTTTCACTGATAGACAAGCTAGTGCTGAGACTCTCACTGGTTGATAGACTGGTACTCAGGCTTTCACTCGTAGACAAGCTAGTGCTAAGACTTTCGCTGGTCGATAGACTGGTACTTATACTTTCACTTGTTGAAAGACTGGTGCTGAGACTCTCGCTAGTTGATAAACTCGTGCTTAGGCTCTCACTCGTGGAGAGACTAGTACTCAAACTCTCACTGATTGACAAGCTAGTGCTGAGACTTTCACTTGTAGAAAGACTAGTACTCAGGCTTTCACTCGTAGACAAGCTAGTGCTAAGACTTTCGCTGGTAGAAAGGCTCGTGCTCAGACTTTCACTGGTAGACAAGCTGGTGCTGAGACTCTCGCTGGTGGACAAGCTGGTGCTGAGACTCTCGCTGGTGGAAGTACTTGCACTGACAGATTCTGATAAAGATGTTTGTGCCGACAGCGACTGACTCAGAGAAAGACTAGTAGACTCAGACTGTGACACAATAGCTGACAGAGATTGGCTGTGAGAAACACTCGTTGATAACGATTGTGAAATTACGGTTGATAGAGACTGTGACTGACTGATAGAGACACTTAAACTGTTTGGTGTTACCGTATAAGTGATTTCAACATCCTGAGTAATTGTTCGTCCTGATGTCGGGTCAGTAACTGTCACACGGATCAAAGCTGTAAATGTTCCGACTTTATCAAGATTTGGCGCACCATTAAGCCATGTGTATTGGATGGTATTAGCTGAGCTAGAAATACCTCCAGTCGGATCTACTAAGCCATTTTGCGCCTGATTGACCAAGTCATTGAAAATCTTATTTGGATTCTTTTGCTCAAAGGTAAAACTTGGTTTTGCCTGGAAATCATAGACATTATGCGTAATCTGCGCAGCTGTCTTGAGTTGTTGACTCGTATCTGTAGTCGCGCCAAATCGCCCGAATGGCATGCGGTAGGTTAATGTCCATATTTGTTGACCTTGCGAGGTCGTAGACAGTGGGAAACTTGTTGACGTAACACCTGTCACCTGATTAGTCCAAATAGCAGGGTAACCCGCCAAATCACTCCAGGATCCGCCATCATTTGTAAAATAATTCTGGATAGCAATCCCATTGGTCAAAGAGGCACCCTTAATGTCATTGAAAGTACCTGGTCTAGCCACAAGTGCAGGCCAAACACGGTAATTGACCTTAATAGATAAAGGTGTCGACGTCCCTGGAAAGACAACTTGAATCCCAACGGTATGATCACCAACTACTGAACTATCGAATGCATTTGTATAGGTCACCGTCGCGTCATCTGGAATCGCAGAACCATCCGGCATCGTGACCAGAAGTCGTGGATTGGACAAATCCGTCGCTGTTTCACCTTTTATCAGATTGACCGCTGTATACTTAACCGCAATCGTACCCAGCGTGGACTCCACGCTATTTCCAGTTGATGTGAAAGTCGTTGTCCCACCATTGCCATCTGGTACCTGCATGCTACTAGACGCTGAGATCTTTCCTAATGGCAAGCGACCATTGACCACAACTGTGGCGATGCCAGTACTATCAGCCACGGCAGTCCCAATCGTACTGCCATCAGGTCCTGTCAAGCTAACAGTCGCACCAGGTGTCGCTGTCACTGTTACCGACTGATTAACCATCTGGGCCTTGCCAACTAATGAGCTTGTAATAGTAGCTTCTTGCAAGACCACTGTTACAGTGGCTTCAACTTCTTTTGTCGCACGATGGCCTGCGCCATCAACACCAGTTGTTATCACAATGGTTTTTTTGAAAATACCTGGTTTATCTGTCGATGGGGCATCTCCATTCTTCCAAGTATAGGTTTCATTAGCGACATAGGAAATCACTGGTGAGCCACTCGTGTATTTCACGCCAGACACCGCCTGAATAATCGTTCCACTTCCCTGAGTCAGGGTCCAGGTGTTCAGTGGTAATGGGGTTAGATTGTATTCCAAATCATAGACGATATGCGTTAAACTGGTGGTTTGTACTAAACGTTTCGAAGCATCTGTTTCCCCATATCTTCCCTTAGCCAGCGTGGCTGTAATGGTATAAGTCGTGCTTCCTGCAGTTGCCGTTGATAAATTCGATAGATCACTCGCTGATACACCGTTAGCCGTTACAGTCCAGCTCGTACCGGCGTCAATGGCTTGGGTTCCACCTTGTCGATTGATGTAATTTAATAGACCTTGCCCTGCTCCCGAACCATTGGTCAGCGCTTGTCCCTTGAAATCATAGATTGGGGATTTCCCTTGAATGCCGATGGAAACATGGTAGGGCAGACTGACAGTCTGAACCGTTCCATTTGATAAAGTCACTTGTACTGTGGCAACTTTATCTCCCGCCGTGCTTGTATCAATGGCAGTGGTAAAGACAACTTTAGCATCGCTAGGTAGGGCCGAACCATCTGGCATGGTGATGAAATTTCTAGCATCTTGTAGGTCACTTGCCGTTTCACCGACATAAGTATAAATGGTAGGTACTTTGGTTTGTAATTGACCATAGGTAGCTTCTTTGCTATTGCCACCAGCAGTAAAGACTTGTTGTCCGCCTTTGCCATCAGGACCCGTCATGCTAGTGCTGGCCTTAACAGTTCCCAGTGGCATCAAACCAGAAACAACTACGGTGGCTAACCCGCTAGCATTGGCTATTGCCGTTCCGATCACGGTGTTATCAGGACCCGTCAAGGTTACAGTTGCACCGGGACTAGCGTTTACCTCAACGGACTGATTGCTGAGTCCTGCTTTTCCTGTTAAATCGGTCGTTATTTGAGCCTCTTTCAATCCTACCGTATAGGAAATGGCAACATCTTTAGAGACAGGTGTTCCAAAGTAATCCACATCTTCGACTGTCACCGTAACAACCGCGGTATAAACGCCAGGTTTGCTCAAATCAATTGGCGTCTTCCAATCATAGGTGATCTGACTTGTGGTATTGGCAATCCCACCTGTCGGATCAAGGAGGGCATTCTTAGCGGCATTTTTTAGTTTGAGATATACCGTGTCACTGGTGTTACCTTGGGTGAACTGATAAGGTCCATTGCCATCAAAGACGAAGACATCCTGACGAAAGGCTGCACTGGTCGTCAATCGTTGACTGAGGTCACTGGTTTCACCATAACGACCCTGCGGATAAGTTAGGGTCACCAACCAATCGTTGCTCCCTGCGTGGTCATTGGTGATCCCTTTATAAGCTTGGTTGGTGCTTCTTAAGATCCAAGATACACTAGCTGTCGCAGCCTTCTGTATACGATTTTGTCCACCGCCAATAAGGGCTGCGTAAGCGTTAAATTGAGTCCCATTAACCAGTGGTTCCCCTTTAATCTCATTGGCAACTGCACCCGCTGTATAAATACTCTCTAATTCAGGCAGTATGGTGTAGGGAACCGTAACGGTTTGGGTGCTACCATCTGAAAAGACTATTTTAGCCGATGCTGTCGGATTTTCCGTGAGATTACGGGCATCAATTCCGATTGACCAGGTCACTGTTGCATCCGTTGGTAAGGCAGTCCCATCAGATAAAGTGACAAAGTTACGAGGGTTGCTTAAATCGCTACCCTGTGTGGCGTAAACGACATAGATCATTGGAACTTTGGTTACCACTGTTCCATAGGTGGCTAATTTACTGCTGGTTTGGCTGGTAAAGGTTTTTTGACCACCTGCACCATCAGGACCCACTATCGTTGAAACTGCGGTAATATTGCCAGCTGGTAGCGCCTTAGTTACCACAATAGTAGCTTTACCATTCGTATCAAATGTAGCAGTTCCTACAGTATTTCCCGTTTTGTCTGTCAGAGTGACAGTTGCTCCCGGTGTCCCTGTCAGGGCAATACTTTGGTTAAGTAAGCCTGCCTTACCAGACAAGTCAGTTACTATTTGAGGTGTTTGCACATTGACCGTATAGGAGACATCATAGGTCTTAGTTGCCACGATGGTCATATTATTTTCATCGTAGGCAGTGACGGTGATTTGTGCGGTGTAAGTTCCTACTTTCGAAACATCAATCGACTTTGTCCAGGCATAGCTGATGCTCGATTGATAATTGCTAATACCGCCCTGCAAACGGCTCAATGCCTTCTCAGCATTGGCTTTCAAGCTCGTAAGTGTCGCATCAGCCGTATTTCCTTGTGTAAAGGTGTAATTTTGATTGAAGGTAGCTTGAAAAACGTTGTAATTAAAAGATGTTGAGGTAGTCAAGCGTTCCCCAGATAAGGTAGTTGTGCCGTAACGCCCGTAGGGATATACGGCTGTAACCGTATAATTGCTTCCACTAGCTGTTTGCGTAGACAAGGGGAAGTTGCTAGAGGTCTGGTTGGTGGTATTATTTGTCCAAAGGATAGTTGCCTGACTAATGGCAGCAGTATCTCCTCCAAAAGGATGGACATAATCTAATGCAGTAGAACCATTCACAGAAGTTGTCCCGACAAAGTCATTAAACTCTGCTGTTGTATCATAGCCTGTAACCAACCTCGGTAAAATAGTGTAAGGAATGTCCACTACTTGTTTTATGCCATTATCAAAGACGACTTGCACTTGCGCCGTACCTTCTTTGACAGTGTTCGCTGTATTAATTTTTGTGACAAAATTGACTTGAGCAGTGCTTGGTAGTTCACTACCATCTGCGAAACGAACAAAATTTCTGGCAACACTCAAATCACTGTCCGAAGCCCCAGCAAGAGCATAGATCCGCTGTGCACGCGCTGTAACGCTTTGATAAGTCGCTACTTTCGTGTTTCCTGTTGAGGTGAATGTGGTCGTTCCCCCCGTCTCAGTAGGTACAACTTGGCTACTAGTGGCACTTATATTGCCACTCGGCAGGGCAGCTGAAACGCTAACTCTGGCAAGACCGGTATTGTCAGCAATTGCTGTTCCTACCGTTGCCCCACTAGGACCCGTCAAGGTAACTGTCGCACCTGGTGTAGCTGTTACAGTAATCGTTTGATTAGCTATTCCAGCCTTCCCTGTCAGGTCACTCGTAATGGTTGGTGATTGGAGTTCAACCGTCAAGACGACACTAATTTCTTTGGTAGCCACATGTCCTGCACCATCAGTACCTGTTTTTACTACAACCGTTTTGGTGAAGCGACCTGCCTTATCAGCAGATGGGGCGTCCCCATTCTTCCATGTAAAGGTATCTGTCGTCACTGGACTAATGGCATTCGAACCAGTGTTATATTTGACCCCAGAAGCAGGATGAATGGCTAAACTTTGTCCTTGTGTCACCGTCCAAGTCTTAGTCGGACTCGTCGATGGAGCATCATTGGCTACGATATCATAGACGATATGTCTAAAGGTCGTCGTCATCGTTAGACGGCTTGCACTGTCTGTTTGGCCAAAACGTCCTTTTGGCAGGTAAGCTGTCACCGTATAATCGGTATAACCAGCTGTATTCGTATTGATCTGACTGTAATCCGTAACGCGCTGACCATTGGCTGTGACAACCCAGTCCATACCTCCAGGATAATCAGAATTCCCCAATTTTTCGATGTAGTTGTAAAAACCAACGCCAGTGGCAGACCCATTCGTCAATTTTTGACCTTTAAAATCATAAATAGGTGACTTGCCTTTAATAGCAGGATCAACACTATAAGGAATAGCTACTAGTTGTGACTGTCCATTCGCAAAGGTTACTTTAACTTGAGCGGTACGTTGACCTGTACTACTGTTATCAATAGCGGTCACAAAAGTGGCTGTCGCATCGCTAGGTAGAGCCTCGCCAGTCGATAACAAAACAAAGTTTTTGGCAACCGTTAAGTCACTCGCTATTTCACCGACATAGGTTTGAACCTGAGAAGTCTTAGCAACCACTTGATAGACCGTAATAGACACATCAACAGTGGTCGACAGACGATTACCGTTGGCATCTGCCGGTAGAGTAATGCGTACCTGTTTCGTGAATTTACCACCCGTTGCTGTTGATGGGGCACCATCGACCCACTCGAAGGTCGTTCCTGACGGAAAACCTAGGCCTGAACTGTCCTTAACAGCAGCCTGAGCAGAGACAATCTGACTATCGCCCTGCAGATAGACATAATCCTGTGTTTTAACGGGTGCAAAAACCTGTTGCGTGATGACAATATCCTTAGCAAAGGCATTGCTAGTAGAGCCAAAGCGATCATAAGGATACTGCATTCTCATTTTGTAGGTATGTGTGCCAGCGACATTGATCGCTGGTACGGGTGAGCTAGAGGAATTTTCAGCAATCAGATTGCCAGAAGCGTCATACCAGTAATAATGCATCCCCTCAGGAAGATTTTGAGTCCCGCTAGCATGGATGTAACCAGAACGCGCTTGACCATTGCTTGGTGCTTGACCAGCAAAATCGTAAACTGGTGAATTTGCCTCCATGGTCGAATAAACTGTATAGGAAATCGTGACCACTTGTTCTTTTTGACCAGGCACCTGCACCTTGATAGTCAATGTCTTATCGCCAATACTGGAGACATCAAAGCCACCACTGACAAAGCTAATGCTTGTCCCTGATGGAAAAGCCTCACCGGTCTTTGTGACCACAAAGTTGGCTGCACTCGCTAAATCTGTTCCGCTATCGTTGAGGATCGCATAGACCTTATCAGATTTGGCTTGAGCCTGATAGAGTTTGACATTGGCAGGGTTGGTGTCGTAGTGAACAAAGGCTGGCACATGAGTCACATTGGCCATACCCACCAGAACCTTCATGGCTACCAGGTCATCATTCGTTAAACCTGATTTGACCATTGTCGTAAAGGTCATGGTATAGGTGTTATCTTTTTGTTCGGTATATATGACACGATTGGTTTGATCCGTGATTGAGGCTGACTGGACATAGGCAGTCGTTTCTCTCGTCCACTGATCCTTATTACCATTCATCAAGGATCTAAAAAGGTCGCCTTGGTTGCCGTTTTGCCCACCATTAGCTGTCATGTAGCCTTGACTTGTACCACTCGTCCAAGATGAAGCAGCCGTTCCATTAATGCTTGTTGGCATTTCTACTTGCGTTGGAATCTGCACATAGTCCCGGTATTTATTTTGTGACCAAAAAGGGACACTGGCACTTCGCTTGGTCTTAGCGTTAGCATTATTATTATAAGTAATAGTCCACTGGATAGCTGTCACACGTCCATAGGTTCCATGCTCATAAACAGGTGTAGCTGTGTATGATACTGCATTATTGACCTGATTGGCTATAGCCGGCATGTTGCTATTACTATCATCCGAAATCAGATAAGAGCGCGTGGCATCTGTCCCACCTTCATTGACTGGATAGTCCGACTGAAAGGCGATAGAACCAGTATCAGTCCAAGTTCCACGCGCATAGAGTCGACTACCTGATGAAATGCTTTGACCATTTAGAGGATCCCGCCGTCCAGAATTGGCCCGGGTATAGGCATTGACGATAGAATTTCTCGCAGAGGTAGCGACCTGAACAGCTGCTGCCAGATCCAGGCCTTGTCCTGCCAATGATTGCTCAATAGTCTCTAGGGCTGTTTGAGCCTTTAAGCGGGCATCCGAAGCGGAGGAAATCGTAGTTGTTAAATCCAAATAAGATTGAATTTCCTTAGACAGGCTCTGGAGTTTTGCTTCCTGTTGCGCTTTTTCTGTTGCAGTGACTGTTTGTCCCTCATCAGTTGCTACACTCCTAGCTGATGCGTTTGCTGATTGACTAGCCTTCACTTCCCTCATCTGGCGGGTTGACTCCGACACAGACACCGAAGCTGAGAGGCTTCCTTCTTGGGCATGTGATACCGATTGAGACACAGCTAAAGAAGCCGACGCAGATTGACTGCTCGACACGCTATCAGATAAGGACTCAGATTGCGATTGGCTAAGCGACTCTGAGTTAAAAAGAGACTCTGAAGCGGACAAACTGACTTGTGTCGCATCTTGTTCTAAAAGACTTTCAGATGGTAAATCACAAGTCGAAGATAAGGTCACCCGATCAGTCGTTGCAAGGGTGTCTCTTGCCACTTCAGATGCCATGACAGCATCATCTGCGTGAGCCGTTTGCCCTGCTAGAGCTCCTGTCGTTATGGCCCCTAAAGCAGCAGCACCTTTTAAGATGGTCGCTGTTGATAATGACTTTTCCACCAAATCGTCTCGTACAACAGGTGCGGTAACCTCACCACCACACAAACGAATCAAACCAATCTTGGATAATAACGTCCGGACCCAATGTTTTCCGGATTTATGCATTTTCACGCGCGTTTGGCGTGAATTTTCATGGAGGGTTTCTTGTCGTTTTGGCATAGCACTCCCACTGTATCAGTTTTTTTACATTCTTTACCATTTTAACACATAACCCCTTCTGCCACCTAACAATATCTCTATTGTTTTTCAACTTTGTGACAATTATCAGATAAATAAAGAAAATTCTCCTTGCAGACATTGTGGAACCAAACAAAAAAAGAATCCTAAAAAGCAAAATACCAACAGTTAGGTCCGAGTCAACTCTTGGCCTATCTGTTATTTTTTACCTATTTCAGGATTCTTTTTTATCAATTCCTTATACCAGCTATAACTAACTAAGACTCTTTAAGAGCGAATAGAGCACCCCCGCCGTGATTATAATAATCAAGAGGAGATAGAAAAAAGATTGCCTTTCTTTCTCTTTTTGGGGTTTATGATAACGGACTTCTGCTACTCGCTGGCTAATATCTTGATCAAGTAGGTCGTTTTTTTTGGTCATATAGACTCCTTTAGACAAAATAAATGGACAAGTCACCTTCTTGAACTTTTTCAATATCACTCAGCATCACATTGCGAACAATCTGGTGACGTATGTTTCGACTCATTTCCTCGTAGGAAATCAAGGACTCGCGATAGTACTCCATCACAGCGTCCCTTTGAGCGAAACTTCTGGAAGTCACAAAATTCCTTAGTTGCTGTAAGGTGTCCACTTGCTCAATCCAACAATGGTCGATAGCCCTTAAGACGGCTAGACGATAAAACTCCTCCAAACGACTATCATCTCCCAAATGCAGTCGCTTGTTCGCTATTTCCTCTTCCACTAAGGTCATCAGATAAGATACCACAGCCTTTTGATCATTTATCTCAAATCCGTTTGGCCATTGGCGAATGTGATAAGAGTAATTGTCCAAGATATACCGGTTTAAATCATCAAGAGATAGGGAGTCGTGTTTATCTAAGTAGGCTTCTACCTCCTCTTGAATCAATTGGGGGATCCGATGGCGAAGATTTAGCGTTCCTGCGATCAACTGATCGCGCAAGTGATAGATTTTAAGTCTTTGGACTCTGAGACTCTCGTCAAAACGGATGGTTGCCTCTCTGGCCTGACGCGCTTCATCTTCACTTTTAGATTGAGCCAAGGTCAACCGTCTCCGAAAAACAGGGCGTGTTAGGCGCTTGGGCGCTTCTAATTGTACCTGATGACGATATTTTTCGAGATACCGAGAGAGGAAATGACCGCCATGTTTCACGATAAGCTCATCTTCTAGACAGACGAAAAACTGACTGAGACCGGGATCTCCTTGTCGACCTGCTCTCCCACGGAGTTGCCAATCAATTCGACTATTGGCCATCCGTTCCGTGCCAATAACAGCCAAACCACCCAGTTCTGCAACCCCTTGCCCCAGCTTAATATCGGTCCCACGACCAGCCATTGAGGTGGCAACTGTTACCGCCTTGTATTGACCAGCTTCAGCAATAATAGCCGCTTCTTTGGCCGCATTTTTTGCGGTTAAAACATTGTGGGCAATGCCCTCTCTTAAGAGCATCCGAGAATAGATTTCCGCAATTTCAACAGTCCCCGAAATGAGCAAAACGGGCTGCCCCTTGGTATGACATTCTTGAACAAAAGTCAAAGTAGCCTGCAATTTTTCAGGTAACGTCGTGTAGATAGCATCAGGGTAATCTATCCGTTGAATCGGACGATGTGTGGGAATTTGCACGACAGCTAGACCATAGGTTTTGAGCAGTTCAGCTTCAGCCATTTTTCCAGTACCTGTCATTCCTGCTAACTTCGGGAAAAGGTTAAAGAGACTCTGATAGGTTACTGAAGCCATAGAACGCGAATCAGCTGTCTGTTTGACACCCTCTTTGGTTTCTAAGGCCTGATGAATACCTGACTGCAAACGTGTCCCATCCAAGACACGTCCCGTGCGATTATCTAAAAGTTCTACTTTATCATCTTGCACCACATAATCAACATCACGCTGATACAGATGTTGAGCGCGTAAGGCCAAGTTGATGTGTCGATTTAACTCAAAATAGCGAGGATCATAGAGGTCATCCACTTCAAAGTAATCCTGAGCATAAGTCACACCGGAAGGTCTAAGAAAAATGAGTTTATCATCTGTATTAACATAGTACTCTTGCTCTGCTTTTAAGGTCAAGACAAACTGATGACAAATAGCATAGAGATTGGACTGGACACGAGGCATACCTGAAATTATCAGAGGGGTCTGAGCATTGTCTAAGAAAATAGCATCCGCTTCATCCACTATCACATAGTTAAATGCTGGTAAAAACTTTTCGTCAGAACTGGCCGCTAGATTGTCCGATAAGTAATCAAACCCTAAACCTGCACTAGTGCCGTAAACAATGTCACTCCCATAGGTTTTTCGTTTCATGTCTGGAGTGGGATCCACCTCTTCAGGAAAGACCGCCAACCCCACACGCAATCCCATAAAGGTATACACTGGGGCCATTTCCTTCTGGTCTCGTTCTGCGAGGTAATCATTGGTAGTCACCAAGATAGCTCCCTTCCCAGACAAGGCATTCATATAAAGAGGCAAGGTAGCTGTTAAAGTCTTTCCCTCACCAGTCTTCATCTCAGCAATATAGCCGAAGTGCAAGGCCAGTCCCCCCAATACCTGAACGTCATAAGGAAATTTCCCCAAAACACGCTTATCCGCTTCTCGAATGGCTGCAAAAGCTTCTGGTAAAACCGTTTCTTCAGATTCACCTGAAGCCAGACGTTGTTTAAAAGCCTGCGTCAAATCGGACAACTCCTGGTCAGACAAGTGCGCCATTTTTTCAGACAAGGCATTAATCCGTTTTAAGTAGCGACCCAATCGACGCAAAACGACTTGGTTTGAAATGGAAAAAGATGACTTAGTGAGCATGCTGAGGTTCTCCTGGTGCTTGTTTAAGTAAGCCAGCTACAAAAGCAAGTTCCTGCGGCCGTTCGGTCAGAGTATAATATTTTTCTACGGGTACCGTCAGTGGAATAGCCATTTGTTGGCTTTCTTCAATCAAGGCTATCTTTGAGATGATCAACCGATGACAACCTGCATTGGTTAGAGTTAATTCATAAGTATAGGCATCATCAGGGCATCGAAAGCTCTCTTCATCAGGTCTTAGCACCAATCGGTCAATTCGTTCACCCTGGCGATTGTAAAAATCTAGGCCTACCAAACAACGCCCTTGAGGTTGGCTTTGGATGTCTCGCTTTAAGCGATACCGATAGCCCGGTACTAAGAGTGGTAACTGAGGTACGCGCCGATGCGCCTGATAATTGGTCTGAGATTGTAAGGTCACCAATGTCCTACCCGATGCCATATAGGCATTTTCAATAATTAAGGCCTCACCCTTTTGGCTGAGCTTCGTTCCGTAAAGATAAACCATGGCAGGTGAGATGTCCTTGCCTGTCATCTGCATCACCTGATGCCCTGTCATACCTGCCTCCTTTCATAACCATCTACTAATAAGGTTTGATATTGCTTTAAAAACCACTGAATAATCGGACCATTTTGGTCATTGTGACGGCCTTCAAATCCCTTAGTATAAATATGAACTTGTTTTTGCGCCAAGTGTTGCAATAACCGCTCAGTAGCATGACAATCATAGTCATCTTGTTGCATATAGGCAATAGCAAAAGTTGTCCGTGTAAAGTCAGACTGGCTGAAATTATCCCAAAATCGTTGGTTCAACTGTTCAGGTGTGAGAATTTGGCGCCCTTGACTGACATTGAGTAAGACATCACTAATGGTTTCAAATTCATCTGGTCGTGTTAGTTTAAGATTCTTGACCGTATCACCCAAATCCGTAAAAGGTTTCGCAATGACAACAGCATAAGGACGCACCTGGGCCGCATAGTACAAGGCACCATAAGTTCCCATAGAAATACCTGACAAGATGACATCGTGATAATCAAAGTCTAGATAATCTAAAGCCTGTTGAATGACCCCCTGCAACTTGGCCTCCATTTCAGTACTACCAATATAAAAGGCTCCCCCTTCCAATCTGGGATCTGCCACCAATAAGAAAGGATGTTCCATGGCTTTCATCATTCCAAAGCCTTCAAACCCTTCAGCAGGCCGATAACCGGCAAAATAAACACACAGGGGTGGTTTGAGATTTCCCGGGTTGAAATAATAAAAAAGATCCTGACGTTGCTTGTCGCGTATACGTTTACCACCTAAAACTAGGGTTCCAAGTTCAAGGTGCGAGAAACGCCAATGCAAGTCTCCAAGGAGAACCGTCCCAAACCCCTTCACAGAAATCGTGACGGCGTAGCTCAAAATGGTCTTATCCCGCTTTGGAAGTAGGCAAGGGGTCTGCATAGCCAACTCATCAAAATATAGGGTCTGATCGCATTCTAAAAGACCCATCTGATTAATGGGGATGACTTCCAGTCGCAAGCGAAGATTGCCATTCGTCTTGGTATACTGCTGCCAAAGCTCAATGGGATGACCAGGATTGGCTAAGTTATAAGTATAGGTCACCAATTGCTGGTAATCATCCGAGAATTTCCCTGACAATTCAAGCCCGACATGGCCATGATAGGTGCTAGTTAGCGTCAGTTCTGGATTCACTACCGCATCATGAATAGGAAGCGTTTCTCCATATTGTCCATCAAAAATCACCTCAGACAAATAGGTGACTGTCTCTGACAAATCTGGAAAGGCTGGTAATTCTGACAAGACCTTGCGGTGAAAAATACCTGTTTTGCTCTTGGCCTCCAGTCCCAAGCCCTGAACCTGCAACAAAGCATAGGCTTCAACTGTATCAGTTAGAGGCTCAAGCGCTTCTTCTGTCACAGAGGACGTCAAGATGATAGCGTCAAAACGTACTTTTGGTGCCTTCGTTACCGTTTTAGCAGTTGCCTTGGAGCCGTTGCTTAGCTCAGTAAGTTCCTTTTCTTTCTGGCTCAAGAGTTCTGTGATGGAGAGTTTATCAGGTAACACAAAATGCCAATCTAGTTGATCCGGCCATTCTGCAACCTGACAACGCCAATCTACTTCGCCAACCTGTAAAATCTGCATTTAAGACGACTTCCTTTCTAAAAGATTGCGCCAGCGCGCCAACAGTTGACTACTACTATTTTCAGCCATACGTTCAACGCTAAAAATGAGTGCTTGGTTCCAATGACTAAGGCTATTCACATAGTAAGCAACCGCCTGTTCTAAAGACTCCTCCTCGCTCAGAACCCAACCATTTTCCTTGTGGGTAACATAGTCGGTCGGCACCCGATGGATTTGAGGAACACCAGCGCTAATACTGGCAATCTGGGTATAGAGATCCGGTTGCGGTGACAAATCAATCACAAGCCGAGCTTGATCCAACTCTTGAATAATCTGATCTGTTCGTACCAGGTTAATGAAACGCATGCGTGACAATTCCCAAGTCGTCTCGTCCACAGGGTTTTCTCCTAATGCTAGCGTTTCCATGAAGAAATCCTCACGCTCATAATGCGCCAAAAGGTGGTTCGTCACCCAATCTTTTAAGTCATCAAAAGAATGCCACCGCTCATAACTCACTAAGGTTAAGAGCAAATCCTCACGTTTTGCCAAAAGAGGAAATAAGCTCTTTAAGTACCCTTTGAGGTCATCTGTCGTCAGACCATCGACAGTCACATACAAATCTTGAAAACGCATGGACTGACTTTGTCCCAAGCGCAGACGACTGTCAAAGGGAGAGATAACCAAAACATTGGTCGACGTGTCGACCTCCTCTTTTAAGGCTTGCTCTAACAGATTACCATGTTCTCTGGACTCTGTGACCACCAGCTCAACTCGTTTAAGCAGATCAAACAACGGCGTATCCATGACTAAGGGATAGCGTTGCCCAAAGAAAGAAAGGACACATTGTTGCTTGGAAAAAGTATTTAATAAAATGTCGTTATGTAGCGCGTGGCTGGCCAGAACAAGGGTGTCTTGATCCGTTAACACCTGCTTGGCAACAAGCGCTAAACGTTCTTGCACCAACTCTCCCCAATTGTTATAGCGTTTTTGAGCAAACACATGATCTGAAAACCAATTGATTTCAATCGGCGGTTCATCTGTCGCTTGCAAATGCTCCCTAACCTGCCAAACCCCATTTTCATTGAGGTAATCTTGGTAAAGCGCTTGGCCGGCCTCGTCGTAGTACAAAATACTGGATAAAAAACCCCGGTCATCAAACAAATAGGTATACCGCTGTTTCCCTTCATTTTGCCAGTGAATCTCTAGAAGATTACCACTACTGGCAAAAGCAATCTTCGCTATCAAAGCGCCTTTATTTTTAGCAAAAACCGCAAAGGGAGTATAGAGAAACTCCGTTCCCTTAGGCCAAGCTAAATCTTTAAAATCAATCGGGTGCGTATGGGTCCGTGAAATATTTTGAATGTCATCAAAAAATGACCAATAAACCTGCCCCAGTAAGCCTTTTTCATGCATTTCATAACGTCTTTGAGGCTGATAGGTCAAAAAAATTAAGCGAACAGTTTCACCGGCTTCTGCAAACAATTGGACTTGATTGATAGTATCATCAAAAGCAATTTCTTCATAAACCTTAGTCCATTCTTGTGAGGCCGCATACCAAGGGCGCTCATTGGTATACCAAGCGGGTACAAAATAATACATTTTTCCTCCTAAATCGGATCCTGATAACGGTGCCAATTACGCAATGTCGTCACTTGTTCAAGCACATCTAGACAAAAACCTGCAAGCATAAAGATATCACCAATTAGAATACTCAACAAAATCGCTTGAGGATCATTCCCTCTTAGCACACCATAGAGTAAAGGCAGACCACCAACTGCTATAACCACAAGGGCACCAAATTGCGCTAGTGCTGTTACTTTGGTTTGGATAAACCGACGAGTATCAAGGCCAGGTGCTACAAAAGCAATGTAATCCCCAGACTTTCGTAACGTTTTAGCCAATTCATTGGCATCATAGTTATAGTAAGCAAAGCCTAACGATAAAACGTAGAGCAAAACCATATAGCACAAAACGCCACTCCACTCTGTCAGACTTAAATGGCGTGCCAAATAATCTAACAAACCATTATAAGGAAAGAGTTGAGCCAAGGCCTGAAAGATAAAAAGAGGAAAGAGCATGAGCGTCATACCGTACATAAATGGCATTGCACCTGCTGGCGTCACCCGTATTGGTAGATAGGAAGCCTCATGGTAAGCGGTATTCACACCAATACGGAATATTGGTATTCGATATTCCGCACGATACAATACGCCAGCGCCATAGATAATCGCTAAAGTGACAAGTATGCCAATACCTACTTGATGCAATAGCTGTGACAGAGATAAATTTTGGTCTCCAAAATACTGCAAAATACTATCACCCAAAGAAAGTAGCATATTGGCTAAAATGATAACGGTCATCCCACCAAGACCCTTCTGACTGTTGAGATTACTTAGCCAAGTCAGGACAAAACTGCCTGCGACTAAGGTCACCAGGGTCACCATTTGCATTAAAAACAAACCAAAAGACGCGTAGACAGGTGACAAAACTAAGTCTCGCAAAGAAGCAAGTGCCTGCAAAAGAGCAACCAATAAACTCAAAAGCATTCGATAACGCTCTGATTGACTCTGACTGATTTGTTTAAAAGCACCAAACGCCGTTAAAAAGCGCCAGAGCACAACACTGATCATCCAAGGCCCCAAGCCCAAACTAAAAAGGGTTAAAGCCCCCACATGCCCTCCTGTCACAGCCAGCGCATTGGCGACTAGAGCGGAGTTTCCTTGAAAAGAGCTCTGTCCTTGAGAAGATAACAAAAAAGGAAGAGGCAAGAGACGGCCTAAAAGGTAAATCCAGAGAATGGCCAACATCCAAACAATTTTAGGCACAATCAAAGCCATGCGCCATGCTCTTCGAACCCTATTTAACACCTTTGTTTCACCGACCTCTTCTTTTGTCATATTTTTGTCATATATCCCCTTTATTATAGCATGAATTAAGGGATAGGGTAGCCCTTTGTTTATCACTTTTTCTGAAAAATAACAATTGCCAGAGGCTTTATATTTTAATAAACGGATGACCAAGGAAGCTCTTTTTAGCCCCTTTTTTAGCGGTTTGCAGCAGTATTTTCGTCTATTTTATACTATAATGAACATATGAAAATCACTAAACTCGAAAAGAAAAAACGCCTCTATTTGCTAGAGATAGATAAAACAGATACTCTTTATATCACTGAGGACACCATCGTACGCTTTTTTTTATCCAAAGATAAAAGCCTAACCAAAGACGAATTGACTGAGATCCGCGAGTTTTCTCAGGTTTCCTATGGAAAAAACTTAGCTCTTTACCACCTGTCTTTTGCTCGGCGTAGTGAAAAACAAGTTCGAGACTACCTGACCCAACATGATATCAATAACGCTACTATCCAAGAGGTGGTAGACAGCTTAAAACAAGAAAAATGGCTTGATGATAAACAACTGGCCAAAGATATCATCAACCAACAGGCGACTAGTGGTGATAAAGGACCATTCTATCTCAAACAAAAACTTATTCAAAAAGGTATTGCATCAACTACTATCTCTGATCTCCTTGAAAGCACAGATTTTGCGCAGGCCTGTCTTGGGACGGCTAAAAAACTCTTTAAGAAATACGCCAAGAAACTACCACAAAAAGCCCTAGAAACCAAACTCTACCAGCAATTGAGCCAGCGTGGCTACACGACAGCAGATATTCAAACCGCCTTAGCAGAGCTCCCACTAGCAGTCGACCCAGACAAAGAAGCAGAACTCCTTTTTCACGAGATTGATAAAGTTTTTGACCGTTATGCCAGAAAATATGACGGTTATGCCTTAAAGCAAAAGTTGGTGGCTTACCTCGCTCGCAAAGGGTTCACTTTTGACGCGATTCAAGAAGCCTTACGAGAATACGATGTCTAACATTTTTTTGCTGTTAATTTTCAGTAAATATGCTATTATAGTAAGCGATAAACTTAATTGTAGAAGGTTGGAGTCCCATGAAATTACCTAAAGAGGGCGACTTTATTACAATTCAAAGTTACAAGCATGATGGTAGTCTCCACCGCACATGGCGAGACACTATGGTACTAAAAACAACTGAAAATTCCATTATCGGCGTTAATGACCATACCTTGGTGACCGAAAATGATGGCCGACGTTGGGTAACCCGCGAACCGGCGATTGTTTACTTTCACAAAAAGTTTTGGTTCAACATCATTGCGATGATTCGTGACAATGGCGTCTCCTACTACTGCAACCTCGCTAGCCCTTTTGTCTTAGACGGGGAAGCACTCAAATATATTGACTATGACCTAGATGTCAAGGTATTTGCAGACGGTGAAAAACGCCTACTCGATGTTGACGAATACGAAGCCCACAAACAGGCTATGCATTACTCGGCTGATATTGACCATATCCTCAAGGAAAATGTCAAAATCCTTGTCGATTGGATTAACCAAGGCAAGGGGCCATTCTCCCAGGCCTATGTCTCAATTTGGTACAAACGTTATCTTGAACTAAAGAATCGGTAAAGTTGTCTCCACGGCAATCTTGAGAGTCTGAGGCACATGTCTTAGGCTCTTTTTTCTTGTCTAACAGCAACTATTTCTCTCAAAAAGATATTGGTTTTTACAGCTAGCCAAATCAATTCAAGGTCTGCAACACCTTTTAGTAAACACAGCGCTTCAAGGTCATTCGTTGCGGAACAGCTCATCTTTAAAACCCATTACACTTAGTATTTCCTCTTATATTTTTAGGAGGTGTTTTTCAGAAAAGGAGGGCATCATGGCATTTTCACATTCCAAAGGACGTTATGCTAGTTTTGGTGTTGTCTCTAGTGTGGACCCAAAAATTATTGACACTATTTGGGATATCTTGGATAACTACCTCAAAGGCGTCTTCCCATTAGACCATCAGCTCGTGGTTGATTTTCATAATCACGATGACAAACTGACCCTTGTCATTAGCCAGAAAACAATCAATGGAGCGATTGCTTTTGATTATAATTACCCTTTTGACCCCTACGCACCCCATCGGCTCCTGATCGTCGATGAAGCAGGCGACGAAACGCTTATCCTGCCCTATGAGTTAAACCTATAGAGACAAACAACTTAGTAGACCAAGTTAATTAATTGAGATAAAATTAAATTATGAAAAAAGACTTCTTTTCCTTTTAGCAACGGGCCTTGTTTTAGTTGCGGTTTTTATTTTTCTCATTTTTCGCTACAATCAAAAAGCATCTAAAATTAACCAACTAACCAGTGATGACTGGTCCTTTCTCTATGAGGAAGCTCTTGAAGAATTGGATTGTCTGGCCTTGACACAATCAGCTGTGATTAAAACTTACCGAGTGGATCCTTCCTCAATTACTGAGAAAGCTAATCAGATTGACCTAGATTTAATTGTCAACAAAACAAGCAATGAGCGGGTAAAACTCACATTAAGTGAGGATGGTAACGGCAACTTTACTGTTATGCATGCTCAGACAACTAGAGCCTTAACAAAAAAACTAGAAGAATCCAGTTATCAGGCCGTCATCACTGCTATCAATAAACAAGCAGATAGGATTATTAATCGGGATCACTGGGACCAGGCTATTCGAATGACCTATCATGACCGCATACGAGATCTGATGGCGAAAGCAAAGTTAAGTGAATTGTCCCAAAAAATGACGCAAATTGACAAAGAAAGCCAGGAAATTGGGTCACCCACTTATACAGATTTTTTCATTAGTTCTGATCTCCCTGGACACGAAAAATTAGCTCTAGTTATGCAACACATGCAGGCAACTATTGATGCCTACCACTTTTTGCAATTGGGTCAAAATGGCTATAAATTTTCTAAAACCTTAGAGCCAACCAGTGATTTTTATAGCTATTTCCGAAAAACAATTATCGACACCTACCGAACCCCAGAAGGCTTAAAAAAAGATGCCTTAGGCGAAAAACTCCACCTCTTTCGTTCCTACATTGATAAACAAGCCATTGACTACATTAGAGATAATTACAAAGGAAAAACAGATCTAGACAAACTGATTGCCTATACTCGCCAAAAAAACGTCAAAGTAGATTATACCACCGGGGCTGTTTTGCATAATCGTACGCTTGGTTCTTTTGCCTATCCAGCAAATATGAAAGTGCAACTGCCTCAGGCGAACACCAATGGTGACTACGAAGTCAATAACGCCAGAATGATTGAGTACATTGTCAATATCCAAACGGGTCAATTTGTCTCAGAATGGAATGTCTATCGTCAGCAAGCAGATGGTTCTTATGACTCCAATCCTGACCATTACGCCATTGAGGAAGGTGGGGATGTTGCTAATACAGAGTCCGCCAATTATGGACTCCCGAAGGGACTCAACCGTGATGTGCCGACAGCACTTACTCGAACACATGGTTATCTAGATGTGAGCCACCCCGCTGACACAGACATTCGACGGAAGATGACCAAAAAATGGCGGCCAGCTAAACAGCTGAGCCAGGGGGGACGTTATGCCGATATTGTCAAAAAAGGAGGATACACTGACCTTGAGAGATGGAGAGAAATCCCAGATGAAGACCGCTTACAAAGCTACGATAACTATATTAGTTCTAGCGATGTCGGCAATGGTTTTAGCTTATTTAGCAAACACCTTTCTAAACAAGCCTCATCAGCCACAAACTGAAGGAACCGTTTATGCAGCGCTAACAGATAAGAATTTCTATTATGTGAGAGATGCCTATTCCGTTAAGCTATATGGCAAAGATACTGGCATGTCTTTTGACCTTAAGCATCAAGAATTATTTGGCGCTGGAATTGCCATTAAAGACGGAAAACTCTACGGCGACCAATTAGATGGTTCGACATTAACAGAATATTATGAAAACGAAGAAGATTTTTTTCTAGATGCTACGCGACACATTCCCATTCATAAAGCTAGTATTAAATATCATGGTTACCAACAAGTTGTGCAGCTTTCTGATATATGGAGTCATTTCAAGTCTTCCGACATCACAAATTCTGTTATTGAAGATTTTAAAAAGAACAAGCTCACCCAACTACGAATCACATACAATAAGCAATTTCTTCCAACTAAAATAGAAGGTTTCTATCGTTCTGGTGAAGCAAAAGGATGGAAAGATCTATTCTACATTTCATACCCTTATCACAACCAGACTGATTTTGACAAAGCTCAAGATAGCTACCTTAATTCCCTTCCCACAACGTCTCCTTCAGAAGATACGGTCGAAGACGACTAAACCACTCCAATGCCCCAAGGCATGTCAATCATTAAACAAAAAATCCCCTGTCCACTCCCTAATGGCAGGGAATTTTTTTGTCAGGAAGGGGATATTAGTATCAATTATTTTTTATGAAAAGGATTTCATTTTCGCTAAGCTATGATAAAATAGAAGAAAAACAAGGAGATTAAAATACACCATGTCCCATTTCCAAACGACGATTACAGCAGCTTGCCAAAAAAAGGAACAACTGTTCGATGAAAGCCTAGGACGTTATGCCTTACGTTCGATGTTGGCAGGTGGTTATTTGACAGCTAGTACGGCTTGTGGCGCTATTGCAGCCGATATTATTGCACCTCTATCACCAGCCCTATCACGTTTTGTCTTTGCTTTTATCTTTGCTTTTGGCCTTCTTTATGTCGTCTTTTTAAACAGTGAACTAGCCACCTCAAACATGATGTTTTTGACTGTCGGTAGCTATTACAAGGTCATTTCATGGAAAAAAACACTTCTCATTTTACTCTACTGCACCTTTTTTAACTTTATTGGCGCTACGGTTCTAGCCTTTCTTTTTAACCAGTCTTTTTCTTTTGGTCAACTAAGTAACCACAGTTTTTTGATTAATGCTGTTCAGACTAAACTTGCTAAATCTGATTGGCAAAACCTGATCGAGGGAATAACCGCTAATATCTTCGTCAATATCGCCATTCTTTGCTTTATTTTGATAAAAGAGCAGAGCGCCAAAATTCCTTTAATTTTATCCGCCATTTTCATGTTTGTCTTTCTTGTCAATGAACACTTAATCGCAAACTTTGCCTCTTTCATGTTAGCGGCATTCAGTCACGTGGAAAATATTCAAGGTCTCACCCTCACTAATGTCCTCAGACAATGGGTGGTGGTCTTTGTCGGTAACTGGATTGGTGGTGGCCTCTTCATCGGTTTGGCCTATGCTTGGCTCAATCAAACAAAAAGTCCTTATCAAGATTAAATCAACGCATAAAAGCAAAAATATCCTTGGCCAAGCCAAGGATATTTGTTTTTGATTAAAGTTTCGTCAGTTTAATAAATGGTACACTCACACCAATACGATCTTCTGGTGCATAACTTTGTTCATTAAAGAGCGAAGCTATCGAATACCAACCATTGTTATTAGCATTATAAGGATCACGCACGAAGGTATTGCCATTCATATAGCCTGCAAAGACCATTTCATGACTACCATTTCGAACAAACTTATTATTCTGTACAGCTCCAACCACATAATGCCCTTCCTGCAAGGCATTGGCTAGCCCTGCATATGAACCTAGATCAGTGGCTGACATGCCATAGTAGCTTGCAGCAGCAAAAATACCTGACGAACTAGTCCCTGCCCCATTCTTATTAAAGGTATTGGTACCATTGTAGAGATAGCTAGCTACTTCAGTCGGAAGGACTGTCCTACCATCTAGAGCTGATAAGACCATGGCAATAGAGGTAGGGACACATCCCGCATACCCCATATTATAAGCACCATAGTAGACCCCAGACCAGCGACTATCCCTTTGAGAATAGTAAGGCAAATCGAAGTTTGAACGCGCCACCGTCATCGTTGTTGCCAAAAGACCGGTATTGCCTTGATAAATATGGACATTATAAAGACCAGTCTCTCCATGTGATTTCGCATCCATCGTAAGAGTCCAAGTATAATCACCGGCTTTTGTAGCATTATACCAGCGCAAGTCATTTTGGCCACTTGCCTCACCCCAAATAGCGACTTTGACCTGCTCAGGATTGACAACATCTGAAATCGTGATGCGATAAACTCCTGTCCCTTCATAGCTTGTCGACACTTGTGGAACAAAATGTGTCTTATTCAAGGTATAGTTACCGAGATTCACACCATTTGAAGTCCCGTTTTCGTAGACTACATAGGCATGGACAGTGTATAGGCCTGCATGATATTGATGATTCCGTTGGTCTACTGTTACCGAGAAAGCCCCCTGATTGCCAGATGTCATATACCAGTGCAAATCACTTTGATCGGCTTTAGACCAAGCGGCTACTCGTAATTGATTGACTTTACGACTTTGGTTACTTTCTGTTACTAGGACACGCAGAGTGCCCTCTTGTGAATTCGCATCTACTACCTGAACCGAGGCATTAACAACGGTTACCTGATCCACCTGAAAACCTTGTGTAGCTGTCAAGCCGACCTGCTTGCCGCCATCTAGT
>CAVHFY010000009.1:0-6543 GCA_963635745.1 Lachnospiraceae bacterium
GTGAAATTCAACACTATTGTTACCAATTTTCAGCTGAAAAAGTCTATCAAAAACGGGGTAAAGTGATCCGTTTAGATGACTATAGCAAGCAACCTGTTCTTGACCATATCAAGGTGACCGTTCTGAGAGATGAACAAGATAGCCATCATCTCTTACAAGAATCTGATATTGATCTTGTATATTCTGATCATCCAAAAGTTATCTACCTGGTAACGCCACCAAACCGAACAGAATATAACGGGATTGTCTCACTATTTCTTGACCAACTCTTTAATGCCAATTATGAGTTAGCCCTATCTAATGGTCGAAAATGTGTTAATCGCATTTTACATATCTTGGACGAGTTCACGAACATTCCAGCGATTCCACACATGGAAACAAAAATTTCTATTGGCCTAGGGCAAAATATTCTGTACTACCTCTGGATCCAAAACTTGGAACAACTGGTTGACAAGTATGGTGAGAACACCGCAGCCACTATCCAAGATAACTGCTCGCTTAAAATCTATGTCAAATCGACCTCTGATAAAACTAATAGTCGCTTCAGTAAGGATTTAGGGTCTCGAACGATTACTCGTCGCCGTCGATCAAGCAATATCTTGGATGAAGCAAATCCCAATGTGGCTATTGAAAATCCAAGGCAGGATTTGTTAACGCCAACACAATTGGCTAAATTCCAGGAAGGTGAAGCGGTCATCTTACGTGGTGTGAAAGGCCGAGATAATGCAGGGCGGAAGATAACGACCGATCCGATTTTCTGTCATGAGAAGACGAGCTTCCCATATCGTTACATGTTCTTACAGGAAGAATTTGATCAATCGATGACGCTTGCGGATATTCCTGTTGAGAGTGCTCACCGTAACTTAGAGCTTCAAGATGTAGCGGTTGGTGCGAAAAAACTCTTTAACAACATTATTGATTGGCGTCTGCAGTTAACGAGCAGTGTTGGTAGCAACACTGGTGAACTTCCAAAACTCAAAACACGCTATGACACTACCTCCCCACAGCAACAACGTTTTACCTCACCAGCTGAGATGATTCAAGCTGCAATTAATGATGTGGTGTCGGATAACAGTAGTGATTTTGAGGATTATGACCTTTCGGATGACTATTCTGATTTGTTTGAAGATGATGTGATTTAAAAAGAATGGTATTTAGGAATGCCCTAAATGCCATTCGTAGTGTGTTTACCTGTAAAGTAGGATATAAGGAAAACAAAAATAGTGTTTAAAAAGTTATATAACAATATGTATAATTACTTGCTTTTGAACCTTATTATTTGATATAATGAGAACAAAGAAATAAAGGGGAAATTATCATGAAACTAAAGAGAGTATTGGGAGTGCTAGCTCTTGGTTTAGCGGTTGTTACTTTGGCAGCATGTGGTCAAAAATCAACTGAAACTATTATTAAAAATGAATTGAAAGATAGTTATACGGGAAGTTCCAAAGACCCAGCACTTGATGGTGTTTTTAAAGAAGGTAGCGACACACTAACTTTTGATAAAAAAGATAATACAATAACAAACAGCTCAGGGGATAAAGTATACTATAGTGTCATATCTGAGAATGATCGTTCTTCATCTGCTAAACAAGTTTTAAAAACTCTTGACAGCAATTTGTCAAATACAGATAATTTTACAATAATCATTAGCAAAAGGGTTAAAAATCCTACGTTGGATGATTCTGCTGCCTTTTATCAAGTTGCCTTATCCGACGGTGGAAAGGCAATTAAAATCTATGAGTTGCGTCGGAATCCTCGTGATTATGGGTATTATGAATTCTCTGGCAAGTCTGCATAGAATAATAGTACTTATAAAACCTCAATATGAGGTTTTTTATTTTGGAATTGAGTTGTCCCTTTACAGCACGATTTAAAATTATCTCCTACGATAAAAATATCTAAAATAGAAAGTAGGTGTTTTTATTGTGATTTATCAGACTTTTTCAGATCTGGTTAATGATATGCCTGTTAGTTTTTGGGACTTAGATGGTAGTGCAACAGATGGAAATATCACTGGTGAGAATGCAGACAAAATGGTTCAGTTCTATTCGTATTGGGGAAATTATTTAGAGCCAACACCCGCATTTTTAACGTATTTGATGGCCATTCCAGGAGGAATTGCTAAAGCTCTTTACCAGATTACCGTAACGTTAGAGCATGCCTTCAATAATGTGTTCAAGTTATTTGGTTTGTTTGGCTATTTGGGTGATACGAATACGGTTATCGGGAAATTCTTTTATTGGTTCCAAATTTTGGGAACAACTCTCTTTACTTTAATTCTAGTTGTTTCTGCTATTACAGGTGTTTTCACAAAACCAATTAAATATAAAGGGGTGATTACTAATTTTTTGTTAGTAACGCTGGTCACGGCTGTTTTACCATTTGCCTTAACAAATATTTCAACGGCTATTGCTCAAGATGCCATGGCAATCCAAACGAGTTCTTCAGATGATAGTAGTACCTATTCTTCACTGGCGATTCAACCCATGAAAAATAATGTGGTGGACTTAAAAGTTTTGCTAGAAAATGATTTTGATCAATCGCTGTTTCCATTAGATAATTACGGATATATCAAGCCTGTTCAAGAAGGGTCGACAGCAGTGAATAATATAACAGATAGTAGCGATAAGAGAGATACTGCTGATTTTGCGACTAAAATTGATTTTACAGCCAATTTTGGTGCTTCAAATACATCACAATTAGATAGTTTAGAGGAAAAATATATAGGAATAAAAGGGTTATTTTTGCATAAACTTAATTCCTCTCAAGATGGAATAGCAACAATTAATACGCATAGAGTTGTAGATGGTTTAAATGCTTTTGAATCCGTTTATCTGCGCTATAAAGTCAATTGGGTTGGTATGTTTTCACAATATGGTATCCTAATTGTCCTATTGTTTAGTATGGCATTAAAGCTTGTGAAGTCTATTTTTGATATTGTTATAGAAGGCTTAATTTCTCCACTGGTTGGTTATAGTTCGCTTTCAAGTTCGAAGAAATATAAAGAGCTATTACGAACTATTGGAGGTGCCTTTGCGGGAATCATCTTTGAAGTTGTTATTATGCGAGTCACTTTAGAGATTTGTCGTGATTTACCAACTCTATCTGTTTCTGCGGTGACGAAACTTTCAGGTGGTTTCTTTGATGGTTTAAACATGTGGGAACAATGTTTAGCTTCAATGCTTGTTTATCTCGGTGTCTTCTTGGCAGCTATGCAAGGAGTTGCCATGATTGAACGCTGGCTTGGGGTATCAACGGGTCATAGTGATACTGCTCAACAACTCATTGGTGCTATGATGGCAGGTAACGCCTTTGCACAAGGGGCTGGTGCTTTAGCAACGGGAGCTGTTGGTGCTGCCCAAGTTGGTGCTAATGTGGCTAGTAAAGTCCCAGGAGCTGTTGCGACAGGAAGTAAACTTATTGGTAATAGTCTAGCGGCAACTGGTGGCGGTATTAAAGGCGCCATTAATGCTGCTAAAGATCAAGGAGTTGCCAATGCCGCGAAAGGTGGCGTCAGCAACATGGTTAACTTAGCGGATGCAATGGGTAAAGAGGCTATTGGTAAAGCCAAAGACTATGCAGGTGGTGTGATGGATAATCTTGATAGCAAAGCTCAAGCGGGTCATGATGCTGTTTATGAAGCGCTGAAAAATGATGCAGTTACTGATAAACCTGGCTTTGAATCTTATCTTAATCCACAGCCAGATGAATATGGCTTAAATCCTTCAGGTACTTATGGCGGAGAGCCTCTTTTCTCAGAAGAAGATACTGGTGGTGCTTCTAACATGTCGGGCGGTATTTCTGATCCAACCCTGCAAACAGAACCTGAAGGCGAAGCGTTTAATGGGGTTAGCGATCCAACAGCTGGTAATTCAAGCTCACCAAGCCAATCACCTGATCAACCTCGTTTAGATAAGCCTTCTAAACCAAATTCAAGTGACAACACACCACCAAAACCAACGTCATCACCTTTTCCATCTGCCTCACAACGTTTGTCACAATCCCGTCAACAGATGACATCTGCAGGTCAAACCCTTAATCAAGCTGGTCAGTACATGCAAGGTCAGAATCATATTAAGGGAGCTGAGATTGATGAAAGTGAAGAATGATGCCTATGCTCACTTTAACGGATAAAGTTGTTGTGATTACAGGAAGTCTCAGACCAATGACAAGGCAAGAGGCTGTAATATTTTTAGAAAATCAGGGAGCTATCGTCCAGAATTATGTTTCTGCCCAGACAGAAATTCTGATTGTTGGTCACAAGCAATTAGATCTGTTTGAACCAGACAAACGGTCGAAAAAATATGAAGCCGTTATGAAGCGACAGGCTGGCGGTCAGAACATTACCATCATTTCTGAAGAAGCTTTCTTCGCTTTAGTCAAGGAGTCTCAAGTCTGAGGCTCCTTTTTTATGTGTAAAAAGTTATATAACTTTTTAGCTATCTTTATATACAGTTTTGTTTTTTTAGAATTGACTTGTCCCTGTAGAGCATGATTTTTGATTATCCCTTACGATAAAACTATCAACTAGTAAAGGAGACATTCTACATGACCGAAAAATATGGTGTACCTCGTGATATTCGGGCACGAGTTAAGATTATTGGCTTATTCATCATTGATATTGCTTTTGTTGGCGGTTCTGCAGTTGCTGCTGTAACCTTTGGAATGCGACTATTTCCCATGAACCAATGGCCACAGATGATTGCCTTTATTTTACTAACGCCGCTCATGTGTTTATACCTGATCTTACCAACAAATGGTGGAAAGAAAAATTGGCATAGCATGGTGCTCTTCTTCAGACGCCGTCGGAAACGCTATACCAGTATTAACTATCAGAGGGGAGAAAAATAGTCATGGCAATTAGACAAGTGACCTCTTCAGAAGAAGTTAAACATCCTCTGGGACGATTTCAACCAACAAAACATCAAACACAGGATTATTATGACCTGCATTCTGCCGTTGAATTAATCGATGTTAAAACTATTATCAATAATCATAAGGCTTACATTGAGTTGGTTGATTACGGCTATCTGCAGTTGATGGAGATTTCTGGCAAAGACCTTGGCTCTCTCTCCTATAACGAGGTAAACCGTACGCTAGATAACTTCGAGAAATGGATTACAGATTTTAATACCAATGTTCAAATTGAAGTGACGACGTTACCAACAGATACAACAACTCAGATTGCGGACTTACGGCATCATTTGAGCTTGGTGCGTCAAGAAAAAGCGAAGCTTTCCCCAACGTCTCGTCGTTATCGCCAACTGGAAGACCGAGAACGATTGCTTTATAACAATATGCAGGTCGAAGAGTCCATTCAACAGGAGATTTACAATACCGAGTTTATCTTATGGCTATTTGCCCCAAGCACATCCGAAATGGATGAGTTGGTTCGGAAGGCGAAAACCTATGGGAACAATGACTTTGTTCCGCAGGACATTAGTGTTGCTAAAAAAGAACAGATTATTAAACAGTACAATAACATGAATGAGAAGGTATAGAGAGAGGAAAACTGAATGCCAACATTATCCAAAAAACGACAACGCCAATTAAAAGCGGCTGGATACGACTTGGCCTTTTTAAGTCGTATTCAACCCCAAGGCAATATCGATTTCAGACATGACCGCTATTGGGTGAGTGGAGACGGTTACCATACGGATCTCTTGTTTTATGAATACCCGTCAGAAGAACTAGACCGTTTTTGGTTGTCAGAATTGTTACTCGTTCCAGGGACACGAGCTTTTTTAGCTTGGTATCGGGAGAGTAATACAGAACTAAAACAAGAGATTAGGGACTCCATTGAGGAAAAATCAACTCGTATCACAGGAAATAGTAAAGTAACAGATAATCAACAAGAGCTGGATGAAATCAAAGACCTTCAGGAGCTAGACCGTGATATTCGCAAGAAAAACATTGTCATGTTAGGCATGTATGTTCGGGTCTATGTCTCTGCTTCAACGGAAGAGGAGCTCTTTCGTAAGGTGGATGATATTAAGGACAAAACTTCTAATTTCAAATCAACCATTCTTTTGGGAGAATTAGATTTTGAATACCATAGTCCCTTTATCCCAGCAGAATACCAAGTTGATCTTCCGAATCATCGTAAAGGAACAACGATTCGAGCGCATGATTTAGCAGGGGGCTATTTCTTTAACCATACGAAATTAGAAGATGAACGAGGTGTTTATTTTGGGTGGACGCCGACAAAAGGCGCTGTTAACTTTAACTTTTTAGAGCGCGACGACAGGCGTACCCGTTCCTTCATGATTATCTCAGGAAATCCTAAAATGGGGCAACGGTCGTTCTTGTTAAAACACACAGATGTCCTTTACGCAAAAGGACACTTTATTCGGAACTTTGATGCTAACGGTACCTTCTTAGAACAAACCAGAGAACAACATGGTCTGGTATTAGACCTCTCAGGGGCTGAAAATCGCATTAATATCTTCCAAGTCTTTCCGACAGTAACCACTGAAAATGGAGAAGAGGCATTCTATATAAAAAGTCAAGAATAATTTTTAAAAATATTAAATATTTTTA
>CAVHFY010000010.1:0-2876 GCA_963635745.1 Lachnospiraceae bacterium
ATCTAAGGCAAGCCAGTCTCCAAGCTGATTACCAAAATCATAAAGGTAACGTTGCCCACGTTTTTTATCCTCTTTTGTGATTTTATCTACCCAATCTTTCATCATTGGATAATAATGTGAAAGCGCCACGCTATCGCCATAGTGTTCCATAAGAACCGTTGGCAAAATCGTTGCTAAATCTCCCCAGACACTTGAAAAAATGACACGTTCAGGTTCAAAAACAGGAATAACTCCTGGAAGAATCCCATCATATTTGACTTGCTCAGTCCGTAAATCATGAAGGAATTTATTATAAAAAGCAGCTGTGTCCATATTGTAACTTGCTGTTCCAGAGAAAACTTGAGCATCACCTGTCCAACCTAGACGTTCATCACGTTGCGGACAATCTGTCGGAAAATCGATAAAATTAGATTTTTGCCCCCAAAGAGTATTTGAGAAAAGTTGATTGACGCCTTTATGCCCTGTCTCAATCGAACCAGTTATTTTCATATCTGAATATAAGGCAATCCCCACAAAATCAGATGAGTTAAGCTCGCCAACCCAGCCAGTCACGCGCACGTAACGAAAACCAAAATAAGTAAAACGTGGTTTAACCAAGCGCTCTTGACCATCTGAAACAAAGGCAAATTCTGACCGAGCTGAACGATAGTTATCATGACAGAAATTACCATCTTGTAAAATCTCACCAAATTCTAAAAGGACATGTGTGCCTTTCGGTTGTTTTGACTTGACAGCCACATAACCTGCAAAATTTTGTCCAAAATCAAGAACAACCTCACCAGCTGGTGTTTGAATAACTTCTTTAACTTTTAGAGCTTCTTGTTCTCTTACTGGTAGACTATAGCGCGGAATTAATTTTCCTTCTTGACTAGTTACTTTAACTGGTTTTAGTCCCGAATCATCGATATTAAAATCAATTTCTTCACCATCATAAATATCGCTAAGCTGTGTTTGACTTAAGTGATAAGACCAAGTCTTATCTGTTGCTATAATTGCTTTTTCATCATTTTCATAAGTTAGGTGTAACTCTGCGATTGCTTTAAATTCTGAACCAAAATTTTCTTTCTGACCATTTAAACCAAATCGTCCCTTATACCAACCGTTTCCAAGAGCAATCTCAAGCACGTTGTCTTTGGCTTTTAATGCATCAGTAACATCAAAAGTTAGATACTGAACTTCAGCTGGATAACGGCTATAATATGGTGCTAACACCTCATCACCAATCTTGTCTCCATTTAGAGAAGTCTCAAAAAGTCCTAACCCAGAAATATAAAGTCGTGCTTTAGAAACTTTATCATCTAGATAAAATGATTTTTGAAGAACAATATGTGTGTTTTTGCCTTCATTTCCTGTCACCCATTGTCCTGTCCAAATCTCGTCTTTTGCCGTTTCAAAAAATGTCTGAGCGTTAGCTGTATTTTCCAAATCATCCGTAACGCTCACACGGACATAATATCGAGTCATTGGCAATAAGTCATATGAAATTACAGTACCAGTTTGTGATAAATCATTTCCCTTGATACTTGTTAGAACTTTAGAAAAATCAACGTTATCTGATAATTCGATACAGACATTTGATTGTTTTTTCCTTGTACATCAACTACTTTCCAAGCAACACGTAAATCCGTAAAATCATACCCAATAGGCTCAATCATTCCATTTATTTTTAAATCTGTTAGTTTCATATTTTTCTTCACCACATTTTGCTACTCAATTACTCTTGGATACCTTTTCAACTTTTAATGCTTTTAAATCTTTTTCGAGATTAAAGAAAACAAGCATCATAACGAAAATTACTGCACACATAATCATTGGAATGTAATTATACATCATACGAATAGCTGTCAAAACAGTGTTTGGTTGTGCAATTCCTTTAGTATCTAGTGAGGCATCAAATCCAGCTCCTGATAGAACCCAACCAAAGATAGCTTGACCCAAACCAAGACCAATCTTTTGAGCAGCTGAAGCCCCTGCATTTCCTAGCCCAACAGCATCTACACCTGTTTTCAATTGACCATAAAGAATGGAATCAGCAACCATTCCCATCGCCATACCGCCAGACATCCCTAGACCAATCCCTTTGAGAGCATTAAAGAAAATCATCATTGGCACGCTATTTTCAAAAAGACTAAAACCAAGAAAACCCAGCGTTAAACAAAGCATACCTGCTGCATAAATTGGACGTTTCCCAAAACGTTTCATGAAGAATGGTGTAGCAAACATAATGGCAAACTGGGCAATAGAAATGGCGTTGTTCATCCAGCTAACTTGTCCCATATCTCCAAGAATATAGATAGCATAATAAACACCACCAATTGAATAGAAAATAATGACAAAAAAGATAGCTAACATAGCAAAGAACATCATCACCCAATATTTATTAGATAGAAGAGCTTTTACAGCTACTCCAAACGGTACTTTATCTTCAACTTTTTTGGCATCACCTGATGGTTTATCATCAACTCGTTCTTTCGTTGAAAAGACTGAGATAAGTACAGCGATAACCATTAAAACAGAAACTAAACTAACCGTTAAAGTAAAAGCTTGTTGTGTCATATAAGTATCAGCACTACTAGAGAATTTTGTCAATAAAATAGTAAAAACAGAATTAATAAAAACATTCCCTAGAGTTTGAAAAATTTGTTGAATATTTCCTAAAAAACCACGTTCATAACTATTACGGGTTAGCAAAGAAATTAAAGCATAAAATGGTACTTGAATAGCTGTCAGACACACTGTATTTACCAAATTATACATGATAAAAACATAAATATATTTTAATGCCATAGAAAAATTAGAAGGAACAAAAAATAGTAATACTGTCGCTACTGCAAATGGAACACACATCCGTAGTAACCAGGGTCTAGCCTTTCCCA
>CAVHFY010000011.1:0-52458 GCA_963635745.1 Lachnospiraceae bacterium
ACTAGATGGCGGCAAGCAGGTCGGCTTGACAGCTACACAAGGTTTTCAGGTGGATGGCTTATCAGCGAATTTGGTGACGGCAAAAGAAACGACAGATGGGCTTATGGTTTCCTTGCGTTCTCAAACGATTAGTGATTTATCAACCGTCCGTTTTGCGATTTGGTCCCAAGTCAATGGTCAAGATGATTTACATTGGTATCAGGCTAATGGTCAGGGGGAAGTCCTTGTGCCTTACCGAGACCACACCGGAACGGGACTCTACAACATCCATGTTTATGCGCTAAAAAATGGGCAATTACAAGGAGTGAAGGCTGTCAGCACGACCATTTCAGAACCACGGCTTTCAACAACTATTCAGGCCTTGGATACGGCAACTTACCAAGTTACGATTACTGGTGTTCCAGATTATCTGACAGATGTGACCTTACCTGTCTGGTCAGATATTAATGGTCAAGATGACTTAGAGTGGGTACAAGCTTCCAAAATTGCAGCCAATACTTATAGTGCTACCATTCGATTGAGCAACCATAACTACAATCTAGGCCATTACTCTGTTCATGTTTATGGAAAAAATCAATTAGCTAATGGTAGTCAACAAGGCCTCTTAGCCACTCAAGGATTTACTGTGACCAATATTGATGATAAAGATAAATTAACTAATCAGTTTTTCATTGATATTTCTAGTTATCAAAAGGAAATCTCTGTTGCTCAATTTGCTAGTCTGAAGACTCAGGGGATTCAAGGTGTGGTTGTCAAATTGACAGAAGGTACCAATTATATAAATCCTTACGCTGCTTCACAAGTCGCTAATGCCAGAGCTGCAGGTCTGACTGTTTCGGCATATCATTATTCACACTATACCACTGCTGAGCAGGCTCAGGCAGAGGCTCGGTATTTTGCAACAACTGCTGAAAGATATGGTTTTAGTAAAAACGCTGTTATGGTTAATGATATGGAAGCAGATGGGATGTTAACCAACATCAATGCTAATACGCAAGCTTGGGAAGCTGCCTTGAAAGACTTGGGGTACACGAATTTAGTGCACTACACCATGGGTAGTTGGTTAGATATCAATGGAGGGACCGTTAATACCAGTCTGTTCGGCTTGAAGAATTTTTGGGTTGCCCACTATTATGATGGTTACCAGGTCATGAGTCAAGAGCGTGCCAAGAATTTAGCACTTTATAAGGGGGCTGCAGCCTGGCAGTTTACCAGTGTAGCGCCATTGATTGGTATGAATTTAGATCAGAGCCTAGACTATACAGGACGTTTTACACGATAGTTCATGGCATTGACGCTATTTATTTGAGTGAAAAAGTGTTATAATAAAAGCAGGGAAAGTCTGCTTTTATGAGCTTTTTACTCTGACAAAAGAGCTAGGTAGCCCCTGGCTCTTTTCTTATTTTATCAAGGAGAATGCAATGGCAAATACTTTATTAGAACGATTTATCCGCTATGCTAAAATCAATACGCGTAGTGATGAAAACAGTCAGACCATTCCAACAACACAAAGTCAAGTTGATTTTGCGCGAAATGTCTTAGAGCCGGAGCTCCTTGCTTTAGGTCTGAAGGATGTTCACTATCTAGAAAGCAATGGTTATTTAGTGGCTACTCTGCCTGCGAATGATGAGCGATTCACACGGAAAATCGGTTTTATTTCTCATATGGATACGGCTGATTTTAATGCAGAAGGGGTTAATCCTCAAGTCATTGAAAATTACCAAGGCGGGGATATTCCTCTAGGAACATCGGGCTTTGTCCTGTCACCCCAAGATTTCCCGCAGTTGGATGGCTATTTGGGGCAAACACTTATTACGACTGATGGCACCACGCTATTAGGTAGTGATGACAAGTCAGGTATTGCTGAAATTATGACTGCTTTAGCTTATTTAGTGGATCATCCGGAAGTTAAACATGGAGAGATTCGTGTCGGATTTGGCCCAGATGAGGAAATTGGTCGTGGTGCGACTTATTTTGATGTGACAGATTTTGATGTGGACTTCGCTTACACGGTAGATGGTGGGCCGCTTGGAGAATTGCAGTACGAAACCTTTAGCGCAGCTGCCGCCGATTTAACCGTTCAAGGACGCAATGTTCACCCTGGAACAGCTAAAAATCAGATGATTCATGCTCTTCAAGTTCTCATGGACATTCATGCCAAACTACCAGAGAATGAACGTGCTGAAACAACGGAAGGTCGGGAAGGTTTTTACCACCTATTGACACTCGAAGGGACTGTGGATGCCGCAGAAAGCCATTATATCCTAAGGGACTTTGATCGTGAGGGACTCGAGTCTAAAAAGGCGCGCTTACAAGAACTCGTTAATCAAGCTAATCGTCAGTTTGATCAGGAACGAGTGACACTAACTTTGACCGACCAATATGCTAATATGCGTGAAGTTATCGAAAAAGATATGACTCCGATTAAGTTGGCCAAGCATGCGATGAATAGTCTTGGGATCGAACCTGTCATTGAACCTATCCGTGGTGGGACTGACGGTTCAACAATTTCTTTTATGGGTATCCCAACCCCTAACCTGTTTGCTGGTGGTGAAAACATGCATGGTCGCTATGAATTTGTGAGTCTTCAAACCATGGAAAAAGCAATTGAGGTTATCGTTGCTATCGTCAGCCAGTCCGATGCCGTCTAATCAAGAAGGAGGCTAGCATGATAAAAATTTTTGGCAAAATGCGTTACCACTGGCAGCCGGAGCCCTCTTGGTTGGTCATTTATTGGTCTTTTGCTCTCTTACCAATTTTTCTGGCCATGGCTCTGGTTTATGAACAAGTGCGCTTTCCGAATTTGATTTTCTTTTTGTTTGGTCTCTTTTTATTCTTATTGGTTGTGGGATTTCATCGTTATTTTGTGATTACTAAAGACGGATGCATCAAGGTGATTTCTCTAGATCCGATTCGCTTACGTAAAATGGACATTAGCCATATTGACCGTGTTGAAGTTTCTAAAGGTCGGGTATGTTTTGTATTAGCCAACAAACCAAATCAAGTCTTTTCCATGCGAAAGTGGCCTAAAAAATACTTTTTGGATGCTTTGGCAATCAATCCTTATTTTACCGGAGAGGTAGTATTACTAGACCATCATTTTCTAGACTATTTTGAGCTTTATGCGAAAGAAAAAACAAAAAAAGCCCTTAGGCATCTTTAATCATCAGGGCTTTTGTTGGGCAAGACTTGACGGCAGCTAGAGTATCAGGGGATATTATGACATCTAGGACTTGTTGCTTAGGAGATTGAGCAAAAATCACAATGCCTTCATCGTCATAGTCAAATAGAGGGGATAGCGTCTGGCAAAGGCCACAAGCTATACATTTTTCTGGTAAAATTTGCACTTTCATAGTAATATTGTAGTACGAAATAAATAAAATCACAAGGAGAAAGACATGTCTAAAAAGCCATGGGAAGATAAAGTTGACGACGACTGGACAGAAGAGTACTCTCGTTCAGCCAAAGGAGAGAATTTAATTTCGACACCATTTTTAACAGGAATTTTGGGAATTTTCTTTGTACTGATTGTTGTTATTCTAGTATTCTTCCTCTATACTTCGACAGGGGGCAATACGAAACAGGCTTCTAGTCAGTCAAGTACCTCTCGATCATCTGTTGTTTCTAGTAGTTCTTCCAGCTCATCGTCTAGTCAAGAAGAATCGTCTTCATCAACGGGGGACTCTTCTTCAACAGTAGATAGTTCGAGCACAGCAACATCTTCTAGCTCAACTACGCCAAGTAGCAACGGTGGAACCATAACTGTCAATGCAGGTGAAGGTCCAGCCTCTATTGCAGCACGTGCTGGCATTTCATTGGACCAACTGTATGCATTAAACCCAGACCATATGACTACTGGTTCTTGGTATGCTAACCCTGGTGACGAGGTATATGTAAACTAATGACAAATCGGCCTATTCAAATTGCTATTGACGGCCCTGCATCTAGCGGTAAGAGCACGGTTGCTAAGCTTATTGCACAAAAATTGGGCTATACGTACCTCGATACGGGTGCTATGTATCGAGCGGTTACTTATCTGGCTTTATCGAATCATTTATCAGCTGCGAATGTCTCTGAATTGTTAGAGCAACTCAGAACCTATTCCGTTAGTTTTGGTCGAGATGAAGAAGGGAACCAGCTTGTATTTGTTGGCGATGTGGATGTGACGCACGCCATTCGTGAAAATGATGTCACTGAAAATGTCTCTTGGGTTGCAGCCATTCCTGAAGTGCGAGAAGCCTTAGTGGCACTCCAACAGGATATTGCACAAGATGGAGGTATTGTCATGGATGGTCGCGATATAGGGACTGTTGTCCTCCCACAAGCGGCTGTTAAAATCTTTTTAGTGGCTTCGGTAGAAGAGAGGGCTTTGCGGCGTTTCAAGGAAAACCAGGAAAAAGGTATTCCATCAGAGTTAGAGCAAATAAAAGAAGCAATTGCGCAACGTGATTATAAGGATAGTCATCGTAAAACTTCCCCTTTAAAGCCCGCAGACGATGCGATACCGTTTGATACCACAGGTGTATCTATCGAGGGAGTTGTAGACTTTATCATGGATAAAGTCCAAAAAGTTCTTGACAAAAGATAAGTCCTGTGTTATGATACTAACAATGAGAAAAGCAGAAGTGAGAACTTCTCGCCTTGCGACTAACGTTGTCTGGCCCTACATGTAAAACATCAACTGATGATTACTCGTAGTGCGGACTGTCTAAACAGTCCGCTTTGTTTTTCTCTAAAAAAATGAAGAGGTGAAGGATATCGCAAAAAGAGATTTGTTCATTAATGATGAAATTCATGTGCGTGAAGTTCGTCTAATTGGTCTTGACGGTGATCAACTTGGCATCAAGCCCCGGACAGAAGCTCAGGAAATTGCAGACAATGCTGGTGTGGATTTGGTGCTCATTCAGCCCCAAGCTAAACCTCCTGTGGCTCGCATCATGGACTATGGCAAGTTCAAGTTCGAGTATCAAAAAAAGCAAAAAGAACAACGGAAAAAACAAAGTGTAGTTACGGTCAAAGAAGTGCGTCTTAGTCCAGTTATTGACAAGGGCGACTTTGAAACCAAACTACGCAATGGCCGTAAGTTCCTTGAAAAAGGCAATAAGGTCAAGGTATCTATCCGTTTTCGTGGCCGGATGATTACTCATAAGGATATCGGTGCCAAGGTTCTTGCAGATTTTGCAGAAGCGACGCAAGATATCGCGATTATCGAACAACGTGCCAAAATGGATGGTCGTCAAATGTTTATCCAATTAGCACCAATCCCTGATAAGAAAAAATAAGGGAAGAAAATAGAGGAGAAAGAAAATGCCTAAACAAAAAACACACCGTGCATCAGCAAAACGTTTCAAACGTACCGGTTCTGGTGGACTTAAACGTTTCCGTGCGTACACATCTCACCGTTTCCACGGGAAGACTAAAAAACAACGTCGTCATCTTCGTAAAGCCGCTATGGTGCATTCAGGAGATTTCAAACGTATCAAATCTATGCTGACTCGCTTGAAATAATCAGGCATCACTTACAATTCGAATATTTGGAGGAATTATAAATGGCTCGTGTTAAAGGTGGCGTTGTTTCACGCAAACGTCGTAAACGTGTTTTAAAACTTGCAAAAGGTTACTATGGTGCTAAGCATATCTTGTTCCGTACTGCAAAAGAACAAGTAATGAACTCTTACTACTATGCTTACCGTGACCGTCGTCAAAAGAAACGTGATTTCCGTAAATTGTGGATCACACGTATCAACGCGGCAGCTCGTCTCAATGGTTTGTCATATTCACAACTTATGCACGGTTTGAAATTGGCAGAAATCGAAGTGAACCGTAAAATGTTGGCTGACTTAGCTGTTAACGATGCCGCTGCATTCACAGCTTTGGCAGATGCTGCTAAAGAAAAACTTGGTAAGTAAGTTTAGACTAAGGAAGTATTGAGTGATTTCAGTACTTCTTTTTTATGCTAGAGCTTTTCAGGAAGCTTTTTTTATAGAAGAAATCATGTTATAATTGGAATAACAAGTTCTGATTGAGAGGGTATTTATGCTCAAAAGAGATTTTATTCGTAATGCGATTTTAATTGTTATAGCTTTCGTTGTTATTTTGCTACTTCGTAGTTTTGTTTTTTCAACGATTCGTGTGCACGAACCCTCTAGTAATGCCTATATTGCTAAAAACGATATTTTGCTTTTCAACCAGAATCGGACGCCAGTTCGCAAAGATTTGGTTGTTTATGAGGTAAATGGTACCCGTTATATTGGACGTGTGATTGCAACACCTGGACAGTCTGTAACTTTTATGGATGATATTTTGTATATCAATAATCAACCGATAGCAGAACCTTATTTGGATAATATAAAAAGCCATTTTCTATCCAAAGCAACGCAGGGAACATTATACACTGAGGACTTTAGCATTGCCACATTGACTAAAAACAAGGAGGAGAACATTCCGAAAGGTAGTTACCTCATCTTGAATGATAACCGCAAAAGCTCTAAAGACTCTCGAACACTAGGATTAATCTCAAGTAAAAATATCAAGGGGATTGTCGCTTTTCGTGTATGGCCTTTAGAGAAGTTTGGCTTTTTACAAACTCAGTGAAAAACACCTCTTTTAGGGGACATGTTTCATGCAAAAGTCTTAGTTCATGCTTGGTCTGAATTTATTAGATGTTATCATGTCATTTAGATGACATCTTGAAAATGTGAACTGATTATGGTAAGATAATATGATTTGCTTTGAAGGAGAAAATAAGGTTGAGACATTCAGAATTACTTCTCATTATTCCTGCTTACAATGAGAGTGGGAACATAGAAAAAACTATCAGAATGATTGAGGATCATACACCTGAATTTGATTATGTTATCATTAACGACTGTTCTACGGATAATACTCTTGAGATTTGTCAAAACAATCATTTTAACGTCATAGATTTACCGATTAATCTAGGAATTGGTGGTGCCGTGCAAACAGGTTATCAATTTGCTTTAAAGAAAGGTTATCAATATGCTGTTCAAGTAGATGGAGATGGTCAGCATAATCCTGAATTTATCAGTTCTATGTTGGCATCTCTTCAGGAAAAAAATGTGAATATGGTTATCGGTTCACGTTTTATTGAAAATCAGGGCTTTCAATCTTCTTTTGCAAGACGGATTGGTATTTCATTTTTCGAAAAATTAATTAAAGTTCTTACAGGAAAAATAGTGACTGATCCCACATCTGGCTTGCGTGTGGCTGACCGAAAAGTTATCGAAGAATTTGCGAAACATTACCCTAGTGATTACCCAGAACCTGAGACTATCGTTTCGCTGTTAACTTCGGGTTATTCAGTTGCAGAAGTGCCAGTGATGATGAACGAGCGGGAATTCGGAGAATCATCTATTACCTTGACCAAGTCTGTCTACTATATGGTAAAGGTGACTATGGCCATGTTGCTGGCCAGAATAGGTGGAGGTTACAAGAAATAACATGTTAAATTTATGGCTATCTGTTATTGTTATTATTTTTATCGTTTACATTCTTCATTTGGTCGCAAAAAAAGTTGTCGAAATGAGAAATGTGATTTCATGGTTGATTCTTTGCCTGTTATCATTGCCGGTAATTTGGTTCCCTAATGTCATTGCTTTATTGTCAAAAATAATAGGTATCCAAATTCCAAGTAATTTAGTATTTTTTTTGGGTTTTTGTTTACTGGTCTATGTCAATTTCTCCTTAACGCGTACTACTTCAAAACAGTCCGTTCAAATTAGACAATTGGCTCAAAAAATGGCATTACAGGAAAAAGAACATGAAGAAAGATGAGATTGTCTCGACTGAAAAGGTTTATTTTTGGAATCTGTTAGGAAATTTAGCCTTTGCAGGATCATCTGTATTATTTACATTGATTGTAACCAGAATGACCTCTCCGAAGGAAGCGGATGCCTTTAGCCTTGCTTATGGTATTGCAGCCATTCTAGTAGTTGTGGGAATGTTTCAAGTTCGAAGTTATCAGGGAACAGATGTTCTCTTTAAACATTCTTTTACGGGTTATAGTATGGCGAGATGCCTTTCCCTCCTTTTAATGCTAGCGGTTTTCTTCCCCTACTTAGCGATCTCTAAAATTGATCTACATGACACTTCAAAAGTTGCTATTATTAGTTTATATGTACTCTTTCGTATGTGTGAGGCTATTTCTGACCTTTTCCAGGGACTGTTTCAACGTCATGAACGATTAGATATTGCAGGAAAGTCAATGTTGATTCGCTACTCCGTTAGCACGATCCTATTATTTGTCTTTTTAATCTTTACAAAGTCATTGATTACCTCCCTTTTTTATCTTGTTATTCTAAATTTTATTTTTGTATTTAGTTATGATTATCTGCATGCAAAAGGTTTTGAAACGATTGACCTATCTGGTAAAAGCATCAAGGCTACACTAAAGGATGCTCTTTCTATTTTAAAAAATTGCATTCCTCTTTTTATTAGTGGCTTTTTGTTGGCTTTTATTTTCAATGAGCCAAGAATAGCGATTGATCTTCAAATCAGGCTTGGTCATTTTATTACAGGCACGCAACGTGATTACAATATTTTGTTTATGCCTGTATTTTTTATGAGCCTCTTTATTTTGATTCTTAGACCGCTAACGACGCAACTAGCTCTATTATGGAAGAATAAAGAATTAAAAAAATTCGATTCAATTGTTACTAAATTATTTGTGATAATACTAGGTGTAGGATTGATATTAACTGTGTTATCCTATTGGATTGGCATTCCAATTTTGAATGTTGTGTTTGGGGTAAATTTAAGTCAGCATAATGCTACTCTGGCCATCCTAGTTTTTTCTGGGATATTGTATTCCATCGGGATTGTCTTAGGAGATATCATGACGGTTCTTAGAAGACAAAGTTATTTATTAGTCGTTTATTTACTGATGTTTATAGTATCTAAATTGACAAATGAACAGTTGATACAACAATTTGGACTTTTAGGGGCATCGTTTAGTTTCCTAATTGTCATGTTTGTTTATTTCTCTGGGAGTTTGGTAGTCTATATTATTGCTAGAAAGTCAGAAAGGAAGACGAATGCCATTTAATCAGCAACACACTTGGGTGATTTGTGCTTATGGAGAGAGCGATTACTTAGAGTCGTGTATAAAATCATTGAAAAAACAAACTCTCCAATCACGAGTTATCTGCTATAGTTCAACCCCACTCGATTCAATTCAAGAGCTTTGTAAACGTTATGACATTTTATTTTATACCAAACAAGGTGGAGGAATCGGGAAGGACTGGAATAATGCTTTGTCATTTGTTGAGACCAATTATGCTACGATTGCTCATCAAGATGACTACTATGAACCAGAATATACTGAAAAGGTTTTGGGAAAGATGGAACAAAATTCTAACAGTTTAATTGGGTATTCCGATTATTTTGAAGAAAAAGATGGCATAAAAATTCCTGCCAACACAAATCTAAAAATTAAAACGGTGATGCTAAAAATAATGAATATTTTTCCTAGGAGTCGTTTTTGTCGCAACCGAGTGTTAGCTTTTGGCAACCCAATTTGTTGTCCAGCTGTGACCTATAATCTCAACAATCTGACAAATTTCTATTTCGATGAAAATATGAGAGTCAGTTTGGACTGGTATGCATGGTATAAAATTAGTGAATACCAGGGACGTTTTGTCTATGTATCTGATAAACTCATGTGCCACCGTATTCATGAGGAGTCAGAAACATCAAAGACTATTGCGGACAACACTCGTAGTCGTGAAGACCTATATATGTATGAACTGTTCTGGCCTAAATGGTTATCTAAATTGCTGATGAGTCAGTATGTGAAGAGCCAAAATTCTAATAATTAGGAGTAGTGATGGGATATTTTGTTGAGAGTTATGAGAGAAATAAAAAATACTTAATTGTTTTTATGGTTTTGGCTTTATGCATTACGGTCATTTATACCAAACGATTAATGGATTTTCCTAAGATTGGTGTGTTTCTTTTCATCCTTTTTGCTTTAGTCATATTTCTTTTGCCTAAAAAAAAGGATATTGGAACCGTCATTGCGATGTTGGTTGGTGGTTTTTCGTTTGCCTTTATCACCCCAGTTTTGAATACACCAGATGAACCAGTTCATCTTTCCAGAACCATCCATATTGTTGAAGGTAATGTCAATATGGGAAATAAAAATGTCCATATTACGGAAGACTACTTTGACGTCTATAGAGACTTTAAAAAAACAGTTTCGCAATCTTCTTTGTTTAAAGATAAACAGACTACTAAACAGGTAAAATTTGGAAGTAATACAGACTATAGGGCGACCAATTCTTATTGGTTTATTGGTTATATTCCTCAGGCTTTAGGTTTTGGGTTAGGAAAGGTTTTGAACCAAAGTTTGGGGTTCTCCTATTATCTTGGTAGATTATTCAATGTCATTGCTTATTGTATTTTGGCTTTTATTGCGATCAAACTAAGTGGGAAGGCCAAGCAATTGATGACGATGGTCGCTTTATTTCCAATGAATCTAGTCTTAGCTGCTTCTTATAATCAAGATAGTGTGGCGATAGGGGTAACTTATATTATCATTAGCTTGTTTATAAGCTATGTAACAGATGATAAAAAGACTGTTAAAATAAGGGACTTATTACTTTATTCCTGTCTTTGCACCATCCTTGTCACGATGAAACTGCCTTACGTTTTACTGATAGGGTTATTACTATTTATACCGAGAAATAAATGGCAATGTAAAAGATACTACTTTGTTTCTATTGCGCTCATTGCTTCAGTATTTTTATTTACTATTTTTTGGTATGTTCTTTCTCAGCAAGTTAGAATTGAAAACTTTAAACTGGAAGGAGCCGATGCGAAAGCCCAAATCGTTAGTTTAATCACAAAACCTTACTTGTATATTCCGGTGATTTTGAGAGAGATGCTGCTATCGGTAAGTCATTTAAACCAACTGTATACTTTTGGCTGGTTAGATTTATCCATGTCAGAGGTTCTGATTCCAATATACTCTCTCTATACCTTAATTACTTATTCAAACCTTGGTAGAATTAAGCTTCCTAAACTATCAATTGTAGGAGCAAGTTTGGTTTCCTTGGCGATCATAGGTTTAATTTCTGTAACCTTATATGTCACTTGGACACCTGTTGGTAGTTTTGATGTTTTGGGAGTTCAAGGAAGATATTACCTTGGGGTTATCGCCCTAACTTTGCCAGTTATCTGTAGTCTCTTTAAGCAGAAGGTCTCTGATGAATACAGATTATCAGATTATTTTGTGGTGCAGAGTGGGCTTATCATCTTAGGATTAACCCTCTTGCAAACTATTTCCGCCTTGTATGCTTCAGTTTAATTCAAGCTTTAAAGGAAAAGCCTTACACAGATTATAGTGAATAAACTTCATTATGAATTTGTAGGGCTTTTTTAATGCAATATATTCAAAAGCGTTAAGATTAGTGACTAGCTATTCGTTTCATTTAGATGGTATTTTTCTTTATGTTATAATAAGAGGAAGTATAAACAAGGAGAGTAATAGATGGCAACGATTCAATGGTTTCCAGGACATATGTCCAAAGCTCGTAGACAGGTGCAAGATAGTCTAAAATATGTTGACTTTGTGACTGTTTTAGTAGACGCTCGTTTACCTGTGTCGAGTCAAAACCCAATGCTAGATAAGATTATTGGGGCCAAACCGCGACTTGTCCTGCTCAATAAGAGTGATTTAGCCGACCCACAGATGACGAAAGAGTGGGAAAGTTATTTTCGTCAGCTAGGTGTGGCTACTTTGGCCATTACAGCAAAAGATAATCAAACGGTGAAACTGGTTACCCAACAAGCCAAGTATTTAATGGCGGATAAGATTGAGCGTCTGCGATCTCGGGGCATCAAAAAAGAAACGTTACGAACGATGATTGTTGGAATTCCAAACGTTGGTAAGTCAACGCTGATGAACCGTCTGGCTGGAAAGAAAATTGCAGTGGTTGGTAACAAACCGGGTGTAACCAAGGGCCAGCAGTGGCTTAAATCGAATAAAGACTTGGAAATTTTGGATACACCTGGTATCCTTTGGCCGAAATTTGAAGATGAAGGTGTTGGTCTCAAGTTAGCTCTGACAGGGGCTATTAAGGACAATCTCCTACCTATGGACGAGGTGACTATTTTTGGTATCAATCATTTTAAGAGGTATTATCCAGATCGCTTGACAGCCCGTTTTAAGGGGATAAATCTAGACGAGGAAGCGCCAGAAATTATCATGCAGTTGACCCGTCAGTTGGGCTTTCGGGATGATTATGACCGTTTTTACCAGCTATTTGTCAAAGAAGTTCGCGATGGCAAACTTGGGCGCTATACTTTAGATATTCCGGGTGAGGGCAATGGCGACAATTAGTGATATCAAAGCAACCCTTGAAAAAATAACTGACTTGCAAGATAGCCGTTGGTCTCAGTGGGAGCAAGATCAACGCAAAGGGGTACAAGTAGCCGTTGAGCGACGGAAAATGGCTATCCAAAAAGAAATAGCTGAACAAGATCGTCTTGAACAGATGCTCATTTATGAAAAAGAGCTCATGGCTCAAGGGCATTCTTTTATTGGTGGAGTGGATGAGGTTGGACGGGGACCCTTAGCAGGTCCCGTGGTTGCTGCCTGCGTTGTTTTACCAGCAGGGCTTACCATTAAGGGATTAAATGACAGTAAAAAAATTGCTAAAAGTCAGCATGGTAAACTTTACGATAGTATCATCAGTCAGGCTCTAGCCGTTGGGGTTGGTATAGTCTCAAATGAAGCTATTGACCAAATCAATATCTATGAGGCTACTAAAGTGGCGATGACGAAAGCTATTAAGGAAGTAGAGAAACAAATTGCCCTGGATGCCCTGCTTATTGATGCTATGTCATTGGATTTGTCCTTCTACCAGAAGAGTCTGGTTAAAGGAGATGCCAAATCATTATCTATTGCAGCTGCTTCGATTGTCGCCAAGGTAACGCGTGATCGCATGATGGAAGACTATGACAAGCAGTACCCTGGTTACGATTTTGCCCATAATGCTGGTTATGGAACGGCTAAACACATAGAAGCCCTAGATCGGTTAGGGGTCACTCCTATTCATCGTCGAACTTTTGCGCCTGTCAGTCAAAGAATCAATCAAAATGATTAGACAGTTGGTATTTAGCTAGAAAGTCTTAACAAATAGATTGAAAAATTTATTTTTCTTTAAAAATGGACATAAAGGTCACCAAGGTGGTCTTTTTTTGTTTCTCTATTTATTTGCAAGAAATATGCTCAGATTCTGTATATAAAAAAATGATAACTAATCATTAAAAATATAGATTATGTTAATAGATGTAGACATGGTAAGATGGAAACATCTCAAAAGTGAAAGAGGTTTTCCATGACACAAAATTTTACCATTCATACTATTGATACAGCACCAGAAGCGGTCAAAGACGTTTTGTCAACTGTTAAAGAGGCAAACGGTGGCTATATTCCTAACTTAATTGGTTTGTTAGCGAATGCCCCTACGGCTCTTGAGACCTATCGCACCGTTGGTGAGATTAACCGTCGTAATAGTTTAACGCCGACAGAACGCGAAGTGGTTCAAATTACAGCGGCAGTTACTAATGGTTGTGCTTTTTGTGTAGCGGGCCATACTGCATTTTCAATTAAACAAATTCAAATGGGTGATGACCTTTTGCAAGCTCTACGCAACCGAACACCGATTGATTCAGATCCTAAGTTAGATACTTTAGCGAAATTTACGATCGCAGTTATCAACACCAAGGGTCGAGTGGGTGATGAAGCTTTAGCAGACTTTTTTGAGGCAGGCTACACCCAGGAAAATGCTTTGGATGTTGTCTTAGGTGTGAGTTTGGCAAGCTTATGTAATTATGCTAACAATATGGCTAATACACCGATTAACCCAGAATTGCAGGCCTATGCCTTAGAACAAGATCCAACAGCATAAGGATGTCTATTAGTGAGAGAAGGAAAGAGGAGGACAAGAAATGAGTTTTTTTTCGACAGCATTTATTGACTGGTTGGACAGTCACGCCCAACAAATCGACCAAGAATCCTGTGACGTTGCCGATCAACTGGTGGAGCGTATTGCAGCTGAGGGGGCTTTCCGTGTCGGAGTGCCAGAATCCCTGGGAGGATTAGGAGGAAGCCATCAAGATGTGATTGAAGTTTTAGCTGAATTGGCGGAGCATTCTTTGACAGCCGCTTTTGCATCTTGGGGTCAACGAACCTTGATTGATAATATTCTTCATGCCGAACAAGACTATTTTAGGACGCATTATTTGGAGAAATTACTATCTGGTGAATACTCTGGTGGAACAGCACTGTCCAATGCCGTAAAATTCTTGTCAAATCTTGAAGAATTAAATGTTCAAGTAATTGAAAAAAATGGGGAATATGTGCTCAAAGGTCGTCTACCTTGGGTGACGAATGTTCGTGAGGATCACTTTGTAGCCATTTTTGTAGCTGGTTTTGAAGATGAGAATCGGGAGCCTATTGTGGTAGCCATTCCATCTGAAACGCCTCTTTTGTCTCGGTCACAAGATTTGGAATTTGTTGCCTTACAGGGGGCCAATACAGCGGCTCTAACCTTCAATCAAGTTCCTTTGCAAGAAGAATGGATTATTTCACATGATGCCAAACAATTCTTGGCGCAAAACCGACCTGCTTTTCTCGGTTATCAGTTTGGATTGGCCTTTGGTTTAGCTGAGAAATCGCTTTCTGAGGTAGAAAAAAGCTTAGCCAAACGAAGTGTTCTCAAGGAAGAGTGGGAAGACCAAAAGCAGGCTCTCCAAAAGATTAAACAGGCTTTATATGCTGGTTTAGCCGACTACAATTATTTTGTAGAGCATCCAAGAGAACTGTTTCAGTTGCGTATTGATATTGTCGATGTTGTAGCTCAGAGTCTCTTGCTAGAATTACAGGCAGGTGGTGGACGCGGTTACTTTAGCCATTCAACATCCGGATTTATTCGTCGTTGGAATGAAGGAGCCTTCTTACCAATTGTGTCACCTAGTGCTGTGCAACTGCGTCATATTTTAGCTGGTGCATGAAACGAATCGTGCAACTCTTCAAACGGCCACCTTTCCTACTTTCTGGGGCCATTTTGGCCCTTTTTGGCTTAGGAAGGCTATGGGCGACTGATTGGTCAATACTTTCCCATGTTTTGACGGGTCTGGGTCTCATTTTATGGTTTTCTTATCTAAGTTATTGGGTGAGGCATTGGCGGAAATGGGTTGAAGTTATGCAGAATCCTACATTTGCCTCAAGTTTTGCTACCTTTCCGATGGCCAGTCTTTTACTGAGTCACTATCTCCATCAGTGGGCAGGTCTAGCTAGTCTAGCGCAAGGTTTGTGGTGGTTGTCCTTTGCAAGTCATCTGGCTTTAGTCGTTTACTTTACGGTGACCTTTGTAAAAAAACGGTGGTACCATCAGGTAATGCCTAGTTGGACAGTGCTTTATGTTGGACTTGCGATGGTAGGAGTCACTAGCCAGGTTTCAAATCAACAGTTTCTTGGTTCATGTATCTTTTATTTTGGTTTAGTGGCCAGTCTTGTCTTATATCCCCCGCTGACGAGACGCTTGGTCAAGCGAGATCTACCAAGAGCATTGTTACCACAAAAAGCAATACTTTGTGCCCCTTTGTCGCTCCTTATTGTTGCTGGTCAAACTACTGGTGTCTTCCAAAATTCGGCTAGCTATCTGTTCGTATTTCTACTGGTCTCCCAAGGGCTTTACCTTTATGTGGTCTTAGGCCTAAGATTTCTTCTCAGTCAAGAATTTTCCCCAGCTTTTTCAGCGATGACCTTTCCGCTTGTTATTTCTGCAACCGCTCTAAAGATGGGGCTCAATTCTTTGCATGTCTCCCTACCCTGCCTTGTTGTAGGTGAAATGCTTTTAGCAACAGGTGTGTTGTTTTATGTCTTATGGCAGTTCTTTAGAACGAGTGGAGGCTAAGTGCGATAACAGCCTTGTTTATCGTTTAGGGTCTGGGAAATGGCCTCAAGATTGAAATAAGGACTCAACAGCTGGAGCTAAATGATTGACTGACATAGCTAATCAATAAACAAAAGCGGTTGGAATCTTTCGTTCCAACCGCTTTTTGACAGTTAACCTTTAGATTTTCGTTTGTTTTAAGTCTGGCCTTGTTTGTTAGTATTAGAGGGGTTATTTCTCAAAGCATAGAAAAGTCTGAACTCTCACAAGATTATTTCAGGTTCAAGTTTAGTGGGTAATAGCCTCGTAAAGCATTGCATCCATAGATAGCATCCGCCTTTTTGAGGTCGGCTAACCGAAGGTATTTTTCTTTCACACGTCCACTGGCTAGCAGTTGTTGACGAAAAATACCATTTAAAATGCCTAAGTCAGTCGGTGGTGTCCACTGTTGGCCATCTTTTTCAATAATGAGATTACCAATGGTTGTTTCTAAGAGGTAGCCCTCTTCATTGTAGTAGATGATTTCATGCGGACTCTTCATCAAGTGTGGCCGATAACTTGTCTTAAAATAGGTGAATGGACTGGCTAGATTCTCAGTTTGTAATGCCAATTCAGCGCTTAAAAACTCTTTTGATAGGGCCTGTAATGGTTCTTTAGTGGCTATTAACTGCCCTGTTTTACTTAGGCTGATACGTAAGCGATAGATAGCGTCAGTGGTGCAATATTTTTGGGTGTCTGTGATAATTTGCCAAAAGGCTGTTTCGTCAAATGGGTAGTTAAAGTAACGGCTGGCTGTTTGTAGCCGTTTAAGGTGTTCGTTAACAAAGGTAACTTGCCCATTTTCCACACGTGCAGTAGTAATGAGGTCAAAATTTGGCTGTTTTTGATAGAGTACTTGTGCTTTTTCTTGGGTTTCTTGGTACTCACTTTCCCAATCACTCAGCCAGGTGATGCCACCACCGACCCCATAGATAGCCTCTTGTTTGTGAATTTGCAGGGTACGAATGGCGACATTAAAGATGACACCTCCTTCAGGCAGTAAAACACCGACAGTTCCGCAATAAACCCCTCGTGGGTATTTTTCTAGAGAATGGATAATCGACATGGTGGCAATTTTTGGTGCCCCAGTGATGGAACCACAAGGAAATAGGGCAGAAAAGATATCAGTGAGTGATGTCTTTGCTCGCAAATGTGTGGTAATGGTTGAGGTCATTTGCCAAACCGTAGCGTATTGTTCGACCTGACATAGCTGTGTGACCTGTTCACTAGCAATTGTAGACACACGGTTCATGTCATTGCGTAAAAGATCAACAATCATCATGTTTTCGGCCCGATTTTTTGGATCTTGCGCCAGCCAGCTAGCGCGTGCAAGGTCATCTTCATCAGATAGTCCTCGGGCAATGGTCCCTTTCATTGGGCGCGTTGTTAGCTGATCGCCGTGTTGTTCAAAGAAAAGCTCAGGACTAAGGGAAAGTATTTTCTGATCATCGTGGGCGATATAGGCATTGTATTGGGCCCCTTGTTCCATGCGAAGTTGTTCATAAATGGCTAAAGCATCCGCAGTTAGATGGGCTGTTAACGGGATGGTGTAGTTCACTTGGTAGCTATCACCCTGACGCAGGTGGTTTTTGATCTGTTCGATGGCTTTTTTGTAGTCTTCTTTACGAACCGTTGATTGCCAGCTTGTTGGCATATCAACTGGAGAGTAGGAAGTCGGAAAAGGCACCCTTTTGGGTTGTTGATGGATGCTAAAGTAGGCCAAGTATTCTGATTGCAGAGGAGCAGAATGCACACTAAATAGGGGATCAAAGGCCTTAGCTGCTTCATAGGACAGATAGCCAACAACATAAAACCCCTTCTTTTGATAGGCTTGTGCCTTGTCAAGGATGTCCTTGACCTGAGAAGCTTTGGACGTTTTTAATTCTAAGATAGGATTGGTGAAAATCAATCTCTCTTTGAGTGGTTTAAAATCAATAATTGTTAGATGGTGCATGGTTTTAGTGTATCATAAAATGCGTTCAAGAAAAAAGAAAACAGCCATTTGGCTGGTGACTAAGATAATAAGGGGAGTAGCCATTGTGTCCACATCCAAGAAACAGGCATAACGATAATCATAGCAGGAATCATATCGGCAGTGGGGAACATTTTTAAACCTAAAATGCGGAAGCCTGTTGCAATCATCAAAAGTCCTCCACAAGCTTTAAAATCGCTTATCATGGCAGTTGTTGTCAGGGGAATGATTTGTTTAGCGGCTAAAAAGAGAGCAAAAAAGATAATAAATTGTGGGAGAGCAACCAATGAGACCACCAGCCCCAAACTGGTCGCAAAAATCATGGCGGTGAAAAAATCTAAGATGGACTTTGTGATAAGAATGGTGCTGTCACCCGTCATACCAGACACCAAACTACCATAGATACCGGTTCCACTGGCACAAAAAAGGACAATAATGGTCACCAGGGTGATAATAAATTCTTTTTGCGACAGGCTTTCATTAGGATTTTTAAAGGTTTTTCCCATCAAACCAGCCCCACGTTCGATCCATTGACCAAAATGAATTGCCAGACCAAATGCTGTACCAATGACAACCGAGAATATAACGGCAGAGAGATTTTTCATGTCAAGCATAGAGTAGATCCCCATGCCGATAGATGCCAAACCAAAAATCATATTGAGTTGGACTTTGAAATCTTCTTTTAAAAAGCCGCCAAAGAGAGCTCCAAAGAGTCCCCCTAAGGCGATAGCAACAGTATTGATAAGAACACCAACTGGCATAAGAACCTCCTCGTTCAGTTAGGCTAATCTTACCACGATTTTTGAGACAAAACAAGGGGAGGTGGCTTTCTAGACTGGATTTGTGATACAATGAAACTATGTTTAAATCTATTTTATCGCGTCTGTCTTTGCTTTTTCGCCGTGAATCTGTCGTGTCCAGCCTGATTATTGGAGGGTTTGCTCTCTGTTTAATTTTGCCACAATGGCTCAAGGGATCTTTTATTGCTGGCAGTGACTTGTTATTTCACTATAACCGTTTTTATGATACGGCCATGCAAATCAAGACAGGACATTTTTCCTACTTTATGAGCCTTTTTGGCTTTCAGGCATCTGGGCGGATTGTGAATGCCTTATATGGACCGTATTTTGCCTATTTTCAAGGTTTGTTAGTGTTGTGGTCACCGTCTTGGTTAGTCTATCAGCTCTTGAGTCGTTGGCTAATCGCGACTGTGGCTGGGCTATCCCTTTTTCGACTGCTCAAACGTATCCAACTCAATCAATGGCCGGCTTTAGCCATGGCTTTGGTTTACATGACAACATTTAGTATACAGTATTGGACCTATCGTCAAGGCTTTACGAGTTGGGGAGCGGCCATCTTGCCTTGGTGTCTAATACCAGCAGTCGATTATGTACAAGACCATAAAATTTCTGTCAGTCGTCTGGCTCTTTCAGTGGCTATCATGACTCAGGTGCATTTATTGTCAACTGTCTTTCTAGTGCTGAGTTACCTCCCTTTTTATGCCTATGGGTTTTGGACGGATAGGCAAAAGGGACAAACGATCAAATATCTGCTAACGAGTGTTGCTATCTTTAGCCTTTTATCCTTAAATGTTTTTCTCCCCTTAATACAGGTTAATGCTAAAAATACCCTATTAGCCCCCTTTGTTAATAAAACGATGGCTACCAATACGATCAATGGAGGTTCTAGTTATTGGTTAGTGACACCGGTCTTATTGGTAGTAGTCTTAATTTTATTTATTGGTTGGCAGTTGCTTCGTTGGCAGCAACAATCGGCATTAACGCGGATCACTTTTCTTAGCTTTTTAGCATTTAGTTTTTGTGCGACCAGTTTTTTCCCTTGGGCATGGGGCAATGCGCACCATATCAAACTACTTGAAACCTTACAATTTCCATTTCGCTTCTTTGTACCTGCTCTTGTTTTCCTTTTTCTAGGTCTGGGCCTTTTGTGGAGGAATTTAGACAAGCAGTCGAAGTGGCAAAAACTAGGTCTTAGTTTATTGCTACTAACAGCTATGAATGGTTGGGTGCAATTGCAAGTAACCGTACCGATGCAGCGAGGCTATCGCAACAGTTACAACACCATCCCAAATGGAAAACACCAAAGAGTACTTACAGATGCTGTTGGTATTCGTAAGGCCTTTCGCAGTCAAAACAAGGCCGATTTGTTAGAACTTGCCCTCAAATCAACACCAGATTACCTGCCTCAAGTTTCTTCGGCCAAAACGCAGACCTCTCAGAAGGGGGCAATCAATTACTACGATTTGTATGATGAGGTCGTTGTCAAACCAAATAAAACTTATCAGAAAAAACAGACTAACCAAGGTCTTGAAATGAGTTGGCAAAGCAAGGCAAGTGGCACTGTCGAATTGCCGGCCATTGCCTATGCAAACAGTCAATTGAGCTTGAATGGGAAACAATTGACAAAAAAGGACTACACACGCGGTTTAATAGGCACGATTATTGTCCATCAAAAAGAGGGAACAAACCGTTTAGTGTTAAGCTACCAATATCCAAAAAGTTTTGTCCTTGTGATGATTATTAATGGATTGACTTGGATTTGGCTAGGCGTTTGGAACCTAACGCGACACTTTAATAAGAAAAGCTTAGAAAAAAAGACTAATTCTTGATTTTGCACAACGGTTAGTTCTTTTTTTCTTGCTAGAATAAGGGAAAGATGTTAGTATTTAACTACTAAATAGGAGGAAGATTATGGATAAGCTGATTAGGGACTATGAGAACGCCGCAATTGCACGTCGTCCGCTTGATCAACTGGCTGAAGTCTTTAAGGGAAAAGCTATTTCTCCCAAAGACACTCCAGGAGACGTTGCCGTCATCAATTTGAGAGATATTGGACCTCTAGGCATTGAGGGACGGGATTTGCAATCCATTTCGGGAGATCGGCGCCTATTGCAACGCTACTTGCTAGAAGATGGTGATGTCTTGGTGGCTTCGAAGGGAACTGTTCATAAGACAGCTGTTTTTGAAGAACAAGACTTTCCCTGTGTGGCTTCTGCTAATATTATCGTTGTGCGCCCTGGAAAAGAGCTCTCTGGATATTATCTTAAATTTTTCCTTGAGTCACCGTTAGGTTTGGCTCTCTTAGATCAAGCCAGTAGTAGTCAATCATTACTTAATATTTCCAGCAAGGCTCTGAGGCAGATTCAAATTCCAAGCATTCCAATGGTAAAACAAGGATATTTAGCGCAACGCTATCTTCAAGGAAGAGAAGATTATAAACGTAAGCTATCGCGAGCCAATCAAGAATGGCAAAGAATTCAAGAAGAAATTCGTAAACAGTTGTATTAATGGATGACGCAGTCAAAAAGGCTAGCGAGAAGAGTTTTGGTATCCAAATACTAAATCAAAAGAAAGGAAACGTATGTCACAAATAACATGTCCGCATTGTGGGACAGTTTTTACAGTAGATCAAAAAGAATACAGTCAGTTGCTTAGCCAGGTAAGAAGCAGTGAATTCGAAAAAGAAATCCATGACCGTTTGGAAAAAGAAAAAGAACTTTTAACTGAAAAAGCTAAAAATGATTTGCAAGAACAAGCACAAGTTAAAGATAAGCAAATTGACGATTTGTCTCGTGAAATAGAGCGTCAAAAACAAACACAGGAAATGGAAATCCAAACCCTCTTAAATCAAAAGGATCAAGCCATTAGTGAGTTAACTTCTCAGTTGGAGAAGATGCAGGCGGTCAAGGATTTTGAAGTGAGTCAAGCATTGGCCAGTAAAGAGACCGAATTGACGCAAGTCAAAAACCAGTTGGAAGTCCTTAGCTTAGAGAACAAAACGAGTCTCGTTGAAGCCGTTGCTCAAGTGGAAAAAGAACGTGATGCGATCAAAAACCAATTGGTCTTGCAAGAAAAAGAAGCGCAATTGTCCCTTTCAAATCTGCAACAAGAGTATGATTTAAAGCTGAAGGCTGCTCAACAAGAAGTTGATTTTTACAAGAACTTCAAGGCTCAGCAATCCACAAAAGCAATTGGGGAAAGCTTAGAGGTATACGCTGAGACTGAATTCAACAAGGTGCGGGCCTACGCTTTTCCAAATGCCAGTTTTGAAAAAGATAACACGATTTCTGGAAGTGGCTCTAAGGGAGATTTCATTTATCGTGAAAAAGACGAGCATGGCGTGGAAATTCTCTCCATCATGTTCGAAATGAAAAACGAGAGCGACGAAACCAAGACCAAGCACAAAAACCGCGATTTTTATAAAGAATTAGATAAAGATCGTACAGAAAAAAACTGTGAGTATGCAGTCTTAGTCACGATGCTAGAAGCGGATAACGATTATTTTAATACGGGAATTGTCGATGTTAGTCACGAGTATCCCAAAATGTATGTCGTGCGTCCGCAACTCTTTATTCAGCTGATTGGATTATTACGAAATGCAGCATTGAATTCTCTTAAGTACAAACAGGAGTTAGCACAAGTGCGTGAGCAGCATATTGATATTACCCATTTTGAAGATGACCTAGAAAATTTCAAAAAGGCTTTTGCCAAAAATTATAATTCCGCAAGTACGAATTTTAAAAAAGCTATCGACGAAATCGATAAGAGTATCAAGCGGATGGAAGCAGTCAAGGCAGCCCTCACTACCAGTGAAAACCAACTTCGCCTGGCTAACAATAAGTTAGATGACGTTTCCGTTAAGAAATTGACCCGCAAAAACCCCACCATGCGGGAGAAATTTCAGGCGATCAAAGACGCTGATTAGCTAAAAAGAACCCACCGCAGATTAGACTTGTGGTGGGTTTTGGTATCTTAGAGAATCGTGTCATGACGCTCGATGGCGACAATAGTCAACATCATAACCACCGTGACGACAAAGAGAATGGCTAGCAGGGGTAGCCAGTTGCCAAAGGTCGAGTAACTGTATCCGAGCAAAGCTGGGCCAATGGCAGCGATACAGTAACCACCAGTCTGAACCATGCCGGACAGGCGGGCTGTCGCTTGACTGTCACTGCTTTTCAGAGAAAAGGATAGCATCATATAAGGGAAGAGGGCGCTAGTTGATAAACCTAGTAGGCCACTGAGGACCACCCAGAGGGGGAAATTGGCTGGTCCCCATGCCATACCGACAAGGGCAATCAGAGACAGCCCGGAGACGCCCAGCATAAGACAGATACGCCCATGGCGATTGAGGGCGGATACCAGGGCTGGTGTAACCATGGACACTGGGATGCTGATGAGGGAGAAGGCTCCAGCGACAAGACCTGATTCAACCTTGGTCAGTCCCGCATTGAAGGCAATGGTCGGTAGCCAGGTCATCTCCGTGTAGTAGAGAAGGGATTGCAGGCCGCCAAAGACCAGAAAAATCAGAGCTGCGCGATTTTTCCAGAGGGAGTTGCTTGAAGTGGTTGGTCCTTGCCTAGCAAAGCGGTGATTGTAGCGGACATTGGGTAGCCAAACCAGGACTGCTATCAGCACCAGAACTGACAGGATAAGGATGAAAACTTGCCAAGAAGAGGCTACAACGATAGGAACTGCCAGGCTGGAACCTAGTGTCGTTGTCACCCCCATGACGGTCAGGTAGAGGGAAGTGTAAAAACCAATCTTTTCAGGAAAATAGTGGGAGACCAGACTGGGCAAGAGGACATTGATCATGGCAATGGCCAGCCCAAGGAGTAGGGTTCCCGCAAAGAGGGTTGGAAGAGAAAGAATGCGCATGAGAGAACCAACTAGCATGACCAGTAGGCTGAGTCCTAGCAGGCGTTCTAACCCAATTTTTTTAGCCCAACTGGGGGCAAGTGAGGAGAAGCCTGCAAACATGAGTAGGGGGAGGGAGGTCAGAATCCCCAGGCTAGACACCGACACACCAAAGCCACTGGCGATGTCAGTCAGAATGGTCGGGATGGCTGTAAAGGGAACTCGCATGACGGCCCCCAAGAGTATAATCCCTGGAATGAGAAAACGTGATTTTTTCATTGTAAATTCTTTCTAAGTTAAGACAATTAGCCACCCAGCAGCTTTTGCACAATCCGCCCGCCATATATCCAGAGGTAGGAGAAGGAGAGGATGGACAAGGGTTTGGTCCAAAAAAGGAGAAAAATGAGATGGCGATAGGTCATCTTGGACAAACCTGTGATCATGAGCATGATATCAGCAGGCATAAAGGGCACGATCTGCGTCAGGATAAAGAAACGCTCGTAACCTTTGCTATCCAGGCGACGTTCGTATTTGTCAAAGGTTTCCTGACTGGTAAAGAGCAGGATGAAGCGTTTGCCATAAACCCGTACCAGGGTGAAGAGGATGACACTACCGATGAAAATACCCAAGAAATTATAGAGAAAGCCTAGCCAGAAACCATAAACCAGAAAGCCAACCACGGTGGTTACTCCGCCCGGTATGATAGGAAAGACCACCTGAAAAATCTGCACAGCGATGAAAATGAGAAAACCGCTGACCGGATGGTCCTGGACGGTCTGGCGCAGGACATTGTCATTACTAAGGATGCCCAGTTGATAGAGCCAGATGACTGCGCCTACTGATCCGATGATGGCCAGGACACCTAACACCTTAAAGACTTGTTGCCAAAATTTATACATGTTTTTATCATACCATACTTTTACAGACAATCTCACGAGAAATATCAGAAAAGTTCTGTAGTTTGCGCGTTTTTCCTTGCCAGGACATAGGGCATTTGCTATAATAAAAACTCACTCATAACGGGGTCGTTACGGATTCGACAGGCATTATGAGGTATGTTCTGCGACTCATCGGCAGATGTAAAAATGCCAGTTAAATATAACTGCAAAAAATAACACTTCTTACGCAGTAGCTGCCTAAACACCAGCTCGCGTAACTTCTACAAGATCACTTGCGTTTTGTTAGAGGTTTCATTTTAGCAAGTTACGTTGTCCTGCTTGTCTAGGCAGGGCAAAAGAGGTTGTTAGACTCGCCTGAGCTGAGCTTGAGTTATGTGCTAGGCTGAGGTTAAATCGAGACATAACCTATGGTTGTAGACGAACATATTGGCAGGTGTTTGGACGTGGGTTCGACTCCCACCGACTCCATTTTTTGTTTTTAAACCTAAAAAAACGTTGTTTTTGCAACGTTTTTTTATATTTTCTTGTCACTTTTCGAAATTAGGGTATTGCAAAAAGACTTACTTTTTGCAAAAAATCAAGCTAGTATGTAAAAATTTCTACAATGTCGTTTTTAACCGTTTTGATGGTGGGCAGATCTATGATCATGGTGATGGTTAGGCCCGAGTGGTCTAATCGGTAGTGGACTTGCTTTAAGGTCACACTGTTTTGTCATAAAGTCTAGCAATACGAGAAGAAAACTTGAGCAGGTCACCCAGTCATACGGCAGGAAATGGCGTGACAGAGGCTCTGGAAGCTTACACAGCGCAGGCAGTCAGTGACCTCAATCTTATCAACACAACGCTACCAAAGAGCATACAAGCTGTTTATAAGGATATTGCAGAAAAGACAGTCGCTCAAGTTGTTGCTGGGACTAAAACGAGCGACAGGGCATTGAATGACACTATCATGGGGTGGCAGAAGCGAGGGTTTACAGGCTTCACGGATAGGGCTGGGAGGAACTGGCGGGCAGATGTTTACGCTAGGACAGTTATCAAGAGCACCACATATAAGGTCTATAACGAGATGCGGACACGTCCAGCTGATGAGTTGGGCATAGATACTTTTTACTACTCTATCAAGGCGACAGCTAGAGAGGCATGTGCACCTATCCAAGCGCAGATTGTTACCAAAGGTGAGGCAAGAACTGAAAAAGGTGTTAAGATCTATGCTTTATCTGATTATGGTTGGGGGAAAGCTGGAGGCTGTTTAGGTATCCATTGTGGGCATTATCTGACTCCCTTTGTCGTAGGTGTAAATGACTTACCAGAACTCCCCGACCACCTCAAGAATCTCACACCAGAGCAGGCCGAAGAAAACGCACGGATTGAGGCGAAACAGCGAGCGTTAGAACGGGCTATTCGTGACCAGAAAGAACGGTTGCACATCTCTAAGCAACTAGGGGACGAAGAACTAATCACCATGGAGCGGTTGAAGTTGAGGAACCTGCAAGGGAAAGTCAGAAACCTTGTAGACTCTCATAGCTTTTTGCACCGTGATTATGCTAGGGAGAGATACTACTACAATGATGATACAGTCAAAAAGTTGTATAAAACTATTGACAAACGCTCTAAAAAGGAGTACTCTGAAACACTACAAAATTTGGGAAATAGAGCGCCCAAATCTTATAGTAATTTTCAGGCTCTAAGTCGCTCTGAAAAAGACTCCTTGAGGTATGACAATAGGATTGTCAATTATTTCAAAGAAGACCTCCAAGAGAAACTGTCCGATAAGCAGAAACAGCAGGCAGTGGAGGCTTACTTTAATTTTAAGAATGACGGTATAGTATTTGGAGACCATGCGATAGCACGGTATGTAGAGCGGATGATACACAACGATGGCACATATGCCTACAACTATGACACAGTCAAAATAGCCTTTCCATTGCCTCCTAACTATGTATCAGAACAGAACGGCAGACTTGCTAGATACTACAACGGTATCCTTTACATCACTGAGCCTGATACAGATATTGTAGTAACTATGATGAAACGTAAAAAACTGAAAGGATTTAAACCATTATGAAATACAGTCAACAAGTATTAGACATGCTACAGCAAGCTGTTAGTGGTCAGATTGATAATTTTTGGGATTTTTCCTTTAAGTTCAATGCTCTGTTTGGAGAAGATGAGAACTTTGCTGAGGCTTGGGATAATGAAAACCCTGAAATGTTTGACGCTCTCAATGATTTGGAGCTGATGATGTTTTTAGAGGAACATGATCCAAGTGATAAGCAAGGCTTCATCAACTTCCTAACACCTTATTACAATAAGGTAAAACCATTAGTGAATCTCAGCGCTTAGTCTAATCTAGGTGTTTTTTTTGTTGCTTAAAAATAGATGATAACTGTAAAAAAACCTCTTTTATTCAAGTAAGATGAAATTGTAAATCGTATTTAAACACTAAATTTAAAATCTTAGTATATTCTATAAACACAAAAAAGGAACCGTGGCTAGACGGTTCCAAGGCCTTGGTTAACACAACGGCTATATCAGCAGTGATTGAGTTGATAAAACACTTCACGAAGTAGCCAAAGCAGGCAAGCTGGGGTTGGGCCCCAGTGTATGTTCACGACGATTGTACCGTATTGATAAGGGAGTGATAAGACAAAAACGGAATGCCTTACACAGAACTTGAGTTATCCAGCTATGACACAATTGGCTGTAGAAATGGAAGTAACCAGAAGAGGGGGATTAAGTCTTAAGGTGCATAGACCAAAAAAAGAATCCTTAGCCATGGAGTTACAGGTTAACATCTTCGTAGGGGCGAGACCAATTATCATCGCAATCCTGCGTTAGCTTTTGCTGTAAGTTCTATAAATATAGAGGAATGGACGGTGCGACTAGACCATTAGAGCACTTGCGTATAGCATTAGGAAGAAATGACAAACAAGAAATATCAAGACGAAGTATGATAGACGGGATTGTTAGGGAATTAATTGAAACCCCTTACATTTTCTGTTGTTTCTTTATCTTTTTGATGCTATAATGTGAGTGATGGGGTGATACAGAAAGGAGTTGTTGGTAATGACTGAATCAGTGAAACCAGATAAGGATGTAGCTGCTATGCATGCCCAGCGTATCCAAGAATTAGAAAATTCTGCCCCCTTCCGAGAAGTCTTGCTGAGAATCAAAAATCAGATGAAAAGTAATCTTCACTGGAAATGGATGGGGTATGTTGTCCCAGCCGTGTGTTTTGTGACTTTTTATCTGTTTAGACTGTGGGCAATTCCCTTGTTATTGATAGCGGGTTATTTCATTTATTGGCCATTGTATCAAAAGCGAAAAGCCCTATTTGCAGGTAAGGTTCGGACCAATGATGATATCTATCTCAATGATTTTTTGACCCCTATTTTAAAAGAGGTTTTTCCAAAGGCGACGCTCGAACTCCATGTGCCCTATCCTAAAGATGTCTTAGAAGTTATTAGCCCACGATCGAGCACCTATAACACCTTTACACAATTAGCCTTTCATGATAGCAGGGATTTGACGGTGACCAATCTCTATGCCTATCACAAGGAGACTCGCTCAAGTACGAGTAATGGTAAGACGACCTCATCAGAAGTGAAAGTCACTGACTTTGACGGACAACTTTTCTCCCTGACCATGCCTTACATTTTTCCAGGGCACATGCGTGTTGTTCCAACTGAAAAATCCGCTTTTTTGAAGCGGGAAGTTCGAGGAGCATACCCTGGTGCCAAAAAAGGCGAAGTGCAAATTGAGACTGAAGATATCCGTCACAATGAAAATTACAATATCTATTGTACTGATGAATTTACCGCACGAAAGTTTTTGACCCCAAAAATACTGGAATGGTTTGATCAACAAATCGCTCAGAATGCCATGTGTGTGTATTTTAAAGATAACAAATTATACATATCTCTTTACACCAATCGTTACATTTTTCCAACCCCTGAAAATCAAAACCAGATTGAGTACTTATCTTTGGTAACGGAATACCACAAACTCTGCGGGGAACTCGGTTTAATCGATGGATTAACAGCTATTTTTGAAGGAGAATGAGTATGCTTGCTATTGCTTCACTTATTGTTGTCATTCTTGTTGTTATGTTGATTTGGTTTATTAGTGTCAGTAACCGCTTGAATCGTTATCAGGTGGTGATTGAAGAGTCCAAACGAACGGTTGACATTACACTGGTTAAACGTTTTGATACGATTTCTGAAATGTTAAAAGTAGCAAAGGCATATGCCAAACACGAAGAGCATGTTTTTACTGAACTCGTTACCTTACGCCAAGGCGCCACAATTCAGGAATCAAATCAGGTCATAGCCAATCAAGATGATGTTTTAGCACAAATAAGAGCCGTTGGGGAAAACTATCCTACCCTCTTATCTTCTCAACAGTTTACGTCTCTTCAAAAAGAAATTGCAAGTGAAAATGAGGATTTAGCCGCTTCTAAACGTATCGTAAACAGCAATATTAGTCGGATGAATCAATCTATTGTCACGTTTCCAATATCCATTGTAGCTGGCGTAAAAGGTTTGCAACAACTGCCTTTCCTTACAGAAGAAACGCAAGGAAAAAAGGATTTAAACCAACTTGATTATGCCATGGATTGAATTGGTTACCCAATGGATAAGCAGAATAATGATGAAAAATCCCACTCATCTTGTTGTATGAGTGGGATTTTTGTTAGCGCTTGGTAGCTTGGCGCATGTTGTCTATTTTCTCCGCATCTGGTGTAACTCGTAAGGTTTTTTGCCCTCTATAGGTGACAAAACCAGGATTGCCTCCCTTAGGTTTGTGGAGTTTTTTGGCTTCGATCATGTCAACTTGAACCAGATTAGAATGACGAGCCTTTGAGTAATAGGCGGCTAATTCAGCGGCGTCAGTTTTAACCTCGTCGCTAGGATTTAGATTGTCACGGATAACCACGTGGCTACCTGGAATGTCCTTAGCATGAAACCAGAGCTCATCCTTTTTGGCAAGTTTAAAACTGAGTTCGTCATTTTGTAGGTTATTACGTCCCACTAGAATCACGGTCTTCCCGTCACTTGCGAGATAACTTTCCGGTGCCCGGCGTTTGTGTTGTTTATCCCCTTGTCGTCTTCTAAGAAAGCCTGTTGAGACAAGTTCTTGGCGGATATCCTGGATATCCTCTAGACTAGCTAGTTCAAGCGCGGTTTCAACGGATTCTAGGTAACGTATGCTGTCCTTGGTCTCTGCAATAAGACTCGTCAGGTGTTTAACGGCTTCCTTTAGTTTCTGGTAACGTTTGAAATAGCGTTGGGCATTTTGGTTAGGCGTCAAGGATTTATCAAGAGGAATGCTAATCTCTTGATTTGTATAGTAGTTGAGTAAATGCACATGTTCTTGATCATTGGGAACTTGATGAAGAAAGGTCGTCAATAGTTCGCCGTACTGGCGATAGGTTTCTGCATTGTCGGTTGCAGCGAGCTCTTGTTCTTGTTTTTTGAGTTTCTTTCGACGGCTATTTAACTGATTTTTGACCAGCAAAATCAGATCATGTGCCTGCTGGTTAACGCGATCGCGTTCAGCCTTATCAAGGTAATAAGCATCTAGTAGGTCAGACAAACTATCAAAAGTTTTTTGACTATCTGGATGGGCAACAGGGAAAAAGCTTCTTGCTGTCAGGCAGGCTTGGCTCGGTTGAGCGAAAAAATGGCGAAAGCTGTTTAGACTTTGTTTGTTGTCAGCTAGTTCTTGGGCTAACAGCGTTGCAGTATCTCGTCCTAGACCTTGGAAAACCTTTTGTAGTGATTGGTTGGTTAAGTCAGTCGTCTTTAAAATATGAAAGAGTGCTTCATCGGTGATTGTAAAAGGGTCTAGCTGGTCTTGAAGGGGAGGTGCTAAATAGGTGCTACCAGGTAGTATGGTTCGATAAGAATTCTGCGAGAAGCCAACGTGTTTGATGGCTTCTAAAATTTTGTTTTCCTGTTCATCAATAAGGATAATATTAGAATGCTTGCCCATGATTTCGATAATCAAAACCAAGGAGACCTTATCGCCGATTTCGTTTTTATTAGAAATGCCAAATCGTAAGATACGGTCATTGGCAACCTGCTCAATGCTTTGGATCAGAGCGCCCTGAAGGTATTTGCGCATGAGCATGGTATAGGTAGTGGGAGTCTGTGGATTTTGAAAATGAGTTTGTGTCAACTGCACCCGACTAAAGGTTGGGTGGGCTGACAAAAGCAATTTCCAGTTTGTGCGGTGGTTTCGTACAGTCAAGACCATTTCTTGAGCAAAGAGTTGGTTGATTTTTTGGATACGACCGCCCACTAGAGACTGTTTCAGTTCTTGGGTCATATGATGCAAGAAAAAACCATCAAAAGACATGGGGGTTCTCCTTTTTCTAAAAGTGTTTTACCCCTAATTATACCATGATAGAGTGAAACTAGTCATACTAGAGTGCCTTTTTTACTTTTTTAAGAGCAAATGTCGTCAGATGATAGCCTAGGCAACTAAATTAAGATAAAATAGTGGTAATAGGGGGGAGATTGCATGCATTCATATGATACCTTTTACCAAAAACTAACCGCTCCCTTACGTAGCCGAAAGCGTCTTGTTCGTTGGTTAGATAGGAGTAATAAATGTTTAACACTCATTATGTACCTCGCCTATAGTGCCTTGCTAGGAGGTTCGTTGTTTACGAAAGACTTCTCACTGTTTTGGCGCATGCTTATGATTCCTGGTGGAAGTTTTTTTGCGATTTCTATTTTTCGCCATGTACTCAACCGCCCTAGACCTTATGAGCGTTGGGAAATTACCCCCTTGATAGTCAAGCATACTAAAGGACATGCTATGCCGAGCCGACATGTTTTTTCAGCCACCATCATTAGTATGGCTTATCTTTACATTTATTGGCCTTTGGGGTGTATTTTCTTGTGTTTATCCCTTTTGTTAGCTTGTTGTCGTGTTTTGGCTGGCGTTCATTATCCCTCGGACGTTATCGTAGCATACTTGATAGGGATCCTCTCAGGAGGGCTATTTTGGTTAATATAAGAGAAATAGCTTTCCAGTCTAGAGACTTTATGCTAGACTAATGATGAATAATAGTGAAAAAGGAGCGCATATGGCAGGCGTTTTGCGAAAAGTATCACATTGTCTAGAAGTCCTTGGTCGTTATGCTGGGGTATTGATATTTGGTTTGCTTTTTATTATCACGATGATATTAAGAACAACCATGATGACAGGACTGTCAGAATGGGCTATGATTACGCGCGTGCCTTGGTATGTTTACCTGACAGCTCTGATTATGCTGTTTTTAGGTCTATACTGGACGCGACTTTTTAAGGAATATAGCACTCAGCAAATTCGGCGTTTTTTTACAATTTGTTACCTCATCTTCGGCTTGTCACTTGTTTTTCTCACGGCTTACGTGGGGAGAGATGATGCGGGTAAAGTATTTGAAGCAGCCTTGCAGTTCAATGCGGGAGACTATCATCTGCTGGAGCCAGGTGGCTATATGTTTCGTTATCCCCATCAGTTGGGATTAGTCAGTTTTGAACGTTTAGTCCTGTGGGCCGTTCCGGTTCCTTTGATTTCTGTTTTCTTTGCCCTTAACTTAGCTTTTGTGTTAGGGATGAATACAGCTAGCTATAAGATTGCAAAAGAACTTTTTGGTAAAGCCCGATGGGTTCGTGCTACCGTCATCGTCACCTACGGTTTTTTACCTCTCTTATTTAATATCATGTTTGCCTATGGGCTGATGTTTGGTCTCTTTTTTGCCACTTGGGCTATTTACTTTGCCATTCGGTATCTCAAGCGGGAAAGATGGTCTGATGCTGTATGGTCCTTGGTGTTAATGACAATTGCCTATTGGGTGCGAAGTAATAACGTTATTTTAATCGTAGCGCTCATTGGTATCTTCGTCTTGCATGCTATGAAGCAACGTTGTTATAAGCCTCTGCTTTTGGGTGTGGCTTATCTCGCTTTTGCATTAGCCTCTAATAAAGCCACTGTCGCCTACTATGAACACGTGAGTCATCAAAAGATTTCTGGTACCCCTCAGTTAGCATGGGTGGCGATGGGAATCCAAGAGGATGAATCTTCAAATAGGGAGCCAGGTTGGTATACTGGCTATGTTCGGAAAGTTTATTTTCGTGAAAAGGGAGATATCAGAAAAATTGAAGCCAACGCCAAACATCTGGTGCTAAAACGTGTTAGCTATTTCCTGACACATCCGGAGGATGCCACTTGGTTTTTTGGTATAAAATTTTTGAGCTCTTGGACAGAGGGAAGTTTTCAGTCCATCTGGTCGGGTCCAAGTAAAGCGAAGAAACAACCCTTATGGAATAGTTACGCCAAATCGATTTATCATCAAGGCGCTCTCCATTTGATTTTCATCACCTATATGCAAGCCTTTTTGATTCTGATTTATCTAGGTGGCTTCTGTTATTATCTATTTAGTATGAAAAGAGTAGGAAGCCAGGCTTATTTATCCTTATATGCGATTTTGGTTTTGTTTGGTGCCATCCTTTTTCACTTAGGCTGGGAAACCAAGAGTCAGTATGTATTGCCTTACATTTATTTCCAATTACCTATGGTAGCAGTTGGTTTGTCGGATGCTTTGCATCTCATCACTTATAAGCGTCATAAGTGGCGTTTGAAAAAATCAAAATCTTCTAGTTAGAGAAAAACAAAAACCTGTATCCAGTGGATACAGGTTTTTTGGAGAAGGCACGCCATAGCAAATACTTGCATTGTATGATGCCCATGTGTTATGCTACGCCTATGAAAAGATAAAGGAGAAAACGATGGCAAAAGCTTATGATTATATCGTTATTGGTGGTGGCAGTGGTGGCATTGCTTCAGCCAATCGAGCAGCTATCCACGGGGCTAAAGTCCTCTTGGTTGAAGGAAAGGTTGTCGGTGGGACTTGTGTTAATGTCGGTTGTGTCCCTAAAAAAGTGATGTGGTATGGCGCTCAGATAGCGGAAAGTTTCAAACTTTACGCACCATCTTATGGTTTTAACTATGGTCCTGTCACTTTTGACTACCAAACTCTGAAAAAAAACCGCGATGCCTACATCGATCGCATTCATGGGTCTTATGAAAGAGGTTTTGAATCAAACGGCGTCGATTATATTTATGATTTTGCGACTTTTATTGATGCCCATACAGTAGAAGTGGCTGGTGAAACTTACACGGCTCCCCATATTTTAATTGCCACTGGAGGGCATGCGCTTTATCCAAATATTCCTGGTGCTGACTTAGGTGAAATTTCGGATGACTTCTTCGCTTGGGAGAGTTTACCAGAGCGTGTCGCTGTTGTTGGAGCGGGATATATTGCTGTGGAGTTATCAGGTGTTTTACATGCTTTAGGTGTGAAAACGGATCTCTTCATTCGTCATGATCGCCCGTTACGTCATTTTGATGAAGAAATTGTGGACGTTTTAGTGGACGCTATTGAGACGGACGGGCCAACCTTGCACCGTAATGCCTCACCTAAATCGGTTGAAAAAAATTCTGACGGTAGTCTGACGGTTTCTTTTGAAGATGGGGAAAGTATTGTCGTAGATAAGTTGATTTGGGCAATCGGACGTAAGGCCAACACGACTGGGTTTGGCTTAGAAAAGACTGGTGTTACAGTTGATGAACGTGGGTTTATTGTCGTGGATGACTATCAAAACACTTCCGTTGAAGGCATTTATGCGGTTGGTGATGTCACCGCCTGCCCTGCCCTTACTCCTGTTGCCATTAAAGCAGGACGCCTACTGTCAGAGCGCCTCTTTAACAATCAACCAACAGCTAAGATGAATTATGATCAGATTCCGACAGTTATTTTTAGTCATCCCCCTATGGCCTCTGTTGGCTTATCAGAGAAGGAAGCTCTTGCTAAGTACGGTTCAGACCAAGTCAAAACGTATCGATCTAGCTTTGTTTCGATGTATACAGCTGTGACAGATCATCGCCAAACCAATAAGATGAAATTAGTGGTGCAAGGAGAAGATGAGCATATCGTTGGTATCCATGCTATCGGTCAAGGGGTTGATGAAATGCTTCAAGGATTCGCAGTTGCCATGAAAATGGGTGCTAAAAAAGCAGACTTTGATAGCACAGTTGCCATCCACCCAACCGGATCTGAAGAGTTTGTCACAATGCGATAAACTGAGAGCACAAAAGATTTTTCTAAAAATGTAGTGAAAGAGACCGAGGAATCCCCTTCAGGTCTCTTTTTTGTAAGCGTAATGTGTTATAATAAAAGAAAATCAACAAAGGAGAAAACTTACGATGACCATTGATTTTCAAGCAGAAGTCGACAAACGTCGGGATGCCATGATGGCAGACTTATTTGCACTCTTGCGGATTAAATCCGAACGTGAAGACGATAAGGCAGATCAGGAGCATCCATTTGGACCAGGTCCTGTTAAAGCCCTCAAACATTTTTTGGCTATGGCAGAACGTGACGGCTACCAAACGAAGAACATTGACAACTATGCCGGCCAATTTGAGTACGGTGAAGGTGACCAAGTATTGGGCATCTTCGCCCACTTGGATGTGGTTCCTGCAGGAACGGGTTGGGATAACCCACCATACGACCCTATTATTCGTGATGGTAAATTGTTTGCTCGAGGTGCCTCAGATGATAAAGGCCCAACCATGGCCTGTTATTATGGCTTGAAAATTATCAAAGAGTTAAATCTCCCTGTTTCAAAGAAGGTTCGCTTCATTGTCGGAACAGATGAAGAATCCGGTTGGGGAGATATGGACTATTATTTTAGCCATAATGACCAAGAAAAGCCTGATTTTGGCTTTTCACCAGATGCAGAATTTCCTATCATCAATGGTGAAAAAGGGAATGTGACGGCTTATGTTCACTTTGCAGGAGAAAACCAAGGCCAAGCCCAGTTGGTGACCTTTGATGGCGGACTACGTGAAAATATGGTTCCTGAACAAGCACAGGCAAAAATACGCTTACCAGAAGAAGAACGTGCTGCCTACAAGGAAGCTTTTGAAACGTTTGTCAGTCAAGAACCTATTTCTGGACAGTGGACAGAAATAGAAGATGCTGTCCTCATTCAGGTGAATGGTAAATCAGCTCATGGTTCCATGCCTGAAGATGGCATCAATGCAGCGACTTATTTGGCACGCTTTTTGCAGGATTTACCTTTTGATGGTTCAGCAAAAGCCTACCTAACCTTTATTGGGAAATATTTACACAAGGACTTTGCAGGGGAAAAACTTGGTCTAGCCTATACAGATGACAAGATGGGTGCTTTGTCAATGAATGCTGGTGTTTTCTCTTTTGATCAATCACAAGTAGACAATACCATTGCCTTAAACTTCCGCTACCCTCAAGGTTTAACTAGCGCTGATCTTAAAGCTGGACTAGAGAAATTATCTGGACCAGAAAAGGTAACTTTGTCTGAGCATGAGCATACGCCTCATTACGTTCCAGTTGATGACCCTATGGTCGCAACGCTTTTACGGGTCTATGAAAAACATACCGGTGAAAAAGGTCACGAAACTATTATTGGTGGTGGAACCTTTGGACGACTATTAGACAGAGGTGTGGCTTATGGCGCTATGTTCCCTGGTTACACCAACACGATGCATCAGACAAATGAATTTGCGGATGTGGAAGACCTCTATCGTGCGAGTGCCATTTATGCTGAAGCAATCTATGAGTTGATTAAATAACATTTTTGACATTACATTTTCATTACAAAACAAAGACAAAACTTTTGGTTGAGTCAAATATATTGTAATTTATGCAAAAATAATACAAACAGGAAATCTTTATTTCCTGTTTTTTTAACGGTTTTCCAGTAATGAAAGTGTCAAGAAAAAGCATATTATGTCTTTTAATCTTGAGTTAGGAAATATCTGTAAAACCCTTTTAGAATAGGTGTCTAGCTTGTATTCACTTTTTGTTTAAAATCCAGAAGTAGCCGAAAGATGTCAAAAAAGTAACGTTGTATTAAGACTTGCTTAAGCCTATTACTATTTCAAACTGGTTATGTTATGATTTATGATGAAAAATTGATTTTATCTTAATGCAAGAAAGGTAATAAGCCATGTCAGGAAAACATGTCAAGCAAAGAACGGTGACATATTCTCGAGTAGACCGTGTGACCTTGCACAAATCTGGGAAACATTGGGTGACTCGGATGGTTTCTCAAGTAGGGACTTGTGCCCTTAGAGGTGTAGCTGTAGCAGGAGCCTCTCTCGTTTTATTTGGAGTTGCCGGGAACGTTCAAGCAGATGAGGTTGATGCCAATACAAGTGATGCGACAAATAGTCAGACGACTGATGCAGCCTTAGAAAGTGCAGAAGTGGATGACCAAAATAGCAGTGCAGCGACGTCAGCAGTTGCTGAGACCAGTGAGACTAGTGGTGCTAGAGAAGCGAGTGATACAGGTAGCCAAAGTAACCTTTCGCCTGTTAATGCAGTAGAGACGAGCACAGTAACTCGTTTGGCAGCCACGGGTGGCCAAGCTGATGACACTGCAGCGGTCACAGCTACAACTAATGAAACAAGTTTCTCTAAAACTGGGACAACCATTACTGTAAGTAACCCGGACGTTAAAGTAACAGGCTCTAGCGAACTCTACGGAACAACGCATGTGGATTACTCAGTGAATTTTCCAGATCAATTAGCTATCAATTCAGGTGACAGTGTTCTTTTGACTTTACCAAACGCCTTAAGGTTGCAAACAGCCTATAGTTTTGATGTGTTAAATCCAGAAGATGCTGTTGTGGGACACGCTGTTGCGGATCCTGAAACCAAGACAATCTTAACGACTTTTAATGACTATTTCCAAACACACCCTGTCAATAAAAATGTTAGCTTGCACTTAGACACCAAGTGGGATTCTAATGTGGTGACGAGACCTGGACAAGAAGTCGTTTTGAACTTCAATGGCCGTTTGGTGCCTGTTGAAGTCACTGGAGTCGCACCACCACAAAGTAATGAAATGATTGCTAAGTGGGGGGAACAAACAGAAACAGATGCCAAGGTCAACAGTTGGTGGATCCGTTTTAATAATGCGCGTGAGGTTCTTAATTACGTGACATTGACAGATACTTGGGGACAAGACCAAAGTTATGTTGATGGTTCGCTTTCTGTCACCTTTTTGAAAGATTGGGAAGGTTGGCAAGTTTCAGATACTAATAGTGAACAGGTTCAGGCCTTTCTCAATGCTTTTCACGTTCATGCAGGTGGATTTGAAGCTAAATTAGATCAATTGAAAGATATCCTCGTTTTAAACTATCAGACACGTTCTACAACTAATGAAAATCCGACCAATACGGTGAAATTTGTAGCAGAGTCGACAGGCGGAGAGAGTCTTTATACCATTGAGCGTGTGACGGGAAATGGTCGTGCCGCTGGGGATAGCGATACACCAATCGTCCCTAATACTCCAACTTCAGAGACACCACATCAGCCAACGCCTCCAACCCCTAAAACAGGTATTGGTGGTAGTGGTGGTTTTGGTCAACGCCCATCAGCAACAGCTATGGCGACTTATACCAAAAATCTTTGGGAAAGCCCTTCGGCTCCAGTGGCAAAAGGTCTTGCTCTAGCCACTGCGCGCCTTCCGGAAACGGGAAGCCAGGATATGACAGGATTAATGGTGCTTGGTTTTGCCCTCATGGGAGGCAGTCTTTTGTTAACCTTTGGTTCACGCCGTTATCAAGCCTAACGCTTATCATCCATTTCTTAGCTAGAAATGGATGATTGTCATTTTCGTAGCAAATAATTGGCAAGGGTGAAACTTTAGGTTACAATAAGCCTATCAAAATTATGGAGGTTTGTTATGGCTGAAATCGTAACAGATAAAACATTTAATCAAGAAACTGCTGAAGGTCTAGTTCTAATTGATTTTTGGGCAACCTGGTGTGGTCCTTGTCGGATGCAAGCACCAATCTTAGATCAATTGAGTGAAGCTTATGATGCTAGTGAGTTGCGCATCTTGAAAATGGATGTCGATGAAAATCCTGAAACGGCTCGCCGTTTTGGAATCATGTCTATTCCAACACTTATGTTCATTAAAGATGGCGAGGTTGTTAAACAAGTTGCAGGTGTTCATACGAAGCAACAATTGTCTGCTATCGTAGAAGAGTTAAGCTAAATAGGCAGTCTTCACACAGGTTATTATCCTAGAAGAATAAAAAACGTCACGAAGAATTCGTGACGTTTTTTAGTTAGTCTGTTGTTTCTCGTTGAGAAAGGTCAATGATTGGCGATTAAACGAGGTTGCGCAAAATGTTCAGTGAACTTTGTTTCATGTTCCGCAATAGCTTCGTAATCGGTATCATTCCAATCCAGTAACTGGTAGTGGTGGTTATCACTGGTGTCAAGGAGGGTAAGGCTAGCATTGTTCAACCCACCTTTTTGGCGTAACTCCGGGATTTCATAACCTAGTAGTCGCCGAATGCTTGCGGTTAAGATGGCGCCGTGCGAAACCAAGAGGACGTTTTGCAGTTTGTCGGGATCAAGGGATTTGACAAAATCGCATACGCGATTGGTCGCTTGGTAGACACTTTCGGCCGCAAAAACATTATGGTCGAATTGTCCTAAATTATGATAAAAGGCACCGATTTGTTTGGGATAAATTCCCTGCATGGTGGTAATCTTTTGCCCCTCTAGTCGGCCAAGGTGCCATTCTTCTAAGGCTTTGGTCACCTCAATAGCTGTATTGTCAGTTGAGTGTGTCGTCATGAGAATAGCAGCGGAATCCTGCGCGCGTTTGAGCGGACTGCTGTAGACGGCATCAAAAGGAGTTTGGCTTAAAGCGACACCAAGGCGTTGAAGGTCCTCTTTCCCTTCGATAGTTAGCGGGGAATCACCATTAGCTCCTTGAAAGCGTCCCTCAGCATTCCAAGTTGTCTTTCCATGACGTACAAAATACAATTTCATGATGTCTCCTTTAAAGGTGTTTAATGTTCAGTGAGTAAGTCAGTAAAGTTAGCGCCAACAAAATCAGCTAACACTTGACTATCTATTCGAATGGAGCGTCCAATTTCTCCAGCAGAAACAATAAGAGAGCCTGCTTTTTCGGCAGTGGCATCGATAAAAATGGGAAAAGCGTGTTTTTGTCTAATACCGACAGGATTGTTGGCCCCATGCACATAGCCTGTTGTTTTTTGAAGATCTTTTTGAGGGATCATGGTGACTTTTTTGTTTCCAGATGCTTTGGCCAGCTTTTTTTCGTCCAAGTGTTCTGTGATAGGAATGATTCCGATAATTGGCCCGGTTTTGTCACCTTTTAGTGCCAATGTTTTATAAATATCTGAACGAACAATATCATCGGGTAAATGCCCTTCTAAGGCATTAAGGCTAAGACTATCATGACTGATACCTGCCTTATCCAAAATTTGATCAACGAGGGTTTTCTTCAGTCCCTTTTTCTTTTTCATGTAATTTGCCTCTCCTTAGTTACCCTTCTATTGTACCATGTTACGAACTATTCGAATAGCCCGAGAAAACGAATTCTTGTGTAAGCAGTTCATTAAGGGTAAAAATGTACCGTGTTAATATAAAAACTGGACCGAATGCCCAAATGGTGGAAGTGCAAAGTAAGCTGCTTGGCGACTTGTTTAGTGATAGTTTTTGAGACTGTAAAAAAGTCTAGAACATATGTTCTAGACTTAAAATCATTTAACTGCCAAAAAGTTTTTTAAAAGTTGCTTGGGTATCTTTGGTTGGTGCGATTTGGTTGAGGTCTAGTACACCATTATAACCGTTTAGTCGACCTTGTGAGGTGTATTGATGTAAGTCATAATCCAACTCTGTAGCTGGTGCAGCATTATAGTATCCGTTATCGGTTCCATAAGTTGGTATCCAAACAGCACCAAAGCCGGAAGTTGAAATGCCGTGTTCTTGCATAAAGTAAGTTCCAATATAAATGCCAATATTTTTGGCGCCAAGAGCAACCAGTTCTTTCCGGAAGGCTTGGACACCTGCATCCATATCAGACATGGTTTTTTCTTCGACATCAAGCCAGTAGTAGGTGGGGTGGTATTTGGAGGCTGCCTTGTAAAATGTCTTTGCTTCAGCTCGCATTTCCTTTTTAGTAGTTCCTAAAACATAAGCATAAACAGCAACTGGAATACCTCGCTTTTGGAATTCTGTGATATGTTTTTGGTAAGCAGTATCCATCCCTTTGGCATCAGTGGCATTATTTTTTTTAGTGATATTTGACCCACCTTGAACACGGACAATAACTCCCGAAACGTTTTTGGCGAGAGTATCATAATCAATACTATCTGGCGCTTGCCAAGCAGATAAGTCAATAATGGGTTTGAGGGCTTCTTGACTGCTAGCACTTGTCGTTGAAGATTGCGATGTCAACGTACTTGAAGGAATCTCTTTTTCAGCCGAAGCTAGGTTTCGTATACGCACTTGTGTTGTTGTCAGGTGTGCGATAACTACCCACAAAGCAAAAATTCCCAAGAAGATAAAGGCTACAATCGGTTTTAGTCGTCTTCTCATTACCGTCATTTTAACCTAAAACGGCCAACTTTACAACTCTAAGGCTTCTAGTCTTTCACTTTGGAGTCTTTATAAGCCTCTTTAAAAGGGTGGTAAAATGACTCTTTTCATTTTTGATATAGATGAAAATTATAACTGACTATAATTAATTGATAATTGTTCCGCCATTGGTGAAGTGATAAGATTAAACAATAGTTATTTATCATAGAAGTAAGTGAGGCAAAATCATGACAAAAACACACGAACATTTTGATCACGTAGGCTCTTACCTGCGTCCTCAAGCACTCAAGGAAGCCCGGGAACGCTATGCGAAAGGAGAAATTACCCATCAAGAACTCCTGGAAACACAGGATCGTTTAGTCAAAGAACTGGTAGGTCACCAGGTTGAAAACGGCCTTAAGGTTGTTTCTGACGGAGAATTCGGTCGTTCATGGTGGCATTTGGACTTTTTATGGCATCTTAATGGCTTGGAAGCCTATCAACAAGAAGATTCCTATAAGTTTCATGGGGCCAAAACACGCACGACAAATGTTCGTCTGAATGGTAAAATCACTGAAAACCCTGAGCATCCATTTTACCGTGATTTTGAGTATCTTAAATCAATCGTTCCTGAAGGTGTTACACCTAAAGTAACCATTCCTAGCCCCTCCTTGATCATTAATCGTGACCATCGGTCTGATTTAGCTTTGGATTATTACGAGACTTGGAATGACTTTTTAGATGGTTTAGCCCTAGCCTATAAGGACACGATTTTACATTTTTATCGTTTGGGCGCTCGTTATATTCAGTTAGATGACACGACTTGGGCTTTCTTGATTCAACAACTTGAAGATAATAAAGATAAACCGGAAGAACGTCAGAAGTTCCAGCGTATTGCTCAAGATGATGTTTACGTGATTAACCAAATTTTAGCAGGTTTACCAGATGACTTGACGGTTTCTACCCATATTTGTCGTGGCAACTTTAAATCAACCTATCTTTTTGAAGGCGGTTATCATACCATCGCTCGCTATTTGGGGCAATTAGATTACGACATCTTTTTCCTAGAGTACGATGATGCCCGTTCTGGTGATTTCTCACCACTTGCGGCTATCTGGAACAATCGCAAGAAGGTAGAGTTAGTCTTGGGTGTCATTACTTCCAAAGACCCAGCTCTCGAAGACGTCGATGCGATTGTTGCACGTATTCAAGAGGCAGCCAAAAGTGTACCTTTGGAAAACTTAGGTATCTCGACTCAATGTGGTTTTGCTTCAACAGAAGAGGGGAATATTCTGACAGAAGAAGACGAATGGCAAAAACTGCGCTTGATTAAGACAATTACGGATAAAATCTGGAAAGACTAAATAACACGAGACAATCTTTATCGCTACAAGATGTTATCATAGGAAAACGGCTCAACTTTGAGTTGTTTTTTTGTAACCATCAAGGATTTGTCAGAAAATTTCTACGATTTTACGGGTAAGAGTTTACTTTTAAAGACAATGAAGTATAATAGATAGTAACGAAAAAAGGAGAGATTTTGTGGCTACTAAACGACTTGAGAACAATACCAATGCTGAGATTGTTCGTGAAGAAATCGCAATCTTAACACAACTTTTAGATGAAACAACGCAAAAACTGATTGGATCATCTGGCTTGGCGCACATCAAAGAAATGACACGTCTATCTGCCAAAGGGGATTATCAGGCACTAGAAAACTTGATTTCCCAAATGGATAACCAAGAAATGGTCGTGGTTTCTCGTTATTTTGCGATTTTGCCACTACTGATCAACATTTCAGAAGATGTCGATCTCGCCTATGAGATTAACTATGAAAACAATGTCGGACAAGACTACTTAGGAAAACTTGAACATACGATTGACTTGGTAACAGAGCATAAAAATGCTCAAGAAATCTTAGAACATGTCAATGTTGTTCCTGTTTTGACGGCTCACCCAACTCAGGTACAACGAAAAACCATGCTGGAATTGAATAATCAAATTCATGAGCTGTTGCGTAAGCACCGTGATGTCAAGGAAGGTCGCATCAATAAGGATAAGTGGGAGTCTGATCTCAAGCGCTATGTTGAAACGATGATGCAATCAGACATCATTCGCGAAAAGAAACTTAAGGTAACCAATGAGATTTCAAATGTGATGGAATACTATAACAGTTCCTTGATTCCAGCTATCACAAAACTGACTAGTCGTTACCAAAAACTAGCTGCTCAAAAAGGCTTGTCATTAGAGGATTCCAAACCTATTACCATGGGGATGTGGATAGGTGGTGACCGCGATGGGAACCCCTATGTCACTGCGGAAACCTTGCGCTTATCGGCTATGGTCCAAAATGAAGTCATCATGAACTATTATTTGGACAAGCTCTCAGCTCTCTATCGGACCTTCTCCTTATCGGATAATTTGATCCAGGTGACAGATGCATTACGAGCTTTAGCAAACAAGTCATCAGATACTTCTGAGTTTCGGGAAAAAGAACCCTATCGTAGAGCCTTTAACTATGTGCAGACTAAGGTTTCCCAAACCTTACAGTATATTCAAGGGAGACAAGAACAGTCACACAGCTCGGCTACTTGGGGGACTAGTCACCTCCACCAAGCTTCGGAAGACTTTAATGAAAGTTGCGATGTCTATGCAAATGTTTCTGAATTTCAAGCAGATTTAGCTGTTATCAAAGACTCCCTAATCTCCAATGGAGATGAAGATTTGATTGATGGTGAGTTTGAAGAACTTTTGGAGGCGGCACGTGTCTTTGGTTTCTTCTTAGCCACTATCGATATGCGACAAGACTCTAGTGTTCACGAAGCTTGTGTGGATGAACTCTTACGTGCAGCTAATATCGTACCAAACTACAGCGAATTATCTGAAACAGAAAAAGTAGCTGTCCTCCTTAAAGAGTTGCAAGAAGACCCTAGAACCTTGTCTAGCGCAAATGCTGATAAGTCTGAACTCTTGCAAAAAGAATTAGCTATTTTCCAAACCGCGCGTGATTTGAAAGATACTTTGGGTGAGGACGTTATCAAGCAACATATCATTTCTCACAGTGAAAGTGTCTCAGACCTCTTTGAATTAGCCATTCTCCTTAAAGAAGTAGGACTTCTTGATACGGAAAAAGCTCGTATTATGGTAGCACCTTTGTTTGAAACCATCGAAGACTTGGAAAACTCTGGGGACATTATGCGACAATACCTTTCTTATGATATTGTTAAACGATGGATTGCACAGAATAAGGGCTACCAAGAAATCATGCTTGGTTACTCAGATTCCAACAAGGATGGCGGTTACCTGTCTTCTGGGTGGACTCTTTATAAAGCGCAAAATGAGTTAACACAGATTGGTGAAGAACGTGGCATCAAGATTACCTTCTTCCACGGACGTGGCGGAACAGTTGGCCGTGGTGGTGGTCCATCTTATGAAGCCATTACTTCACAACCTTTTGGCACGATAAAAGACCGTATTCGCCTGACAGAACAAGGTGAGGTGATTGGCTACAAGTACGGGAATAAGGATGCGGCTTACTATAACTTAGAAATGCTTGTTTCTGCAGCTATTGACCGAATGGCTACAGGAATGATTACCAGTTCTGAGGAAATTGGAGACTACCGGGAAGCGATGGAAAGTATCGTTACGGACTCTTACCAAATCTACCGTGATTTGGTCTTTGGCAATCCTCATTTTTATGATTATTTCTTTGAAGCAAGCCCTATCAAAGAGGTGTCCAGTCTCAATATTGGTTCTAGGCCTGCAGCGCGTAAAACCATTACGGAGATTTCAGGACTTAGGGCTATTCCTTGGGTATTCTCTTGGTCTCAAAACCGCATTATGTTCCCAGGCTGGTATGGTGTTGGTTCTGCTTTCAAGCATTTCATTGAACAAGATGAGGGGAATCTGGAACGCCTGCAACACATGTATCAAACCTGGCCATTTTTCAACTCGCTCTTGTCGAACGTAGACATGGTCTTGTCCAAGTCCAATATGAACATCGCCTTTCAATATGCACAGTTGGCTAAGGATCCAGCCGTTCGCGATGTCTTTACGATTATTTTGGACGAGTGGCAGTTAACCAAAGATGTTATTTTGGCCATTGAGCAACAAGAAGACTTCATCGAAGAGAGTCCATCTCTAAAGGCTTCTCTAGAATATCGCTTGCCTTACTTTAACGTGCTTAACTATGTGCAAATTGAGTTAATTAAGCGCCTGCGCAATGGAGAACTAGATGAAGAAACTGAAAAATTGATTCATATCACCATCAATGGTATTGCTACTGGTTTGCGTAATTCTGGTTAATAAACAAAAACACCGTAAAGAGGCGGTGTTTTTTTGTATAGTCATCTAAAACAGTGAAACGTTTTCACTGTTTTTCTGTAAGCAACTGTACTATAATAAAGTTTCAAGGAATTTGAAACCTTTTTTTTGCCTTTTCGCATCAGGTCAGGTATTGTAGTAGGTGAAGTAAATGAAATGAGGTGACAAGATGTCTAAACTCACTAAAACAGATTATCTTGAAATGTTTGTTAAAATGCAACAGATTCGAGATGTGGATATGACATTAAACAAATTAGTTCGTCGAGGTTTTGTTCAAGGCATGACCCACTTTTCGGTTGGGGAAGAGGCTGCTTCTGTTGGGGCTATTCAGCCACTGACGGATCAAGATATTATTTTTTCAAATCACCGTGGCCATGGACAAACGATTGCTAAGGGAATTGACATCAAAGCTATGATGGCTGAGTTAGCAGGTAAGGCAACAGGTTCTTCAAAAGGACGTGGAGGGTCTATGCATTTGGCCAATCTTGAAAAGGGTAATTATGGAACCAATGGTATTGTTGGTGGTGGCTATGCTCTGGCAGTCGGTGCGGCTTTAACCCAGCAATATGAAGGCACAGACAACATCGTTGTAGCTTTTTCCGGAGATTCTGCGACCAATGAGGGGTCTTTCCATGAATCGGTTAACCTAGCGGCGGTCTGGAATTTACCAGTAATTTTCTTTATTATTAACAACCGCTATGGTATTTCTACAGATATCAGCTATTCGACTAAGATTGATCATCTCTACAAACGCGCCGATGCTTATGGTATTCCTGGTTATTATGTTCCAGATGGTAACGATGTCGTTGCTGTTCAGGAAATGATGCAAAAAGTAGTGGATGATGTGCGTGCTGGCAAGGGTCCTGCCATTGTTGAGGTTGAATCTTATCGCTGGTTTGGTCATTCGACAGCTGATGCAGGTGCCTATCGCACTAAGGAAGAAGTAGATGCCTGGAAGGCTAAAGACCCACTCAAGAAGTACCGAGAGTATTTGGTTTCAAAAGGCATTGCCAGCGAAGAAGAATTGGACCAACTTGCTGCAGAGGTCGCCCAAGAAGTAAAAGATGCTGTTGCCTTTGCTGAAGAGAGTCCTTTCCCAGAGCTTTCAGTGGCTTTTGAAGATGTTTTCGTTGAGGAATAGGAGAAAACAATGACAGATATTAAAAAAATGGCTTTGCGTGAAGCGATTAATTTAGCACAGACGCAAGAAATGCGCCGAGATGAAAAAGTCTTCTTGATGGGAGAAGATGTTGGCGTTTACGGTGGAGATTTTGGAACGTCTGTTGGGATGTTAGCAGAGTTTGGTGAAAAGCGTGTCAGAGATACCCCTATCTCAGAAGCTGCTATTGCGGGAGCGGCTGTGGGTGCTGCTCAAACAGGCTTACGTCCTATCGTTGATTTGACCTTTATGGACTTTATCACCATTGCTATGGATGCAATTGTTAACCAAGCGGCAAAAACCAACTACATGTTTGGGGGTGGTTTAAAGACACCTGTCACTTTCCGAGTGGCTTCTGGTAGTGGGATTGGTTCGGCGGCTCAACACTCGCAATCGCTTGAAGCTTGGGTAGCGCATATTCCAGGGTTAAAAGTGGTAGCGCCTGGTACTGCAAATGACGCCAAGGCTCTATTAAAAGCATCTATTCGAGATAATAACCCAGTTATCTTTTTGGAACCAAAAGCGCTCTATGGTAAAAAGGAAGATGTGGATCAAGATCCTGAATATATTATTCCCTTGGGCAAAGGTGAAATCAAGCGTGAGGGTAGTGATGTGACCATTGTGTCTTATGGACGCATGCTAGAACGTGTTCTGCAAGCTGCTCAAGAAGTAGAACAAGATGGTATTTCAGTAGAGGTTGTTGACCCTCGAACGCTTATTCCTTTAGATAAAGACATTATTATCAATTCGGTTAAGAAAACAGGTCGTGTGATTTTGGTGAACGATGCTTACAAGACGGGTGGCTTCATCGGTGAAATTGCGGCAATGTTGACAGAGAGCGAAGCCTTTGATTACCTTGATGCACCAATTATACGTTTGGCGTCTGAGGATGTCCCTGTGCCTTATGCACATGTCCTTGAAACAGCAGTTTTACCAAGTGTTGAAAAGATAAAAGAGGCTATCATCAAGCAAGTCAATAAAGCTTAATCATTAAAAGAGAAAGGAGACCAGATGGCAGTAGAAGTTATCATGCCAAAACTGGGTGTCGACATGCAAGAAGGGGAGATTCTAGCCTGGCATAAGTCAGAAGGAGACACCGTTCAAGAAGGCGACATCTTGTTGGAAATTATGTCCGACAAAACCAATATGGAAATCGAAGCTGAGGACTCTGGCGTCCTACTTAAAATCGTACACGGCGAGGGTGATGTCGTACCAGTCACAGAAGCTATTGCCTATATTGGTCAAGCTGGGGAAGACCTCTCAGGTTTGATCGCTGAGCAACCGGTAGTAGCAGTTGAGACAGCTCCTCAAGCGGCGACTGTAGTAGAAACAACATCTGACGCTCAAAGACCATTAGGCGTATCGTCAGATGATGCTGAAACACTTGATGATGGTAAAGTGAGGGCCACACCAGCTGCTCGCAAACTCGCTAGAGATTTAGGTATTTCCTTAGCACAGGTTCCAGGAACTGGGGCTAAAGGCCGGATACATCGCGATGATGTCGAGAACTTTAAGAATGCCGTGCCGAAGGTATCACCACTGGCGGCCAAAATGGCCCACGAATATGGTCTGGATTTGGCCGACATTAAAGGCTCTGGCTTCCGTGGCAAGATTATGAAAGAAGACATTCTTGCTTTAATAACCAAGGAAGAACCAGCCGTCGAAGGTACAGCAGCTGTCAAAGAAGAACAGGTAGAGGAAATCCTGCCTGAAGGGGTAGAAGTCATTAAGATGAGCGCTATGCGTAAGGCCATTTCTAAGGGAATGACCCACTCTTATCTGACAGCACCGACCTTTACTCTCAACTATGACGTTGACATGACTAATCTCATGGCTTTACGTAAACAACTGATTGAGCCTATCATGGCCAAAACTGGTTATAAGGTAACCTTTACCGATTTGATTGGACTCGCAGTTGTGAAGACCTTGATGAAGCCAGAACACCAATATTTGAACGCTTCTCTTATTAATGAGGCGCAAGAGATTGAACTTCATCGTTTTGTTAATCTGGGAATTGCTGTTGGTCTGGATGAAGGATTGGTTGTGCCTGTCGTTCACGGAGCGCAAGATATGACCCTGTCTGATTTTGTAACAGCTTCAAAAGATGTTATCAAGAAAGCCCAAACTGGTAAGCTAAAGGCAGCTGAAATGTCAGGCTCCACGTTTTCTATCACTAACCTCGGTATGTTTGGTACTAAGTCTTTTAACCCCATTATCAATCAGCCAAATTCGGCCATTCTGGGTGTTGCAGCCACAGTACAAACACCAGTCGTTGTTGACGGCGAAGTCGTCATCCGCCCAATTATGGGCTTGTGCTTGACCATTGACCACCGGATTGTCGATGGCATGAATGGGGCTAAGTTCATGGTTGACCTTAAAAATCTCATAGAAAATCCTATGGAACTACTGATTTAAACGTAAGAAAGGAAATCACATGGCAGTAGAAGTTATTATGCCAAAACTGGGTGTCGACATGCAGGAAGGAGAAATCCTTTCTTGGAAGAAACAAGAAGGTGATACTGTCCAAGAAGGCGATATCCTCTTAGAAATCATGTCTGATAAAACCAATATGGAAATTGAAGCTGAGGACTCAGGTGTTCTCCTTAAAATTGTGCATGGTGATGGTGATGTCGTACCAGTCACTCAACCGATTGCTTACATTGGTGAGCCTGGTGAAGTCTTTGAGGAAGCAGTAGCAGGCGCTGATGCGACAGCTAAAACTCTAAAAGAAGCAGGCCTTGAAGTACCTAGCCAACCTACCGGTCCAACCCCAGCAACTGCTTCAGCAGAAGCTCTAGCCGATAATGAATACGACATTGTTGTCGTCGGTGGTGGACCTGCGGGTTACTATGCTGCGATTCGTGGGGCTCAACTCGGTAGTAAAGTGGCTATTGTTGAAAAATCAGAATTCGGTGGTACCTGTCTCAACAAAGGCTGTATTCCAACCAAAACCTATTTGAAGAATGCGGAAATCCTAGATGGTTTGAAGATTGCGGCGGGCCGTGGGATTAATTTAGCGTCCACAAATTACACCATTGACATGGACAAGACCGTAGACTTTAAAAATCAAGTTGTTAAAACCCTGACAGGTGGTGTTCGCGGTCTTTTGAAGGCTAACCAAGTAACGATTTTCAATGGTTTGGGACAGGTCAATCCTGATAAGACAGTTGTGATTGGTGGTGATACCATTCGTGGTCGGAAAATTATTTTGGCGACCGGTTCAAAGGTTTCTCGCCTTAACATCCCTGGTATTAATTCACCGCTCGTGTTGACTTCGGATGATATTTTAGATTTGCGTGAGATTCCAAAAACACTGACTGTCATGGGTGGTGGTGTTGTCGGTGTTGAGTTAGGTCTGGTCTATGCCTCCTATGGTACAGAAGTCACTGTTATTGAAATGGCTGACCGTATTTTGCCAGCTATGGATAAGGAAGTGTCACTGGAATTACAAAAAATCCTGTCTAAAAAAGGTATGGTCTTTAAAACATCGGTTGGTGTTTCTGAGATTGTCGAAGCTAACAATCAGCTGACGCTAAAATTGAGTGATGGCTCTGAAGTCGTGTCAGAAAAAGCACTTCTGTCTATTGGACGTGTGCCTCAGCTGAACGGTTTAGAAAACCTCAATCTTGACATGGATCGCAATCGCATCAAGGTCAACGCCTATCAGGAAACTTCTATTCCAGGTATTTATGCACCCGGTGATGTCAATGGAACCAAGATGTTAGCCCACGCTGCTTATCGTATGGGAGAAATTGCAGCAGAAAATGCGGTTTGGGGGAATGTTCGTAAGGCACACCTCGACTTTACCCCAGCAGCTGTCTATACGCACCCAGAAGTCGCCATGTGTGGGATTACCGAAGAGCAAGCGCGTGAAGAATATGGCAATATCTTGATTGGAAAGTCTAGTTTTGCTGGTAATGGTCGTGCCATTGCCTCCAATGAAGCCCATGGTTTTGTCAAAGTTATCGCTGATACCAAATACCATGAAATCCTCGGTGTTCATATCGTGGGCCCAGCTGCCGCTGAGATGATTAACGAAGCAGCCACCATCATGGAAAACGAATTAACGGTTGATGAACTCTTGCGTTCTATTCATGGTCACCCAACCTTCTCAGAGGTCATGTATGAGGCCTTTGCAGACGTCTTAGACGAAGCCATTCACAATCCACCAAAACGTAAAAAATAAGACAAGAAAGCTTGATGGTCAGATCAAGCTTTTTTTGGATGAAAGCTATCATTATTTGAAAATAAGGAGCCTATCTGAACGAAAATAAAGGCCATGTGATAAAATGGAGAACTTATCTGAAGCCAGATGACGTCATTTTGTGAAGTTATAGCCTTATCCGGAAGCGACTAGAAGCGTTAATACAAACGTCATGCGTTTATCTTTTTTAAGATGAAGAAAAAACACGAATGCATAGTATTGTTTTAAGTAAGATAAAAGTAAAACACGAATGATAAGGCATATCTAGCAAGTCATAGAGGCAGTGAAAGATTGGATAAAGGGGATTATGTGACCCCATAAATAAGGTGATACAGCCCCATAAAAAGGAGAAAGGAAGTTTCTCGGGTAAAAAGGAAGTATCCGAAGGGAAAAAGTGATGCTTTGCTGTTTATTTTTCACAGTTAAACTAAGCTGAAAGCCCTTTATCCGTGTATAATAGGCATGAACACTTTTATACGATTTAGAAAGAAGGCTAGCTATGGCTTATTATATTCATGCAGACCAGTTTTTCTATCCTCAAGGCATTCGTCAAGGAGGTTATCTTGAAGTTACCAATGGTCGTTTTGGGGCTTATCTAGATGACTTGCCACATGGTGCAGAAGTTTTAGACTATTCGGGATATAGCATTGCGCCTGGACTTGTCGATACGCATATTCATGGATTTGCAGGCAGTGATGTCATGGACTGTGATGTGGATGGTCTTGTTCATACCATGAGTGAGGGCTTGTTATCAGCTGGAGTGACCAGTTTTTTGCCAACAGCATTAACAGCGTCCTTTGAAACGCTTTTGACAGTCAGTCGCATAGTAGGAGACCATCATCAGGAAGCGACGGGCGCCAAAATTCGTGGCCTTTATTTTGAAGGGCCTTACTTTACCGAAGAACACAAAGGGGCTCAAAATCCTAAGTATATGAAAGACCCTAGTTTGGCTGAATTTACGGCTTGGTATGAGGCTTCAAAAGGATTATTAACTAAAATTGCCATTGCTCCTGAGCGTCCCCAAGCGGAAGAGTTTGTTCGTCAGGTAACAAATCTAGGGGTCGTCGTTGCCTTGGGGCACTCTAGTGCCACTTATGCGCAAGCGGTTAAAGCGGTAGATGCTGGTGCTAGTGTTTGGGTTCATGCTTATAATGCCATGAGAGGTCTATCGCATCGAGAGATTGGCATGGTGGGAGCTGTCTATCAACTGCCTCAGACTTATGCAGAATTGATTTGTGATGGTCATCATGTGGCACCAGAGGCCTGTGATATTTTAATTCAACAAAAGGGCTATGACAAAGTGGCTCTCATCACAGACTGTATGGCTGCTGGTGGCCTCAATGATGGTCAATACCAATTAGGCGAGTATATTGTTGATGTCCGTGATGGCGCGGCTTTTCTACCCACAGGTAATTTAGCAGCCTCTATCTTACGATTAAAAGACGGCATGAAACATGTGGTAGACTGGGGATTGGTCAATGCGCACGAAGCTGTGATGATGGCAAGCCTAATCCCGGCACAGTCTATGGGTATTGATGATGTTTGCGGACAGCTTAAGTCGGGTCACGCAGCTGACTTTATCGTTTTAGAGAAAGATTTGTCGCTACGAGCAACCTATCTGGATGGGATCAAGCGTTTTGAGGAGACCCGTTAACTGGATCGTCGAAGAGGTGTGTTAGTTCAAACCACACCTTTTTTTGATGATGACACTTGTCATTTATGCGCTTTTAAGTAGAGATTAGGAAAAAATATCTTTAAATCCGTCTAAAAATTTGGTAAAATAGCTCTTGTAATATTTGTAACATAAAGGAGATTTTGTGTTTTATTCAGGAAAGCATT
>CAVHFY010000012.1:0-10634 GCA_963635745.1 Lachnospiraceae bacterium
TATTCCAACCGATTGCCCGCAGCGCGACGAGCGCCTCGGTTGGACGGGCGACATCGCCGTGTTTGCCTCCACCGCCTGCTTCAATTTCGACATGAGCCGCTTCCTCAAAAAGTGGCTGAAAGATATGCGCTCTGAACAGGGAAAGCACGGTGGGATTCCGTTTGTCATTCCAAATGAGATGATTGTGCGAGTTGCAAGCGCAGGCTGGGGCGACTCCTGTGTTATGGTGCCGTGGGCACTCTATATGGATACCGGCGATGTTTCCGTTTTGCAGGATAATTTCGATATGATTAGGCGGTATCTTAATCAGGTGGAAAAGATGGCACACCGATTCAGTCGGGGTGACAAAAAATATATTTGGGATGCGGGATGGAGCTTCGGCGATTGGCTTACCTATGGAGAAAGCCAGTGGCAGTGGATGAAGAAGCGCCCCTGGGTATCCACAGCCTATTATGCAAATTCCTGTGGTATCGCAGCGAAGATGGCAGATATCCTTGGAAAGACAAGTGAAAAACAGCATTATCTTGCACTTCGCCGCCAGATCATTGATGCATATAGGAAATACTTCACAGACGGCAATGGAACGATCAAAGCCGGTTTCCAAACTGCCTATGTCTGCCCGATGTATTTTGACATGGTGGAAGGACAGGAAAAGCATCAGTATGCAGAGAACCTCGTTAAGCTCATCAAGGCGGCTGACAATCATCTGGCCACTGGTTTCCTGGGGACGCCTTATCTTTTGTTTGCCTTGTCTGATGCGAGTTTTGCAGATAAAGCGTATGAAGTTTTACTTCAGGACACCTGCCCGTCGTGGCTCTATGAGGTAAAGGCCGGGGCTACAACGATCTGGGAACGCTGGGATGCTCTTCGACCCGACGGAACCGTCAATCTTGGTGAGGGCAATGTGAAAGATATCTCCGATAAGGACAGTAACCTGGGCGGCGGCATGGTGAGTTTCAACCACTATGCCAATGGAGCGGTCGGTGACTGGCTCTACCGTAGAGTGGCAGGAATTGAGATGGCGGAAGCGGGGTATAGAACAGTGAGAATCCATCCTATTATCGGTGGAGGACTCTCATGGGTAAAATGCGCAAAAGAAACTCCCTATGGAAAACTGTCGGTGTCCTGGAAGATAAAAGAGGAAATGTTCATTATAGATGTCGTGGTTCCGTTTGCGGTTACGGCGGATGTTACTACACCGGATGGCATAACCAGACGAATCGGCAGTGGAGAATACCATTATGAAGCACAGATTGGTTAATTGGATACAGACGCACAATTTTCCTGCGAAGAATTCTTTTATGCCGAAGCAGACACCCGGCAAAACGCCCTTTGGCGAAGGAGTGCTTTATAACGATGTTGCCTACGGGAGCGAGTATCCCAACAGCTACATGGATATTTACCGCTGCGAGAAAGGAAACGGAAAGCACCCGTTAATCATTTACGTCCACGGTGGCGGCTTCACATGGGGATCAAAGGAGGACGGCGATCCCAACGCGGGGAAACAGGACGACGGCGATAAGCTGTGGTTTTTCAAGCGGTTTTTGTCTGAGGGCCACGACGTGGTATCCGTGGACTATGCTTTCGCGCCGGATTATATGTACCCGACGCCAATTTTACAAATACAGCAGGCGATAACGTTTCTTATGGCGCACGGCGCAGAATACGCGCTCGACGCGGAGCGGCTGATCCTCTGCGGAAGCAGCGCGGGCGGGCAACTCGCTGGACAGTACGCCGCCATTCAGACGAATCCCGATTACGCAAGGGAAATGGGCATCGAGCGAATTTTGAAACCGGGGCAGATAAAGTGCATCCTCTTTAACTCGGCACTGATTGACCCGACCCGGTACGATGTGACGCACAGCGCGGGTTTTGATTTCCTCTTACGAAAATGCGGTCAAGCCTACTTTGGTGATAAAGATATGCATAAATCGGCAGGAGCAATGCAGGCCAACCTCCTCTCATGGGTTACAGAGCAGTACCCGCCCTCGTTTATCTCCGACGGCAACAGTGGCTCCTTCTACGATCAGGCGAGGGATTTATACAAGCGTTTGCAGACGCTTTCGGTGCGGACGGAGTTGAATATCTACCCCAAAAGCGAAGCACATCTCGGCCACGGTTACGAGAGCTTTAGGGATAAATACGGCCTTGACAATATGGAAAAAATGCTTGCTTTCCTAAAGCAAAACGTGGAGGTATGAGAATGGGAAACAAAATCTCCTTCGGAGCAAGAGCCGTAACACGCAGTATGTGGCTGCTTGCCCGCGTGAGTACAAGGCTGACCGGCGAGAGCATGACGCGCAGCGTCATGTATTCTCAAAAGCCGCCTTACCGCTTCGGCTCGTGGAATGTACCGAAAGGGTACATAAACCGCGAAATTCATTTGGAGAACGCGAGAGGTTATCTCCTGCAAAAAGAGGATGCGCCCCATAAGGAGATATTCTATCAGATCCACGGCGGCGGTTTTGTCTCACCTTTCAGTAACCTTTACAACAAGAACGCCCTGCACTTTTCGCAGATCGGCGGCGGTGCGGATGTTTTCTCGGTAGACTATCGCACTGCGCCGGACAATGTGTTTCCCTCGGCGCTCTTGGACGCTGTGGACGGTTATCATTGGATTTTGGAACAGGGCTACGAGGCTGAAAATATCACTCTCTGTGGTGAATCAGCGGGCGGTGGGCTTTGTCTCGCACTGACCTTGTGGCTCCGCGATCACGGAGAACCTCTTCCGAGGGCGCTAGTACTATCCTCACCGTGGGCGGACATGACGGCAAGCGGTGAATCCTATCAGGCAAAGAAAACCGAGGACGCCTTTTTCGGGCATCCCGATCCCACGAAAGTACCGCAATATCCCGTGCCTATTCTGTATGCTGGTCAGCATGACCTGAGAGACCCGTATCTCTCGCCCGTTTTTGGCGACTATCAGGGTTTCCCGCCCATGCTGGTTCAGACCGGCGAAGCGGAGTTGCTACTCAGCGACAGCGACACTGTGGTAAAGCATGCACGGGAGGCTGGCGTGGATGTGGACTATTACACATATCCGGGAATGTATCACACGTTTTATATCGTAAATCCCGGTTTTAAGGAAAGCAAAATAGCGTGGGGACGGATACACCAATGGCTGCAACGGGGAAAGGAGTGATTGTAAATGCCAAAATTCTATCTTGCTATTGATATCGGTGCATCCTCTGGACGGCATATTGTAGGGTGGCGAGAGAATGGAAGCATCGAAACAAAAGAGATCTATCGTTTTACGAATGGGGTGACTGAAAAAGATGGTCATCCGACATGGAACATTGAAAGCTTGGTTTCCCATGTTAAGGTCGGGATTGAGAGAGCGAAAGCGGAGTTTACCGAAATCGTCAGTCTGTCCATTGACACATGGGGAGTGGATTATGTCCTGATGCGGGGCGACGAGGAAGTGCTGCCGTGCCTATGCATATCGCGACAGCCGAACCGAGGCGGTAATCCCGCGGGTTCACGGCAAAGTGTCTTTCACGAGGCTTTACCGGCACACAGGCATACAGTTCCAGCCATTCAATACGATTTATCAGCTCTATGCGGATAAGCTGGCGGGCAGACTCGATGGTGTGACTGACTTCTTGATGATTCCCGAATACCTCATGTATAAGCTCTGTGGTGTCAAAGTGCATGAGTACACAAACGCCACCACGGGCGGAATGGTGAATGCGGTAACGGGTGAATTTGACTCAGAAATCATTGAGGCACTTGATTTACCTCCGTACCTGTTTTCAAAGCTGTCTGCGCCGGGGACAATCATCGGCGAATACGAGGGCATCAAAGTTGTCCTTTGCGCAACACACGATACCGGATCAGCAGTCGAGGGTATTCCGATGGAGGGAAATCATCCGTACATTTCCAGCGGCACATGGTCTTTGCTTGGCGTAAAGACTGAAAAGCCAATCACAAACGCTGCGAGTGAGCTTGCAAACTGGTCGAACGAAGGCGGTGTAGGATATAACCGCTATCAGAAGAACATCATGGGAATGTGGATTGTTAACCGTCTGCGTGATGAACTTTATCCAGATGAATCCTTTGGAGAAATCATCAGAGAAGCGGAAGCAAGCCGATTTGAGGAGGTTGTTGATGCCAATGCCAATCGCTTTCTTGCACCAGAGAGTATGAAAAAAGCATTTGATGAGTCGTTGTCCATGAAGCCTCAAACAAATGGATACTGCAGCTGGTTATATGAATGAAGAAGCTGTAGGCTCTGCTATTCGTAAATCTGGTATCCCACGTGAAGAAATTTTTGTTACGACTAAACTATGGATTCAAGATTTTGGTTATGAAAAGACTAAACTGGTGATTGAACGTCGAATCGAAAAATTAGGTCTTGGTTATATTGATCTTCTTCATCAACCAATGGGGGATTATATTGGTGCTTGGCGTGCAATGGAAGAAGCTTACAAAGAAGGAAAACTAAAAAATATTGGTATTTCAAACTTTTACGCACATCATTTAGTTGACTTTTGCGAAACAGTAGACATTAAACCAGTTGTTAATCAAATTGAAGCTCATCCATTTTTCCAACGTGAAGCAGAACTCAAAGTAGGTCAAGATTATGGTGTTGTAACTGAAGCCTGGGGACCATTTGCTGAAGGAAAATTTGGTATTTTTAGTCATCCTGTTCTTAGTCAAATTGGTGAAAAATATGGTAAAACCGCTGCACAAGTTGCACTTCGTTGGAATTTAGATCGAGGTGTCGTCGTGTTGCCAAAATCTGTTAATAAAAATCGTATTGAAGCCAACATTGATGTCTTTGACTTCCACTTAACAGATGACGATATGGCTGAAATTGCTAAACTTGATATGGGACATAGCGAAATTGTCAATCATTTTGACCCTGATTGGATTAAACAACTTCATAGCTGGCATTTTGATGACTAAAGTCAATTAAGACATGATAATATTTAATAGTGTTTAGGATTTTCCTAGACACTATTTTGTATGTTTTTGTAAGTAGAATATGGTAAAATAAAGAAAATAACATCATGATCTATGGGAGGAGATATGATGGAAATAAAAAGTGATTTATCAGTGGCACAAGAACAAGCAACGGCGTTGACAACAGCCAAGGATCAGTTGTTAGTGGATGCGTCATCGGTCACGTTAGATGGGCAAACGACTGTGCAAGGAAATCCAAAAGCTAAAGCGGTCATTCAACGAAGCGGGGAAATGGCTAATCAGATTAAAACAGCTCTGGCAACGACAATGGAACACCTGCATTCAGTGGCTAGTGATTTTGAAGCGGTTGATCAAGAGGGAGCACAGGCGATAAAGGGAGAATAGGATGAAAAAGTACGAACTAGAACAAGAAATGGAGGAGACCTATGTGGCTCGGCGAAAGACAGCGGAGTTACAGGAAGACCTACGAGTATTATTCAGGGGTAGCCAACCAAGCAGAAGACCAACTATGGGAAGATGGTTACCAGAGCCGTTATGCGTTTCGGTTTGAAACTGCCCTAGACATCGTGGGACGTTATCGTCACCACTTGGTTGGGGAAACGGAGGAAGAGATTGCAGACCTGAGAAAAAGGAATACAATCTGGAAGATGCTCTTGTTGACCTCTTGCGAAAGAAGGCCCAAGATGAGCATTGATATGTTTTTAGAGGACTCACAAATTACTAAATTGCCTAACGACTATATTGAAATGGTGGATAGTAAGAGTTGGTGAGAAGATGATCTCCTCCAGCGGATTGACCAGCAACAACAATGCTTGAATGTCCTTGAGGAGATGGAACTACAATTATCTTTAATCTCAACAGGCATGTCACTTGAGCGAAAAACAACCCTTCATCAATACCATGCGGAACTAATTGAAGTCCATGCCGAACTCAAACGGACTTATGAAGAAATCTTAGAAAACCTCTATGCGTTTGATAGCTATTCAGCCAGTATCTTTGATGCGTTATCTGATATTGATACGCAAATGACACTTGGGTTATCTCAAATCGACCAGTCTTGGAATGCTCAAACAGGCACTTTTCAAACAATGGCGAATATGTCTTGGGCAACGGTTCTGAACAACCAGTATGCAGTTAAGGATGTCAACGCCACGACCGAAGAAAAAACATTCATGGCTAACCTCATGACCCAGTATGGTTTTGATGCGGAAACCGCTCAAATTATTCTAGAGGTTAAACGTGGGATTGACAAAGAGTTTCCGAAACTCTCGCAAAATGAACGAGATTATTTGTTGTTACGGATTATTGGGAGTGTCTCTTATGGCGAGGTTAACGGAACCAAAGACGAAATTCTCTGGAATACAACCGCAGGAGACTTGGCAACTTACTTCTATCATGAAAAATCAACAGCTAGTGGCAATTCCATCTATCGTGTTGGAATGAGTTATGAGGAAATCATGGCAAAACTTGGCATATCAGCAGAAGACTCCGAGACCCTTTATAAAAATCTAACCTTGCAGCATGGTCTGTCGGGTGCGGATTTAACAGGAGAAAATCTTTTGAAGTATGCTGAAGGTACTGTACGCGACTATAAAGATAATAAAGGTATTGATATTACTGTTGATGAGGTTCTAGCTGGAATTGAGACCATGAATCACAAAGCTGATTTTACTCATCAATCGATTACAATGGCTACGCATTTACGACCGTCTACTTATCCACTGATTAATGGGCAAGTGGAAGATTTAGCGGGTTGGGAAGGTGATACCACTCGAAACGCCAATGACAGAGATCCAAGTATTGGTATTGATGATTATTTAGCGGATTTGGATGCAGTTAACCTTACGAGTCGGATGTCATCAGGACAATCTTATATGACTGCCTTGAATAGCTACCAATCAGAGTTAAGCGCAGGGAAAACAACCCGTGAGGCAGAGTTTAAACAAAACATTGACCTTAAGGAAGTTAAAACGACAATCTTTTCTAGCTTAGTGCCAAAAGAAGTGGTTGCAGTAAACCCTGTTACTGGAACTCCGATTTATGCTTCGGTTTCAGAAGATGAAGCCATGGCTTATTTGCAAGAAAATTACGAAGGCTCTTACTTGTTTATTCAGAGTTTGGAAGAGGAAGAAAATTTATTTGGAGAGGACAACTGATGAAAAAGAAAGTATTTCTAATGTTAGGACTTGTAATAGTAGTTGTTCTATCTGGTTATTGGGTCTCCGTTTATCGTAGCTTAAAGAATCCCTTTGATGAGATGTATTATTCTGAAACGGAAAGCATTAACATTATTGGGTTGCCAACGTTGAGTGATGTCGTTGGTAGTAAAAGTCATTATGATCCCGTTGAACAAGATGTCTCAATTCTAACTTATGATAAAGATTATCTGGATGATAATGAGGAATTTTTGAGTATTTATTTAACAGAGCAAAAAAGTTACTTTAGTTTTATATATCGTTATCAACTAGCTGATAATGTCTATTTGACAGTAAGTTATTCCTATAATTTTAACGATCGCTCTTTGGTACAAGAAATATCGATTGCAGACCAAACTGGCACAGAAGATATTGTGGATAATCCAGATGAAATTATTATGCAGCTTGCAAGTTACGGTAAGGATTTAGATTGGCTTCAAACCACAAGTCAGACCGTTTTAGAAGATGATATTTTAGGACTTTGGTTTAAGAAAGGCAGTCATCGCTACTCTTTGGATAACTTAGGCGATCTAACCATTACTTACGATGATGTTTTGAATGATAACTAAAAAGGTGGTTATAATGGTCAAACACTCTTTATGAGGATTAAAAAATGAAAAGACTTAAAAAGTGGTTTATCTTTTCCATGGCATTAGTGCTACTTTGCCTAGGTTATTTTGCCATCCGCCATTATATTATTCATAATATTTTTGATGAAATTTATTATAATCAAGAATTTTCGTTAAGGATATCAACTTTAGAAACGATTAAAGGGGTTTCTAATCCTGCTGGTGCAAGACCAAATGGTGATCCGTTGACACATGTGCGATATGATGATGAACATCTGCCAGATTCTGTGATTAGTTTAGGTTATACATTTGGTTACAGTGAAGGTTGTTTTGCTTTCGAAGTTAAATATGATGTAGGAAATGGAAGTTCTCGAACATTAAATATTAATTATGAATATGACGTAAAGAGTAGGATACTTTATAGAGAATTATGGGTGTTGGATGACGCCACTCCTAATAACAATAAAGAATATGTACAAACATTTCTTGAAGAATATGGCAGTAGCATTGATGAGTGCATTACTTTTGGTGATAATGTGGTTAAAAACGTCCTTCTTAAAGATTGGTGTTCTGTTTATAATAGCCGATATTCTCCAGATGACTGGGGAGATGTGACGGTTAAGAGTAGGTGGGATAGTTAATTATATTAGTGTCTAAAAAGTTATATAACAAAATATATAATTACTTGCTTTTGCCCCTCACTATTTGATATAATGAGGTCAAAGAAGCAAAGGGGAAATATTATGAAACTAAAGAGATTATTGGGAGTATTAGCTCTTGGTTTAGCTGTTGTAACATTGGCTGCATGTGGTCAAAAATCAACTGAAAATATTATTAAAAATGAATTGAAAGATAGTTATATTGGTTATTCTGAAGATCCAGGTTATGAGCGACCTTTTATTGAAGGTAGTGATACACTAACATTTGATAAAAAAGAGAATACAATCACAAACAGCAATAACTATGAAATTTACTTTAGTGTAGTTTCGGATGAGGATAAAACTTCTGAGATTAAGTCAGTTCTAAAAGAGCTTGATAGTGAACTATCAAATACAGATAATTTTACTATTGCTGTTAGTAAAAAGGTGAAAAATCCAACTGTAGATGATGCTACCGCTTTTTATCAAATTGCATTATCTGATGGTGGTAAAACAATTAAAATCTATGAATTACGTAGAGATTCTCGCGATTATGGCTATTATGAGTTTTCAGGTGAGTCTGTATAACAATATTTTTATTAAGCCCCAGTAAGGGGCTTTTCTTTTTGGAATTGAGTTGTCCCTATAGAGCACGATTTTTGATTATCCCTTACGATGAAAACATCTAAAAAGAAAGTAGGTGTTTTTATTGAGATATCAAACATTCTCAGATTTAGTTAATGAAATTGATACTGGTGGTTCATGGGCAACTGGGAATATTAATGCTAACGACTCTCCAAAATTTGCAGAGTTTTATGCTTATTGGGGAAATTACTTGGAACCAACACCAGCATTTTTAACTTATCTGATGGCTATCCCAGGAGGAATTGCAAAGGCTCTTTACCAGATTACGGTAACATTAGAACATGTTTTTAATAATACGTTTAAGTTATTTGGGTTGTTTGGCTATTTAGGTGATACGAATACGGTTATTGGAAACTTCTTTTATTGGTTTCAAGTGTTAGGGACGGTTTTATTCACACTTATCTTAGTGGTTTCTGCTATTACGGGTGTCTTCACGAAGCCGATTAAATATAAAAGTGTGATTACCAACTTTTTATTGGTAACATTTGTAACATCTGTTTTACCATTAACCTTAACGACCATTTCAACGGCAATTGCGGAGGATGCCATGGCAATTCAAACAAGTTCCTCAGATGATAGTAGTACCTATTCCTCTCTAGCCATTCAACCTATGAAAAATAATGTGGTGGACTTAAAAGTTTTGCTAGAAAATGATTTTGATCAATCGCTGTTTCCATTAGATGATTATGGCTATATTAAACCAGTTCAAACGGGCTCTACAGCAGTTAACAATATTACGGATTCCACAGATAAACGTGATACTGCTGATTTTGCGACTAAGATTGATTTTTCGGCTAATTTTGGTGCATCAAATACTGAACAGCTTAATGATTTAGAAGACTTATATCCAGGTGTTAAAGGTTTATTTTTGCATAAATTAAATTCATCTCAAGACGGTGTAGCAACAATTACGACTCATAAAATTGTCGATGGTTTAAATGCTTTTGAATCCGTTTACCTTCGTTATAAAGTCAATTGGATTGGTATGTTTTTACAGTATATTATTTTAATTGTTCTGTTGTTTAGCATGTCATTAAAGCTTGTTAAATCTATTTTCGATATACTTGTAGAAGCCTTAATTTCGCCAATTGTGGGTTACGTTTCCTCAAGTTCTAAGAAGTATAAAGAATTATTACGTACTATCGGAGGAGCTTTAGCAGGGATTGTCTTTGAAGTTATTATCATGCGAGTTACCCTTGAAATTTGTCGAGATTTACCAACCTTATCTGTTTCAGCGGTCACAAAACTTTCTGGTGGGTTCTTTGATGGATTGAACATGTGGGAACAATGTTTAGCTTCTATGCTTGTGTACCTCGGTGTCTTCCTAGCAGCTATGCAAGGAGTTGCCATGGTTGAGCGTTGGCTTGGCGTTTCTACAGGTCATAATGAAATAGCTCAACAACTCATTGGAGCCATGATGGCAGGTAATGCCTTTGCACAAGGCGCTGGTGCTTTAGCAACAGGAGCCGTTGGTGCTGCTCAAGTTGGTGCCAATGTGGCTAGTAAAGTTCCAGGAGCTGTTGCAACAGGAAGTAAACTCATCGGTAATAGCCTTGCGGTAACTGGTGGCGGTCTCAGAGGAGCCTATAATTCTGTTAAAGACCAAGGTATCAAAAATGCTGCCAAAGGTGGCGTTAGTAACATGATCGATCTAGCAGATG
>CAVHFY010000013.1:0-12027 GCA_963635745.1 Lachnospiraceae bacterium
CTGAGACCGCCGAGGGTTTTCAAGCTGCCAGCAGTAAGGTCAAAACACTAGAAACTGTCTCTCGTGGTCTGGACTATGCCAATGATGCCTTAGGGGTATCAGAAGTAGGCTATAGCCTTGTCAAGGGCGAGGATCCAACTATGGCTATCGCTGGTCTAATCTCTGGAAAAATCGCTTCCGTTGGTCAAAGTAAATTGTCGAAGGCCAACACCGATGTGGATTTTTCAAGACAACAGACCGGTACCGAAACACTGAAGCAAACCAAGCTTAGTGAAGGGGGTGCATCACTCAGTCAAAAGATTTCCGATGTAGACCTGACCACTAAGGGCAAGGTGACCGCAGACACGACAAGAGCCGTCGCTGGCGTCAAGGTTGCGGATGTGGATGTGCCTAAGGCTAAGGGTCCAGTAGAGACACGGACGCAGGCGGATGAGATTGCGGTGGCTCAGCCTAAGCAAACAGAGAAATCTTATGACCGGGAGCAGATTCTCAAGAATATCGAAGCCAGTCGACAGGCGAGAGAAGCCAGTAATTTTGAACAATACATTGCAAAGGAAGAATTCTACAAAACGCTTAATACATTGACTCCGTCAGATAGAGAGCTTATTTTAGGAATTTCTCAAGGGGCCCCTACTATAGAGTATATACCTGATACATACTCTCGACAGGAAGTAATTGATATTACGCCAGATAGAAAAAATCAGATTTTTCGTCCTGAGGTGGAAGACTATCTTACATCAGAGTATGTACAGGCCCATAGAGACCAATTTAAACATGGTGCTGCGAAGTTTCAAAAATTTAAGCCGAGTGTAGATTATCAAGATGGTATAGTCGGAGGTAATGATGGCGTAAGTTTTTGGCTTTCTAAAGATCACGCCGATATAATTGAGAAGGTTGCAAAAGGTAACAATCGACTCTATGAAAAACTTCTTGGATTTGATGAGGGATATTTAGGAGATGAACCACTTTACCGATTAGACGTAACTCCAGAAGTAATCGACCAAAAAGGAATATCTATACCTAGTGGAAATGAAGGTGGAGCGAATGGCTGGTGGAGACCAGGAGGAAGGACTTATCCTGGGGATATGCCAGAAGGTGTTATGGAAGGTATAAGTACCAAGGAAGGAGATTATACATGGAGCGTAGTAAATTAAAATGGGAAGATGTTAGCCGTTTCGAAGAAGTAAAAGGCTATGGACAACAAATATGGAGACATAAAGGACGATATTATTTTGTCGCTACTGAAGGAGGTATAGCTGAGCAACGGGTGGTTTATGATTTATCGTCAGAACTATTTCGTTTACTAAGAACCGGCGAACGTACTCTATTAGATATACATTATCGAGTAAAGTATGATGTTTGGCCTCCAACGGACGATGATAAAGATAAAATATCTAGAGAACGGGTAAGAGAGAGGCCGATAACCTTAATTTCAAACCCTAAAAATCAGATGCTTTTTACAAGAAAGGAATTAGAAGATCTAATTCCAATTGCTGAACAAAAATGGATTGATTGGCGAGGAAAACTCCCAGATGACTACGTATCGCCGTTAAAATAAACCTATACCAAGACGCATAAGGGGTCTACTTCTAATGGAGGTTACACCCAAGAGTACAGTTATACTACCCAAGAACACTACACCTTGGGCGAGCTTCTGGATGACAAAAATTCCCCTATTCAGTCGACCAAAAACTACTATGCCAAGGCACTGAGTGGTCTCAAGACCCGCATCGCTAACATGAGTGAAGACCAGGCGGCCCAAGTCCAGAACTTACGTAACATGTCTGATCAGGAGTTAATAGACACCTATATCAAGCCGCGTCAGATGTCCTATGAGGGACTCAAATACACCCAGTTTCAGGAGGATAATAAAGAGTTACTGGGTAAGGTAGAACAATACCTAAGCATCGGGTTGATGGTTGTCACGGTCGTTGCAGGGACAGCTCTGATTATTTTCTCAGGAGGAACAACTGTTCCTCTGGTAGCAGGTCTAGCACTCAAGACAGCCACTGTCGTTGGGACCACTTATACTGTGGCAGAGGGAGTGTCTGCGGCGACGACAGGTTCTAGTCTCATCTCGGGGACGCAGATGTCTGAGAGCCAGCGGAACTTTGCCGTCGCAAACGCGGCACTCTCTATCGCAACTGTAGGGGTCAGCTCCAAGTTGTCTGGCGCTAAGGGTGCCCTGTCGGGCATAGCTGAGACCGCCGAGGGTTTTCAAGCTGCCAGCAGTAAGGTCAAAACACTAGAAACCGTCTCTCGTGGTCTGGACTATGCCAATGATGCCTTAGGGGTATCAGAGGTAGGCTACAGCCTTGTCAAGGGCGAGGATCCAACTATGGCTATCGCTGGTCTGGTCTCTGGGAAAATCGCTTCCGTTGGTCAAAGTAAACTTTCGACGACCAACACCGACGTGGATGTGACCACTAAGGGCAAGGTGACCGCAGGCACGACAGGAGCCGTCTCTGGTGTCAAGGTTGCGGATGTGGATGTGCCTAAGGCTAAGGGTCCAGTAGAGACACGGACGCAGGCGGATGAGATTGCGGTGGCTCAGCCTAAGCAAACAGAGAAATCTTATGACCGGGAGCAGATTCTCAAGAATATCGAAGCCAGCCGACAGGCGAGAGAAGCCAGTAATTTTGATAATTACCTTCGCAAGGAATACGCTGCTCAAGGGAAATATTTTGCGGAACGTATTGCCATGCCAAATGGAAAATCTGCCTATCTATCAGTCGATACCACTTATGAAGGAGAACAAATACCGGTACGTTCCCGGGGCTATTTAGATGACAAAGGCCATATCAAGTGGCCGGATGAAGATGGCTTTGTTTTGGATAGTGCTGGTAAACCGATTACAGAGCCGGCTAATTTAAAAGCTGGACAAGTAATAGACAGATACGGTAACTTTTATGGTGCCTTTACCAGTCCTGTAGAAAATGGGAGGATTTTACAATATAATACTCGAGGGTTACCTTATGCTGAAGGATTCCAAGCTTACCACCAATATGAGGTAGTGGTGGATTTAACTGAGGAAAATATTATTAATTCCTTTGAAAATGCACCTAAAGAAGTAAAGGATGGCCTTCTTGATGCAATGGACAAAAGGGGATTTACTTTATCGGACTTATTTAATATTCGCAAAGGAGGAGTTGATAAAGTTTTCGGACAAGGTGGTGGTGCTCAAATAAAGCTTGGTCAGCCTTTAAAATATTATGAAGATTTAGGTTTATTAAGAGAGGTAATGAAATGAATAATAATACTGAAAAATTTAAATTAGAGATAGAAAAAAAAATAAAAGAAAAAAATTATACATCGTTAAGGTATATCTTATTTGATGAAAAAGACAGGACGCCATTTGCGGTACATATATTTCATAAAAATGGGTTATTTATGGTTAATAGCCGAGATGAAAGAGCCAGTGTAAGTGGAAAGACTTTTGAATTTTCGAATTTTAAAGACGCAGAACATAAATTTTTTGATGTCTTAGATTTTATTGTCCGTGAGGGACGTAGAGATATTCAAAAATACGGAATTTATTTGTACTACTCTCCACTTTGGGACGATACCACAAAATAGCATGAGTTGAAATTTTATAGTAAATCAATTGTATCTTAGTCGGGATGAAAAAATTGTGTTTTCGTTTAACCACCTAAATGTTTTTCAGGTGGTTTTCTTGTCCCCTTTTTTAGCTCTTGTCTCTTATGGTAAAATAAAAGAAGCCGATGAATCCTATATATTCAGCGCGATTCGATAGTGAATTAAGAGAGATCTGAGGTGTCTCCTACAAAGATTAGTGGCCGAGCTTCTGGATGACAAAAAATCCCCTATTCAGTCGACCAAAAACTACTATGCCAATGATGCCTTAGGGGTATCAGAGGTAGGCTACGGCCTTGTCAAGGGCGAGGATCCAACTATGGCTATCGCTGGTCTGGTCTCTGGGAAAATCGCTTCCGTTGGTCAAAGTAAACTTTCGACGACCAACACCGACGTGGATTTTTCAAGACAACAGACCGGTACCGAAACACTGAAGCAAATCAAGCTTAGTGAAGGGGGTGCGTCACTCAGTCAAAAGATTTCCGATGTAGACCTGACCACTAAGGGCAAGGTGACCGCAGACACGACAAGAGCCGTCGCTGGCGTCAAGGTTGCGGATGTGGATGTGCCTAAGGCTAAGGGTCCAGTAGAGACACGGACGCAGGCGGATGAGATTGCGGTGGCTCAGCCTAAGCAAACAGAGAAATCTTATGACCGGGAGCAGATTCTCAAGAATATCGAAGCCAGTCGACAGGCGAGAGAAGCCAGTAATTTTGACCAGTATTTGGCGAAAGAGAAATCGTTAATTGAGAACTGGAATGTAGATGAAAAAAGGTATGAAAAGTGGAATCAATATGTAAAATCAGGAATTGAGCCGCAGGATAGAGTGAAATTACAGGATTGGAGATTTCCACCTGAGCCTGAATTTTTTCTTGAAAACAAAAAAATTTATGATAATACTGATTACTTTAATCAATTAACTGGCGATACGATTTATCCTGGTACTCCTGAAAGTGCTTCGGGTAGAATCGACGGGAGCGTTCATAAAGATGGATTCTTGAATGGAGAGTATAAAGAATCAACTCTAATGCCGGGAACCAAAATAAATAGGATTGGTTCTAATCCGACTGGGAGATATTTTTCTCCTGAAGGGGCTACATTTGGTGAAAAGGCTTTGCCTCCTTTTATGAAATTACAGCCGAATTCAGACTATATAGTTCTAAAAGAAATAACAACAAAAGAAGGATTGATTGCACCTTGGTTTAATGAACCTGGTATGGGGATTCAATATTATACCGATTTAACTATTGATGAGTTGGAAAAAGGTAACTATGTACTTAAAATAAAATAGGAGGAATTTTATGTTAACGAAATTAAAAAATAGGATTGAACTTGAAATTTCCAAAATTGGCGATTTTAAGCTAGAGGAATTTGGGATATATTTTTCAACTCAGCCACAGTATTTTCCTGAAGGAATCAATATAATCGAAGATGGAAACGGCAGTTATAACATAATTTTTACAGAAAGAGGTCGAATTACATCTGAAATTTGTGATTTAACCGATGATGAAGTAGGCTATCAAATTTCAAAGATTATAGTTAATGTTATTTCGTCACAACGGATTGATGATAAGTCTGTAGAGAAAATTAATGAGCTCATTAAAAATAACGATTTTGATAAAGTTAGCCAAATTGTAAAAAAAGAAAAGGAAGAACAATCTCAAATTGAAAGAAAGTTACTAAAGAAAATGAACCCTATGTATTTATCATGGTTAGGTAGTGAATTAGGGAGTAACTAGAGTGGCTCTTACAAAGATAAACTGGGAAGAATTTGATACCTTTGATAAGATTGAGTCACCAAGTCCTTATGATTTTCGAAAACACAAGGCAAGATTTTATACTTTTGGGGAATTTGGTGTCGCTGCGGTTGGCAAGACAGCGGATGGTATCAGCCATGTTAAGGATAAAGGGAATGTGATGTCGATATCAGTGTTGACCTAGGCAAGGCTTACTCCTCCTACATTGCCGAGCAAGAGGTCAATGACCTTTCCATCCGCAGTCGTTGGGCTAGCCATGCGCCTTATCAGAGCCTGGCCGTCCCTCTGGGTCTGCGGGGTAAGGACGATGTTGTTCACCTAGACCTGCATGAGAAGGCTCATGGCCCTCACGGCCTCATCGCCGGAACCACCGGGTCTGGAAAGTCCGAGCTCATCCAGTCCTACATCCTTAGCCTGGCTGTCAATTTCCATCCCCACGACGTGGCCTTTCTCCTCATCGACTATAAGGGTGGGGGTATGGCTAATCTCTTTAAGGACCTGCCTCACCTCCTTGGCACCATCACCAACCTAGATGGCAATGCCTCCCTGCGGGCCCTGGCCTCTATCCGGGCAGAACTGGCCCGCCGCCAAGCCCTCTTTGCGGAACAAGGGGTCAACCACATCAACCAATACCAGAAGCAGTTCAAAGAAGGGCAAGTGTCTGAACCCCTGCCGCATCTCTTTATCATCTCAGATGAGTTTGCGGAGCTCAAGGTCAACCAGCCTGACTTCATGACTGAGCTGGTGTCAACGGCTCGCATCGGGCGCTCGCTGGGTGTTCATCTCATCCTGGCCACCCAAAAGCCTGCCGGAGTGGTCAGCGACCAGATCTGGTCCAACTCGACCTTCCGCATTGCCCTCAAGGTAGCCGACCGTCAGGACTCCTCAGACGTCCTTCACACGCCAGATGCGGCTGAAATCACCCAGACCGGTCGTGCCTACCTCCAGGTCGGCAACAACGAGGTCTACGAGCTCTTTCAGTCGGCCTACTCCGGCGCCGACTACCAGCCCGACAAGGACCAGCAAGACATTCTGGACGAGACCATCTATGCGGTCAATGACCTAGGCCAACTCCAACCCCTGACCCGGGACCTGTCTGGCCTGGACCAGGCCACCACCATCAGCGAAATCCCAAGCGAACTCGACGCCATCGTCCAGGAAATCAAGACCATCGTCACTGACGATCAGATCCAGGCAGTCGCACGGCCGTGGTTGGAGCCCTTGGGGGAAGAAATTTCTGTTACTGATTATCGTAAAGAATCCTTTAAAGACTTGTGGAAGAAAAAAGCTTCACATATAATAGCTTTAGTTGGTATGGTCGATATCCCCTCCAAACAGCGCCAGGAAGTTGGAAAATACGATATTACTAAGGATGGGAACCTGGCAATCTTTGGTGGACCTGGCATGGGGAAAAGTAGCCTAATACAGACCATTGTGATGGACCTTGCACGGCAGTTCAGCCCAGAGACTTTAAACTTCTATATTTTTGACTTTGGGGCAAGTGCACTCTTCTCGCTTCGTCAGCTGCCTCACGTGGCAGACTTTTTCAGTGTGGATGACGAGGAAAAATTAACCAAGTTTATTCCTAGGCTGAAAAAAGAGATGAGCCGTCGGAAGCGTTTGTTTAACCGTTATGATGTGAATAACAAAGACATGTACGAAGCTGTTTCTGGGGACGAGATTCCACAAATCGTGGTTGTTATTGATAACTATGAAGGGCATAAGGAAATCCAAAGTGCAGCCTTGCGGACAGAGATTGATTCTTTCTATCAAACCTTGAGTCGGGATGGCTTTAGCTTGGGGATTTCCATGATAGTAACAGGAAATCGCCAGGCTTCTATCAAACAGGCACTCATCACAAATATGAAACGCCGTCTGGTGCTTAAGCTGACTGAAGAAGGTGAAGCACGAAACCTAATCGGGCGCTCGTCTTATACGCCAGATGATTTGCCAGGTCGTGGCCTTATTCGAATAGATGACGTGGAAGTCTTCCAAGCCTTTCTTTCCCATCCTGGACAGGATGACGTGACGCGTCTCAAGGCTCTCCAAGCTGAAATCACGGAGATGGATGCTAGCTGGCAAGGAGACCGGCCTAAGGCTATCCCGATTGTGCCACGCCGTCTCTCTCTGGATGCCTTTGCCCAGGCTTCAGAGATGGCTTTGGCCCAACCAGCCCTGCCTATCGGTTTGACCCTGACAGACCTGGAGCCAGTAAGCTTGCCGTTAGGCAAGCTTAGACATCTGGTCTACACCTCTGACAATAGGGATAATCTGGAGGCCATGACAGCCCATCTCATTCGCGCCATTGGCTTGCTTGAAGATGTTCGCCTGACAGTCTTTGACACGAGTGGAGATAGTCTTGATGACAAGACTTTGGTGAGCGACTACTATAACGAGCCTAAAGACTTTGTCGAGATTTTTGAAGGTCTTATCGCAGATATCTATACAAGAATGGGACAAAATGAAAATACCCCGTGGTTTGTGCTAATCCCTGCCATAGAAGACTTTGCTAAGGAGACGAAGTTGGAAGTTGAGCAAGTTGAGTTTCTAATCGATAGTGCCCATAAAGCTGGAGTCTACCTTATCTTCGGTGGGGCATCGAATTATATTTTGTCCAATGTTTCGGCTGTTCCGAAGGCCTTGCGCAGTCAAGCTCAATACATGGTATTTGCCATGCGGATTATGGACCAGGCAATACTACCTAAGACTTACCAAGGAAATGAACCCTATCCAGATAAGGACATTATCTACCTGCATGACCGTAGAAAAGAAGTCCGCCTGAAGATTACCAAAGACAATCAAGAGGAGGAAGAGTAATGAAAAAGCCTTTTCGCCAAACACTAAAACGCATTACGTTAACACTTTTAGGAGGAGCAACTATTATGACACTAGTTACAGCTTGCGGAAAAGACAAAAACATACCCGACAACCGGACTAAGGAAGAATACCAAGCTGAGCAAAATTTCAATCGTTTTTTTGACTTTTTGGCGGCTGAGAAGAAGGATTTCTCGGATGTGGAGAGTTATGTTTATACAGTCTACGTTAGTGATAGGGGAGATACAACAAGGAAGAACAGAGATAGTTATGTTATAAATCTCAAAAGAAATCAGGAATTTGGATTGACGGGGGACTATCAACATAAAACAAGATTGGGGAGTGAGACTTCTCAAACAGTTGAATTGAGAGATGGTAACATTGTGTCTGATGAAGGCCTTTCAGAAAAACACATCGCTGAATTAGCGGTCCCTGTCTACAAGACAAGTGCTTTCGAAAAACTTGAGATATATAATTATCGGTTAAACCACCCAGAAACTTCGATGAAAACAGTTAGTTATCGGTTGACGAGTGATTCAGAAATTTTAACGTCTTTAAAAAAGTATTTTGACATCAGTAAAGCAGAACAACTATCGATTCGATTGGTTCAAAGAGATAAAAACGACTATGAATTTAGAATCAGCATACTCACCGATAGCGAGGACTATTACTTTAATCTTTCAGTGACCTTTAAAGGAGAATAAGAGTGGTAGTGAAGTACAATGTAAAAACAAGTGATACGTATGGGAATGCACAAAATTCCCTACAAATGAGGGTAGATGCTTCTTCAAAAGTTGCAGATTATGTCTATGATTTTGAAGATGAGTATACGAATGCTATCAAAGAGGGGAAAAACACTGAGGATGCATACTCAGCGGGTTTTGATGCAGTGAGTGCTAAACTTGGAAACAACCTCTCCATCGTTAATTCTTCCTATGACTCAGATACTGGTATCGCAGCCATTGCTGTCGAAGATAGTCAGACTGGTGAGACTTACATTGCCTATGCGGGGACGAATGTAGGGGCTGACGGAATCAAAGATGCAAGATCAGATGTCAATATTGGTACTAATAATTCTGTAGAACTGAAAAAATTAGGTGATAAGGCAACTCAATTTTATGACGAGACTGTCGCTATGGGGAAAAACGTTACCGTGACGACTGGTCACTCCTACGGGGATTTTATGGCATCTCGAGTTGCTATTGAGCGTCAAGTACCATACAAATTTGGCTATCAAGGTGCTCCTCAGACAGCCTCAGATGCCCACGGTCTGCAAGCAGAGCTATTTCTTGCTTCTGAAGTAAGTTCTGCCGGTCCAACAGCACTCGGACTTCTTACTGCCAATCCTATTATGATTGCCGGAGGACAGTTACTAAAATTACCCTTTATGGGACTAAGTCAAGGAGTTGGATTTTTATACTCTACAGGCATTTTGAGAAACTACGAGCGTGAGAGAGTACAAGCGCTTACGGAAAATTATTCCGGTTATGCGGTAACTTTTTCTACGACAAAGGATTTGCTGACCAATGCTGTATGGCAACAGGATAGTTCGCAGATTAATTATCATGGTAAAGAAAAAGGTACAGGTAGTTTTAATGGGTTGATCGATTTTGGAAAAAATTACTTAAGTGCTGGTTATGGCATCAATGTCCAAGGACAGTATGTCGGGAATGTCGTTGCCATAGATTTAGATATTCCCCATAATATGACTGATTTTAGGAAAAATCAGGAGGCTATGGCAACTGCTCAGGCAATAGTAGCCCAGGAACTTTTTGGGGTTGACCTGGATAAGGATGGTCAACTTGATTTTATGGTGACGTCTGATTACACTCGTTCAGATTCGCTCTTGCCACCTGGCGCACAGTCATCTGATGGTGGTTTAACTATACAGATATCACCAGAGCATCTGGGAGCCTTGGCCGCAAACCTTGGAGTTGTTTTGGCGCAAATGGGAGATATGGTCACTCTAACCTCACAAGCGATTACCGCAAATGAAGGGGTGATGGAAACTTTGTCAGGACGTCGAGATAATCTTAAGACTGTTATTGTAGAACATCTAAAAACTATCAGTTTGGTTCAAGCCGTTTTTGAGATTGATGGCGTGTATGATTCCTTGGGTGAAATCTCTGGTCATCTGGATACGATTAAGAACTATAAAATCAAAAATTTTACAGCACCTTTTGACCTGATGGATTACGCTACTAAGGATTTCACGGTAGGTAAAAAAGGACGTGCCTATGCGTATGGTGAGACCAGTGGGAAGTTATCAACAGTTGTCACCGGTGCAACGAACTTAAAAACGTCCTTGGAAGCCATAGATGAGTATGACAGTTCTAACAATTCTAGTAGTAATATGGTTGTAATTGGTGCAAAAACGAGTATCGGGCTTTCAGGTGAATCATTGATTAACTCATTTGAGGAAACCATCGAAAAAACGACTCAAGGTATAGATAATCGAAGCGCCAAGGAAGATGGTATTCCGGATGCTCTCAATGAAATTTTGCCAGTTGTGGCGCAAAATCTGTATACGGTCTATCAGTGTATCGAATACCTTATCTCTGTTGTCAATACCATTAAGGAGACTATGAAATCAACGGATGCCAATCTTGCTTCGGGTATTGAAGCCTTTGACTTTTCTCAAATTCCAGATGTACAGGTGAATGTGTCCTCGGATTACGATACTTTCCTAGAGGACAGTGAAATTTTCGATGATAAGGCAGTTATGGCGGCCTACGATGATCAGGTGGACAAGAAAGCAGAATCTCTGTCAAATGAAATGTCGAATTCATTTAGTAGTTGGTTGAATACAGCGAAGCCGTTGCTTGAAACAACAAATACGGCTTTGACAGATTCAAAAGAAACCTTTCCATCCTTAATTAGTCAGTACGGATGGGATATTTGGTATACCTATAAGGCGGATGTGCTGGATGGGAAAAAAGATGACTATCACCTAGGGGCAATATCTTCACTCATCTCAATCAGTGATACTATCAAGACCGTCCAAGGCAGTTTTGAGAGTATTGATACGAAGTTGACGATGGCTACAACAACAATTAATACCGTTTCCTCGCAGTTAGACGGCTTTAAAGAGCCATTCAGAAAAGGAATGGAAGCGGCCTTCTATGGTGCGGATAACCTGGATGGAATCGTTAGCTCACAACAATCAGTAGCAACGGTGATTGCAGCAATCAAGACACGTTTTGAGGTGTTCCAGGGACAACTATCTCATAATAAGGGAGCAGCCATAAATGCCTTGGGTGCGAAGGTGAGTTCAACAGTAACTGTTCTTGGTCTAGTGAACCGGCTCTTGGTTGACTGTTTTGGAAGTTAGAAGATAAGTTAAAGGAGTGGTTATAAGACCACTTTTTTTAAAATCTCATGGTCCTGGACACATCCCATGGACAAACACCTAGGGCAGTTGGTTATGGACTAAGGGGGTCTGCTTAATCGGGTGTTTATGTTTAAGTAGTCAAAAGCACTATTTATCAACAGCTTTAGATGGTTTTAACAGTGAAATTATTGCTGATAATCTTTCTATCTCACCGAACTTAGAACAAGTGAAAGCTGCGTTGGAGAAAGTTGTTACAGATGGGAAATAGGGGAAGGTGTTTGAGTTACTTGATCAATTAGGTCAAGCCATTATAGACTACATTGCTCTTACAACAACAAGCGAATCAAGGCAAAATGAAAAGGACTCAGTTCCGTGCAATACAGAACTAAATCCTTCAGATAAATTAGCGTTTAACTTTTTGGGGCAGTATAACTGAACTGCAGGTGTTTGTGCCTTAAGTTTCTTATTTCAAGAACCGTTGCAGGAATTCCTTGGTGCGGGCTTCTTGTGGGTTTTCGAAAATTTGTTCGG
>CAVHFY010000014.1:0-91458 GCA_963635745.1 Lachnospiraceae bacterium
ACGTATCGACCGTGGTACTGTTAAAGTCAACGACGAAGTTGAAATCGTTGGTATCAAAGAAGAAATCCAATCTGCAGTTGTTACCGGTGTTGAAATGTTCCGTAAACAATTGGACGAAGGTATTGCAGGGGATAACGTTGGTGTCCTTCTCCGTGGTATCCAACGTGACGAAATTGAACGTGGTCAAGTATTGGCTAAACCAGGTTCAATCAAACCTCACACTAAATTCAAAGGTGAAGTTTATATCCTTACAAAAGACGAAGGTGGACGTCACACACCATTCTTCAACAACTACCGTCCACAATTCTACTTCCGTACAACTGACGTAACTGGTTCAATCGAGTTGCCTGCAGGTACTGAAATGGTTATGCCTGGTGATAACGTAACAATCGACGTTGAGTTGATTCACCCAATCGCCGTAGAACAAGGTACAACTTTCTCTATCCGTGAAGGTGGACGTACTGTTGGTTCAGGTATCGTATCTGAAATCGAAGCTTAATTCGATTTAGTTCCCAACACATAATAAGTCAGACAAAGAGTCTAGGGCTAATGCCCTAGACTCTTTTTTCCTTCTGAGGGTCAGATTTTTTATCAGAAATCATTTCAGGAAGGCTTTTTCCAAACGAGACAGTGAAGAAGTGGACAATTATCACTAAGTCACTTTATTTTACACTGAAAAAATGGTAAAATATAAGGTGAAAATAAATAAAAAAGAGGTATGTGAAATGTCACGTAAACCATTTATCGCCGGTAACTGGAAAATGAACAAAAATCCAGAAGAAGCTAAAGCTTTTGTGGAAGCTGTTGCATCAAAATTGCCTTCAGCTGACTTGGTCGAAGCTGGTATTGCAGCACCAGCGGTTGATTTGACTGCTGTCCTTGCTGCAGCTAAAGGTTCAAACCTTAAAGTTGCTGCGCAAAACACTTACTTTGAAAATGCCGGTGCTTTCACTGGTGAAACAAGCCCACAAGTTTTGAAAGAAATTGGTACAGACTACGTGGTCATTGGTCACTCAGAACGCCGTGACTATTTCCATGAAACCGATGAAGACATCAACAAAAAAGCGAAAGCTATCTTTGCTAACGGTCTTTTGCCAATCATCTGTTGTGGTGAGTCTTTGGAAACTTATGAAGCTGGTAAAGCCGCTGAATTTGTTGGCGCACAAGTGTCAGCAGCTTTGGCTGGTTTGACTGACGAACAAGTGGCAGCATCTGTCATTGCCTATGAACCAATCTGGGCTATCGGAACTGGTAAATCAGCTTCTCAAGACGACGCTCAAAAAATGTGTAAAGTCGTTCGTGACGTGGTTGCAGCAGACTTCGGTCAAGCTGTAGCTGACAAAGTTCGTGTTCAATACGGTGGTTCTGTGAAGCCTGAAAATGTTGCGGAATACATGGCTTGTCCTGACGTTGATGGAGCCTTGGTTGGTGGTGCTTCATTGGAAGCCGACAGCTTCTTGGCCCTCTTAGACTTCGTTAAATAAGAGATTATTAAAAAAGAGACTCAGATTATTCTGAGTCTTTTTATTTGACCAGAAGAAAAGAGTAGGAAGTCGATTCCCACTCTTTTTAGTTTATGAAGATTTACGACGGTTGTAGGCCCAAAGTGCCAGAGGCGCTAGTGGACTAGCTGACAAAGTGAATTCTCCAATATATTCTTCAATCATAGGGTTAAAGTTAGATTTGAACTTCGTCAGGCCGTCATCAAGTGTACCTTCAACACCACCCATATTTGCCCAAATGATGCCATCTGCATAGGCATCTTCAAAGACTTTCGGGTAAAGGGCGTATTGTGGATAAAATTTCTTAAAGGCGTCGTTCATACCAGCATAGAGCATCTCCATGACATTGCCGTAGCCAATAGAAAGGATACCAGCAATCACTAGCTCGTCAGGATACTGACTGACAAACTCTTCAAATTCAGTAATATATTTTGTAACTGAATTCTTTTGTTGAGTTAATTTGGTCAGACGTTTTTTCTGGTGTTCTTCAGTTTCTGACAAATCTTTTTCGATTTGTGCCAGTTGCTCTTTGTATTCTTGTAAGCGTTTGGGAAGGTTAACTTTAGCCAAATGCAGGTAAGCATCATCTCCGTACACGTTCATCATTTTAGTGAAATAATCATGGTTGCGGAGGGCCACCCCTTTGCGATCTTCTGTTAAAGCAACCACATCGGCAAAGTCACTGACTTGGTCGGTGCTGGCACGATAAACTTGAACACCGCGGTTCGTAGCATCCTTAAGAAGACGTTTGGTATGTTTGGGAAATGTCTTAAGAATATCGTCAGACGTGTAGACATTGGCTTGGAAGCGTGGTTGAATGGTTTCGGAAATTTCGGTTGTGCGACCTTCCCATTTGGCACCAGCATTTTCCAGATGTTGAATAGCCTGTAGCACTTCAGGGTTTTCGTCAGTGGACTCACCGATATGGTATTGCTTGAGCAAGAGAGCTGGGTCAAATTTGATAAAGAGTGCCTTTTGTGTCTTTGCATAGGCCTTGAGGCTATTTAGGACAAAGGTAACCAATTCTTGATCCTGGTAATCCATAACAGGCCCACGAGGAACATAAAGCATAGCCATGCCTAGTGGCAAATGGCGGATGAGAACGAGAGCTGAAGCTACTAATTGGTTGTCCTTGTAAAAGCCAAGGCGTTGGCTACCCCAATTGTCCTTAATTTGTGCCCATTTGGCACTTTGCAAGAGATTGGTTTGACGGCTAGCTTTGACAAAGTCATCGTGTTCTTGAGCTGAAATTCCAACTTTATAGGTAAACATTAGTCTAACACCCACTTTCTAAGCGCATATGCAACGCCATCCTCATCATTGGATTTGGTAATATGTTTGGCGATCTTTTTGACTTCTGGGACACCATTTGCCATCACAACGGGATGTCCAACCACCTCCAACATAGCGCGATCGTTTTCCTCATCTCCAATAGCCATCAGTTCATCTCTAGTAAACCCGAGTTTTTCCGCCAAATGCAGAACAGCAGCGCCCTTGCTGACTGTTTTTGGCATGAATTCCAAGTAGAAGGGTTTGGATTTGACGATGGTAAAGCGGTCATAGAATTCTTGAGGAATTCCGGCGATCGCTTGGTCGAGTAACTCAGGTTCATCAATCATCATGATTTTGACGATTTCTTTTTCTGTCATTTCTTCTGGGGTACGGTAAAAGATAGGCATGCTGACTAGTGTGGCTTCGTGGACAGTATATTTTCCAATATTACGATTGGCCGTATAAATGCCTTCTTTTGTGATAGCGTGTAAGTGCACGCCAAGCTTACGACTGAGGAATTCAATGTCTAAGTAATCGTCATAAGAGAGGGGCTCACGAATAATGTCTTCCTCGGTTGCTGTGTCTTGAACCAGTCCCCCATTAAAGGTGATAACATAATTATCAGGGTGACGAAGGTCTAATTCTTGAAGTAGATGTTGAACACCAGCGATCGGGCGACCAGTTGCGATAACAAATTTTACTCCAGCATCGCGTGCTTCCTTGACTGCTTTAGCTACTTGAGGGGTCACTTCGTTTTTTGAGTTTAGTAGGGTGCCGTCGATATCAACAGCAACGAGTTTAATACTCATGGGGGTCTCCTTTAAATGTGCCATTATGAATATGGGCGAAAAAGTCTTGGTGGGCTTGTGTGAAGAGATGGTCGTTTTCTTGCATCTCTCTGGGAAAATAAAAGCGTCTATCGCCATAGCTAGTTCCCGTTAGGGCACGCACAATAGGGGATAGTTCAGAGAGTTCCACACGGGTCTCATCACTTTCTAGGATTTCTATCTGCGTGCGCGGATTTTTAACGTCTGGTTTGTAGATATCATAAGGAAGATCGAAATTCAAATGGACAGCCGTATAATAGTCGGGATCAAAACCAACATCTGCAACGAGTTGACGTAAAATCTCCAACTGCTCTATGTCATCTTGGGCAAAAGTGATAGATTTGAAGATGCGTCGATTAATAAAGCGTGATGCTAAATCAGACAAAATCTTATCGTCAGCTTCCATCCATGTTTGAAAGTAGGTGTTAAGAACACCATCATCTAGTTTAAGATAATCTTGTAGCGTAAAATGATTTTCCAGAAACGGAATCAAGCGCGGGGCGGTCAATTGAAAATAAGCTTTGTGATCGGCGTTTTGGTAAAGTAATTTAGCTCTTTTTAGGAGGTTCTTAAGAATAACCTCCATGGCTCGGGTGGCAGGATGGAAGTAGACCTGCATATACATCTGAAAACGACTGACAATATAGTCCTCAACAGCGTGCATGCCATGAAAATCAAAGGCAATGCCATTTGAAACAGGACGCATGACCCTCAGAATGCGTGTGAGATCAAATTCCCCATAGGTGGCTCCAGTGAAGTAGGAGTCGCGTAAGAGGTAGTCCATGCGATCCACATCAATTTGGCTGGAGATGAGTTGCTCCACCTGTTTATTGGGGTAAGTGTGGTTGATGACACTAGCAACCTTACTTGGAAAATCAGGACCTTGTTGGAGCAAGATGTGATGGATCTCAGTCTCTGGCCCCAAAATGATGGCCTGCGTAATGGCTTCATGGTCGGTATCAAATAATCCCTCGAAGGTATGAGAGTAAGCACCGTGGCCAATATCGTGCAAAAGTGCGGCTGTCATGGTCAACAGGCTCTCTTTGCTATCCCAAACCAAGGAGTAATGCCGATCAAAAAGCTGGGTGACCCGTCGGGCAATTTCGTAGGCGCCCAGACAGTGAGAGAAGCGACTATGTTCTCCCCCGTGAAAGGTAAAAGAACTAGTGCCGAGTTGCTTGATCCGTCGCAAACGTTGAAATTCACGACTATTGATGAGTTGGTGAATCATAGGATGGTCCACGTGAATATAATCATGAACGGGATCCCGAAAGACTTTTTCAATCATAACTCCTATTATACTAGAATTCGGGGAGAATTTCTCTGTAGGAGCTAGCCTTTCTTGAAAGAAACTGCAGAACTTGCTAAAATAAGGCTATGGTAAGTATTCATATCAAAAATACCGTTCAGATGAACTCGGAATTAGACGTCATTGAGGAAGTGTTTCAGGGAGAGATTTTGGAAAAAGGTACCAATCTCTACTTGCGTTATCGTAATCAAGAAAACGAACAAGTGGTACTGAAAGGTTCAACCAAAGAATGGGTGATGTCTCGTTTTGCGACTCCAAAATCGATTATGCGTTTTTCTATGGAGGGTGTAACGCAGAGTCTGTTTGTGACTAATCAGGGACAGTTGCCAATCTATATTCAGACGCAGTCTCTGGTTTATGAAAAAGAGCTTTCTCAAGTTAGTGTGTCATACAGCCTGTATCTCGATGCAGATCTCCAACAGGAGTTAGCCCATTATGATTTAGTCATATCCTGGAAAGATTATTAGAGTGAAATCTTGACCCAGAGACTTTTTTTGTGTAAAATAATGGGAAATAAGGGAGTAGCCGACGGAGAGTTCCGTGGCAAGGTCGTCAATCCGAAAGCAATTTCCGGCCTTGTCTTAAACAGCGAGACTTGTTTATAGAAACAGGTCTCTTTTTTGTTGAAGAGAGACAGAAAACCAAGGCTTAAGCCTTATGATAGACGCATAGGAGGAAATATTGTGTCCCAACAACAACGTAAAGAGCCTTTTTACGCTCAAGAACCAGACCGAGTCTTAGCTGACTTGGATAGCACCCTGGACGGTCTTAGTCAGGTCCAGGCCCAAGACCGCTTGCAAGTCTATGGCGCTAACGAGCTTGAGGCTGGTGAAAAACGAAGCCTGCTGGCGAAATTTATTGATCAATTTAAGGATTTGATGATCATCATTTTACTTGTGGCGGCTGCCCTGTCTGTGGTAACAGAAGGTATCCATGGCTTGACTGATGCTATCATTATCCTAGTGGTTGTGATATTGAATGCGGCTTTTGGTGTTTACCAAGAAGGGCAAGCCGAGGCTGCTATTGAAGCCTTAAAAGATATGTCTAGTCCCATGGCGCGTGTGCGTCGTGATGGGCAGATTATGGAGATTGATTCGAAGGAATTGGTGCCTGGAGATATCGTTCTCTTAGAGGCTGGAGATGTGGTGCCGGCAGATATGCGTCTGTTAGAAGCCGCTTCCTTAAAGATTGAAGAGGCCGCCCTGACTGGAGAATCTGTTCCAGTCGATAAAGAGGTAACTGTGACTGTTGCTGAAGACGCAGGGTTGGGCGATCGTCTCAATATGGCCTACCAAAATGCCAATGTGACCTATGGTCGTGGTTTGGGGGTTGTCACCAACACAGGTATGTATACTGAAGTGGGGCATATTGCAGGTATGTTGGCAGATGCTGATGAAACAGATACACCACTCAAGCAAAGCCTTAATAACTTGTCTAAAGCCTTGACCTATTTGATTGTGGCTATTGCAGCGATTACCTTCGTTGTGGGTGTCTTTGTGCGACATGAGGCCCCTCTATCTGGCTTAATGACAGCTGTTGCTCTGGCTGTTGCAGCTATCCCTGAAGGTTTGCCGGCTATTGTTACAGTCGTTCTTTCTCTGGGAACTCAAACTCTGGCTAAACGCAATTCCATCGTGCGGAGTTTACCAGCTGTTGAAACGCTAGGATCAACTGAAATTATCGCCTCTGATAAAACAGGGACTTTAACGCAAAACCAAATGACGGTTGAAAAAATCTTTTATGATGGCGAGATTCATGACGCCAGTGAACCGATTGCTTTAGGCTTGGAATTACCATTGTTACGTTCTGTTGTTTTGGCCAATGATACCAAGATTGACCCAGATGGAAAATTGATTGGTGACCCAACAGAGACAGCCTTTATCCAGTATGCCTTGTCAAAAGGTTACGACGTTGCGGAATTTTTGGCCAAATACCCACGGGTGGCTGAATTGCCATTTGACTCCGATCGGAAGCTGATGTCAACTATTCACCAATTGCCAAATGGTCAGTTTTTGGTGGCCGTTAAAGGAGCACCGGATCAGCTCTTGAAACGCTGTGTGTCTCGTGATAAAGCAGGTGATATTGCGCCGATTGATGCGGCAACCACTGACCTTATCCAAAGCAGTAACACGACAATGGCTCATGAAGCTTTACGTGTTTTAGCAGGTGCTTATAAGATTATCGATCAGCTTCCTGATGAGGTTACTGTGGAAGACATCGAACAAGACCTTATCTTTACTGGGATGATCGGTATGATTGACCCTGAGCGACCTGAAGCCGCTGAAGCAGTTCGTGTTGCTAAAGAAGCGGGTATTCGTCCGATAATGATTACCGGTGACCACCAAGATACAGCAGAAGCTATCGCTAAGCGTTTGGGAATTATTGATGAAAATGATACAGAAGACCATGTCTTTACCGGTGCAGAGCTGAATGAACTGACGGATGAAGAATTCCAAAAAGTCTTCAAACAATATTCTGTTTATGCGCGTGTTTCACCTGAACATAAGGTTCGCATTGTCAAAGCTTGGCAAAATGATGGCAAGGTCGTTGCCATGACGGGTGACGGTGTCAATGATGCGCCTTCTCTGAAGACAGCCGACATCGGTATTGGTATGGGGATTACAGGGACAGAAGTTTCTAAGGGAGCTTCCGATATGGTTTTAGCAGATGATAACTTTGCGACCATTATCGTTGCAGTAGAAGAAGGGCGGAAGGTCTTCTCTAATATTCAGAAATCTATCCAATACCTCTTGTCAGCCAATATGGCTGAGGTCTTTACCATCTTCTTTGCCACCTTATTTGGTTGGGATGTCCTGCAACCGGTTCATCTCTTATGGATTAATTTGGTGACAGATACACTACCTGCCATTGCTTTGGGGGTTGAACCTGCTGAACCAGGTGTTATGACCCATAAACCACGTGGTCGCAAGTCTAGCTTCTTTTCTGGGGGTGTTCTTGGTGCCATCATTTACCAAGGAATTCTACAAACTTTGCTTGTATTGGGTGTTTATGGTTGGGCTTTGCTTCATCCAGAACATCAAAGTTATCAGGCTGTCCATGCGGATGCTTTGACCATGGCCTTTGCCACATTAGGTTTGATCCAATTGGTGCATGCCTTTAACGTGAAATCAGTTTACCAATCTATCTTTACGGTCGGTGTTTGGCGGAATAAGCTCTTTAATTGGGCGATTCCGTTGGCCTTTGTGATTTTGATGGTGACCATTGTGGTACCTGGTTTCAACCAGTTTTTCCATGTCTCTCATCTGAGTCTAAGTCAGTGGTTAGCTGTTTTTATCGGTAGCTTCCTGATGTTGGTGCTAGTTGAGATTGTTAAGGCTATTCAACGAGCCTTAGGTTATGATAAACAAGCAATTTAGTAGGCTAAAAAGTCTAGGATTTGATCCTAGACTTTTTTACTGTGCAAAAGAAACGAAAAGACTGCCAAAATAGGGGATTTATCTATTGTAATTGATGAAGATTTACAAGGGAAAGAGACAAGTGTAGGCGTAGGCAAATAGTAGAGAGGTTAGGAGGCCTGCGACAGCAGCCCAGCGAAAGTAGGATTTTTGATGCGAAGATTTGTGGCGTAATATGACAATAGCCAAAAGAGCTCCTGGACCGCCTAAAAAGACAGCTTGGCGAAGCAAAACTTTTTCTGGGATGCGCCAACCACCTCGTTTCGCCTGCCACTTATCATAAGCGTAACAGACAAAAACCAGAGCATTCCAGGTGAGATAACAAATGATTAAAACTTTAGTCATGGGCTTGTAAATTAGGGCGGATGTAGAGGCGGTCATCGCCAATAGGGATAAGTTTAACCGGACTATTGTAAAAATCACTAAGAATGTCAGGTGTTAAAACAGACTCTTTTGGTCCTTGAGCTGCAATTTTTCCCTCTTTCAGTAGGAGCACATGACTGAATGTTTGGGTGATTTCATCAGCATGGTGCGTCACATAAAGAATAAGGGGAGCATGTGGAAGCGCTTTGATACGGTCAATATGTTGCAGGAGTCTTTCTTTGGCAAAAAGGTCCAATCCACTAGTAGCTTCATCTAAAATTAAAATATCAGGTGCTTCCATAAGGCTTCTAGCGATGAGTACGAGTTGTTTTTCTCCTTGGGATAGGCTAGCATAGGTTCTGCCAAGTAAAAAGTCCCCGTCTAGTGAACAAAGCATATCACGGGCGACGGCTAAGTCACTCTCGTCATAGGGCTTGTAGAGGATACTACTCTTTGTTGCCCCAGTCAAAATAATTTGTTCACTGGTGAGTCGTCGTGGGAGGCGTTCAGCGATAAAAGAACCAACGACACCGATACGTTTACGCAAGGCCGTAATGTCTCCTTTACCATAGACGGTATCTAGAACTTTTACCTGCCCTTGAGTATACCAGTACTCCGCCATAATAAGTTTTAAAAGGGTTGATTTTCCAGCTCCATTGAGACCTAAAATAGCCCAAGACTCACCTGGGTTTACCGTCCAATTAAGTTCACTGAGGAGGGACTTCCCTTGTCGATTGAGTGAGACATCAGTCATTTGAATCAGTGTCATTGCCTTCTCCTTGCTGTGAGTTAGTGCTTTTATTATATCACATCCTTTTGAACATGGGATTGGCCTAAGAATGATTTTTGAGCGGTTGTCTTAAACTTTATGATATAATAAACCAAAGAAAAGAAAAGGAGTATCTTGTGTTTCAAAAGAGCCGCTTATTTTTTTGGACGATTGAAATTTTAGCGCTTACAGCCATTATATTGTTATGGACTTATATGTCCGAAGTGTTTACGCCTTTTGTTGGCGCTTTTCAGACCTTTGTCATTCCTTTTATCATTGGTGGATTTCTCTATTACGTCTTTAATCCTTTAGTGACTTGGCTAGAAGAAGACCTGCATGTCTCACGACTCTGGGGAACTCTAGCGACTTTAGTTCTTTTAGTGATTTTAGTTGTCTTAGCGGTCAATAGCTTTATCCCTAATGTGATCGAACAGCTTAATCAGTTGATTAACTCTAGTCAAGATATATATACAAACTTCCAGCAATATCTCTCTAAGTTACAACAGAATCCGCTATTTGAAAATATTAATATTCAAAAATCCTTGAGGCAGTTGAATTGGTCCTATGTGGATATTTTGCAGAATGTTGTCAGTGGGGTAACCATTAGTCTTAGTAGTATTATTGGGACGGTCACCAGCATTTTGATGGCGATTGTGGTCGCTCCTATTTTTATGTTTTACTTGTTGAAGGATGGGAAGGCTATTTTACCGTTTGTAGAGGAAAAATTCTTAAAGACAGATAAATATAAAATTGTGCCCTTGTTAAAGGATATGAATACAGCGATTTCACACTATATTTTTGGTGTGGCTATGAATTCGCTCTTTATCTTTGTTTTTTCTTATCTAGGCTATATGATTTTAAACATTCGTTATGCTCTGATTTTTGCCTTAATTCTAGCCTTTTTAAACGTTATTCCATACATTGGTCCTTACTTGGGGCTTTTACCCGTTATCATTGCTTATGCGGGTACGGACTTTAACAAAATGTTAATTGCCCTGATTTACGTTATTATTCTTCAGCAGATTGATGGCATGATTATCTATCCACGGGTAGTCGGTGGGGCAGTAGCTGTTCACCCCCTTACTATCATGGTACTTTTAGTCATAGGATCTAATGTTGCTGGATTAGTTGGTATGATTGTTGTCGTTCCTGTTTACGCTATTTTGAAAGAAATCGTCAAATTCCTCTATCGTCTAGCTGAGGAACGTCGCCAGTTTAAATTGAGTCAATCGAAACTCTTAGATGAATAAAACTAGCGTTTTCGCTAGTTTTTGTGCTATAATGGAATAACATTTTATGAATTAAAGGAGAATTGACGATGGAAGACCCCAGCAGTCAGTCGATTATTTTACAATTTTTATTGCTGTTTATTTTAACCTTATTAAATGCCTTTTTCTCAGCCACGGAAATGGCGATGGTTTCTCTTAATCGTGCGCGTGTGGAACAAAAAGCAGAAGAAGGCGATAAGAAATACATTCGCTTGCTCAAGGTATTGGAAAATCCCAATAATTTCTTGTCTACCATACAAGTGGGCATTACCTTGATTACCCTTTTGTCAGGAGCGAGTTTGTCTGAATCATTGGCAGAAATTGTGGCTAAATGGTTAGGCGCTTCTGAAGGCGCAAAAACAATCGGAAGCATTGTTTCTTTGGTCTTTTTGACTTACATTTCCATTGTGTTAGGTGAGCTTTATCCCAAACGTATCGCCATGAACCTTAAAGACCGCTTGGCTATTGTTTCTGCACCAGTCGTCATAGCCCTTGGTAAAGTAGTGAGTCCCTTTGTTTGGCTCCTATCTGCTTCGACTAACCTGTTAAGTCGTTTGACACCTATGACCTTTGATGACGCTGATGAAAAAATGACGCGCGATGAGATTGAGTATATGTTGACAAACAGCGAAGCTAGTTTGGATGCTGAGGAGATTGATATGCTTCAAGGAGTCTTTTCACTGGATTCCTTGATGGCTCGGGAGGTCATGGTGCCTCGTACGGATGCCTTTATGGTGGATATTAATGACCCTGCAAGGGAGCTTGTCGCTGAAATTCTCAATCACACCTTTTCACGGGTTCCGGTCTATGATGATGATAAAGATAAAATTATTGGGATCATTCATACCAAACGTCTACTAGATGCCGGATTCAAAGAAGGTTTTGATGATTTAGACCTCAGAAAAATTCTTCAAGACCCTCTCTTTGTTCCAGAAACTATCTTTGTCGATGAATTGCTCAAAGATTTCCGCACCACCCATAACCAAATGGCTATCTTGCTTGATGAGTACGGAGGGATGGCTGGTCTTGTGACATTAGAAGACTTACTCGAAGAGATTGTCGGTGAAATCGATGACGAAACGGATAAGGCTGAAGTTGAAGTGCGTGAGATTGGCGAGGCGACCTATATTGTTCGTGGGACTATGACCCTCAATGACTTTAATGAGTATTTTGAAACGGAATTAGATAGTGATGATGTCGATACTATTGCAGGTTACTACCTGACGGGAGTTGGTTCCATCCCTGGCCCTGATGACAAGGAAATCTTTGAGGTTGTCAATGAGGGCAAACTTCTGACTTTTGTCAATAACAAGGTTAAAGATGGCCGTGTGGTCAAACTGAAATTAAGCATCACGGATGCACCAGAAATCGAAGAAGAAGACTAGACTTATTGCTAGTCTTTTTTTATAGGATGGTGTTATAATAGGGGTATTAAGAATGAAAGAGGTTACAGGCATGACGGCAGTAGATTATGGTAATGTCACAGGGCTAGTGCATTCAACAGAAAGTTTTGGGACGGTAGATGGCCCTGGTGTGCGTTTTATCGTCTTTATGCAAGGCTGTAAGATGCGTTGCCAATACTGTCATAATCCTGATACCTGGGAAATGGAAAGTAACAAGGCTCGAGAACGAACCGTCAATGACGTCTTGCGAGAAGCTGTGGGCTTTCGACATTTTTGGGGAAAAAATGGTGGTATAACAGTGTCTGGAGGAGAAGCCCTTTTGCAGATTGATTTTGTAACGGCCCTGTTTACCAAGGCCAAGGAGCAAGGGATCCACTGTACTTTGGATACCTGCGCCATGCCATTTCGTAATAACCCAGAATATCTAGAAAAGTTTGACCGTCTTTTGGCCGTAACGGATTTGGTCTTACTGGACATCAAGGAAATTCGTGAGGAACAACATAAATTTGTTACCAAACAGACCAACCGTAACATCTTAGCCTGTGCGCAGTATCTGTCCGACAAGGGCGTGCCCATGTGGATTCGCCATGTTCTGGTACCCGGGTTGACCGATATTGATGAGGATCTAAAAGATTTGGGAGCATTCGTGAAGACACTCAAATCTGTTGATAAATTTGAAGTCTTGCCTTATCATACGATGGGAGAATTTAAGTGGCGAGAATTAGGCATTCCCTACCCACTCGAAGGGGTTAAACCCCCAACGGCTGCACGGGTTAAAAATGCTAAAGAATTGATGCAAACGGAATCTTATCAAGATTACCTAAAACGCATTGCAGAATAGCAAGAAAAGCAGACCGATGTCTGTTTTTTTGTATGTGTCTGTAAGTAACTTTTTTGAGGTTAAATAAGGAGTTGCCTTTTTTAAATGGATTGCTGTCATGAAAGTGAAATATGTTATAATAAAGCTGATTGTCTGTAAAGAAAAGGAGTTAATATGAGACTAACGATTGAAGAGATTGCACAAGTTGTTGGTGCCCAGCCTGGCGATGAGCCTTGGCCACAGGGGCAAGTCGGTCAAATAGAATTCGATTCACGCAAAATTGGTCCACGGGACATTTTTTTACCTCTCAAGGGGCAACGTGATGGGCATGAGTTTATTGAAACGGCTTTTGCTAATGGAGCTTGTGTCACCTTTACAGAAAAGCCTATTTCAGGCCACCCATATCTTCTGGTAGCAGATTGCCTCAAGGCATTTCAAGATTTGGCCAGCTATTACCTTGAAAAGCAAGGAGTTGATGTGATTGCTGTGACGGGTTCAAATGGTAAAACGACCACCAAGGACATGATTGCGGCTGTCTTAGCCAAGAGCTATCGCACCTATAAGACGCAAGGAAATTACAATAATGAGATTGGCTTGCCTTATACGGCCCTGCATATGCCTGATGATACCGAAAAGATTGTTTTGGAGATGGGACAAGACCATATGGGTGATATCAAACTCCTGTCTGACATAGCCAAGCCACATATTGGTGTCGTTACCTTGATTGGTGAGGCTCATCTGGAGTTCTTTGGCAGTCGCGAAAAGATTGCTCAAGGCAAGATGCAAATCGTAGACGGCATGGATGGCGATGGCATCCTAATAGCACCGGCGGATCCAATATTGACGCCGTTCTTACCAAGGGAGCAGAAGGTCATCCAGTTTGGACCAGATGCAGACATTTTTGTAACAGAATATGTGGAACACAAAGATGCTTTAGACTTTAAAACCAATTTCTTGGAGGAAACGCTTCATTTACCAGTGACAGGCCGTTACAATGCCTGGAATGCTATGCTGGCAGCCTACATCGGTCAACTCTTGTCCATTGAAGAAGCAGACATCCGTGATGCGTTGGCACATTTGGAATTAACCCAGAATCGGACGGAATGGAAACAGGCAGCTAACGGTGCTGAAATTTTGTCAGATGTCTATAATGCTAATCCAACAGCGACCCGTCTGGTCTTAGAAACTTTTTCACAACTACCCATTACAGCAGGTGGGAAAAAGGTCGTTGTTTTAGGGGACATGAAAGAGTTAGGGCCTGATTCTGTTGCCTTGCATACGCAGCTCTTAACCAGTTTGACGCCGGAAGATTTCCATACGCTGATTTTTTACGGTGAAGACTATGCAGAATTAGCTCAATTGGCAGGACAAATGTTTCCACTGGGTCGCGTTTACTATTTCAAAAAAACAGCAGAAGAAGACCAGTTTGATGACTTGGTCAAACGTGTGCAGGAACTATTGGCGCCAAAGGATCAGATTTTGATTAAAGGCAGTCACTCCATGCACTTGGAAAATCTGGTCTCCATTTTAGAGCAGGTACAAACAGAAGAAAAGTAAGGAGTTTTGGGAATTCACATGACTTTAAAACAAACCGTTCGAACCCTGCAAACCCAAGGAGAGGTTTTCACCAAGAATTCAAACAAGCTCTTTCAAGGGGCTTATACGCTAGCTTTTGTTGTCGCTCTGGTGGTATCTTTTGCTTCTCCACGCTATCTAACCGTTGAAATCAGTCATCCATTATGGTGGTTGTCTATCAGTTTATCGGGTCTTGTTTTTGTTTGGAGTGGTTTTCGACACCATTGGCCTAGGCTGCATGTTCTGACTTTGTTTGTGACGCTTCTTAGCCTTATCTTATTATGGCGAGATCCGAGTGCAACGATGGCGACTTTCTTTTTGCTTTCAGTTGCCGTTGATCGTACGGATAAGCAGTTGATTCGGCGAATTTTTGCAGCCAAATTAATTCTTGCCTGTTTTATCTTTTACTGTTATTTGAAAGGCTACTTGCCTGATGGACAAACACCTCAGGTCGCCGAGATTGAGAAATTCCGCTATTCTTACGGCTTTGGACATCCTAACTCATTGGCCATGTTTATGTTAAGTCTTGGAATAGACTATGTCTTAATGGCAAAGAAGGGACGTTCCCTCATTGAAATTCTGGGTCTTGCCCTCTGGGCTTGTCTGATATACGCCGTGACAGACTCCCAAGTTGTTTTTTATAGCTTTGTTGTTTTGACTCTGGCTTACCTTTTCAAACCACTTTTGTCACGACACTACGTTAGAGGGACGATCGTTGTCAGTATGATAGCCGTGATTTTTATTTGTGGTGTGACCTTTTCCTACTGGTACAACCCTCAGCATCCTCTCTTGAGTATTTTTGACCGTTTATTTACGGGACGTTTAGCAAATGCTCACCTTTATTTGGAATCTACTCCTATTGGCCTATTTCCGCAAGGTGTTCCTTGGCTATACTACCCGTCAGGAGTTCCTATTTCTAATGAGAATTTCTATGTCGACGCTCTCTTGCATAATGGCTTGATTGCTTATTTGCTCTTTCCGTTTATCATTGCGGTAGAAATCATTCGCAAGCGATTCAGCTATTACCATTTGATTTTTATTCTGTTAGCATTTGGGATTGCTGTCATTGAAAATTATGGGGTAAACATCACAATGATGAGCATTCTCATTTTCCCTTATTTTGCCCAATCTTTAGGCAGGCAAGAAAATGATTCAAAAAAGAAAGAAGGGCATGGCCGACACTATAGTCGTGTTCAAAGAAGGTTCAAGTCTAAAGCATGATGTCTCACTTTTTAACCACTCAACAAAGTCAACCACCAATGATTTCTATCTTTTGGTATTTGGTGATTGTCACGGCATTCGTCACTTTGGTTGTCTTGACCTTTATATTCTATCAAGCAGAAAGCTACCGTAAGTGTTTTTTGGGTCTCCAGATTGTTCAATTATTAGTTCTATACGGTTGGTATGCGAGCAATCACATTCCTTTCTCTAATAGCCTCCCGTTTTATCATTGTCGTCTGGCCATGTTTGCTTTGGTAATCTTACCAGATAGATGGGCTGTCAAACAGTATTTTGCTCTTTTAGGTGTGAGTGGCGCGGCTTTTGCATTGGGCTATCCCGTTTTTGACCCTTATGATTTCCCTCATATCACGAGTTTCTCTTTCCTACTAGGGCACTATTGTCTTTTAGTTAATGGACTGGTTTATCTTTTGCGACACTATCGCAGCACACGCTTGTCAGCTAGAACATTAGTTATTTGGACATTTATTTTAGATGCCTTTCTCCTTGTCGTCAACGCTTGGACAGGAGGGAATTATGGCTTGATGAAACACCCACCCATTATGCCGGATGACTCTATTTGGTTAAATTATCTGGTGGTCTCCAGTCTCTTAAGTGCCATGTTATTGGTCATAAATTACCTTTTTGCTCGAAGACAAAATAGAACCATACCATCGACAGATTGATATCAAATGAATCATAGTGTTAAAAAGAAATTTCTAGCAGTGTTCTGACTTCAAAAGAGTTAGGCAAAGCTCATTCATTGGACTTAGTTCTGTACTACACGGGGCTAAGTTTTTTTAGATTTTGATTCGTTTGTTATAGTAGTCAAACTTATCGTCGGTAATGACGTGTTCTCATAGGATTTAGACTATCTTAGTTCATCAATTTGAACCAAATCCTCATAGCTTAAGGCATCTTAACATACCTTAAAATAAGTTTTGTCTTGCCTTTGAAGTAAAGTCCACCGTCAGAGGGAGCTTTTAAATTGCATAATTGTAAAAAAGTAATATACTAAGTATGTTAAAGCATACGATTTGGAGGTCGGCAAATGAAAATTACGGAAATAGAATACCTTCCTGCGGGGAAGTATCTTTTTATCAAAGTCCATACCGATAGTGGGATGTATGGTCTGGGGGAAGCAGGCGCCTGGGGTTACTTGGATGCCTGTCAAGCAACGCTTGAGAAAATGGCAACCTATCTTGTTGGCAAAGATCCCTTTGCGATTGAACATCACTGGAATTACCTTTATCGAAGTATGTATTTTCGTGGCTCCATTATCCTGTCAGCCATTGCAGCTATTGACCTTGCCCTCTGGGATATCAAGGGTAAGGCTCTAGGCGTGCCCATTTATGAACTGTTAGGTGGAAAAACGCGAGATAAGGTTAGAACTTATCAGGCAGTCTTTTCTTTCACCGCTGAGGAGATGGCCGCAGAATGCCGCAAACTTCAAAAAGCAGGCTATACAGCAGCCAGGCTTTTGTTGATTGACGATCCTGGAAAAGAGCTTTCACCTAAGGATGCCGTTTATAACCATCGTGTCAGTCACTATATTGAAAAGGTTAAGGCCTGTCGTCAGGCAGTCGGAGAAGATTTTGACCTGATACTAGAATGTCACCGTAGTCTGACACCAGCAGAAGGTCTGACTCTAGCGAGGGAAGTGGCTCCTTATCGGCCTTTGTTCATTGAGGATCCCATTGCTCCAGACAATTTAGATGTTATGGCCAACCTAACGCAAACTATTCCCATTCCCTTGGCGACTGGGGAACGCTTTATTAGCCTGCAAGAGTTTGCCCATCTTTTCCGACACAATGGTGCTCAGTATGTGCGTCCAGATTTGTGCACGGTTGGCGGTATTACAGCGGGTAAAAAAATCGCCAGTTTAGCAGAGGCTAACGAGGTGCTTCTGGTTCCCCACAACCCATTAGGACCAGTCTCTACTGCGGCTAATTTACAGCTAGATGCGAGTATTGAAAACTTACTTATCCAAGAATTCCCATCCTTTTACACAACTGGCGACGAGGCTGGCATGATGACCACAGCCTTTGAGGTCACTGACGGTTACATCACGATACCAGATGGGCCAGGTTTGGGGATTGATTTGATTCCTGACCTGCAGGAAAAATACCCGCCAGCCTATCGGGATTTATCCTGTAAGATAGGCTTTGATGGAGCTATTGTCACCGTATAATTCAGCTTTTTACAAAGAGTTCTTTTCATCACCTCTTGAGTTTGGTATAATAAGGGTGATTTTACGGACCAAAAGGAGATTAATATGGCAAAAGTAGTACACACTGATAAAGCCCCAAAGGCCTTGGGACCCTATGTGCAAGGACGAATTGTAGGTAATCTTTTATTTGCCTCTGGTCAAGTCCCTCTTTCACCTGAAACGGGTGATATCGTGGGGGATACTATCCAAACCCAAACAGAGCAAGTGCTTAAAAATATTCGCGCCATCCTGACAGAAGCTGGGACAGACTTTGACCATGTGGTGAAAACAACTTGCTTCCTTAGTGATATCAATGACTTTGTAGCTTTTAATGAGGTTTATGCCACAGCCTTTGACAAAGCTTTTCCGGCACGGTCTTGTGTGGAAGTCGCTCGTTTGCCAAAGGACGTCAAAGTTGAGATTGAAGTCATTGCTGAGTTAGATTAAGTTATCAGGATTGCTTGTTCATCTTATTTTAAGCTAACAGGAGTAAGACGTAGACCTAGAGGATAGAAGCGCTTAGGTCTGTCCTACTCTTTTTTTAGGGAAAGGACTTTAACATGGTAGAATTACGCACGATAGATCCAGGGCTACGTAGCTATATCCTTGAACATCATTCTGAATTAACGGAAAGTTCACATATTTCTCATGTCGATTTGGCCCAGTGGCGTCTGGAACATTTAGAAGAAATCATTGCACAAGCCAATGAAAAAAACGACCATATTCGTCACAGTTATGATAAGGTTGATCAGGAAAATCGTGCACAGACTTTAGATATTCAAGAACAGCTAGATAGTAAGATTACCTTTGGTCAACGCATTGCCGATGTGGTTGCTAAGTTTGGTGGATCTTGGACCTTTATTTTATCTTTTTTAGCCTTTATGTTGATTTGGATGCTATACAACTTGGTGGCACCAACTGGCTGGGCATTTGATAAGTATCCATTCATCCTGTTAAATTTGGCCTTATCCACTTTAGCAGCTGTTCAAGCGCCCTTGATTATGATGAGTCAAAATCGTGCTTCTGACTACGATCGTTTGCAAGCCAAAAACGATTTTCTAGTCAACAGACGGTCTGAAGAAGAAATCCAATCCCTTCATAAGAAGATGGACCATGTGGTTCAATCCGATCAGTCTGACCTCTTGCGCGTGCAAGAATTGCAAATGGAGATGTTAGTCAGCCTTAGCCATCAGGTCTCTCAGTTACAGGAAGAATTAACACAAGCCAAACAGTCAAAATGATTTCATCAACAATGCAAAGCCGGATTTTTAATCTAGGCTTTTTTGTACGGTACATTATAGTGATAGCTGTCGCACAGGTAGTTAACTTACTTTGTAAGCGTTTTTGAATCTTGCTTTGAGCGTTATTTCTATACGAATGAAAAGCCCTTAAATATAGGGATGAAAGAGGTTTCGTAAAAGAAATAATGTTCTAAAAAGAAATAACTTAAACATTAACTTACAAATGCCACATCGTCTTGATTTTTGTTATAATAAAGGTACCGCGGAATAAGCAGAAAGGTAGGTTTTTATGGCATCAACTCAAATTGAACTAGTGATGATTACGGGCATGAGTGGCGCTGGAAAAACAGTAGCTGTTCAATCCTTTGAAGACATGGGCTACTTCACCATGGATAACATGCCTCCAACACTAGTTCCCAAGCTTTTGGAATTAGTCAACCCTGAGGAAAATAGCCGTATTGCTCTCGTAGTGGACATGCGCAGTCGGCCTTTCTTTTCTGAAATGACCACAATTTTGGACAATATCCAGGCAGATGATCGGATTAATTTTAAGATCCTCTTCCTAGATGCAACAGATGGTGAGTTGGTTTCACGCTATAAGGAGACACGCCGTTCTCACCCTCTCGCAGCAACAGGTCGTGTACTAGACGGCATTACCTTAGAACGTGAGCTACTAGCTCCTCTGAAAAATCTCAGCCAAAATGTGATTAATACGACGGAATTAACACCAAGGGCTTTGCGTAAAGAGTTATTAGAACAATTTTCAGACAAATCAGGTCAGGCACCATTTCGCATCGAAGTCATGAGTTTTGGTTTCAAATATGGCTTGCCTTTGGATGCTGATTTAGTGTTTGATGTGCGTTTTTTACCTAACCCATACTACAATCCAGAATTACGTGATAAGACTGGCCTGGATGCGGCGGTTTATGATTACGTGATGGGGCATGAAGAATCTGAGGATTTCTATACACATTTGATTGGACTTTTGCAACCTATCATTCCAGGTTATCAACGAGAAGGAAAATCTGTTTTAACCATCGCCATCGGCTGTACGGGTGGTCAGCATCGTAGCGTTGCTTTTACGCATCGACTGGCGCGTGATTTGCGTGAACTAGACTGGGTGGTCAATGAAAGCCATCGCGATAAGGATCGCCGAAAGGAAACGGTAAACCGCTCATGAGAAAACCCAAGCTAACCATTATCGGTGGTGGTACGGGTATTCCTGTCCTACTCAATAGTCTGCGTCATTATGACGTGGATATCACAGCTATTGTAACCGTTGCAGATGACGGGGGCTCCTCTGGGAAACTTCGTGATGAAACGCAATTAACACCCCCAGGTGATTTGCGCAATGTTCTTGTCGCTATGAGCGATATGCCACGCCTCTATGAACAGGTTTTTCAGTATCGATTTAAAGATTCAGATGGTGGTTTGGCTGGACATCCCTTGGGAAATCTTATCATAGCTGGCGTGTCCGAGATGCAGGGATCAACCTACAATGCCATCCAACTGCTGGCCAAGTTTTTCCATACCACAGGAAAAATTTATCCCGCCTGCGAAAGCGCTTTAACCCTTCATGCCGTTTTTCAGGATGGCCACGAAGTTCGTGGTGAGAGTTCAATTGCTAAGTACAAGGGGATTATTGATTATGTTTATGTGACCAATAGCTACAGCGATGAGGCACCAAAGGCAAATCGCAAGGTTGTCGAAGCTATCATGGATTCAGATATGATTGTCTTGGGACCTGGGTCTCTATACACCTCGATCTTGCCGAATTTAGTGATTGATAATATCGCACAAGCCTTACGCGAAACGTCTGCAACCGTTACTTATGTCTGTAATATCATGACTCAGTATGGGGAAACTGAACATTTCTCAGATGCTGATCATGTTCGGGTGTTAAATCGTCACCTGGGTCAAAATGTGATTGATTTAGTCCTGGTCAATGTGGAAAAAGTGCCACAAACGTATATGGATAGGAATCGCTTTGATGAGTATCTGGTTCAAGTGGATCATGACTTTAAAGGGTTAAAAGAGCAAGTCCCACGCGTTATATCGTCTAACTTTCTTCGTTTAGAAAATGGAGGAGCCTTTCATGATGGGGACTTGGTGGCTCAGGAGCTCTTGAGGTCTTTAGGAAGGCGAAGGCGATGAGTTTTACCACCCAAGTCAAAGAAGAAGTCATGCAGACCTCCAGACCCAGCTATAGCGAATTATCCGCCTTTATCAAGATGTCTGGTAGCATAGGCTTGTCTGGTCAGGGGCTAACTTTGTCTGTCACCACACAAAATGCTAAAATTGCCCGCTATATTTATGGTCTGTTTGAGACCCTCTTTGCAGTAACACCGGATTTATCTTATTACTACAAGTCCAATCTCAAAAAGAATCGAGTTTATACGGTGTTAATTAGCCAAGGAGTTGAGACTATTCTAGCAGAATTACGTCTGGCGGATAGTTTTTTTGGTGAAACGCAAGGCATTTCTCCTGCTATTGTTGCTGATGAACGAGAAGCGAGAGATTATTTGCGGGGAGCTTTTCTAGCAACTGGGAGCGTCACTCACCCAGAAACTGGGAAATATCAGTTAGAGATAGCCTCTGTTTATGCTGACCATGCAGCCGATTTAGCCCAATTGTTACGTCTGTTTATGTTAGATGCCAAAATTCTAGAGCGAAAAAAAGGAACCATTACTTACCTTCAAAAAGCTGAAGATATCATTGATTTTTTGATTGTCATTGGCGCCATGACCTGTATGGAAGAGTATGAATCAATCAAGCTCTTAAGGGAAGCCCGCAATGACATCAATCGTGCTAGCAATGCTGAAGCAGCCAATATTGCCAAAACTGTCAAGGCCAGCATGAAAACCATTGACAACATTATCCGTTTGCGGGAAAATCAGGTTTTTCAGGAATTATCGGCTGACCTGCAACAAATTGCCAACCTTCGCATCGCCCATCCGGATTACTCCCTAGCCCAGCTAGGGGAACTTTTGGACCCGCCCTTGTCAAAGAGCGGTGTTAATCATCGTTTACGAAAACTTAACCAATTAGCAAAGGAGATTTAATTATGGCTTGTACAACTATTCTTGTCGGAAAGAATGCTTCTTTTGACGGATCAACCTTGGTCGCACGGACCGAAGATTCACCAAGTGGGCAATACACCCCTAAAGCTTTTGTGGTGGTGCAGCCAGAGGATCAACCACGGCATTACAAGTCTGTTTTATCTGATTTTGAAATCGACTTGCCAGACAATCCCATCCGTTACACAGCCGTTCCTGATGCAGGAAACCCTGGTCCAGAAGGTTTTTGGGCTGCGTCTGGTATCAATGCCAAAAACGTCGCCATGTCAGCTACCGAGACTATCACAACCAATAGCCGTGTACTAGGAGCCGATCCTTTAGTGAAAGCAGGTATCGGTGAGGAAGATATGGTAACTTTAGTCTTGCCTTACATCTCTAGCGCCCGTGAAGGCGTTTTACGCCTAGGACAAATTCTAGAAGAATATGGGACCTATGAATCTAATGGGATTGCCTTTTCCGACACGGAAGAAATCTGGTGGTTGGAAACGGTTGGTGGTCACCATTGGATTGCTCGACGGGTGCCAGATGATGTCTATGTTACCAATCCTAACCAATTAGGCTTAGACCATTTTGAATTTGATAATCCAGATCATTACCTCTATTCTTCTGATTTGCGGGATTGGATTCGCCAACACCACTTGGATTTGAATGCTTCCAATGAACACTTCAATCCGCGCTATGCCTTTGGTTCTCAAAAGGATAAGGATAAACACTATAACACACCTCGGGCTTGGTTTATTCAAAAATTCCTCAATCCTGAAGTACAGCAAGACCCTGAATCATTTGCCTTGCCATGGTGCCGTAAACCCTACCGTAAGGTCACTATTGATGATATTCGCTATGTGCTGACAGGTTATTATCAAGATACCCCATACGATCCTTACACTCGTGAAAATACGAAGGTCTCTGGCTACCGTCCTATCGGCGTTAACCGGACTAATCAAACTCACATCTTACAAGTCCGTCCAAATAAACCACACGATACCACTGGTATCCAATGGTTGAGCTATGGATCCATGCCTTACACAACCATCATGCCATTCTTTACTCAGGTGAATGATACCCCAAGTTATCTGCGTGACACACCAAAGACGCCATCTACAGATAGTTATTACTGGACTAGCCGTATTATTGCTGCCTTGGCAGACCGTAACCATCATGAAATGATGTCACTGGTTGATGATTATGCGGAAGATACCATGGCAAAAGGTTATGCAGTTATCAATGCTGTAGACAAGGCGCAAGCAGAAGGAAGTTACTATCACCTTGAAAAGAGCAACCAAGAAGTTGCAGACTATCTCCAAAAACAAACAGAAGACTTGTTAGACAAGGTTCTCTATGACGCCAGCAACCATATGACGAATGCTTTTGGCATGAGTGACTAAATCTAGGAAATATCGCTTTTTTGGGAAAGGACTAGCTTTTTAATCAAGTTTTTTGTACAATAAAAGAGTTAACATGGCTTAGGCCAAAAATAAAGGAGACACATTCTAATGGTAAAATTGGTTTTTGCTCGCCACGGTGAGTCTGAATGGAACAAAGCCAACCTCTTTACAGGTTGGGCTGATGTAGACCTTTCTGATAAAGGGACACAACAAGCAATCGACGCTGGTAAATTGATTAAAGAAGCTGGTATCGAGTTTGACCAAGCGTACACATCTGTATTGAAACGTGCCATCAAGACCACAAACTTGGCTCTTGAAGCATCTGACCAACTTTGGGTGCCTGTTGAAAAATCTTGGCGCTTGAACGAACGTCACTACGGTGGTTTGACAGGTAAAAACAAAGCCGAAGCCGCTGAAGAATTTGGTGACGAACAAGTACACATCTGGCGCCGTTCTTACGATGTTTTGCCACCAGCTATGGCAAAAGATGATGAGTATTCAGCACACACTGACCGTCGTTACGCCTCATTGGACGACTCTGTTATCCCAGATGCTGAAAACCTCAAAGTTACCTTGGAACGTGCCCTTCCTTTCTGGGAAGACAAGATTGCTCCAGCTTTGAAAGACGGTAAAAACGTCTTTGTTGGTGCACATGGTAACTCTATCCGCGCCTTGGTAAAACACATCAAGGGCTTGTCAGATGACGAAATCATGGATGTGGAAATCCCTAACTTCCCACCATTGGTCTTCGAATTCGACGACAAATTGAACGTGGTGAAAGAATACTACCTGGGCAAATAAGCTCAGTAAGGAGAAGCAGTCAGGCCAGGCCTGGCTGTTTTTTTTGCTACCTCTGCTTGACCGAAAAGTATTTTCCCCGATGTCAGAATTATTGCCAAGCCGTTAAACTTCGCCCAAACCTGCCCTGAGGCTTTGCGAGAAAGCTTAAATACGCTATAATAGGAGTCATGGTTAAAACATATAGCCCCAAATCAAATCACAATATGCGTCGGCCGGTGGTCAAATCAGAAGTCGTTGCTTTTATGCGAGGGCATCAAAAAGCAGAGACAGGTTTTCTGGCGGATTTAGAAGATTTTGCGAAAAGGGAAAATATTCCCATTATTCCTAAGGAGACTGCCAGCTATTTTAGACTTTTGCTTAAAACAACAGCCCCTAAAAAGATTTTAGAAGTAGGAACAGCGATAGGTTATTCGGCGCTTCTAATGGCGACCCACGCGCCACAAGCACAGATTACGACCATTGATCGCAATCCTGAGATGCTGACGCTGGCTAAGGAAAATTTTGAACGGTATGATAGTCGTGGACAAATCACCCAACTCGCTGGTGAAGCTCAGGAGATTTTGGCTGGACTGAACGGCAGTTATGATTTGGTTTTCATGGATTCGGCCAAGTCTAAGTACATCGTTTTTCTGCCAGAGGTTTTACGGCTCATGCCTGTGGGTGGCCTTCTGGTCATAGATGATGTTTTTCAAGGCGGTGACGTGGCCAAGCCTTTTGAAGAGATTCCTCGTGGCCAACGCGCCATCTATCGTGGGTTAACAAGGCTTTTTGATGCGACCTTAGACCATCCTGGTCTTACTGCGACTTTACTTCCCCTTGGAGACGGCCTTCTGATGATTCGTAAGGACCAAGAAGTGGTTGATTTTGCAGATTAAGCTATTTTTAAAAACTTATGGTATACTTAGAGAGTTAATATAAAGGAGACACCATGTCAAAAGAAGAACATAAAGACACAGAAAAAGTCGACGCAAAAGCGTCCAAATCAGCTGAAAAAGACACCAAAAAAGATGATAAAAAACGAACTTACAAAAAGAAAGCTGTTTCAAACAAAAAAGCAAAAAAACCATTGACAGAAGAAGAAAAGACCTTCAATAAGCGTGTAGCACGTGGTTTTGCAATTGCTATTATCTCAGCAGCTGTAGGAGCTGGTGTCACCTACGGGGTTCAACACTCTGGAGCCAATAACAACACAGTCTTGGTATCTATGAAGGGCGCTACTGTTTCAGTAGGTGACCTTTATGCGGCTACTAAGACCAACTCAGCAAACACATCTGTATTGCAAAATATTGTCCTTTATAATGTTTTGCAAGCCAAGTATGGGGATAAGGTGTCTTCTAAGGATGTTAACACCCGATACCAATCGACATTAGAGTCCTTAACAACCTACGCGTCTTACTATGGTACAACAGCTTCTGGTTATGTAGCCCAACAATATGGCGTCAGCTTGGATGCCTTTAAAAAATATTACATCCGCGAAAGCTTGTTGGCTACCTACGCCTTAGAACAAGCGGCCAAAAAAGAAGCGACCGAGTCTGCTATGAAGAAGGCTTATGAAACCTATATGCCAGACACAGAAGTACAGGTCATCCAGCTCTCTGATTCAGACACGGCTAATGCTGTCTTGTCCTCAGTCAAAGCAGATGGTGCAGACTTTGCGTCTATTGCCAAGGATAAGACGGTTGCAACAGATAAAAAGTATAGCTACACTGTCAACTCATCGTCAACAGACCTGCCTAGTGACTTGCTGACAAAAATTAAAGGCATGAATGCTGGAGATGTGTCTGATGTCATTAGTGTGACGAATAGTTCGACTTATGCAACGAACTATTACATTGTCAAGGTTGTCAGCCGTAAGGATAAAGACAGCAACTGGCAAACCTACAAGACACAGTTGACCAACTTGATTGTTAATGAGAAGACCAATGACTCAAGCTTCCAAAAACAAGTCGTTGCTAATATTCTCAAAGAATACAACGTCAAAGTCAAAGACAATGACTTGTCTAATCTTTTGGCCAACTACACGGAGACTTCAAGCACAAGTTCTTCGAACGCCTCCTCATCTGCAGCTAGCAGTGCCTCAAGTTCTAGCTCTAAATAGGTCTTGACCATCAGTTGAGAACTCTGTATAATAAAATAGATTGAGAAAAGTAAGGTGTTTAGCCATCCAGAAAGATGACGGTTGCTGTGAGTCATTTGGCATCATTTTGCGAGCTACTCAATTGGGAATTTTGATAAGTAATGAAGAATGACAAGGTCATTGAATGAAGGTGGTACCGCGGTAATGTCGCCCTTCTTTGTTCGATGGTCTTGTCTTTTTTGGAGGGGACATGACAAAAATACTGTATTTGCCCGAGGATTTCTCCTTAGGTCCCCGTCCGTTGGATATCTGCGATGATGAGAACCAGCTACTTTATCAGCTAAAGGCAGTCGATACGGTAGCCATTCGCGAATGGGAACTAAGAGATAGCAATGACCAAGCCATCTGCCGTTTACATCGTCGTTTGTCCTGGCTGGGACCTTGGTTTCGTTTGGATTTTACTGAGAATAAATCATTTTTTGTTCGCTTAAAACCAAGGCGAAGCAGTGCTGTCTGGCGCTGTACAGGTCAGCAAAATCTGACTTTGACGGGAAATCTTTGGTCTATGAATTGGCGTTTGGTCAAAGATCAGCAGGTTTTGGCCAAGGTTTGCTATCAAGTTAAACGCACTAAGCATTATTACTCTATTACATTATATGATGAGCAGGTGCAAGACCTTGTTATCAGTGTGGTGACAGCTGTTGACTTTGTCAAAGGACTGCTCAAAGAATATTAAGCCGTTTAAGGCTTGTCAAGGATAAAGGAGAACATATGAAACAATTAACCAGCGCTCAAATTCGCCAAATGTGGCTTGATTTTTGGGCTTCTAAAGGCCATTCGGTAGAACCCTCTCAAAGTTTGGTGCCTGTAAATGACCCAACTCTTTTGTGGATTAACTCAGGAGTAGCTACCCTCAAGAAATATTTTGATGGGTCTGTGGTTCCTGAAAACCCTCGGATCACCAATGCGCAAAAAGCAATTCGAACCAATGATATCGAAAATGTCGGAAAAACGGCTCGCCACCATACCATGTTTGAAATGTTGGGGAACTTTTCAATCGGCGATTATTTCCGTGAGGAAGCCATTGCTTGGGCATTTGAGCTCTTAACCAGTCCTGAGTGGTTTGATTTTCCAAAAGATAAGCTTTATATGACCTACTACCCTGATGATAAGGATTCTTACAACTGCTGGATTAAGGCGGGGGTTGAGCCGAGTCATTTGGTGCCAATTGAAGATAATTTCTGGGAAATCGGTGCGGGTCCTTCTGGTCCTGATACGGAAATTTTCTTTGACCGTGGAGAAGCTTTTGACCCTGAGCATATCGGTCTGCGTCTGCTAGCAGAAGACATTGAAAATGACCGCTATATCGAGATTTGGAACATCGTCTTGTCTCAGTTTAACGCAGACCCTGCCCTCCCACGTAGCGAATACAAGGAATTGCCGCATAAAAACATTGATACGGGTGCAGGTCTGGAACGTTTGGTGGCTGTTATCCAAGGGGCTAAGACGAACTTTGAAACCGACCTCTTTATGCCGATTATTCGTCAGGTGGAGCAGATGTCTGGTAAAACTTATGATCCAGATGGGGACAATATGAGCTTTAAGGTCATTGCGGACCATATTCGTTCCTTGTCCTTTGCCATCGGAGATGGTGCTCTGCCTGGTAATGAAGGACGTGGCTATGTCTTGCGTCGTCTCTTGCGCCGTGCGGTTATGCATGGTCGTCGTCTCGGTATCAATGAACCTTTCCTCTACAAGTTGGTGCCAACGGTCGGTCAAATCATGGACAGCTACTATCCAGAAGTGAGTGAGAAAAAGGAGTTCATCGAAAAAATCGTCAAACGTGAAGAGGAAACCTTTGCTAGAACCATTGATGCGGGATCAACCATGTTGGATCACTTGCTTGAGGATCTCAAAAAGCAAGGGAAGGACACACTGGAAGGTAAAGATATTTTCAAACTCTACGATACCTATGGTTTCCCAGTGGAGTTAACGGAAGAATTGGCAGAAGATGAAGGCTTCCAAATCGACCATAAAGGTTTTGAAGAGGCTATGAAAGCCCAACAAGAACGCGCACGGGCTAGCGTGGTCAAAGGTGGTTCAATGGGGATGCAAAATGAAACCCTGTCTGCCATCACAGAACCTTCAGAATTTCTTTACGAGGACGAAGAGGCAGATAGTCGGCTTAGTGTCATTATTGCAGACAATGCTCGTGTGGACGCTGTTTCTGAGGGTCAAGCTCTTTTGGTCTTTGACCAAACACCATTTTACGCTGAGATGGGGGGACAAGTGGCTGACCAGGGAACGATTACGGATGCCTCTGGTCAAGTAGTAGCTCGAGTGACGGATGTGCAAAAGGCGCCAAATGGGCAAGCCCTGCACACCGTTCAAGTGGAAGGTCTCCTCAGCACAGGTGAAACCTACCACTTAGAAATTGACCACAGCCGTCGCCACCGCGTTATGAAAAACCATACGGCGACCCACTTGCTCCATGCTGCCCTGCACAATGTTCTAGGCAACCATGCCACTCAAGCAGGTTCCCTCAACGAACAAGAATTTCTGCGCTTTGACTTTACTCACTTCGAGGCGGTGTCCAAAGATGAATTGCGTCGCATCGAAGAAGAAGTCAATCAAAAAATCTGGGAAGCTATTCCTGTTGTGACCGTGGAAACCGACATCGATTCAGCTAAAGAAATGGGGGCTATGGCTCTCTTTGGAGAAAAATACGGTAAAGAGGTCCGTGTGGTAACCATCGGTGACTACTCCATCGAGCTCTGTGGAGGAACCCATGTGGCTAACACGGCAGAAATCGGTCTCTTCAAGATTGTCAAAGAAGAAGGTATCGGTTCAGGTACCCGCCGTATCTTAGCGGTGACAAGCAAAGAAGCATTCGAGGCTTATCGTGAGACTGAGGATGCCTTGCGTGACATTGCAGCTACTTTGAAAGCTCCTCAAATCAAAGAAGTGCCAAATAAGGTAGCTAGTCTGCAAGAACAGCTTCAAGCCTTGCAAAAGGAAAATGCAGAACTAAAGGCAAAAGCCGCTCAAGCTCAAGCTGGTGACCTCTTCAAGGATGTCCAAGAAGCGAAAGGTCATCGCTACATTGCTAAGCAAGTGCAAGTGGCTGATGCCGGTGCCTTGCGTACCTTGGCAGATACTTGGAAACAAAAAGACTACTCAGATGTCCTGATTCTTGCAGCGGCTATCGGTGACAAGGTCAACCTCCTGGTAGCTAGCCGTGACAAGACTGTCCCAGCCGGCAATCTGGTCAAAGCCTTAGCCCCAATCGTCGATGGACGCGGTGGAGGAAAACCAGACATGGCCATGGCCGGTGGTAGCAATCAAGCTAAAATCCCAGAACTTTTGGCTGCTGTGGCTGATCATTTGGGATAATACATAAAATCCAGATTGTCCAGCAATCTGGATTTTTGGATACAGACAACTCCTATTTTATAGACAATAGTCGCAGAAGATATCCTTTTTATTTTTGGCGTCTAAGACGAGCAAGAGGCGATACTTCTAATGGTTGGAAGTTTCGAAACTCTAGGGTTAAAACTTGGTCATGGCACTAGGCACTAGATTGCTAAAGGTCGACATCATTTAAGGAAGTATCATAAAAAATTATCTTTAAGTTAAAACGATTGAGGAAACTCAATCGTTTTTTTGTGTTAATTTAAATTAACCTTGTGTGTCAGCAAATAGCGGATACCAAAGAAATAGAGAACGGCGAAAGCGATTTGGTATGGGATGTATAAGAAGTTAAAGGCTGAGAGACTCAAGGCTAGGTGGGCTCCTACTGAGGTCACTCCTAGATTGATACCGACAAAGGCCAGAAAAGCTAGAGCGTTTTGGTAACGGTCGACTAGCTGACCAATGCCAACGGCCAGGTAGATCAGGAGAATTTGTGAAGATAGGCTAATCATCAAGGGAATGATACCTGATACTAATTCGGTCACAAGACCCATATTCAAATGATGAGTGACTAGTTCCTGGAACTCTGGAAATTGGCTAATCATAGTTGCTCCCATGATAAGGATGGAAAGATAAGCTGTCAAACCACTCAGCAAACTCCAAAAGAGAGCGCCAGTCAGTTTAGATAGGATAATCTGTGTCTGGCTGACAGGTAGGGTCAAGGTCAGATAGCCTTGACGGCCGTAAATGCTATCTTTAAAGCGACGAATAATGAGAAAGAGTGTGGACAAAAAGAGGGCGATAAAGGTTGCCATCCACAGAAGGATAATGAGAATAAAGAAGATACCTTCCCAAACCCCTGTATTGAAGTTTGTAGTGACTTCGGAGGAACCATTGAGCTGACTCAAACGCGTAAATCCAGCCCGCTGGAAGAGAGTACGAAGCCAAAAACCAGCGATAAGTGAGAGGACAAGTACAGCTCCATAGAGTCCCAAATACCAGCGGCTGACTGCAGTAATTTCGTGTTTGATGAGTTTAGTGAACATGAGAGGCTCCTTTCTAGGCTTTGAAATCTTGGCGGAAGAGTTGGTCGATTGAGAAGCCTGATGACTGACGCAGGTCGTCGACGTCACCCTGGCGAACAATCTTGCCCTGATTGATAAAGAGGACCTGGTCCAAAATCGGTTCCACATCGGCAATCAGATGGGTGGCGATAAGAACCGTTGCTGTTGGGGAATAATTGCCAATGATGGTCTGAAGAATGTAGTCGCGCGCTGCGGGGTCAACGCCACCGATGGGCTCATCCAAAATGTAGAGCTGGGCCTTGCGGCTCATGACTAGGATGAGTTGGACTTTTTCCTTGTTCCCCTTAGACAGTTTACGAAGGGGGAGCTTGGTGTCGATAGCCAGATCAGCCATGAGTGCCAGTGCTTGTTCTTGGTCGAAGTCTTGATAAAAATCGGCAAAATAATCGATAGTGGCTTGGACAGTCAAATTTTCATTAAAATAAGTGGTGTCTGGTAAGTAAGAAACGATAGCCTTGGTCTGGGCAGAGGGCTTTTCTCCCTTGATGAGAATCTGACCGCTATCGGGTTGTAGGAGACCATTGATGAGCTTGATCAATGTCGTTTTACCAGAACCATTGGGTCCAAGTAGGCCAACGATATGGCCAGCCGAAAGGTCAAAAGTCAAGTCATCCAGGGCAAGTTTTTTGCTGTAACGTTTTGAGACGTGGTCAAATCTTAGTAGTGTCATGGTGGTCCTCCTCGATATAGTGACTCAGTAGTTGGGGGAGATCCTGCTCCTTGTAGCCGAGCTGGGTCATGTGGTTTACAAAGCTGTGCAATTCGGTTTGCGATAGTTCCTGACGGGATTGGTCAATGAGGGCGTGATCCTCGGTAACAAACCGTCCACTAGTCCGTCGGCTGAAAACCAATCCCTGGCTTTCTAGCTCACTCAGAGCGCGTTGGATGGTGTTGGGATTGACACCAGCGGTCTGCGCGAGATCGCGTACCGATGGAAGCTTGTCGCCAGCGGTCAATTCACGTGCGACGATACTGTGCTTGAGCCGTTCGACAATCTGCAAATAGATAGGTTTGTTATTATCAAAAGTCCATGCCATGGCAACTCTCCTTTCTTAGTTTTGTACCTCTGTACTAACTATATAATACACTAATACAATTGAAAAGTCAAGAATTTTTAAGAAAAAATTAAAAATTTTTGAAATCTCAGACAGCTACCCTCAAAAGCCATTTCAGCAATGGCCTAAAAAGGTTGCTATTTATAGAAAAATTATGCTACAATAAAAAACGTAGAAAAAGAGCCAGAAAAGAGTAGATGAAAAGCTACTCTATTTTTGCGCCCTTTCCCTAACACTTTGGAGGATGACATGAGTCATAAAGAAACCGCCAATCGGGCGGATTTATTATCTATTTTTGCAGCCGCTCTGGTTGCTTTTGCGGGGATCCTATCGGAGACCAGCATGAACGTGACCTTTTCGCATTTGAGTCAGGTTTTTGGTCTGGACTTGGGGGTCTTGCAATGGATTACGACCGGCTACCTCTTAGCAGTAGCTGTTACCATCACCCTGGGGGCTACCTTGGCCCACAATTGGGGTGAGCGACGAATCCTATTTACCTCATTGGCGATTTTTACGCTGGGAAATGGGGTGGCTATGCTGGCGCCGAACTTTAGTCTTTTGATGGTTGGCCGTGTCTTACAAGGCGGTGCCACAGGAATTGCCATTCCTTTAATGTTTAACTTAGTCGTAGAACGGGTGCCACGTCAGCGTCTTGGTTTTTACATGGGCCTTTTGGGAATGGTCGTGAGTTTAGCACCAGCTTTGGGACCAACCTATGGTGGTGCTATGATTGCGCGGTTTGATTGGCATATGATTTATACCTGTATCATGCCAGTTCCCATTATTTCTTTCATTATTGCTTATGTGAATTTAAAAGATAGCCCACAAAAAGGGAAGCGCCCCTTTGATGTGTGGTCTTTCTTACTGCTTTCAGTAGCTCTTATCTCATCTTTGATAGCTATTTCTAGTCTTGAGGATGGTCATGGTCTCAATTGGCTCTATGTCTTGGTTTTCCTTGTGACCTTTGCTTTATTTATCTGGCGCAGTTTGCGGGTGGAACATCCCTTTCTGGATATTCGTATCTTACGTCTGCCCGTGATTGTCTTGGGGATTTGGCCTTTCCTGATTTTTCAGTTTTCTAATCTGTCTGCTAATTTTTTGATTCCAAACTTTTTGGTAGCTCAAGGGGCTTCGACGACCAGTTCAGGGTTTTCTCTCTTACCAGGTACCTTGATTGGTGCACTTTTGGCACCGAGTCTCGGAAAACTCTATGATACCAAGGGACCTAAGCTAAGCTTATACGGAGGAAATTTACTAGCCTTTTTAGCCATGGTCATTTTTGCCCTTTTCACAGATTGGCTCAATCTCGCCCTTATCATTGGTTTTTATGTGGTCTTTACACTAGGGCGAAATATGGCCTTTAGTAACACGCAAGCTTACTCAACCTCCCATGTCCCCCGCGAAAAGACAGCTGATGTGACGGCTCTCTTTCAGTTGGCACAGACATTTGCTGGGGCAGTTGGGACGGCTGTAGCAGCCGTTTTGGTCAATGCTGCGCCTAATATCACTGTCGGTGGGCAACATGTTTTTTGGATGATTAGTCTTCTCTTGGCTATTAACTTTGTCTTTTATGTGACCTTGTTTAGACGTGCTGACAGGGCTAAATCAGACCACTAGATTACCAATTGATGAACAAGACTTCAAACAGGAACGCCTTCTTGTTTGGAGTTTTTTTGTTGGTCAAAGAGGAAGTTTCTTCTTTGACAAGCAGTCTTCTAGCGCGTTACAATAAAGAAGCATCAAAGGCTTTGATACTAAACGAATGAGGTATAAAGGAGGACTTGTGTTGGCTGAAATTTATCTAGCAGGCGGTTGTTTCTGGGGCTTACAGGCTTATTTTGCTCGCATTCATGGCGTGGAAAAGACCAGTGTTGGTTACGCCAATGGACAAGTGGAAACGACCAATTATCACTTGCTTAAAGAGACTGATCATGCCGAAACGGTGCGAGTGGTCTACAATCCTAAGCAGGTGAGTTTGAGGGAGATATTACTCTATTATTTTCGTGTCATTGATCCGCTTTCAGTAAATCGACAAGGCAATGACCGAGGACGTCAATATCGGACTGGCGTTTATTATACCGACGAGGCTGATCGACCGATCATCGAAGCCGTTTTTGCAGAAAAAGAAGCGCAATTAGGTCAATCCATCGCCGTCGAGTTAGAGCCCTTGCAGCATTATATTTTGGCAGAGGGCTACCATCAAGACTATCTTAAAAAGAACCCAGCGGGTTATTGTCATATTGATGTGACGAAGGCGGACCAGCCCTTGATCGATCCAGCTCGCTATCCCAAACCGAGTCGAGAAGAACTTGAAAAGCGCTTGACAACAGAAGCTTTTCAGGTCACACAAGAAGGGGCGACAGAACGGCCTTTTCAAAATGCCTATGATCAGACCTTTGAAGAAGGGATCTATGTGGATGTCACCACGGGCGAACCTCTCTTTTTTGCCAAGGACAAGTTTGCCTCTGGCTGTGGTTGGCCGAGTTTTGCGCGTCCCATCGCAAAAGATGTGGTGACTTATGATGAGGACAAGAGTTATGACATGGAGCGCATTGAGGTACGTTCTCGTTCAGGCAATGCCCATCTCGGTCATGTTTTTTCTGATGGCCCAGCTGATCGTGGTGGTCTACGCTATTGTATCAACTCAGCAGCCTTGCAGTTTATTCCCAAAGATGAGATGGTTCAAAAAGGCTATGGCTATCTGATACCTGCCATGACATAGCTATCACAAGAGGGGCTCGTCCCCCTTTTTTTGAGACAAGTCATGACTGAAGGATTCACCTCACTTGGCTAGGCTATGATGGTTTTTATGGCTTCAACCGTGCTAGCAGAGATGGTTTTAGGCATAGACGCTGATAAAATTTTTCGATATAATAATAAGGTTAATCAAAGAACTGGAGTAAGACATGACTTTACAAGACGCGATCAAAAAACGCCGGACTTTTGCCATCATTTCCCACCCGGATGCAGGGAAAACGACGATTACCGAGCAACTGCTCTATTTTGGAGGGGAAATCCGTGAGGCTGGGACGGTTAAAGGAAAGAAGACCGGAAATTTTGCTAAATCGGACTGGATGGATATCGAAAAACAACGGGGGATTTCGGTGACGTCCTCTGTCATGCAGTTTGACTATGAGGGAAAGCGAGTCAATATCCTGGATACCCCAGGGCATGAGGACTTCTCTGAGGATACCTATCGAACGCTTATGGCGGTGGATGCGGCTGTCATGGTGATTGACTCTGCCAAGGGGATTGAGGCTCAGACCAAAAAACTCTTTGAAGTTGTTAAACACCGCAATATCCCTGTTTTTACCTTTATCAATAAGCTGGATCGTGATGGACGTGAGCCTCTGGACTTGTTGGAAGAGTTGGAGGAAATCCTGGGCATTGCCAGCTATCCCATGAATTGGCCTATCGGTATGGGAAAATCCTTTGAGGGACTTTACGACCTCTATAACCAGCGTCTAGAACTCTACAAGGGTGATGAGCGCTTTGCGAGTTTTGAGGAAGGTGCAAGCCTTTTTGCCAACAATCCCTTTTATGAACAAGTGATGGAAGATGTCGAGCTTTTACAAGAAGCAGGAAACGCATTTTCGGAACAAGCTATCTTAGATGGTCAATTGACACCTGTTTTCTTTGGCTCAGCCTTGACCAATTTCGGTGTGCAGACCTTCCTTGAGACCTTTTTGAAATTTGCCCCAGAACCACACGGCCACAAGAAGACCGATGGGGAAGAAGTCAGCCCTTTTGATAAAGATTTTTCAGGTTTTGTCTTTAAAATCCAAGCCAATATGGACCCTCGCCACCGTGACCGTATTGCCTTTGTCCGAATTGTATCTGGTGAGTTTGAACGTGGGATGAGTGTTAACCTGCCTCGTACGGGGAAGGGAGCCAAGCTTTCCAATGTGACACAATTTATGGCGGAGTCTCGTGAAAATGTTGAAAATGCTGTGGCCGGTGACATTATCGGGGTTTATGACACAGGGACTTATCAAGTCGGCGATACCTTGACTGTCGGCAAGAATAAGTTTGAGTTTGAACCCTTACCGACCTTTACACCAGAGCTTTTCATGAAAGTTTCTGCTAAAAATGTCATGAAACAAAAGTCTTTCCATAAGGGCATTGAGCAACTGGTACAGGAAGGGGCCATTCAACTCTATACCAATTACCAGACGGGTGAGTATATGCTAGGAGCTGTCGGGCAGCTTCAGTTTGAGGTCTTTAAACACCGCATGGAAAATGAATACAATGCCGAAGTTGTGATGACCCCGATGGGCAAGAAAACCGTTCGCTGGATTGATCCCGCTCAGTTGGATCAAAAAATGTCTTCTAGCCGTAATATCCTAGCCAAGGATCGCTTTGACAATCCTGTCTTTCTCTTTGAAAATGACTTTGCCCTGCGCTGGTTTGCGGACAAGTATCCAGAGGTGACGCTGGAAGAGAAGATGTAAGAGCGTAAAAAATCCGACAGAAAATTAGGAATTCTGCCGCAGAAGCTAGTGCTTCGAGAAAGAATAATCTATTTTCCGAGGATTTAGCCCGAACTCAATTAGAGAAGATGCAAGACGGCACAAGTGCTGACGATTAAAATCGCTCAGCACTTGTCATAAGGTCACTGGTGTCCGCTTTCACATGGGGTGATGTCATCAGATGGTCTTAAATAAAAAATTCAAAATTTCTCCCGTTCTTAAGGCTCAATTAAGCCGACTTGGCTATACTATAGTCATCCCAAAACTTTTCTTTTTCATAAATCTCCTGAGAATCTTCAGCCTTTTAGCTGGAGGTTTTCTTTTTGCCTAGTCACGTATTTCTAAATCAAAATAGTCACTCTCTCAATTTTGGAGACGTCAACCTATTGTATACGTTAAGACCTACTGATGTTAATAGCAAGTAACAGAGTGGGTACACTAACTTATCATTTGTGTCCTTTAGGTGGGTGAAGAAAGGAGGAAATAAACATCCATCTGTTCGAAAATCTGTGGGACTGCCTTGTTTCCTTATTTAAGGTCTGTTATACTAAAACAGACTGAATTGACAGATATGGAGATAAGTAGAGAAAGCTGGTTATGCAAAGTGAGAGTCGTTTACTCGTTTATTTAACGGGTATTGTGTTTGATACGCGAATGTTACATCATAAGAGGCTATATTATAAGGATAGTGCTATTCACTGCCTGGCTGTCATAGACGAAACCCAATCCTGGTTGAATGGTTTACAAGCAGCAGCCTACCAGGTGGAAGGCTTGGAACCTATCTATGTCATCATAAGAGGTGCTGATGTAGGGATGGGAAAGAGGATTTTCCAGAAAACGGGTGCCAATGAACGGTTTATTCCTAAAGCTGATGAAGAAACTAGCTGGAAGATTACTTTTCAAGATTGGATCTATACCTCAGTCATGGGGAGTATGGGCTGGGTCCCGCTCTTTCAGTATCGTAGTCTTCAAGCCTTTTACCGTGAGTTAAAGGAAACATATCCAGGAAGGTCTTTCGTGGTTTCGGGGGTTTCTCTAGGTGGACTACTTGCTCAGCGCCTCTACTTGTTAGAAGGAAATATCAATCGTTGTGTTACTTTCTCAGCCTTATCACCTTGGTGGACTTTTTATAAGGGGACGAGAGCTGTGCTTAAAAAGAAAAACTTTTGCCGCAATGATTCAAATCTCGTTAATTATTATTCTCACCATGATATTTTTCGTTGGTCACCGCCACTTAATCGCCAGTTAGGTAGGCAGTACAATGTTCTCTTACAACCCTTCCAATCCCGCTCTAATTTGATTGCGACACTGATAGAGCGTTTGTATTGGGCACATATACCCAACTATTATTCCTATAGCACCAATGGAACCATACGGGTAAAAGAAACGACTACGCGGTCAGAGAAATTATACCAATGGTTAAATCAACCCTGTAAGCACCTTTTAGCGATAAATTGTTTGCTGATTTTTCTAGTCCTATTGATTACACTATTGGTGAACGGTGGTCTAGGGATGGGATTGGAACTCTTTGTTCTAGAGAAGTCTCTAGCGTGGGGAGAAACACTGACCTTTCTGGTCAAACATTACCAGCTCGTCTCTACATTAGGGGCTTTATTCTTGAGTGCTATTTTCTTTTTTCCAAGTTTGTTTGTGACGTCTAATTGGAAATGGATTGTTTTAAGCTTGAACTTGCTGTTTTTGCCTTTTCCTTGGCTGTGGGTAGTTCTATTAGTGTTAGCTATTTGTTGTTGTCATTCTTCGGATGCTAACTGTCATAAAAAGGAGGTTAACTTTGGAAAACATACTTGATTATGTTAGACGTGTAGGCCATCTTAACTTGAATGAGTTACCATTGAGGTCACTTGATTTTCTTGCTTTAACGGAGATTGCTTATCTTCCCTTTGATGATATTTTAAAGACTGGGGACTGTTTAACCCTTGAAGAATTAGCCCAAATCTATATTCAAGAAAATGGTTTTTCTGGAGAAATATTGTCTGTCATCACAAAACCACGTATTGAGCTACTCAGCCTGATGGGGGCGACTGCACGTTACAAGCATATCCAGGCCCATCATTTTATTAATGATATTAGTCCTGAGACCTCTAAACAATTCTCAGCGATTACTTATCATCATTTGCTAGGTCATCTGGTTGTCTTTCGCGGAACCGATGAAAATTTAACAGGTTGGAAAGAAGATTTTCAAATGACCTATATGAATGAAGTGCCAGCCCAGGTAGCGGCTTACAATTATCTACAAAAGTGTTTAGACAGAGTTTCAGGTAAGATTTGGGTAGCAGGGCATTCTAAGGGTGGAAATATGGCTATTTTTGCAAGTAGCAAGATTCGACCCGAAGAGCGCGATAGCATTCAGTCCATCTTAGCCTTTGATGCGCCAGGTTTGCATGATTCTATTTTAAAATCCGAGGGCTTTCTAGCTATTAAGTCAAAAATTATTTCTTATATCCCTCAGGATTCAGTGGTCAGTGTCCTTTTAGGTGAACCGGTCAATTCACAGGTTGTAAAGAGCAGGGGGTTCTTGTTGTTGCAACATGATACCTTTACTTGGGAAGTCTCCAATCTTGATTTTGTGAAAGCTGATGGACAAACAGCCTTGAGTACCCATACGGATAAAACGATTTCTGAACTATTGGATAGGATGAGTCTGGAGGATAAAAAAGATTTTACAGACCTGATTTTTACGCTGTTTTCAGATGCTGATATTTATAAGTTTGGTGATATTACATCAAATACGCCTAAAAAGCTTTTCCAAATTTTAAGTGGCATGGCTAATTTACCAGCAGAACAAAGGCAACTGGCAATGAGGGTCATTGGTGAATTCTTTGACACACAAGCTGATATTTTAAAAACCTACTTGCCTAAGCCCGTGAAGGTTACAGGAGGTAAGGTTAAGAGGATAGTGAGCAAATTTCTTAAGCGTAAAGGTAAGAAACAGTTATTTACCCCACCAATCTTACCGAAAAAGTAGACATGCTGTGTTTGCTGTTGGGGAAAAGACTTTAGATGCCTCTAATGCTAACGTGAACTTCCAAAGCGATGCTAGACGTCCCGTGATTCTCGGATACAGTCGTCCATACAAACTTTTCCATAACTCCTCCTGAGAACCTTCAGCCTTTTAGCTGGAGTTTTTTTTGTGTTTGAGTTATTTTACTGGCCTCTTTAGGAGGGCTTGTTTCGGATTTCTTTTTAAGGTAAAATAAAATTGAAACAAATTCGTCATTGTTCTGTCATGGCGCTACAGGTGATGGACTGATTGATGACAGACGAAGTGAAGGAGAACTATGACTGATAAAAGGGAACCTTTATTTGGGATTCGAGTGAAGGATATTGATGAAACCTTGGATTTTGTGCAAGCAAATGGTTCGTCAGTGGTACGTTTGGGGGATGGTGAGTTTGACCTTCTTTCCGGAGATGGCATTGCCTACCAAGATTACGACCCAACTTTGGCGCAAGAACTCACCAATCTAGCTGGTCAAGAGTCAACCAAAGAGCTTGTGGTGTGTTTACCTGACGTTTTTGAGCATCAGGAACGTTATAGCAGTGATGTGAATTTTTTTTGGGAACGCCATTTTGAGGGAAAAGGCGACTATTACCAATTGCTTTGTCGGGCACCTTGGTATGGATCGACCTTTATCTCAAGACCCTACATGGACCTGGTAGACAAGTCAGTGAGTGGTCAGTATTTCTTTAAATTAAAACAACTCTGGAAGGGTCGAAAAGTTCTCATTGTTGAAGGATTTACGACGCGCTCTGGTGTTGGTAATGACCTTTTTGCGGATGCAGCAAGTGTGAATCGTATTATTTGCCCACCTAAAAATGCCTATGCAGAAAAAGACGCTATTTTTGAAGCCATTCTTGAATATGGAAGAGATAGTCTGGTGCTTTTGATGTTAGGACCGACCGCTAAAGTATTAGTTCCTGGTCTAGTCAAGGAAGGCATACAAGCCATTGATTTAGGACATATCGATACAGAGTACGAGTGGTTTAAAAGCCAAGCGACTTCGAAAATTAAATTGTCTCATAAGCACACAGCTGAACACAACCATGACGCTAATATTACTTTAACGCTTGATCCTGTTTATGAGAGCCAAATTGTCGCTAGCATTGGTGTTTCAGACATGTGGGGACCGCTGGTATCTGTCATTGTACCGGTTTACAATGATGAAAAGTACTTGGAGAATTGTGCCAATAGTATTCTCTCTCAGTCCTATAAAAATATCGAGTTAATCTTGGTCAATGATGGCTCAACGGATACCTCTGCTAAAATTTGTGAGGAACTAAAAGCCAAGGATGGACGGGTACGTGTTCATCACAAGGCCAATGGTGGAGTTGGTTCAGCTCGAAATGCCGGTTTGGAATTGGTTCGAGGAGACTACATTTTGTTTGTTGACAATGATGACTCTATCAGTGAAGATCACATCGCTAAACTTTACCACTTGCTGAAAAAGACCGACAGTGACATCGCAGTAGGGAACTTTATTACCCTTTTAGATGAGAATGCCAACCTTGTCTGGCATATTGGCGCTGATAAATACTTTGAAAAGGTGTATAGTCCAGAGGAATGGTTTGATTTTCAGTACGAGAGTCGAGACTACATGAGCCAAGTCTTTACAACTCCTTGGGCTAAGCTATACAAAGCAGAGTTATTTGAAGATATTCTTTACCCTATCAATGAAAAAGTTGAAGATGATTATACGACCTACCGTGTCTATCTGGCTGCTGAACGCATTGCTTATATGAATGAAGGCATTTACATTCATCGTAAGCGTCAAGATAGTGTGACCAGTAGTGTCAATAAAATTCATGTTTTTCCGCTTAAAGCCATTGAAGAGCGCTTGACGCTCCTAACCATGATGGGGATGGAAACCATCAAAGAGGAAAGAGCCTATCGTTGGCGTTTGGAGTTGCATCGTGATGCCTTATTAGAAGCTGGAGATATCTACAACTATAAAAAAGTTGTTCAAAAGTTGCGACTGATTGATAAATCTCTGCGAAAACGAGGCATTATTGATTAAAAATTGTCCCCTGTCGAAAGGAGTACAGATGTCAAAAAGTAATCGAAATACCTTGCTTTTCATGGGAGGTCTCCTTCTGGTCATCAATCTGGGGTTGCGCCCTCTGGGGCTCTGGCTCCCTGACGCCATTTATTTTGTTTTCAAGTCTATCATCTTAGCCTTGGTCTTTTATCTAGGATTTCATAGACGATTAGGGCTTAGGGTGCCACTCAGACCCCAGGTTGGTTTTTGGGAACAGGTGAGAGTATCCTGGGTTGTTCTCCTCTATGTCTTTTGTGGGGCTATCCCCCTCATCATTATGGGGGTCGTCAACCATCCGCAGGCGATTTTGGACAGTTTGTTGACAGCACTCATTGCTGGTTGTTTGGAGGAATATATCTGCCGAGGTCTCATGCTTCAGGTTGCCTTTGAAGGTGGTCTGCGGTCACATCGTCAGATGCTTTGGGCTGTTGGCTTATCCAGTGCTTTTTTTGGCATGGCACATATGTCCAATCTTTTTATCCAACCACTGAGCAATACCTTGTTTCAGGTCTACTATGCTCTGGTTCTGGGTGTGTACTTCTGTGCGATGGTTATTCGAACAGGAAGTCTCTGGTGGGTGATTGTCCCGCATTTTCTGATTGACTTTGGTGCCATTTTGTATTCTAATGGCAGCAAGGTTAGTGGTGGTCCAAATATTTTTGCCATTATACTCTGGTTAGTCGTTCTCCTCATCGCCCTCTATCTTCTGCGGGAGAAGAAGTTGACCAATGTGTTAATGCCCAAGAGCTGACCGTTTTGGTCAGCTTTTTTGCATCTTTTGGTTTGACATTTTGTCTCCCAGCTTGTACAATATAGGTATAGACCAATTTAAAGTTTAAGGAGGTTCATCATGAAAATTGATATCGTTGCCAATCAAGCAGAAGGTGGCCGTTTGGCCTTTGAATTGATTGCTCAAAAACTTCAAGAAGGAATGAAGACATTGGGGCTAGCGACAGGGAGCTCACCTCTGACCTTGTATGCTAATCTAGCGCAATCTTCACTGGATTTCAGTCAAGTTACCACGATCAACTTAGACGAGTATGTTGGCTTGTCAGCTGATAATCCACAGTCCTATCATTATTTTATGCAGGAACATTTATTCCAATATAAGCCCTTTTCTGCCCACTATTTACCAGATGGGCAAGCGCAAAATTTATCTCTTGCCGCCATAGCCTACGATGAGGTAATGGCGAAACACCCGATTGACTTGCAAATTCTAGGGATTGGGCGCAATGGTCATATTGGGTTCAATGAACCTGGAACCCCTTTTGACAGTCAGACACATGTGGTTGATTTGGCTCCGTCAACCATTGCTGCCAATAGTCGCTTCTTTGCCAATGAAGACGAGGTTCCTAAACAAGCCATTTCTATGGGGATTGCCTCTATTATGCAGGCTAAATCGATTATTCTTTTCGCTTACGGGCTAGAAAAAGCAGAAGCTATTAAACGGATGGTAACAGGTCCTGTGACTGAGGACATGCCAGCTAGCATTTTACAAAAACATCCTGACGTCCGATTGATTATAGACGCAGCAGCAGCGAGTGCCTTGCCTAGTGAGACTCGATAAATTATTAGAATATCACGGTGTAGGGTCGCGAAAGCGGGCGAAGTGGTTGCTTAAGACAGGACAGGTTAGTATAGATGGCGAGGTCATTCGCCAAGGAAGTCGCAATTGTGATAGTGGTCTGCAAGAGATTTGTATTGCGGGTCAAGTGGTGACAGAGCCTGCTGAAAGCTATTATGTGCTAAATAAGCCCATCGGTGTAGTGACAGCCGTGTCAGATCGTCTCTATCCGACAGTTGTGGACTTGATCGCTCCCAAAGACCGTCCAGAAGGCCTCTATCCTGTGGGGCGTTTGGATCGTGATACGGCGGGTTTGGTCTTGCTAACGACGAACGGTCCACTAGGCTTTCAACTCCTACACCCTACTTATCATGTCAGTAAAACTTATCTGGTTACGGTCAATGGCCCTCTTTTAGCCGATGCTCCAGATTTTTTTGCGACAGGGGTCCGATTTCATGATGGCACTACCTGCCAACCTGCTAAGTTGGAGATTCTTTCTAGCCAGTTACAATCAAGTCAAGCACGCGTGACTCTTAAAGAAGGAAAATTTCATCAGGTCAAAAAGATGTTTTTAGCCTACGGCGTCAAGGTCACACATTTGACACGGATTGCTTTTGGTGGCCTAGTTTTGGATGACCAGTTAAAACCTGGGGATTACCGGCAACTGACAAAGAACGAAAAAGCACTTGTGAGGACTTATTTGAAATAAAAGTGCTATTTTTAAAGAATTTTCAGAAAATTGAAAGCAAGACCTTGACAAATAAGTGAGACAAGTCTAAAATACTAAGTAACTTAACACCAAGGAGACAAGCCATGCCAGCTGTAACATCATTTGTTTTGTTGTTGCGACGAGAGGACTAGTGCAAAAGCATTAGTCCTGTTTGGCTTACCAAGCGGGAGAAAAACATCTCGCTTGGTTGCGAGGTGTTTTTATTTTTAGAAAGTGGTAGATACTATGCGTAAGGTTGAATTTCTCGACACGACTCTCCGAGACGGCGAACAAACGCCAGGCGTTAACTTTTCCATCAAGGAAAAAGTGGCCATTGCTAAACAACTGGAAAAATGGGGCATTTCCGCTATTGAAGCGGGTTTTCCGGCTGCCAGCCCAGACTCTTTTGAGGCAGTTAAGCAGATTGCCGCAACCCTGACCAAGACGGCTGTGACAGGTCTGGCGCGCTCGGTCAAGTCTGACATTGATGCCTGCTACGAGGCCCTCAAGGATGCCAAGTACCCGCAGGTGCACGTCTTCATTGCCACCAGCCCTATTCATCGCGAGTTCAAGCTCAAAAAATCCAAGGAAGAAATCCTGGACCTCATCACCGAGCATGTGTCCTATGCTCGTAGCAAGTTTGACGTGGTCGAGTTTTCGCCTGAGGATGCGACGCGTACCGAGCTAGACTACCTGACCCAGGTGGTGCAGACCGCTGTGGATGCCGGTGCTACTTACATCAACATCCCCGACACCGTTGGTTTCACCACACCTGAAGAGTTTGGTCATATTTTCAAACATCTCCTGGATAATGTGACAAGTGACCATGAAATCATCTTTAGCCCCCATTGCCACGACGATCTGGGCATGGCGACAGCCAACACCCTGACCGCTATCAAGAACGGGGCTGGACGTGTCGAAGGCACCATCAACGGTATTGGGGAGCGCGCAGGCAATGTCGCCCTAGAAGAAGTGGCTGTGGCCCTCAACATCCGCGAAGATTACTACCAAGCGACTAGCGCTATCGTCCTCAATGAAACCATCAACACGTCTGAGTTGGTATCACGATTCTCTGGTATTCCAGTGCCGAAAAACAAGGCTGTGGTCGGTGGTAATGCCTTCTCCCACGAATCTGGTATTCACCAGGACGGCGTCCTCAAAAACCCACTCACTTACGAAATCATCACGCCTGAGCTGGTTGGTGTCAAACACAACTCCCTGCCGTTGGGCAAGCTGTCTGGCCGCCACGCCTTTGTCGAAAAACTCAAGGAACTGGAGCTGGACTTCACCGAAGAAGACATCAAGCCGCTCTTTGCTAAATTCAAGGCCCTGGCCGACAAGAAGCATGAAATCACCGATGCGGACGTCCGCGCCCTGGTGGCCGGTGTTGAGATTGAAAACCCTGAAGGTTTCCACTTTAACGACCTCAAGGTGACCTCAAATGCCGATGACACCACAACGGCAGCAGTCAGCCTGATCAATGTCGATGGCGAAGTTGTGGACATTTTGGCCAACGGTCAAGGGTCAGTCGAAGCCATCTTTAATGCTGTGGATAAATTCTTTAACCAAACGGTCAAACTGCTCAGCTACACTATTGACGCGGTGACAGATGGCATCGACTCCCAGGCACGTGTCCTAGTTTCCGTTGAAAATGTCGACACCGAAACCATTTTCAACGCGTCTGGCTTAGACTTTGATGTGCTCAAGGCATCAGCTATTGCCTACATCAACGCCAATACTCTGGTACAAAAGGAAAATGCGGGGGAAATTGGCAACCGCATCTCAGAACGCGACGGTATCGACGCTTAGAAAGGTCGCCCATGACAAAAACGATTGTAACCCTCCCAGGTGACGGGATTGGCCCTGAAATTATGGCGGCAGGACTTGACGTCCTAAAAGCTGTCACAGAAGGGACTGAATTTAGCTACACGATTACTGAAAAGCCTTTTGGGGGTGCGGGAATCGATGCCAAGGGCCATCCTCTGCCTGAGGACACCCTGGAAGCTAGCCAAGCGGCGGACGCCATTCTCCTGGCAGCGATTGGTAGCCCACAGTATGATGATGCGCCCGTGCGACCTGAACAAGGACTCTTAGCGATTCGTAAGGCGCTCAATCTCTATGCTAATATTCGTCCAGTAAAAATCTTTAATAGCCTGAAACACCTGTCTCCTCTTAAGGAAGAACGCATTGAGGGCGTTGACTTTGTTGTGGTACGTGAATTGACGGGGGGGATCTACTTTGGTGAACACCTGCTAGAAAGCGACAAGGCCCGTGATCTCAACGATTATAGTCGTGAGGAAATTGCCCGCATTATCCGCAAGGCTTGTCAGATTGCTCAAGGACGTCACAAAAAAGTCACCAGTATTGATAAGCAAAACGTTTTGGCAACCTCAAAACTTTGGCGACAAGTGGCAGACGAAGTGGCTAGGGAATTTCCTGATGTAACCTTGGAGCACCAGTTAGTGGATTCGGCAGCCATGCTCATGATTACTGACCCTAAACGTTTTGACGTGGTGGTGACGGAAAATCTTTTTGGAGACATCTTGTCTGACGAATCTAGTGTCTTGCCAGGTACGCTGGGAGTCATGCCGTCAGCCAGTCATTCAGCGGATGGCCCTAGTCTTTATGAACCTATCCATGGGTCAGCACCTGATATCGCAGGGCAGGGCATTGCCAATCCCGTTAGTATGATTTTGTCTGTTGCCATGATGCTTCGCGACAGTTTCGGGGAGCAAAAACTCGCTCAAAAAATCGAGGAAGCGGTCGCTAAAACCTTTGATCAAGGTATTTTTACCCGTGATTTGGGTGGGAATGCTAGCACAAAAGAAATGACAGCCAAGATTATTGAAAATTTGTAATTAGGTGGAAAGTGCGATGAGTGGAAAATCGATTTTTGATAAGGTCTGGGAGAGACATGTGGTTCATGGTCAAGAAGGTGAACCACAACTGATGTATGTGGACCAACACTATATCCATGAAGTGACTAGTCCACAGGCTTTTTCAGGCTTGAAAGAGGCAGGACGTCGCCTGCGTCGGCCAGACTTGACCTTCGGAACCTTTGACCATAATGTGCCAACGGTAAATATTTATGATATCCGAGATGTTATCTCAAAGGCTCAGATGGACACCTTGGCCCGTAACGTCTACGAATTTGGGATTGATCATGCCAGTCACGGTTCTCAAAAGCAGGGAATTGTTCATATGGTTGGGCCTGAAACAGGTCGCACTCAACCGGGTAAATTTATAGTCTGTGGGGATAGCCATACGGCTACCCATGGCGCTTTTGGTGCTATTGCCTTTGGTATTGGGACTTCTGAAGTCGAGCATGTCTTTGCGACCCAATGCCTGTGGCAGGTTAAACCTAAAAAGCTCTTAGTTCGCTTTGAAGGTCAGCCACAAAAGGGTGTCTATGCCAAGGACTATATTCTGGCCTTGATTGCGCAACATGGTGTGGCTTGTGGTGTCGGGCATGCTGTAGAGTACCAAGGAGAAGCCATTGATGCCCTGACCATGGAAGAACGCATGACCATCTGCAACATGTCAGTGGAGTTTGGCTCTAAGATGGGAATTATGAATCCTGATCAAACCACATATGATTACTTGAAGGATAAAGAATGTGTCCCTGAAGCCTTTGACGAGGCGGTGGCTGATTGGAAAACTCTGGTATCGGACCCAGACGCTAGTTATGACAAGGTTATAACCATTGATGTGTCAACTCTGGCACCCATGGTGACCTGGGGAACCAACCCATCTATGGGAGTATCCTTTGATCAGCCCTTTCCTGAAATTCGCGACATGAATGATGAGCGTGCCTATAACTACATGGATATGGCACCCGGTCAGCGTGTGGGTGACATCGAGATTGGCTATGTTTTCATAGGATCTTGCACCAACGCCCGCCTCAGTGATCTCATGTTAGCCGCAGAATTTGTTAAAGGCAAGCGCATTGCGGAGAATTTAACCGCTATCGTAGTACCAGGAAGCCGACCGGTCAAGCAGGCTGCCGAAGCCCTGGGACTAGACAAGATCTTTATGGCGGCTGGGTTTGAATGGCGCGATCCGGGCTGCTCTATGTGCCTAGGGATGAATCCTGATAAGGTGCCTGAGGGTGTGCATTGTGCGTCAACGAGCAATAGAAACTTTGAAGACCGGCAAGGTTTTGGCGCCAAAACACATCTGTGTAGCCCAGCCATGGCGGCAGCTGCTGCCATTTATGGACGTTTTGTCGATGTGAGGGAGTTGGTTTAGATGGAAAAATTTACCCTATACACGGGGACAACGGTTCCCTTGATGAACGATAATATTGATACCGACCAAATCCTCCCCAAGCAATTTCTTAAATTGATTGATAAAAAGGGCTTTGGCAAGTACCTCATGTATGCTTGGCGTTATGCAGATGACAAATATACAGAAAACCCTGATTTTGTCTTTAATCGGCCGGAATATCGTCAGGCAACTATTCTAATCACTGGGGATAACTTTGGAGCGGGTTCTTCCCGGGAACACGCCGCTTGGGCCTTAGCTGATTATGGTTTTAAGGTCATTATTGCAGGTTCTTTTGGAGATATTCATTACAATAATGACCTCAATAATGGCATTCTACCTATCGTTCAACCCTTAGAGGTTCGTCAAGCCTTAGCGGGGTTGTCCCCTGAGGATGACGTAACAGTGGATCTTGAAGTGCAAAAGATTTATTCACCAGTGGGCGAATTTTCCTTTGAGATTGACGCTGAATGGAAACATAAGCTTTTAAATGGTCTGGATGACATTGGCATTACCATGCAGTATGCTGACCTGATTGATGCTTATGAAAAACAACGGCCAAGCTATTGGCAGTCGTGAATTGTCTGAAATATTCTGACAATTCAACTTGTAAAAAGAGACCAAACATGGTACACTAGAAAAGATTAAAACCTATATTAGATGGAGAATGCAAATGACTAAACACATTCAGTGGGATGGCAACTTGTCTCAAGAAGGCTTTGAGATTATCAAAGGCGAAGGTGGTGTCTTGGTAAGTCCTACAAAAGTGGGCTATATCATCATGACAGCCGATAAAAAAGGTTTGGAACGGAAATTTGAAGCTAAGGAACGTAACCGCAACAAACCAGGTGTCGTTCTCTGTGGTAGCATGGAAGAATTGCGTGCACTGGCTCAACTGACACCTGAAATTGATGCTTTTTACCAAAAACATTGGGATGAAGATATTCTTTTGGGTTGTATCTTGCCATGGCGCGAAGACGCTTATGCTAAATTGAAGGCCTATGGCGATGGCCGTGAAGAACTCATGACAGATGTGCGTGGAACGTCATGCTTTGTTATCAAGTTTGGGGTTCCTGGCGAACAGTTAGCCAAAGCTATGTGGGAAGAAGAAGGCCGTATGGTCTATGCTTCGTCAGCTAACCCATCTGGTAAAGGAAACCGTGGTAAGGTTGAAGGTATCGGTGAACGTATCGATTCTATGGTTGACTTGGTCATTGAAGCAGACGACTATGTGGCTTCTATCCAACCAGATAAGACAATCGAAACTCGTTATGAGCAAGGAGTTATGGTCTCTATGGTTGACAAGGATGGCAAGCTCATCCCTGAACAAGGGGCTAATAGCCGTTCTATCACACCATGCCCAGTCGTTATCCGTAAGGGATTGGATATCGATAAGATTATGATGCACTTGTCGGATACCTTTAATTCTTGGGACTACCGTCAAGGCGAATATTATTAAACGGATAAATCCTGACCAAGTGTCAGGATTTTTTTTAGGTGTTCCATCAATCAATGGGTTTCCTGATAAGAGAATCAAAAGGCCCCAGTCTTGAAGAGGACTAGGGCCTTTTGAAACATATTTCTTTATAACAGTATCTTAAAGGGTTTTTTCTTTATCCCGTACGATGAGGATGTCCACCTTGGCATGGCGCATGATATATTCAGATGAGGAGCCAATCAAGAGGCGTTCGAAACCATTGAGTCCAGTAGCGCCTAACATGATGAGATCGATACCATATTTGTCAGGAATGTCTTTGGCAAGTTGCGTTTTAGGGTTTCCAAACTCGATGACGCGTTTGATATTTGTTAGACCAGCTTGACGAGCTTGGCGTTCAAAATTTTCCAATACTCCTTTAGCATCTGTCTCTAAATTTTCGTAGATGTAGGAGTCGAAAGTTGCAACACTTTGTAAGGAGCGAGTATCGATAACATGCGCGAGAATTAACTCGGCACCGTTTCGTTTAGCAACAGCAATTCCTTTTTCAAAGGCTAACTCAGATTCGTATGAGCCATCCACAGCAACCATGATATGTTTGTATTCTTTTGGCATATGTTCGTCCTCCTTTGTATCTCACCTTTATTTTACTCTTTTGAAAGTGTTTTTGAAAGCGTTTATCGTTTTTTTCCAAAAAATATTTTAATGAAAAGCAACAAATATCCACTAAAAAGGTAACCCAAAAAGATGATAATGACAAAGGATAATACCTTTTGTGGAGCGGTGTGGTTTAGGTCGATAAACCAATAGGGAAAGGGGCTGGCTTTAGTACCTGGGACAGGCCATTTGAGTACCAGACCGTTCAATAAAGCAAAGGCAAAATAAGCTAAGGGCACGAGTGTCCATAAAAAAGGATCATAAAAGCGATAGTTTTTTGTGCGATCTAGGATGAGAGTATCCAAAATCACTCCGATTGGGATCAGGTAGTGAACAGAGAGATTTCTTAAGGTCCAAAAGTCGGCTGGTTTAACATAAGGGGATAAGAGAAAATGGTAGACCACGAAAGTGATACCAATAGCCAGTGTCACTAAGCCTTTTTGACGAAGTAACAGGCGAGTATCTGGACGCTTTTTGCTATCTCGCCAAATGAGATAGATGAGAAAAACCCAAACCAAAAGGTTGGACAAAACCGTGTAGTACAATAGCATGCCAGGCCCTGACTCCGAGATTTGAAGGTAGAGGCCACAACTGGCAATGAGGGTCAATAGGATACGGTAATAGCTACGAAGGGTCACGGCTTCTCCTTTACTGGGTTGGTGTGTTGGGCAATGTAGGCTAATTTTTTTGTGCGATTCATTCGTTTAAAAGAGGCTTCAGCGCTCATGGCTTGAGATTTGCTATCAAAGCCTTCCTGGTAAATGAGCTGAACAGGGAGCCGGGCACGGGTGTACTTGGCTCCTTTACCACTGTTATGCGTTGCCAGACGTCTTGGCACATCAGTGGTGTAGCCCGTATAGAGGCTATCGTCTGCGCAACGCAAGACATACATGTAGGCTTTAGGATTGGCCATAGTAAATCTCCTGAATTTCAGGGGTATAGTCGCCAGATTCTTGGTGAACGATTAGAGGAGGCAAGACAGTAAATCCTTGCTCTGATCCGTCTTTGATGGCTTCGATGAGGAGCATATTAGCATTCTTGGTCGTCTTAGGGTAGACAAACTGCAAGCGTTTGGGGGCAAGCCCGTTCGCTTTTAAGGTGTCTAATATTTCCAAAAAACGGTCGGGGCGATGGACCAGGGCCAGTCGTCCATTGGACTTGAGGGCATGACGAGCGACTTGGCAGATACTTGCAAGATCGGTGGTAATTTCGTGACGAGCCAGCAAGTAGTGTTCAGACACGTTTTTATGTGATTGTTCAGTCGCTTTAAAATAAGGGGGATTACATAGAATCAGATCAACCTGAGAGCGTGGCACATAATCTAATAGATTTTGAAGGTCATCTTGAACGACGGTAACCTGGTCAGTGAGTCCATTAAGTAAGACAGAACGTTGTGCCATATCAGAGAGGCGTTCTTGGAGTTCAAGGCTAACAATTTTAGCCTGTGTCTGGGTACTGGCAAAGAGACCCACTGCCCCATTACCTGCACAAAGATCGACGATAAGGCCACGTTTGGGTAATTTAGGAAAACGTGATAAGAGCACAGAGTCGATGGAATAAGAAAACACGTCACGATTTTGAATAATCTTGACATCAGTGGAAAATAATTGGTCTATCCGCTCTCCTTTTAGCAGAGCGGGTTCCTGAGTTCTTGCTTGTGTCACCTGGTTTCTCCTTTTTCTAGTCTTTCTATTATACCAAATTTTGCGCTAGCCTCTAGCTTTTCATTTTTTCTTGAGCATGTTATAATTATGGCACACTAAAAAAAGGAGATTTGCGTGTGTTTTACGCTTATTTACAATATTTTGCAACCTTCTTGCTCTATTGTGTCAATGGGAATGCTCACTACCATAATAGAAAACGTCTACCTGAGCTAGACGAAAATGTTATCTTGGTGGCCCCTCATCGGACCTGGTGGGATCCTGTTTACTTGGCTTTTTCAACCAAACCTCGAAAATATGTCTATATGGCTAAGCAAGAATTGTTCAAAAATCGGGCCCTCGGTTGGTTTATCAAGATGTGTGGCGCTTTTCCGATTGATCGTAAAAATCCTGGACAAGAGGCGATTAAATACCCGGTTAAAATGCTTAAAAAGAGTCAGCGGTCACTGATCATGTTCCCGAGTGGGAGTCGACATGCCAATGATGTAAAAGGTGGTGTTGCCGTCATTGCAAAAATGGCTAAAGTACGTATTGTGCCAGCTGTCTATGGTGGTCCGAGAGACTTTTCAGCTTTCATCAAGGGTGCGCGTGTGGATATTAACTATGGTAATCCTATTGATATTTCTGATATCAAGCGTATGAATGATCAGGGGATAGAAGAGGTTTCTCGCCGTCTACAAGAAGCTTTTGACCAGTTAGATAGAGAAAACGAAACCTTGACCCGCCCGAATACTTGGCGTCCTATCTGGTGGCTAGTGAGAATTCCGCTAGGGATCTTAGCGATCTTAGTTACCCTATTGACGGTCGCTTTTGCCTTTGTAGCAAGTTTTGTCTGGGATCCTGATACACATCGGGAAAAAGAATTACATTAAACGGTTAACAGAGAGTGGGTCAGGAGGTCGTAGCCGTCTGAGTTGCGACTTTTTTGTTGGACTCTCTTTTCATTGTAAAAGGAGAAAAATAGATGACTTTACGTGTCAAAGATATGGCGCAAATTGCTCTGGTGGCTGCCTTGTATGTGGTCTTAACCTTGACGCCACCACTGAATGCCTTGAGTTATGGGGTCATTCAATTTCGTTTAGCGGAAATGCTTTATTTCCTTGTTTTTTATCATCGTAAATACCTCTATGCAGTCACTTTAGGGTGTGTTTTGGCCAATATTCCATCAAGCTTAGGACCTATTGATATGGTTGTTGGTGGTTTATCCACTTTTGTTTTTGTTGGTTTAGGCGTTTGGTTTTTCAAAGGATTTGCGAAAGACCGCATTTTTGGAGGTTTATTAAATAAAGGATTTTTCTTTTTTGCTCTCTTTTTCGCAACGTCTATGGTGACCATTGCCGCAGAATTACATGTCATCTTGGGAGCACCTTTTTGGATGACTTGGCTGACGGTAGCCCTAGGTGAGTTCATTTCCTTGTTACTCGGTGCCATCTTATTTGATCAGATTGGCCGTCGAATTGACTTAACCCAATAAAAGGCAGAAGCTTAGCAAAATTGTGGTAGAATTAAAGTATGACACAAACAATGAGAGAATTGGTTGACTTGCTCAACCGCTATGCCAGAGAGTATTATACAGAGGACGCGCCGAGTGTTTCTGATGCAGAATATGATGCCTTGTATCATCAATTGCAAAAACTCGAAGCTGCCCATCCTCAGGAGATTCTGGCAGATAGTCCTACCCACCGTGTGGGGGGGCTTGTTTTAGACGGCTTTGAAAAATATCAGCATCGTTATCGCTTGTATAGTTTGCAAGATGCGTTTTCAAAAGAAGAATTAGAACAATTTGACCAACGGGTGAAGGCAGATTATCCAGATGCCCGCTATGTTGCTGAACTTAAAATTGATGGCCTATCAGTTTCATTGACCTATGAAGCTGGGGAACTGGTTGTAGGAGCGACACGAGGTGATGGTTTTGTGGGGGAAAATATCACGGAGAACCTGAAACGGGTTAAGGATATTCCCTTACAGTTAAAAGAACCCGTTTCCGTCACTGTGCGGGGCGAATGTTATATGCCTCGTGCCAGTTTTCAGGCTTTGAACAATCAACGCCAAGCAGAAGGGGAGGCTGAATTTGCCAACCCACGAAATGCCGCAGCGGGAAGCTTACGCCAATTAGATACGGCAGTAGTGGCTAAACGGAATTTATCAACGTTTCTTTATCAGCTAGCTGAACCAGCCGAAATCAGTAGCCAAACGGCAGTCTTGGACTACTTGCAAGACCTGGGTTTTTCTGTCAACTCTGAACGCCTTGTGACAACAAGCATGGCTGACATCTGGGAATTTATTCAAAAGGTGCAAGAAAAACGCGACCAATTGGCCTATGATATTGACGGTGTTGTGATTAAAGTTGACAATTTACAGCAACAAGAAGAAATTGGCTATACGGTGAAAGTTCCTCGCTGGGCAATTGCCTATAAATTTCCTGCTGAAGAAAAAGAGGCTCAGCTCTTGTCTGTTGATTGGCAAGTTGGTAGGACTGGTGTGGTAACCCCTACAGCTAACCTGAGTCCTGTGAGTTTGGCAGGTACGCGTGTTAGCCGTGCTACCTTACATAACGTCGATTATATTAAAGAGAAGGATATCCGTGTTGGTGACACAGTGATTGTCTATAAGGCAGGTGATATTATTCCAGCGGTATTGCGCGTGGTGACCAGAGATCGTAAGCATCAAGAAATCATGTCCGTGCCTGAATACTGTCCTTCGTGTGGGAAGTCTCTAGTCCACTATGAAGACGAGGTTGCCTTACGCTGTATTAATCCCATGTGTCCTGCCCAACTCAAGGAACGCTTGATTCATTTTGCGAGTCGTGATGCGATGAATATTGTTGGGCTTGGTCCATCAGTCATAGAAAAACTGTTTGATGCGCAGTTAGTGACAGACGTGGCGGATTTGTATCAACTCAGCGTTGATGATTTGTTGCTTTTAGAAGGCATCAAGGAAAAATCGGCTCAAAAGTTAGTGACAGCGATTTCCAGTTCAAAGACGAACTCAGCAGATAAGCTTTTGTTTGGACTTGGCATTCGTCATGTCGGTGGCAAGGTCAGTCAACTCTTACTTGAAAAATTTCACTCACTCCCTGAACTGATAGCAGCTGATCGAGAAGAGATGGCAGCTATTGATGGTCTCGGAGAGGTGGTTGCTCAAAGTATTAGCAGTTATTTTGCTCGTAAAGAGTCTAAAGAACTGATCAAACAACTGGAGGCTGTTGGTGTTAATATGACCTACCAGGGGATTACCATGGCTGACCAAGCTATTTTAGCGGGACAGACTATCGTTTTAACAGGTAAACTCGAACGCCTCACTAGAAAAGCTGCCAAAGAGAAATTAGAAAGCTTGGGAGCCAAAGTGACTGGGTCAGTGTCTCAGAAAACCAGTCTGGTGGTGGCAGGAAGTGATGCTGGTAGCAAGTTAGCTAAGGCGCAAAGCCTAGGTATCCCTGTTGAGGATGAGACTTGGCTGGAAAATTTATAAAGGAGTAATTTATGTACCAAAAGCGAGCCCGTTTGATTTATAACCCGACATCTGGGCAAGAAGTTATGAAAAAAAACGTGGCAGAGGTGCTAAATATAATTGAAGGTTATGGGTATGAAACATCAGCTTTTCAGACAACGCCAGAACCTGACTCTGCCAAAAAGGAAGCTCGGCGAGCTGCTTTAGCAGGTTTTGATTTGATTGTGGCGGCTGGTGGTGATGGAACAATAAACGAAGTTGTCAATGGCATTGCTCCTCTAAAGCGCCGTCCCCTCATGGCAATCATTCCAACGGGAACAACGAATGATTTTGCACGTGCTCTGAAAATACCAAGAGGCAACCCCATTGAAGCTGCCAAGGTAATTGGGAAGCGGCAGATGGTACAAATGGATATTGGCTTGGCTGGAGACGAGCATTATTTTATGAATATTGCAGCGGCAGGAACGCTGACAGAATTGACCTATAGTGTACCAAGCCAGTTAAAAACAAGCTTGGGCTATCTCGCTTACTTGGCTAAGGGAGCTGAGCTTCTACCGCAAATTCGTAAGGTTCCTGTGCGGATTACCCACGATGATGGGGTTTTTGAGGGCCATGTGTCCATGATTTTTGCTGCCTTGACCAATTCTGTCGGTGGCTTTGAGCAGATTGCACCAGATGCCAAGTTGGATGATGGCTTGTTTACCTTGATTTTAGTGAAAACAGCTAATCTTTTTGATATGTTAGGGCTCATTCGTCTGGCTTTGAGCGGCAGGCATATTGGTGATAAAAATATCGAGTATATCAAGACAAGCCAACTCACTATCACCCCCTTAGGGACACATGCTAAGCGGATGATGATTAATTTGGATGGGGAATATGGTGGGGATGCCCCAATGACCCTAAAGAATCTGCAAAACCATTTAACATTCTTTGCAGATGCTGATAACATTGCTGATGACGCCATTAGCATTGACCTAAAAGACACGGAAATGTTAGCCTTGGAAGCTATCGCTGAAAAATTCTCTAAAGAAGTCGACCGTGTCGAAAAAGAACACGAAGAACATCCCGAATAAGATCTGGTCTTTGACCAGATTTTTTTTGTTTGCTCTAGCTTGAGCATAACACAACGAGGTGACTTCAGCTTAACCATTTAAAATTGCTTGGCGATGGCTTGTTTCCCCTATCGAAATGGGATAAAATAAAGAAAACTTGCTTATTTCAAAGAATAGGAGGATATCGTATGTCTCGTCATCGTGTACTAACAGATGCTCACTTATCCCGTGAACAATTACCTGTTTGGCTAGCTATTCCTTTGGCCTGGGGGTTTACTTGGGTGGGTAGTCTGTTTATCTTACCTTTGTTAGCGATTGTGTCTTTGCTTGCTGCTATTGTGGTACAGGGAAATGACAATCTATCAATTCAGGAGTTAGTGGGGCACTATCTCCTCTTTATCCAACTGGCTAGTTTTGCAGGTATCATGCTCTTGATTTTTGCCTGGGTAAGGTTTGTGGAAAAACGTCCTCTAAGCAGTTTGGGTTTTTATGGGGATAAGTGGTTAAGATTCTTAGTCTTGGGTTGTGTTATCGGCTTGCTCCAATTTAGCCTTGTTGTGGGCGTTTTAGGTCTAAGTGGGCAAGTCAGCTTTTCCATTAATGCCCTAAGTGGACAAGCTATAGGATTTATAGTTGCCATATTTCCCTTCTGGCTGCTACAGGGTACAACTGAGGAACTGGTCGTTCGTGGCTGGCTCTTACCGACTTTAGCTAGAAGAGTTAATCTTATTTGGGCCATCTTTTTTTCCAGTGCGCTTTTTGGAGCCATGCATCTTTTAAATGCAGGTGTCACTGTCTTGTCAGTGATAAACATTGTGTTAGATGGTGTTTTTTGTGCCCTATTGTTCTTATATGGCGACAATCTCTGGTTGGTTGCAGGCTTGCACGGTTCTTGGAATTTTGTCCAAGGTAATATTTTTGGTAGTTTGGTTTCAGGAACGCCCGTAGACGCCTCTTTATTTAGCTGGCAACCAATAGGTCAATGGGACTGGTTAACCGGTGGTTCCTTTGGTGCTGAGGGATCTTTGGTGACGAGTTTGGTTTTACTTGGTTCTATTAGCGTTTTGGTTTACCTCTTCTGGAAAAGAGCTGATTGGACTTGGCAAGATTTTCTTCAAAAACCCAAAACTAGCTCTCAGTCTAGCTGATAAGGTCAAATATTTTGACGTGAAATAGTTTATCTGCTATAATAATGACATCATAAAAGCAAAATCCCTCTCTCCATGAGAGTGGATTTTTTGTGAAAGGAAAGAGGCCATGATTCAAAGACAAGATCACAATACCTTTAAACTGGTTTCAAAATATCAGCCCTCAGGCGATCAACCACAAGCGATTGAACAACTGGTTGACAATATTGAGGGAGGAGAGAAGGCCCAGATCCTGATGGGAGCGACAGGGACTGGGAAGACCTTTACCATGAGTCAAGTGATTGCTCAGGTCAATAAACCTACCCTAGTTATTGCCCATAATAAAACGCTGGCGGGTCAGCTTTATGGGGAATTTAAAGAATTTTTCCCTAATAATGCGGTTGAATATTTTGTGTCCTACTATGATTTTTACCAACCGGAAGCTTATGTTCCGTCTAGCGATACCTATATTGAAAAAGATAGTGCTGTCAATGATGAAATTGACTATTTGCGCCACTCCGCAACGGCAGCCCTTTTAGAACGTAATGATGTCATTGTGGTAGCTTCAGTGTCGTCTATCTTTGGATTGGGGGATCCGCGGAACTACCGAGACAATGTTGTCAGTTTGCGTCCAGGGATGGAGCTGTCCAGAGATGCCTTACTCAATCGACTGGTGGACATCCAATTTGATCGCAATGACATTGATTTTCAGCGGGGAAAATTCCGCGTTCGTGGCGATGTGGTAGAAATCTTTCCAGCTTCTCGCAATGACAATGCTTTTCGTATCGAGTTTTTTGGGGATGAGATTGATCGCATTCGTGAAATCAATCCCCTAACAGGAAAAGTGGTGGCTGATATGAAGCATATCGCTATTTTTCCAGCGACACACTTTGTTACCCAAGAAGAGCGTTTGGACGATGCTATTGCCCAAATTGCAGAAGATATGGAAAAACAAGTGGCTCTATTTGAAAAAGAGGGCAAACTGATTGAAGCGCAACGGATTCGCCAGCGCACCGAGTATGATATTGAGATGTTGCGAGAGATGGGCTATACCAATGGGGTGGAAAATTATTCGCGCTATATGGATGGCAGACAAGAGGGGGAACCACCTTATACCTTGCTAGATTTCTTTCCTGATGATTTCCTCATCATGATCGATGAATCACACATCACCATGGGACAGATCAAAGGCATGTACAATGGTGACCGTGCGCGTAAGGAAATGTTGGTCAACTATGGTTTTCGTCTGCCTTCAGCCTTAGATAATCGTCCCTTGCGACGGGAGGAATTCGAAAGCCATGTCAACCAAATCGTTTATGTGTCTGCGACACCTGGTGATTACGAAATGGCTCAGACAGATACGGTTATTGAACAGATTATTCGCCCAACGGGGCTTCTGGATCCTGAAGTCGAAGTTCGGCCTAGCATGGGACAGATGGATGACTTGCTGGGAGAAATTAACGACCGGGTGGCTAAAAATGAACGGGTATTTGTGACAACGCTAACCAAGAAGATGGCGGAAGACTTAACCGACTATTTCAAGGAAATGGGTGTCAAGGTGAAATACATGCACTCTGATATCAAAACCTTGGAACGTACGGAAATTATCCGAGACCTTCGTTTGGGTGTTTTTGATGTTTTGGTTGGAATCAACTTGTTACGGGAAGGAATAGACGTTCCAGAGGTGAGTTTGGTCGCTATTTTAGATGCAGACAAGGAAGGCTTTTTGCGGAATGAACGTGGCTTGATTCAAACGATTGGACGGGCTGCTCGTAATAGCAAAGGGCATGTCATCATGTACGCAGACAAGATAACTGAATCCATGCAAAAAGCGATGGACGAAACCGCTCGTCGTCGGGAATTGCAAATAGCCTATAATACAGAGCATGGCATTACGCCGCAAACCATCAAAAAGGAAATCCGCGACTTGATTTCTGCGACAACAGTTGAAGAAGGACAAGTTGCTGAAGAGTTGGATGTCTCTACTTTAACGAAAAAAGACCGGCAAGCAACCGTCAAAAAACTGCAACAGCAAATGTTAGAAGCCTCAGATCGATTAGACTTCGAATTGGCTGCGCAATTACGTGATATGATCATGGAAATCAAAGCCATCGACTAGAGATTTTCTGTTCTTACGAAGATAAGATATCAGATGTTAAACTAAAACGAAATATTACCATAATAACAATTTAAGGACCTTCGATCGGTTGCTCAAGTGCCCCAAAGAGAAATTCCCAAGTCAGTCTTAGGCTATGAAGGGAATTTCTCTTTTTTCTTGTCGTATAATTGCAATATGTGTTACAATAAAGTAATGTTAGGGGATACAGGGATGGGTATGAAAACAGCGAATAAAAAACAGCCAATGACTGAGGAACTCTATATTTGTCATACTGTTTATCATTTTTTGGTGGCGATGGCGCATTGGGACGATAGTAGACCAGTTACCTTTTGGTTGAGTACGACTATTCTCAACGCCCAAAAGATGGCAGATAAGATTGAGGAATCGGGAGCACCCGTGACGGTTTTGGTCAAGGATAAGGCGGTTTTACAGTCAGAGTTTGGCTTTTATGCCAAGTCCTTATTAGCGGATTACCTGCCTTTTTTTCGTTCTTTTCACGCTATTTATTTGTTCAATGACGATACCCCTGAGGGATTTTTTTGTCACCGAAAAAAAATTCCTTATCAGTTACTGGAAGATGGCTATAATTATTTTACGATTGCCCATCGTGAAGGGTATCCTAAGACACTCAAAAGCAAATTGGCGAGGCGACTCAAACGCCGTCCTCTAATCCGTGGTTACAGTCCGTCTTGTCAGGTGATTGAAATGAATAGCTGGGAAAACCTAGCTATTGATCCAAAGGATAACCGCTGGTCAAAGCTACGTGTATTATCTCGAAAAACGTTATTTGATCAATTGACCTCACAAAAACAAGCATATCTGCAAGCTATTTTTGGCCCAGTTATGAAAGAAAGCCTATCAGGTAAACAGGCTTTGGTTCTCACACAACCTTTGGCTCAGGATGGTTTTATGTCTCCTGAAAAGCAGGAGTATTTCTATGTCCAGTTGGTGAAAAAACTTCAACAATTAGGTTATCAGGTTCTTTTTAAGTGCCATCCAAGAGATGAAATGCCCTATGATAAGCTAGAGGGGATAACTATTTTAGCCCAAGAGGTTCCTCTTGAATATTTGGCCCTTAAGGTTAACTTCCCCTTATCTTTGGTGGTTAGCCACTCGTCAACAGCCAATCAATTTTTTGATCCACCAACAGATAGCCAGGTCTTTTATGATTGGACAACTGGTCAGTATGATAGACAATTATTACGTCATTACGGCCTTAGTGAAGGGGACTTGAGATGAGTCAAGGAAAATTATGGTCTTCAAGCTTTGCTTACACGCTGGGAAACCTTTTGATTCAAGGGGTATCCTTTATCACGCTTCCTCTCTATACACGGGTCATGACGCAAGCGGACTATGGGAACTACAACCTCTATCTGTCTTGGGTGACGATTTTTGCGATTTTTATTGGCTTACAAGTTAATGGCAGTTTTAGTATTGCTAAAGTGAAGTATCCCAAAACGTTCGATGATTATGTCGCAACGAGTAGTTTGGTTTCTCTGCTATTTTTCATATGCCTATCGGTTCTAGCTTTTGTGAGTCGTAGGGCGCTAGAGGGTCTTTTGGGCTTTCCCAGTGCGATCATTATCTTTATCTTGTTTCAAGCTTTCTTTAGTCATATACAAGCCTGTTTTTCCCAATATTTTATTCAAAAACAAGAGACGCTTTACCAACTTCTCTTATCTTTTGGCTTGACTTTTGGTAATGTTATCTTATCTGTAATCTTGCTCTTTACCTTAAAAAATGGTGTTTGGGCACGAATTATCGGAGGTTTTCTCCCTCTTCTTATTCTAGCGATTATTTACCTCATTTTTTTACTGAAAAAGAGGGTCCATTGGTGGCAAAGGAGCTACCTTCCCTTTATTTTGGCCACATCATTACCTTTAGTATTTCATACCTTGGGCCACAATTTACTCAATCAACTCGACCGGATTATGATTGGTAAGATGCTTGGCATGCGGCAGGTAGCCCTCTATAGCTTTGGTTACTCGCTGGGCTTGATTATCCAGATTGTTCTCAACAGCATGAATACGGCTTGGGTGCCTTGGTTTTTTGAAGCCAAGCGACAGGATAATAAGCAAGACATTCAAACCTATAAGACACATTATCTTTTAGCAGGGACTTTTTTAACGCTAGGCTATCTGAGTGTCTTTCCTGAATTGGTGACAGTGATGGGGAGCAGTGCTTACCGGGAGAGTCAGACATTTATCGCTTGGATTATTGTCAGCTACTATTTGGTCTTTTTATACACTTTTCCTGTTAACATTCAGTTTTACCATGGGAATACCCTTTATATTCCTATTGGTACCCTTTTGTCTGCAGGCATTAATTTTATACTCAATTTGGTTTTGATCGGCTGGCTTGGCATTTATGGCGCAGCTTTAGCGACCCTTTTTGCCTACCTCTTGTTACTCATTTTTCATCATCTGATTGCCAAGATCAGGTACCAATATGACGAGGTGACGGAAAAACAGTTTCTGATTCTGATTTTGATCGTTTGTCTGTATGCCTCTTTCATCAATCAGTTTTTGGATCTTCTTTGGATTCGCTGGTTGGCTTGTGCAGTCATTACCTTAATGTTTGCTTGGTATTATCGAGCATTTTTCAAGCGTTTATGGCACAAACGCAGATTTTTCTAAGGAGTTCTCATGGTTTATATTATTGCTGAAATTGGTTGTAATCATAATGGTGATGTCCAGTTGGCGCGTCAGATGGTGGACGAGGCAGTGGCCTGTGGCGTCGATGCTGTCAAATTTCAGACCTTTAAGGCGGACAAGTTGATTTCCCGCTATGCCCCTAAAGCAGATTATCAAAAAGTAACGACGGGTACAGCGGACAGTCAACTGGAAATGACACGTCGTTTGGAATTGAGTTTTGAGGAATACTTGGAATTGCGAGATTATTGTCAGGAAAAGGGGGTTGATGTTTTCTCAACACCTTTTGACCAAGAATCTTTAGATTTCCTAATCAGTACGGATATGCCTGTCTATAAAATTCCCTCGGGTGAAATCACTAATTTGCCCTATCTGGAAAAAATTGGACAACAAGGGAAAAAAGTGATTCTTTCAACTGGCATGGCTACCTTGGAAGAAATTCAACAGGCTGTCATGATTTTGCGGGAAAATGGAACTCAGGATTTATCTATTTTACATTGTACGACAGAGTACCCGACACCTTATGGGGCGCTTAACCTTAATGTCATCACAACCTTGAAGCAGGCCTTTCCTGGTGTGACAATTGGCTATTCAGACCATTCGATTGGTTACGAGGTTCCGATTGCGGCAGCTGCGATTGGAGCGCAGGTCATTGAGAAACATTTTACTCTGGATCAGAATATGCCTGGGCCTGATCATAAGGCCAGTGCGACACCCGACGTCCTGAAACGTTTGGTCAAAGGCGTTCGCATTGTCGAGGAGGCGATGGGACGTTTTGAAAAAACTCCTGAGGCGGTTGAAGAAAAGAACAAAATCGTTGCTCGAAAATCCGTGGTCGCTCTAAAACCGATTGCCAAGGGAGATATTTTTTCAACAGAGAATATTACGGTCAAACGACCTGGAAATGGCATTTCACCGATGGCTTGGTACGACATTTTAGGAAAAGTCGCTGAAGCTGATTTTGACGAGGACCAAGTGATTGTCGATAGCCGTTTTGCACCACAACTAAAAGACGACAGCGAGTGAAGGATTAAAAAAGGAAAATGATGAAGAAACGTTCAGCTTATCTAGACATTATTCGAGGATTGGCGAGTGTCTTGGTGATTTTTGGGCACACCATTGCAGATTTTAGAGGTCAAACCAACCTGATTACGGGGGCTTATTATGAAAATCCTCTCTATCGGGCTGTATATAGTTTTCATATGCCCCTATTTGCCTTGGTCAGTGGCTACCTCTTTTATTTTTCAGTGGTTAAGTATGATACCTCAAGTCTGTTGAAAAAACGTCTGGCTCAGATTATCGTGCCTTTGTTTTTTTATGATACCCTTAGTTATCTCTTGCTTAATCACCAATGGACGCTTTCGGGCTATCTATTGGTTCTTCAAGGGCGTTACTGGTTCTTATGGGCAATCTTAGGCCTGTCTATTGGTTTTGCTTTGGTGCACCGCTGGTTTGCGGATAATCCTTGGGTCTACGCTCTGGTTTTTGTCTTGACTTTTTTAGTTCCCAATGGCTTTAAGATCATCGACCTCTCCAAACTCTTTTTCCTCTACCCTTTCTTTGGCCTAGCTTATTTCTTTGCCATGCATAAGGAGCGTCTCCTTCCTTGGGTCAAATCGCATGTCTGGTCAATTATTGCTGTGTCACTTCTTGTGACTCTAGCACTTTTTCCTCATTTTCACACGGGCCAATACATTTATAACAGTGGCTATTCGGTTTTATTTCCAGTAAAATCCTACACACCATTGCAACAAGTGTACAATGACACCATTCGTTTGGCGATTGGTTTATCAGCGAATGGTATGGTTTTGTGTTTGACCTATCTTTTGAGTTCTTGGCTAGAAAAATCTTCTCTAAAAAAACCATTGATTTATCTGGGGCAACACAGCTTGGCTGTTTATTGTATTCAGGAAATTGTTATTATTTTTGCTATGTATCGATTGCCGGCTTTTGTGAAACCAACTCTAGGCTATAATGTGATTGAAACACTCCTAGTGACTTTAGTTTGCATAGGAGTCGTCTGGGGGATCAACCGTGTGCCGATGCTTAGAAAAATAGGAGTAGGGTAAAGCATGAAGCGTATTTGTTTAGTAACAGGTTCTAGAGCAGAATATGGCATTATGAAAGGTCTTATGGACAAGTTGGATCAAGACCCCGATATTGCCTTAGATATCGTCGCTACTGCCATGCATATGGAGGAGGCTTATGGGCTTACCTACAAAGTTATAGAGGCCGATGGTTTTAAGCTCTCACGAAAAATTCCTCTGGGACTCAAGGATTCTTCTCAAGCAGTTGCTGTGGCAGCTATTTCGCGTTTACAGCTGGCCTTGGCTGAGTGTTTTGAGGAAACGGCTTATGATTTGGTTATTATCTTAGGTGACCGTTATGAGATGTTGGCGGTGGTCAATACGGCTTTACTCTACAATGTACCAGTTTGTCACCTGCATGGTGGGGAAAAAACGCTAGGAAATTTTGATGAGTATATTCGCCATGCGATTACAAAGATGAGTCATTTGCATTTGACGGCAACCGAGGCCTATCGTCAACGGGTTATTCAGATGGGAGAAGCGCCTGAGCGGGTTGTTAATACAGGAGCTTTGGGGGTAGAAAATGCCCTCAGTTTACCACGTCTGACAGTAGAAGAGCTAGAGGAGCAATTACACATCCCGCTTACTGACTACTATGTGGTGCTCTTTCATCCAGTGACTCTGGATGGGGAAGCAGCAGCAACTCAACAAATTATTACTTTGTTAGGGGCGCTTGCTCAACTGAATCAGACAATTGTTTTTATCGGTGCTAATTCAGATACGGGTTCGGATGCTATCATGGCTAAAATTCGGGAGTTTGTGGCAGATTCAGAACACCGGCATCTTTTCGCCTCTTTAACAACTCAGCAATACCAATCTTTGGTGGCTCATTCGAAAGGTTTAATTGGCAATTCGTCTTCGGGATTAATTGAGGTGCCTTCCCTAAAACGCCCGACGCTTAATATTGGCGATCGGCAAAAAGGGCGCTTGCATGGCCCTAGTGTTTTGGATGTTCCAGTGGACGAAGTGGCTATTCTGAGAGGCATTGCGGCCATGGCTGAACTGAGAGATTTTTCTAATCCTTATTTTCAACCTCAGGCCAGTCAAAAAGCCTATGCAGCGATTAAAGATGCTCTTAACAATGGGTTGACAACAGCCAAGGATTTCTACGATATCAAAGGAGAGGCATGAAAGAACGTGTAGCATTTTTAGGAGCAGGTAGCCATGCGGATGCTATCTTACCTATCTTAGATCCCCTACGCTATCAATTTATTGGTTTTTTTGATGACAAACCTATCTCTGAGCATGATGGTTACCCGATTTTAGGGCGGTTGGATGAAGCGGTAATGGCTTTGGAAGAGGGACGGGTAGATAAGGTTTTTATCACCATTGGAGAAAATAAAAAACGTCAGGAAATTTTTGAAGTGGTTGCCGAAAATCATTATGATGCCCTCTTCAATATTATCAGTCCCCAAGCGGCAGTACTGACCCCTGAAAGTATCTGTGGACGTGGTATTTTCGTTGGCTATGGTGCTTTTATTGGGTCAAAGGTTCATTTAGGTGATAATACGGTGGTCAATACCAATGCCATTGTTGAGCATCACACGGTGATTGATGGTCATTGCAATATTGCTCCTAATGCGACCGTCAATGGGCTCTGTCATCTAGCAGAGGACGTCTATGTGGGAAGTAGTGCCACACTTGTGCAATTGATGGATGTGGTCTCTGCTGTTACAATTGGGGCGGGTGCCACTGTTGTGCGGTCTATCACAGAAAGCGGAACCTATGTGGGTCTTCCGGCCCGAAAAATCAAGTAAAGGAAAAGACATGAACCCTATCTGCATTATCCCTATCCGATCTGGCTCAAAAGGTTTGCCAGACAAGAATATGCTTTATTTGGATGGCCGACCTATGGCCTTTCATACGATTCAAGCAGCATTGGATTCCCAACTCTTTGAAAAAGACAAGATTGTGGTATCGACAGATTCTTTGCTCTATCGCGATATCTGCCTTGACATGGGGGTGTCAGTCGTCTTACGACCTGAAGAATTGGCGTCAGATACGGCAACGACTTATGACGTACTAGAGGACTTTCTCATTCCTTACACCGATAACCAACCTTTTGTGCTCCTTCAGGCCACTTCACCCTTGCGTTCTGGGCAGGATATTCGTGAAGCTTATCGTCTTTTTGATAGCTCTCCTTGCCATGCTGTGGTATCTTTTACAGCAGTTGATAAACACCCTAGCCTTTTTACCCGTCTATCAGAGGAAGGGATGGCACAAGATATTGCAGGGATTGACAAAGGGTATCGTAGACAAAATCAAGAGTCGCTTTATTACCCTAATGGCGCTATTTTTATAGCCACAAAAGGGGCTTACTTGTCAGAAAAGAGTTTTTTTACAGAGAGGACAAAAGCTTATCTGATGCCAGCAGAACGTGCTTTGGATGTGGACAGTTTGAGGGACTTCAAGCATGCTATGGGGGAAATTCTTTTTGATGGTAAGAAACAAGAGCTGGCAATGGACTCCAATGACGTCAAACAGTTTGAGGACTGGTCTCTAAGAGGAGGCGAATCTGCCCGAATTTTGGGAGATGATCGCCTTTTGAAGGTTGAATTGCCAGGTTTTACCAACCAATCTTTGGCTGGTTTGACACTTGCCAATCTCTTGCAACACCTTGATCAGATCTTAACTGCGGAAGTGACAACGGTTGTGATCGCTTTGGGCATGAACGATCTGATGGCTGGTCATGATGTGGAAACCATTCAAGCACATTTTAAAATGCTGTTTACTAAATTAGCCAATCGTAAGGTCTATGTGACAACTATTGCCCAAAGTTTATTTCGTTGGGAAGTTGATCAGGCTAAGATTGAGGCTTTAAACGCATGGCTTATCCAATATTGCCATGACCAGGGTCTAGCGGTTTGGGATGTCAATAGCTTGCTGGCCAAAGAGGGCAAACTTCGTTATGAGTTGACAACGGATGGCTTTCATTACAATGAAAAAGGGCATGCGCTCGTACAAGAAGGCCTTCGAGCTTTTATCAAAGCACCGCTTGACCTTAAACCCGAATAACTTAAAAAGAGTGGATCAGTCCATTTTTTTTGAGTTAAAGTTGTGTTTGAAGCTCTCCTTTGCGTCTGTTTTTTTGATATAATAAGGGGTATGACTACTAGAAATGATGACAAGCAACAGGCTTATGAGCTCATGCTGACCCAAGCCCAAGCGCTCTTTGCAGGAGAGACGAATCTTATGGCCAATCTTGCCAATACTTCGGCTCTACTGATGCAGACGCTGCCAAAGAGTGTTTTTGCTGGGTTTTACCTTTTTGATGGTGGGGAGTTGATTTTAGGTCCTTTCCAAGGGCGGGTGTCCTGTGTTCATATCGCCTTAGGGAAAGGTGTTTGTGGCCAGGCTGCCGAGGAAGGTCGGACCCTTATTGTGGATGACGTGACCCAGCATGTCAATTACATTGCCTGCGACAGCCAAACGCGCAGCGAGATTGTCGTCCCACTGATAAAGGAAGGGCACCTTTTGGGAGTTCTTGATTTGGATTCTCGGGAGGTTGGTGACTATAATAATCAAGATAAAGAAGCCCTAGAAGCGTTGGTTTCATTGCTTATCGAAGTCAGCGACTGGACTTTTGCCATGTTTGAGGAAAAAAACTAATGTATCAAGCCCTTTACCGCAAGTACCGCAGTCAGACTTTTGCAGAAATGGTGGGTCAACCCGTCGTCCAACAAGGACTGAAACAGGCGGTGGCTTCTGGGAAGATTAGCCATGCCTATTTATTTTCAGGCCCACGTGGGACGGGGAAAACATCGGCAGCAAAAATCTTTGCTAAGGCGATGAACTGTCCTAACCAAACAGACGGGGAACCTTGTAATCATTGTGATATTTGCCAAGCTATTACGAATGGGAGCTTGGAAGACGTTATCGAAATTGATGCTGCTTCCAACAACGGTGTGGATGAAATCCGTGATATCCGAAATAAATCAACCTATGCGCCTAGTTTAGCCCAGTACAAGGTTTACATCATCGATGAGGTGCATATGCTGTCAACAGGCGCTTTTAATGCACTATTAAAAACCCTGGAAGAGCCAACCGAAAATGTTGTCTTTATTTTAGCAACGACCGAATTACATAAAATTCCTGCAACGATTTTGTCTCGGGTGCAACGATTCGCTTTCAAGGCCATTACTTTGCAAGACATCCAGCACCATCTCAAAACGATTTTAGATCGAGAAGGCGTTGCTTATGAGGAGGCGGCTCTACGCTTGATTGCTCAAGCAGCAGAAGGAGGCATGCGTGATGCCCTGTCTCTTTTGGATCAGGCGCTTAGCCTTTCGCCAGACAATCAGGTGACCTTACCTATAGCTGAGGACATCACGGGAGCCATCAGTCAGGGGGCGCTAACGGCTTATGTGGCAGCGGTCTCTAATCAGGATACGACTCAGGCCTTATCCCAATTGGATACCATTTTTGATAGTGGAAAGAGCATGTCGCGGTTTGCGGTAGAACTCTTAGCCTATTATCGAGATCTCTTGGTTGCCCAAACAGGGGGACAGGTTGGTTTTCACGACGAGACTTTTAGCCAGTTGACGCAAGACTTGACTACGCAGACCTTGTTTGATACGATTGCCCTAATCACTCGCTACGTCCCTGAAATCAAGGGCGGTTTGCAACCGAAGGTATATGCAGAGATGATGACTATTGCTTTAAGTCAGCCAGATAGCCAATCGCAACCTCAGCTTCCTGCAAACATTGCACAACAAATGGAGCAACTCCAAGAGGAAGTGACTCGGTTAAAAGAACTAGTGACGACCATAGGAAAGGCAGGGATGTCTGGCCAGGGAACTAAGGTGGCGAAGCCTGCCTATGCATATAAAATAGACAGAAATAAGGTTATGCGAATCATGCAAACGACAGTTGCCGATAGTCAGCAGTCTAAAGCTTACCTAGATGTTTTACAGGACACTTGGAATGAGATATTAGACAGCCTTTCTGCACCTGATCGTGCCTTGTTGTTAGGGTCACGTCCCGTCCTGGCTAGTCAAGAGTATGTTATCTTAGCGTTTGACTATAGCTTTAATGCTGAGCAAACCATGAAACGTCCGAATCTTAATGACGTTTTTGGAAATATTCTAAGTAAGGTTGCTGATTTTTCACCTGAAATCATTGCACTTGGTCAAGAAGATTTTGATAGCATCAAAGAAGAATTTCGTCAGAGTCGTTTAACACCAAAAGAAAAAGAGGAGCAGGCACGCCAAGATATACCGGAAGGTTTTGCCTTTTTAGATGCCAAAATGGAACGTCTGGAAGATTAAAAGAGTGTGCCATAGAGGGGGAAGATGGTAAAAGATAGTGCATTGAGTAACTTTCGTTTGGATTACGACAAATGCTTGTCTATTGGTTTTCATCCGAAAGACACAGATCTGATTTATCAGGAACCGTTGCTTGAAGGGGATTTGCAGCTACGGTTGGAAATTTCAGCAGAAGGAAAAATGAGCGTGACGGTATGGGATACCTTGTTAGATGAAGCTTATGAGGCCTGGCGTGTCGTTACTCCGCTAAATAGCTATGCCAAAGAGGTCAAGGAAACAGTCGAGACCAAGGTTTCTGCGATTCGCGATCAGTGTTTTCAGGAAATCCCCTTGCAAAGTGCTCAAGGACGGCGACTGTTTGCTTGGTTGCAGGCGACTTTTTCGGATCCTTGGGACCATCCGTTTTCTCGTCTTCCTCAAGCAACGGCTTTTCGGTTGCCACATTCAGGCAAATGGTATGCTTTGGTCATGTCCATAGATCAGGCAAAATTAGCTACTACAACAAGAAGAAACAAGTGACAATAAGATCGAGGTCATCAATCTTAAAGCACCTCGTCAAACTATTGCAGACCTAACCAAACAAGCAGGCATCTATCCTGCCTATCACATGTCCAAAAAACACTGGGTGACGCTAAGCCTTGATGATAAACGATCAGATGCTACGATCCAGAGGCTTCTGGAACAAAGTCGTCATCTGGTTCTTGGAAAAAAATAGCAAAGGCATGAAGTCCGGCTTGAGCTGGGCTTTTAAAAATGCTAGAATGAAGCTATGACTGAAAAAGAGTATTATCGTGTCGGAAAAATTGTCAATACCCAAGGTCTTCAAGGCGAGATGCGGGTCATGAGTGTGACGGATTTTCCAGAAGAACGTTTTAAAAAAGGAGCGACCTTGTCTCTTTTTGATGACAAGGGGCGCTTTGTTGAGGATGTCGTGGTTGCCAAACACCGCAAACACAAACAGTTTGATATTATCAAGTTCAAGGGTTATGACCATATTAACGTCATCGAGAAATTCCGAAATCATGTCCTTATGGTAGCAGATGATCAACTCAGTGACTTGCCTGAGGGAGAGTTCTATTACCATGACATTATTGGTTTAGATGTTTATGAAGGAGACCAATTGATTGGTCAAGTCAAGGAAATCCTGCAACCAGGGGCTAATGATGTCTGGGTCGTTAAAAGAAAGGGGAAAAAGGATCTGCTTTTACCTTACATCCCCCCAGTCGTTTTAGCAGTTGACCTAGAAGCTAAGAAAATTGTTGTTGACATTATGGAAGGTTTAGACGATGAGGATTGATGTGATGACCTTGTTTCCTGAGATGTTTGCCCCACTGGAGCATTCTATCCTAGGTAAGGCTACTGAAAATGGTCGTTTAGCTATCCATTACCATAATTTTAGAGACTATGCGACAAAGGCGCGTCACGTGGATGACGAACCTTATGGTGGCGGTCAGGGAATGCTTATTCGAGCTCAACCGATTTATGACTGTTATCGGGATATTGTCAAAGAGACCTCCCGGCCCCGTGTTCTTTTGATGGATCCAGCTGGTCGGGCTTTTGACCAGTCTTTAGCGGAAGAGTTAGCGAAAGAAGATCAATTGATCTTTATTTGTGGTCATTATGAGGGTATTGATGAGCGAATCAAGCCCTTGATTACAGATGAAGTTTCATTGGGAGATTACATCCTGACGGGTGGAGAGCTAGCCGCAATGACCATGATTGATGCGACAGCCCGCCTGGTACCTGAGGTCCTCGGCAAAGCAGAAAGCCATTTGGATGATTCAATCTCCACAGGACTTTTAGAATATCCTCAGTACACCAGACCCTATGATTATGAAGGGATGACAGTGCCCGAAGTGCTAATGAGTGGACACCATGAAAATATTCGCCGTTGGCGCTTGAAAGAGAGCCTCCGGAAGACTTTAGATAGACGACCGGACTTATTGGCTAAGCGTGATTTAACAGCTGAGGAAACTACCCTGTTAGCAGAAATCAGAGAGGAGAGGACGGTTTAATCGTATGACACAAAACAAACAAATAGATATTACTATTATCGGTGGAGGTCCTGTTGGCCTTTTTGCAGCCTATTATGCTGGTATGCGAGGAATGCAGGTTAAAATTATTGAGAGCTTAGCAGAGCTGGGGGGCCAGCCAGCTATTTTGTATCCTGAAAAGAAAATTTATGATATTCCTGCCTTTCCTGCAGTGACAGGTCAGGAGTTGACGGACCGTCTCTTGGAGCAGTTGGCCTTGTTTGAGGATCGAATCACGGTATGTCTTAAGGAAGAAGTGCTGTCTTTTGAGCAAACCGATGACGGTTATAGCATTACCACAGATAAGGGGCAACATCAAACAGGTGCTATCATTATTGCTTGTGGTAATGGTGCTTTTGCGCCACGTCCGTTGGGTGTACCAGGAGAAGATGCCTATGCAGGCAATAATCTGCATTACATTGTTCGTAACCTCCAAGACTTTAAGGATCAAGATGTGGTTTTGATGGGTGGAGGCGATTCAGCGGTTGACTGGGCGCTTGCCTTGGAACCCATTGCTAAAAGCGTTGCTTTAGTTCATCGTAGAGATAAATTCCGTGCGCATGAGCATAGTGTGGAAAAATTGGAAGCCTCTAGTGTTTCTATCTACACCCCCTACACGCCAGCAACATTAGAAGGTGACGGTGAGCGCGTGAGTCACATCGTCCTAAATAAGGTTAAAAGCGATGAGACGGTCACCTTAGCATTAGACAGTTTGATTGTTAATTATGGCTTTTCAACCAACAGCAAGCATCTGAAGTCTTGGGGCTTAGACCATAAACGAACCAGTGTCTTGGTTTCACCAACCTATGAGACCAATTGTCCTGGCGTTTTTGCCATTGGGGATGCAGCTGAGTATGATGGTAAACTAGACCTCATTGCGGTTGGCTTCGGTGAAGCCCCATTGGCAGTCAACCAAGCCATTCTTCATCTGTATCCTGAGCGAGATAACCGCTTGATTCACTCGTCATCTCTCTTTGATTAGCCGATGGGTAAAATTGACGTATTTTCTGAAAAAACCTCAACATTTCTAGAATGTTGAGGTTTTTTGGTTGCTGTAGCTCTATTGCTAACAGTGCCCCTTGCTGGGTAAGTTAGTTAGTTGCTGTATCTGAGTTAGCCGTTGTGCTATCAGCGCTGTTGGCTGTTGTTGCCTCACTACTTGTAGGGCTCTCATTACTGGAGCTTGTTGTCGTGTCTGCTTGATTTGTTGTGGTGGTGTTGCCATCAGATGTTGTGTTATCGTCAGATGACTCAGCTGTATTAGTATTTGTGTTTGCTTGACTACTTGTTGTATTGGATTTATTGCCATCGGTGACTTTAACAATAGTTGTCGAAGTGCTGTTTTTTTGCGAGTTGTTATTACTATTTTGGAAATTGTGAATTGTAATGAGGGCTGTTATAATCCCAAGGGTCCCACCGATGATGGCAATGGTTTTTTGCAAGGCTGAAAAACCTTTAGCAATATGTTGCCGAGGTGCTGTTTTAGGCGACTTTTGATTGGGTTTATTTTGCCGTGAATAGTGTTGTGCCATGATGGCCTCCTTTGTCTATCATCTGAATCTATTATAGCTTTTTCCCTCAAGTTTGACTTAAATAAGAATGAAAGAAAGCCTTTTCGTAAAAAGTTTTATGTTGCAGTGTTTCACAATGTATCTTAAAGTTAGGCGTCTATCGTTTCGTGTGATGTCAAACTCTACAGCTGGTGGGTCAGATAGTTTTTCTAATTTTACGGTCTTAGAGGGGAACTGTGGTATAATAAGCCTATTGTAACAAAAAAAGGAGTGTCATGATTTATTTTGACAATGCAGCGACTACTCAGATGTCGCCCCAAGCACTAGCAACCTATCAACAAGTAGCCACCCGTATAATAGGCAATCCTTCTAGTTTGCACCAATTAGGAGAACAGGCAAAAAGAGTTTTGGAAGCTAGTCGACAACAGATTGCGGATCTTTTAGGCAAACAAGCATCCGAAATTTATTTCACCTCAGGTGGCACAGAAAGTGATAATTGGGCAATCAAAGGGGTTGCTTTTGAAAAAGCTTATCTTGGCAAACACATCATCATCTCAGCAGTCGAACATCCGGCAGTTCGTGAGTCAGCGCTTTGGCTAGAGAGTCAGGGATTTGAAGTGGATATCGCTCCAGTTGATGCCAAAGGCAGGGTAATGGTTGATGATCTTAGTGCTCTCCTACGTGATGACACGATATTAGTTTCCATCATGGCTGTCAATAATGAAGTTGGCGTTATCCAACCTTTAGCTGATATAGCAGCTATTTTAGCAGATAGACCCAAAGTGACCTTTCATGTGGATGCTGTTCAGTCTGTTGGTAAAGTCATTCTGGAGGATGTTTTGCTTCCACGGGTGGATATGGCATCTTTTTCATCACATAAATTTCATGGGCCACGTGGCGTCGGTTTTTTGTACAAAAAAGCTGGAAAAAAAATAACCCCCTTATTAACGGGTGGTGGTCAAGAAGATGGCATGCGATCAACCACTGAGAATGTTGCAGGTATTGCGGCTATGGCTAAGGCCTTACGTTTGACGCTTGAAACGGCCGAACAAGACAGGGAAAAGTTAGCTGCCATGAAGACAGTTATTTATGAGAATTTGGCTAGCTTTGCTGATGTCAGCCTATACTCAGATCTAGCTGGCTTTGTCCCTAATATTTTAACTTTTGGTATTGCAGGAGTTCGAGGAGAAGTGCTAGTTCATGCCTTTGAAAAACATGACATTTTTCTATCGACGACCTCGGCTTGTTCGTCCAAGGCTGGAAAACCAGCTGGCACTTTGTTAGCCATGGGCGTACCTACGAAACAAGCTCAAACGGCTGTCCGTATCAGTTTAGATGAAATCAATACCATGGCAGAAGTCGAACAATTTTTGACCGTTTTTCGATTAATTTATAATGACACAGAGAAAGTGAGATAAACTAGCAACATGCGCTATTCAGAAATTATGATTCGCTACGGGGAATTGTCTACCAAAGGTAAAAACCGTATGCGATTTATCAATACTTTGAAACGTAATATTAAAAGTGTTTTAGCGATTTATCCCCAAGTCCAAGTTGAAGCCGATCGTGATCGTGCTCACGTCTACTTAAATGGACAAGATTACGAGCCGGTTGCTCAAGCGCTTAAAGAAGTTTTTGGGATCCAGGGATTTTCACCAGTAATACAGGTTGATAAATCCGTTTCTGCCTTGAAAGCAGCTGCTCAAGAAATCATGACAAACCTTTACCGCGATGGTTTAACCTTTAAAGTGGCCAGTCGTCGCAGTGACCACACTTTTGAATTGGACAGTCGTGAACTCAATCACGCCTTAGGAGACGCTGTTTTTGCTGTTTTACCGGGAATTCGAGCGCAAATGAAAAATCCTGATGTGACCCTAAAGGTTGAAATTCGAGACAGAGGCGCTTTTTTATCCTACGAGGATGTTAAAGGGGCGGGCGGTCTACCAGTTGGTACGGCTGGTAAAGGCATGTTGATGCTTTCAGGTGGGATTGATTCACCCGTAGCAGGCTATTTAGCCTTAAAGCGTGGGGTCAATATCGAGGCTGTTCACTTTGCAAGTCCGCCTTATACCAGTCCAGGTGCTTTGAAAAAAGCGCAAGATTTAGCGCGCAAATTAACCAAATTCGGTGGTAATTTGACCTTTATCGAAGTCCCTTTTACCAAGATTCAAGAAGAAATCAAAGACAAGGCGCCAGAAGCCTATCTAATGACGCTCACGCGGCGCTTTATGATGCGCATTACTGATCGTATTCGTGATGAGAGAGGTGGTCTAGCCATCATTAACGGTGAAAGTCTGGGGCAAGTCGCTAGCCAGACCATGGAGTCTATGTCTGCCATAAATGCCGTGACAACGACACCAGTGCTTCGGCCAGTGATCACCATGGATAAACTTGAAATCATTGATATTGCTCAAAAAATTGATACCTTCGACTTGTCCATCCAACCCTTTGAAGACTGTTGTACCATTTTTGCCCCTGATCGTCCCAAAACAAATCCTAAGTTAAAAAATGTTTTGCAATATGAAGAACGATTAGATGTTGAGGGTCTTGTGCAGGCGGCTGTTGATGGTATTATTGTGACAGAAATAACACCAGAAAGCAGCAAAGACGACCTTGATAACCTCATCGATGATCTGCTTTAAATCGAATAACTTAAAATGTATTTGGGTGGAGATACTCAAATACATTTTTTTACAATTTTTTTATCCGTCAAGAGCGTCATGAAGGTCTAGTCTTATGGCTCACCTTGATGATAGTGGGAGAAAGCACCTGAAATAGGCGTAATATGTGATTTGAAGCACACATTATATCTGTCATTTTTTCGCCTTATTTGTCATAAATGAGCTATCTTGATTGAATTTTGTCTCTTAAAATATTATACTAATAGTATTGAGTTTTACAGGCCTTAGGCGGTTTTTGAAATAAATGACATAATCCGATGTCTTTGAGCCGTCTGTCTCTTGCTTGTTAAAATCAGTCGATAATGGAATAGAATTGAGATACAAATGAAAGTACATATTACCAATCTTTACGGACAATCCCAGGCTAGTGTGGCACAAATTGCGCAAAACTTATCGGCGTCTGTGGCTAAAGGATTAGGATTTTACGAAATTGGCATATACTCTTACCCAGTGGACACAGATTCAGATAGTGAGTTGTCCAAACGCATTGATGGCATGATTGCTGCAGTTGGCTGGGGAGACGTCGTCATTTTTCAATCCCCTAGTTGGAATTCCACTGAGTTTGATGATTTTTTTGTTAATAAAGTCAAAGCCTATCCCGATTTAAAGGTGGTGATTTTTGTACACGATATTATCCCACTGATGTTTAAGAGCAATGAGTATCTGATTGATAAGACCATAGCCACTTATAATAAGGCAGATGCCATTATTTTGCCTTCACGAAAGATGGAGGCTGAGTTGCGTCGTTGGGGGTTGACGACTGAAAAAGTCATTATTCAGCATATGTGGGATCATCCCACGCAAAATCTCTATAGTCGACCACAATTTAAAAAAGAAGTGATTTTTGCAGGGAACCCAAGTCGTTTCACTTTTGTTAATGAATGGCGTTATGACTTGCCCTTGCGTCTGTATAGTTCTGAGACACCAGAAGGAGAAAATCTCAATATCATTCCAGAGGGGTGGCGCAATGATGCGGAGCTGATTCAAGAAATGCCACAAAAAGGTGGCTTTGGTTTGGTTTGGTCACAAATTTCGGATGTTGACTACTATGAATGGAATATCTCCTATAAGTTAAGCTCCTATCTCGCAGCAGGTATGCCTGTTATCGTGCAAGACACTCTCTCCAATGCTAAAATCATTCAAGATAATCATTTGGGTATTGTCGTCAAGGATCTAGAAGAAGCGCAAGCACGGATTGCTGACATGACACCAGAGGTTTATGACCAAATGGTTGAGAGTGTTCGTAAATTTAGAGAACTAGTGATTGACGGTTACTTTACGAAAAAAGTTTTGATTGATAGTGTGCATGCCGTAATGACAGAGCACGCTTATGACTAGGAAAGCGAGTATATTTCGGTGATAAAAGCCTTCATCCATAAGCATAGCCAGGTGAGTCGGATTGCCTTTACCTTTTTAATTTTAATCCTCTTTATTCTTGGTCGATACTTGCCCTTACCCAACGTCCCTTTGGGTCAATTTTTGGCACAAAAACAATCGGCTTTAAACTTAGCCGCAAGTGTGGCTGGGGGAAACCTCTCCCAAATTGGCCTTTTTTCGCTAGGTTTAGGCCCTTGGATGTATGCGATGATTTTGGTTCGCCTGTTTGGAATGGGGAAACAAAATAATTCTATTTCTAAAAAACGGATGGAGAGACGCCAGAATATTTTAATGGTAGCCATTGCTGTTATTCAAGGACTTGGGATTGCCTTTAGTTTGACCTATACGTCAGGCCGTGTTCATTTTTTGGCGATGGTTGCCCAAAGCACCTTGATTTTAGTGGCTGGGGCCTTTGTTCTCGTTTGGCTAGGAAACCAAAATGCCATGTATGGTATCGGTGGTCCTACGGTTATTGTTTTAACCAATATGCTGTTGTCTCAAGACCAGACTTTCCCTTTGTTTGTCCGTTTATGGAGCAAGGGACACTATATCTTTGTGACTTTTATCGTCTTATGGACACTCTTAGCCATATACTGGATTTCTGTCTCTGAAAAGGCTGAATATCGGATTAAGATGCAGCGTGTGTCTATCAATAGCCAACTGGCTGAAGAAGCCTATTTACCAATTAAGATTAACACTTCTGCGGGGATGCCCTTGATGTATGCTTTTACCATACTGATGCTACCGCAGTATCTGGTCATGCTCTTACAAAATGTCTTTCCACGACAGGAAAAAATCTGGCAAAGTTTAACAGCGGCTTTTACAACAGATAATCTGATCGGTGTCTTACTTTATATAGCCATTATCTTTCTTTTGGGCATTGCTTTTTCATACGTTAATTTGGATATTGTCAATCAGACTGAAAATTTACGAAAGAGTGGCGACTTTATTGATGGGATTCGTCCAGGCAAGCCGACTCAAACCTATCTGTCACGTCTTGTAGCACAATTAGGATTCTTTTCTGGATTGACCTTGGCGCTGATGGCAGGTGTTCCTTTGTTAGCTGGTTTGGGACATAAGGACTACTTGTTGATTGCGAATGTATCAGGTATTTATATCATGATGACTGGAATGCTCATCACTATTATGGATCAGATGGCGACATCTCGCCTGATGAAACGGTATCGGGGGCTCTTTGACCCTGATCAGTAACTGGTAAAAAGAGGGAGATGCATGTTTTATTTTATTTCTGCTTGGTATCATTCAGAGCGCCCTTGGTATGACAATACCGAATCTTGGTATCGTAGAGGAACAGCGATGGATTTTGATGATACCATCAATCATTTGCGGATGTTTTGGCATGCAAAAAAGGAAACCACGTTAGTGGTTTTTAACTATATGCCAAACCTTCGGTATTTTACGCATCGCTATGATTTGCTTGAGGTACCAACTTGGAATGCCTTTGATAGAATTCAGGATATCCAGCTATCTGAACATCGCATTTTAGACTTTAGAGACCTGAAATGGCCAGATGGGGTTTCCTTCACCTATACCCCTTTTATGGTGGTTGCACGGTTGGGTCATGAAACCATTGCGCATATTGAGTTTGGCGATGATGGCCAGATGGTCTGGATTGATGCCTTTACTGAGGGGCAAATGACTCACAAGTATGTTTTTGACGATCGTGGTTTTCTGTCTAGTATCTTATTTTATCAGGATGGCCAACCGCACCATCAAGATTATCTCAACACTAATGGGGAGTGGCAGGTTCGAGAAATGTTGACGCCTTCAGACCAGTCTGTGATGGTCAATCCTCATGTAGCCCATCGGTTTGCTCGTCAACAGTATAACCATATGGGTGAGTTGGTCAAAGAACAGGTTCGTAATTATTTTGCAGAGCATGATCAGGCAGATGATGTGCTCTTCATTGCTTCTGATGCCCGTCACAACAGTATTGCTTTTTCTGGCAAAGGCCGTAAACGCGTGGTATTGTCCTTTTTCCGTAACCGATTTGATTTAACTAAAACCAATGACCTCATACGCCTCATGGGGGTTAGTGATCTCGTGATTGCTGATACTAAGTCTTTGGCAGAGGAATTAAAACGACTGACACAAGAACCTGTCGAACATATTACGCCTTTTGATACGCGCTTGACCTTAGGGAAGAGTCAACGTCTCAAAGAATTAATCATTTATTTTGTGGTAGATGCTTTCACTGCTCAAGGTTTGGAAAAATGTTACGAGATTTTTTTCCGACTCATGCGTGAAAATGAGCATGTAGTGCTCTCAGTCATAACCTATGATCGCGATCCTGCTATGGTGACGGCGCATCGTCAGCAACTGGAAGAATTAGTCGCTAAACAAGACGCCAAGGATGAAGGTGTTCTGCTAGCGGATCCTAACCAGCAGCAGGGGCAAAGTGAGAACACAACAGATGAGGAAGAAGATGAGACACCTCCTCGCGTTTTCTTTGATAATTTGCGCAGTGAACTTGAGATTATTGACCATCTTGACAGCGCTCGTGTCATTGTAGACCTGTCGCCGGAGCCAGATTTGTATACCCAGATCGCCGGTATTTCAGCAGGGATTCCCCAAATTAATGCCCAAGGGAGTGAATTTGTAGAGCACCTCAAAAATGGTTACATCATCACAACCTTTACCGATTTAGAAGAAGGGTTACATTATTACTTGGATGGGTTAGCGAATTGGAACGAATCTTTGGTGAATTCCGTACAAAAGATTGTCGCCTACACTTCTGGTAATTTAGTTCAAAACCTTTTAACCCATTTGGATATGAAGACTGACGAAAAGCATGAAAAATAAACAAGTGATTTTACAGGTGGGGTCACAAAATATTCGCCCACGTCTAGATTTGCCAGAGACAGTCGAGTGGATTTATCTTAGACCAGATGCCATTTCGACTTTTGCTTCACAAGAAAAAACAGTTCGTGAGGAAAACAAGCAACTCAAAAAAGCAGAAAAGCCTCTTAAGGCAGAAACTCATCTGTCGGCTATCTTGTTGACAGATACAACCTATCCAGCAAGTTTGTGGGATTTAGCCTTTTTAGCGGAAGCTCATGCGGTCCTAATTCCACATTATTTGCAAGCAGAAAATGATATCTTGAAAGATTTCCTGCAAGATTTTATGGCTCAAAAAGTGGATGTCTTTGACGTGAAAAACTTAGAGACCGTCTTAAGTAAGGGGCTTTTTGCGGGACAGTATGGTGCGAAGATGCCAATTCTCGAGTATGATGTGTCTGAGCGTTTTCAAGGCGATTTTTCCTATGAAGGGAATCGCTACCTGTTTTTGGATGGACAGTACGCCCGAGACTTTCAGGAGATCGCCCGTTTTCGCTATAATATCCCCTATGAACAGACGCAACTACTAGACCTCTGGCTAGAGTACCAGGTGACAAGCAGTGTCGACTTGCGAATGGTTGTGCAATTAATACCAGCAGGGGCCACCTCGCAAATCAGTCAAGAATGGGTCTTTACACAGGAGGACATGGCAAATCCTGTCGAAATTGATGCAGGTTTATCGGGTAACTTAGCCGTTTCTCTCCAAGCGCGTGGCGTTGGGCAACTAAAGCTCGGTCCTCTGCATTACCGTTTGGGACGCCATGGCTTGGGAGAATTCATCCTGGGTGGTGAACGATTTGCAGATGAAACACGCCAAGAATTTATGTCTTATTTCCATCCAGGGGATGGAAAACCCCCACTCAATGTGTATTTTTCAGGATTTAAAACCGCCGAAGGTTTTGAAGGGTATTGGATGATGAAAAGCATGGGGGCGCCCTTTTTGCTTATCACTGACCCTCGTATTGAAGGGGGCGCCTTTTATCTTGGTGGTTCTAGTTATGAAACGGCTATCCGTGATTGTATCCAGGAGAAAATGGACATATTAGGCTTTAAACCTGGGCAATTAATTCTGTCTGGTCTTTCTATGGGAACCTTTGGTGCCCTATATTATGGCGCCCAATTACCTGTTCATGCTGTAATTGTTGGGAAACCTCTGGTCAACCTAGGGAATATGGCATCTAACGAACGTCTCAACCGTCCTAATGGTTTTCCAACTTCCTTGGATTTGCTGGCGAGCTTGATGCCTGATCAGTCAACTCTTTCTGTTGAGAGTCTTAATCAACGTTTTTGGTCAGTATTTGACCAGGCTCAGTGGCAACAGACGATTTTAGCCATTGCCTACATGCGAGATGACGATTACGATGGTGAGGCGTTTCAGGATTTGGTCAATCACACTAAAGGAAAACCAGTCAAAATTATCGGTAAGGGTTGGTTAGGCCGCCATAATGATAATTCGCCAGCTATTGTTAATTGGTTTGTGACACAATACCATAATATTCTCCGACAGGATTTTGAAAGGGATATCTAGATGAAATACCGAATTGATTGGGTAAATGATACCAAAAACACCTATCTTTATGGCAGTCAATTACGTTTTATTGGGCGCCGGGTGATTTTTAAAAATCGCCTCATGCCATCAGGTAATGCGATCAAGACTTGGTCTTCTAGAAGCCAATTTCAGGCTAACCGAATTTTGCCCGAACTTCCCTTGTTAAGGCGAGGAGAAACCTACTATTTGAACTTTCAAGGTCAGACAAAACCTGAAAATAGCCTCTATCTAAGGATTGCTTTCTTTGACCGTTTTCAAAAAGAAATCAGTTTTGAAGTCTTAAAAGAAGGAAAGTCTGATTTTGTCTATCCTATAGAGGCTTATAGTTATAGTATCCAACTGATTAATGCGGGTTGTACGGAGTTAGTTTTTGATGCCTTGTCTTTATCGGATCAGGCAGCCGCTCAAGAAGAACTTCCTAAAGGTGTTTTATCACCCTCAGCGGATAAGTCTCAACTTACCGTTCTATTTTTAGAAAATGCTAGACAGGATTGGCTAACCCTAAAAGAGAAGAATCTTCTGAATTTGTCTGATCTTTTTGTTGTGGCTGATGACAAAGCCTTGGCGAGTTTTTATTTGTCTGAAGACTTCAACCGCTCTCTTCAAAAGCAGTTACAAACGTTGGAAAACAATTACACTCGTTTGCGTTTTGTAGGCTATGGCCCTCGAGGAAACCTAGCTAGCCTTTATTACAATTACAAATTTCCTGGTAGCCAAGCTTACGTAACTGATGATTTTTATGAAGAACGCACTTACCAAGGTTTGTTAGATGACAGCCGAGTTCGTGTTGATAAATCCTTAGCCTCTCTTTTAGACCGCTTGGTCTATTCTAGGGACATTATCACTTACGGTTATACAACCTCACATGATACAGCCTTGGCACTCATTAGTCCGACCTTGTCTTACTGGAGTCAGCTCAGCTATCTTCCTTTTTTGAAACCTTCTAAAACCTTATGACAAAACTAAAAGCTTATTTTTCGCTTGATTATTATCGCCTCAAGCGTATTGGAAAAATCTTAGATAAAATCAATGCCCTGGAGTCTACCTATCAAGAGATGACGGATGAGGAATTGCAGGCAAAAACCCCACAATTTCGAGAGCGTTTGGCACAAGGTGCCAGCTTAGATGACCTCTTACCGGAAGCTTATGCCCTGGTTAGAGAAGTTGACCGACGAGTTCTAGGTAAGTTTCCTTACAATGTGCAAGTGATTGGCGCCATCGTTCTCCATGAAGGCAATTTAGCGGAGATGAAAACGGGAGAAGGGAAAACCTTGACCGCAACTATGCCCCTCTACCTCAATGCGCTAACAGGTCAAGGAGCGATGCTCATAACAACCAATGACTATCTGGCACAACGTGATGCCGATGAGATGGCTCCAGTTTATCGCTTTTTAGGTCTAACGGTGGCCAAAGGTGTCCCTGAAAATCCTAAAAAGAAGGTGAGCACGGCTGAGAAAAAAGCCATTTATCAATCAGATATCATCTACACAACCAATTCTGCCTTAGGTTTTGATTATTTGATAGACAATTTAGCCCCTTCGCTAGAAAAGAAATACATGCGTCCTTTTCATTATGCTATCGTAGATGAGGCTGATGCTGTTTTACTGGATACGGCTCAGACCCCTTTGATTATTTCTGGGGCCCCTCGTCTACAATCTAACCTTTACCAAATTACGGATGATTTTATTCGGACTTTGCGACCAGAAGTTGATTATTTCCATGATAAGGAACGTAAGGAAGTTTGGTTAACGCAAAAAGGGATTGATCAGGCCGAACAGTATTTTGCCTTAAAAAAACTATTTGTGAAAAGTCAGCTAGAGCTTGTTCGACATCTCAACCTCGCTTTGCGCGCCCATTTGATTTATGAGCGGGAAAAAGATTATGTGGTTGAAGATGAAAAAGTGCAGTTACTAGATAAGGAGAATGGTCGTGTATTGGATTCAACCAAGCTTCAGGGTGGGCAACACCAAGCTATTGAAGCCAAGGAACATTTGCCGTTAACGCCTGAAATGCGGGCCATGGCTTCCATCACCTATCAAAATCTCTTTACGATGTTTGATAAGTTGGCAGGCATGACAGGAACTGGGAAACCTGCCGAAGATGAATTTATCGAAACGTATAACATGGAAGTCGTTCGGATTCCAACGAATATCCCTGTCATCCGCCAGGATTATCCTGACCGTATCTTTACAACGCTACCTGAGAAGGTAACCGCTATTGTGAGTTTGGTGAGAGACATTCATAAAACAGGACAGCCCATCCTTTTAGTGACTGGTTCTGTTCGAATGTCCGAGCTTTTTTCAGAAGTTTTGCTTTTGGAGGGTATTCCACACAGCTTGCTAAATGCTTATAATGCTGCCAAAGAAGCGCAGATGATCTCTGAGGCAGGAAGATTGGGCGCAGTGACTGTAGCCACTAATATGGCTGGTCGTGGAACAGACATCAAGTTGACTGATGAGGTTAAGGCACTAGGTGGTCTTGCAGTGATTGGCACCGAACGTATGGCCAATGAACGCATGGACTTGCAAATGCGAGGACGCGCCGGGCGCCAAGGCGATCCAGGTTTTAGCCAGTTTTTTGTCTCCTTAGAAGACGATCTCATTGCTAAGTATGGTGGTGAGGGAATGGAAAACTACTTCAAGAAACATAAGGACAAGGTAGATTACGATAAGCCCAAAGAATTGACGGCAAGTCGTTTTAAGCGCGTGGTTAAACGGTCACAAGCCGCTAGTGAATCACAAGGCATGTCTTCGCGTCAGCAGACGCAAGAATTTGACCAGTCTGTAAAAGTGCAACGCAATTTTATCTATGATGAACGTGCTGCAATTTTACAGGGCTCTAGTGATGGTTTTTCTGTACCTGATATGGTCAAACGTGCCCTTAATCGTTTTCTTGATAAGCATCCGGACTTAGACCACTTTACTTTGGATCGCTTTATTTTGGATAATATTTCCTACGCCTATACAGGAACGCCAGAACAGCTCGACCTCACTAAGCGACAGGCCGTTTTCACCTATCTAGAAGAAATGATTTTAGATGAGCTGAAGCACAAGCAAGACATTGCGGCAGTGGAGTATGATCTCTTTGAACAGACGGCGGTTCTAAGGGCAATTGATGAGATGTGGATTGAAGAAGTTGACTACTTGCAACAACTGCGCGTGGTTGTCTCAGGTCGTCAAAGTGCTCAGCGTAACCCGGCCTTTGAATACCACCGTGAGGCACTAGTGGCTTATCAACTCATGAAAAAAGACATTGAAGATTTGGCTTTACGTTACTTGATGTTAAGTACGGTGTCACACAATCCAAAAGGTCAATTGGAAATTCGCTTTGTCTAGTCCCTTTAATATAAAGAAAGAATTTTATGACAGTTTATAACATTAATCTTGGTATTGGTTGGGCATCCAGCGGAGTGGAGTATGCTCAAGCTTATCGAGCAACGGCTTTTCGTAACAAAAACATTCCAGCAAAGTTTGTCTTTATGGACATGTTTCAACAAGACAACCTCTGCGATTTGACGCGTAATATTGGTTTTGAAGATGATGAAATCATATGGCTCTATGGGGCTTTTACGGATGTAAAGATTGCCCCTACCAGTATGCAGTTGGCTGATTTTGAAGCGGAAATTCCTTTTACCATCACACGCCGTGAGTCACAAGGGCGTGTGGTCAAGCTATTTTGTGAAGCAGAGGATATTTTTTATACCTGCTACCTCAGTAATGAGGAAAAACAGCTCTTGCACCGTGTCGAAATGGTGTCGCGTGGGAACTTGATCCGAAAAGATTTCTTTTCCTATACCCGTATCTTTACCGAATACTACACTCCAAGAGACAATCGTGCTTACCTGTATCAACGGCGGTTTTACAATGAAGACGGTAGTGTGGCTTATGATGAAATTATTGACAATGATCACAGTCTTTTCAAAATGAAGGATAGGCTACTACCTTCTAAAGAAGCTTTTATTGCTTACTTTATGGAAAGTTTGTCACTGACTGCTCAGGATTTAGTTATTTTAGATCGCTCGACAGGAACTGGTCAGGCTGTCTTTAGCCATGTGAAACCGGCTAAGTTGGCGGTTGTTGTCCATGCAGAGCATTTTTCAGAAAATGCCGTAACAGATGACACCATTTTATGGAATAACTTTTATGAGTATCAATTTACTCATGCTGATAAGGTGGATGCTTTTATCTGTGCCACACAGGCTCAGGCGGATCTTTTGAGACAACAGTTTGAACACTATACGCCACATCGACCAAAGATCGTGACTATTCCGGTTGGTTCCATTGATTCTCTACAAGAACCTCAAGGCCAACGAAAACCCTATGCCATTATTACAGCTTCCCGTTTGGCTGGTGAAAAACATGTCGATTGGCTAGCAAAGGCAGTGGTATTAGCCCATGAAACCAACCCTGAGATCACCTTTGATATCTATGGTTCTGGTGGCGAAGAGGCTAAAATTAGACAGATTATTGAAGAAAAAGGGGCACAGGACTACATTCACCTGATGGGGCACCATGATTTGACGGATGTTTATAAGCAGTACGCCCTCTATCTCTCGGCCTCTAAGAGTGAAGGTTTTGGCTTAACTCTATTGGAAGCTGTAGGATCAGGTTTACCTTTGATTGGATTTGATGTTCGTTATGGAAACCAGACTTTTATTGCGGATGGTAAGAACGGCTACTTAATCCCAAGGTTTGAAACGGATGACGAAGGGCCAATTGTTCAAGCCCTGGCACAAAAAATCTTGCAGCTCTTTGCACTAGAGGATCAAGCTAGCCTTTATCATCATTCATACCAATTAGCGCAGGGTTATCTGACAAGTGTCGTTGAAGAAAAATGGGCAACATTCATCCAGGAGGTGACCGCATGATTAATTTGTTTGACACTTATGATCAAAATAGTTGGGATTTGCATTATTCCCTATTGATGTCTGGTTACCAAAATACGACGATTGCCTTGAACGATGATGGCTTTTTGCCTGAAGATGTTACCTCCCCTTTTCAGTTCTTTACAGGTTTTGATCAGGTCACTGAAGGGCGCCCACTTTACTTTAACGAAGTACCTATCCCTGAATTCTGGGAAATTGCTGGCAATAACAACCAAGCAGAAATTCTAGACTATGACCGTAAACGAGGGGAGATTCACTACACGCAACCAACACATAAGCGGTTAGTGAAAGCAGTAGATTGGTATGATCGACAAGGCCGTTTGCGCGTGACAGATCGTTACCACCGTTCTGGGAAGCTTTTTGGACAGACCAGTTATAACGAGCAGGGGCAAGCGATTTTTACGACCTATCTGGCACCCAACCAGGCTGAAATTTTGGTGGAAAATCATGTAACAGGTGATTTGACCCTCAATTGGCAAGATAAAGTATACATTTTTAAAACTAAGCATGAGTTTGTTCGCTTTTATTTGAAAGTCTCAAATCTTGATTTGGATCGTATTTTCTTTAATTCCTTAGGATTACCTTTTCTAGCCACTTACTATTTAGAAGAAGCAGGGCAAGATATCCTCTTTTGGCAAGAACCAATTGGTGATGAGATCCCGGGAAATATGCAAATTCTGCTTAATGGCAGCCCACGTCCAACGAAGATTATCGTACAAGATTATGCTGCTTATGAAAGGCTGATGGCACTTGCGACACCAGAGCAACAAACAAGGATTGCTTTCCTTGGCTTTATTTACCCGTTTGTGCGACGTAATCAAGGGCAGGCCAATGCTTTAATACTGACAAATTCTGATCAATTAGAACAAATTGATAGCCTAGCCAGCCAACTTCCTGATTTGCATTTCCATATTGGTGCCTTGACTGAGATGTCTAGTCGCCTGATGGATTTGGCGAAATATGATAATGTGAGTCTTTATCCCAACATCACCCAGTCGGCTGTGGATTATTTAGCTAAGACCTGTGATTATTATTTGGACATCAATCATTATGGCGAGATTTTATCGGCAGTCCGTATGGCCTTTGAAAACCATATGTTAATTGTTGCCTTTAGTAATACACGACACAATGCCGCTTATACAGCACCATCGTTGACATTTGCCCCAGAGCAATCTGTTGAGATGGCAATTCTCTTGCATCATGCGCTCACTCAGCCTGCAGACCGCTCTCATTACCTTGGTCTACAAGAACAACATGCCCATGTTGAGAGTCCCGAACGCTACCGTGCTTTAATTGATTAAGAAGGAGAGAAAATGCCTAAAGAGAATCCTTTAAAAGAATCCATTTCGGGGCGCTTGGCAGAAGAGCGTTACACCATTCCAAAGAAAAAGAAAGAAAAGAAACCCTTTAATTTTCAGTGGATTCTTATTGTCTCCATCTTGGTGGGACTGATCTTATCGCTTATCCGTCTTTTAGCATATTTTTAAAACAGAGAAAACCTAGGATATCCATCCTAGGTTTTTTATTTGGGGAATTGCGGACAAAATTTTGACGTGTTGCCCTATTTTATGTTGAGAGAGACGAGAAATTCATCATAAAAAAGAGGGTTTTTAAATATTACACTTTAATGACGGAAAAAGCGCCTAAATTAACAGAATAAGCGATTAAAGACAAAAGTCATGTCAAAAATGGGTGAAGAACGGTATTAAAAAATAAAAAAATGAAACCATATTATTTGAAAAGAATGCGTTTCGCTTTTGAAATGAATCATAAAATGTCGTCAAAAAAACATTAGATTTCAAAATTGAAAATCCCTATTTTATGGGATTTGATAGAAATCTCGGTGTAAGATATGTCAATTTTATGAGGAGGAGCGCTGGAGGGAAGGGCGTTGAAACGCTCATTTTTATCATGTCATAAAAGTATAGAAAAACAGCAGAATTAGCCTGTCATTTTCATGAAATGTTTTATCTCTTCATATTACATGTGTGTAACGCCTTGTTAAATAACAGTGACACCTATTGTTTTCGCCTATTGTCTAGGTTAAGATGAGTATGTTCAGTGAGAGGAATATAAGCTGAATGAAAGATCTTATCCTAAATGTAGAAAGGCGATTCTATGCGTCGTAAAATGTTTAACAAGGACTTCAACGAAGTCAACCGTGAAAGTCGCGTCAAAATGCACAAGTCCGGGAAGCACTGGGTAACGACAATTATGTCTAAATTAGCCCTGATGTTTGTGGCTAAAGGCAAACATGTTGTTAAGACAGAGGTTACCGTTCAAGAGCAAGACGTCGATTCCCTCAACCACTCCAGTCACGCCTACCTCAAAGGCATTGTGGCTGCCGGTGCTATTGCAGGAGGAGCAGCAGTGGTTTCTCAAGGAACCACTGTCCATGCTGACGAAACAACAGGAACAGCTACAGAAGCAGCACAAGACCAAACCTTGGTTAACCAAGATGTGGTTACCGTAGCTAGTCCAAGCAGTGCCTCAACCTCTGAAGTGGACGAAACTTCTGTTTCACTTTCTTTATCCGTGGAAGCTTCTCTCAGTGCCTCAACCTCTGAGTCGCTTTCTCTGGATGCATCAGTGACAGCGTCTGAATCAGCAAGTCTTTCCCTAGAAGCCTCAACCTCTAATTCGGAATCTCTTTCTGCCTCAGAAGTAGCTTCACAATCGACAACTCAAGCAAGTTCTGAAGTTACCTCAACCACTTCAGAAGTCTCTAAAACAACAGTTATCGCTTCTGAAACCTCAACAACTCAAGCGACAACTCGTGTAGAAAAACAAGAGTTTACAACAACTCAAGCGACATCAACTCAAGATACTGTTAATGTAGCTACCTTAACTACGTCAAAAGTTACAACGACAGCAAGCACCATTCAAACAGCTGCGGTAGCTGCGACAACAACGACAACTACTGCCGGCAAGGTACGTAATCGTCGTGCCTTGACAGATACAGCTGAAGTTGCTGTAACAGCATCAGGCGCTTTATCAACGACGGGTTCAACTTCAGCTGGTATCTCTACAAACCCAGCGATTACTTTGCCTAATGGGGCTCGTATTTCAGATACAGCACTTAAGGAACAAGGTTATGCTATTGACCCAGCGACAGGCCGCTATACGTTTGCGATTTGGAATTTTGTCAAAGATGGTTCTAGCACAGGTGCGCCATTCTCAGATTTGGGTTATTATGCGACGCTTTCTGTTGATCGTTCAGCTATCACTAGCCAAGTCGCTACCAACCCAACCGTTTACTTGCGTATTTTGAATAAGACCACAGGGGAAGTGATTGAAGAACATACCCTATCAGCAGGTCAAAAATCAGTTGCCATCAATAAAGCTGCACAAATTACTGGTGATGCCAAAGTGACATCGACATTGACCTATAACCCTGCTAATGGTCAGACTTTAGGTTCTATTGACATTAACTGGTCAGAACAACTCAAATACGAAACTTACCAAGTTTTGGACGTGGTCAATCCTGGTAACATGACACAAGCGAAACCAAACGTGGAAACAGCTGTGCCATCTCGTCAAATTAACCAATCCACTAACTATAAATTGGTCGATAGTTCTTATAAAGAAGGGCAACCATACACACCGACTGGTAAGGAAAGCACTTTAGCCAAATACACACAAACCGGTATTGAAGGTCAAGATTTTGTTGCATCAGACGCTCGTGAAATTCCAGGTTATACCCGTGTTGTAGCGACGACAGACAACACGCAAATCAAATCTGGTATTCTTGGGGAATCAACAGTTGGTGCGAAATATGTGGAACTTAACGGTGGACAACGGACATACTACACAAAACGTATTGTAGAAGTCGTTAATACCGACGGCGATACACAAACAAAAATCTATGTGTTAGACCCATCAGCCGTATCAAGTTTCTCTGCTTCTGATATTGGAACAACGGACGTTTCTAAGTACCGTTTGGTCTACACAGGCCCTGTATTGAAAGCAGGAACTAAATGGACCTTGTCATCTGCTCAAGAAGGACAATCCACTCGTGTTTACAGTAACAATGGGGATTACTACCTGACTGTCACTACATTTACAGATGCTAATCGTGATGCTAATGCCAATATTTCAGGTTGGTACAAAGTCAATGGAACGAAACGTACCGATGTCAACGGAATAGTTTGGGATGAAGCATTTGGCCAAGCACCAAATCCTGCTATTTCTGGGGATAAAGGAAACAACTTTGCCAACCAAATCGGTGGTCGTGATGCGACGTTTGGTACAGAATTGGGTAAAGGTAAAGCTGGTTACAGTGGTTATTCAAACAACTACACGATTCCAACTCAAACGTTGAAGTCATCAGATGTTAATTATTACTACCGTAAAGATACTGCTTCTGAGTCTCAATCACAATCAAGTAGCTTGTCTCAATCGCTAAGTGAATCTCAAGAACGTTCATCATCTGAATCACAATCTGTTAGCCGTTCCCAATCTGAATCTTTGTCAAATAGCGGTTCTCAAAGCGCTAGTCAATCAGTGAGCCAATCTGAGTCTACGTCAACCTCAGTTTCACAAAGTCAAAGCTTGAGCACGTCTGTTTCAGAATCCGAATCCGCTTCAACCTCACTGAGCCAATCTGAATCAACCTCAACTTCAGTGTCACAAAGCGAAAGCTTGAGCACGTCTGTTTCAGAATCCGAATCTGCTTCAATATCCGTAAGCCAATCTGAGTCTACGTCAACTTCAGTTTCACAAAGCGAAAGCTTGAGCACGTCTGTTTCAGAATCCGATTCTGCTTCAACATCCGTAAGCCAATCTGAGTCTACGTCAACTTCAGTTTCACAAAGTCAAAGCTTGAGCACGTCTGTTTCAGAATCCGAATCTGCTTCAACGTCAGTGAGCCAATCTGAGTCTACGTCAGCTTCAGTTTCACAAAGTCAAAGCTTGAGCA
>CAVHFY010000015.1:0-14897 GCA_963635745.1 Lachnospiraceae bacterium
CTACTAAAAGGATTGGTTCCTAGTGCTAATTCTTGAGCATCCGTTAAGCCATCTTGGTCTGAGTCTCTCGTGTAACTGCTTTTTGGTTCCATCTAGTTGTCCTCCATTTTGCGTTTAGAAAGTCCGTAAGCTAGGCCAAGAAGAAGTCCTCCACCAACCAGTGCAAAGAGTGATTGACTCTCTCCTGTATTTGGTAAAACACTTGCTGGAACTGGTGCTTCTTGCGTTGGAATAGGCGGTTGTGGTGGCGTTGGTTGAGTCGGTGGTTCTGGAGTAGTTGTCTTAACCGTGTTTGAACTGATGGTATAGCCATTGACAGTATGTAGCACGGTATTTTCTATCTCACCTGAAGCAATCCGTTTCATCTGTAAGTAAACATCTGCTTGAAACTCGGATTCTTCTGCCAACTTATCCAAAAAATCTTTATCAAAGCTAATAGCTACTGTTCCTTTTGACGTGTCGACGTGTTGTAGCGTGTACTTGGTGACTTCTGTCCCTTTAGGTAGAACTGTTCCATCTTTTAGAGTGACATCTACTAAGGTATAAGCCTTGTAAACACCGTTATAGTCATCATGACTTTCATCATAATCATCGTCAAAACGGTACTCAATGAGTGGTGTCGCACGATTGGCTGGAATGAGCGCTCCCACCAAACGATAGTTAAAGACCTGATTTAAGGCAACCTCTTTTCCGTCAAGGCTTTTATCCTTTTGCGACAAATCAATCACCACATCTTTTTGTGGGTCCAGTTTTGGCACATTATTAAACACTGTCTCTGTCACATAAGCCAAGCCAAAGTCAATCTGATAAGCTATGTTTTCATACTTCCCACCAGTCTTTGTCAGCTCATTCTTAATGGTCATTGGAAGGATCACCACTAAGGTTTGACCAGTTTTAACATAGGTTTCATAAAAGGCTTTTGGATCATCAGCGCTTAGAACTTGAATAGCTCCTTTTGGTGTAAACTGACGTTTGGTCATTGTATCTTGAACCAATTGAGGCGCTTCTGACAATGATGCATAGGCTTTGACAGAAATGCCTTTGACAAGTTTTCCTGCCTTATCCATCACTTGAACACCATCTGTGTTTAGGCTAAGGGCTTCTTCAGGATAGTCATCGACCATGTAAAAACCTTTAGCAAGGACATCATCTGTCACTACCAAGTTCTTATACTGACTATAATCAAGAACAATCTTATAATAATTGACGGTATTAGGAAGGACGGTCTTGCCATCAATAGAGATCCCTTCTTTATTGGTATTAGACTTATGAGGGCTTACTTTTGGCACGTGATTGGTCACTGTATTAGTTTCATAGGCTTGTCCAAAGTCTACTTGATAAGCCACGTTGTCATAAGACTTGCCTGTATTTGCCATCTCCTCACGAACAGTCATAGGGGTGATGATGGTGATGTTTTGACCTTTCGTCACATAAGAATCATAAAAGGCTTGTGGATCTTCTGCCATAAAGATCTGAAAGGCTCCTTTAAGCACAATCTTGCGTTTTGAGAGAGCTGCTTGTAGGGTTTTAGGGGCTTCTGATAAGCTCGTATAAGTTTTTACCGTAACACCTGTGACAGCCTTGCCATCAGAAGTCGTGAGTTGAATACCTTCTTCATCTGGTAATAGAGCTTCTTCGGGATAATCGTCCACAAAGTAGAATCCTTGTGCGATTTGAGCTTTATCTGCTTTAATGCCACGGTATTGGTCTAAGTCCCATGACAAGGTATAGACATTTTGTGAACCGACTACCATCGGTTTCCCATTGATGTCCACTTTATCCCTATTCAGGTTTTGTTTCTTAGGTGCTGGGCTAACAAGGGTATTGGTCACCTCATCGGTTTCATAGCCATTGCCAAAATCCACTTGGTAGGCTTTGTTTTGATAAGTCTTCGTTTGACCATAAAGACTATCTTTGACCGTCATTTTTGTGAGAAGGTTTAAAGAGGTTCCTGTTTTAACATACTGGTCATAAAAGGCTTGATTGTCATTAGGCATAAAGACTTGGAAAGCCCCTTTTGGAGAAATCTTAGCATGAGCAAGTTTGTCTTTAAGGTCTTTAGGCGCTTCTGACAGTGACGCATAAGTCTTAACATTAATCCCTGATACGGCTTTGCCATTAGGAGTTGTGATACTTGTTCCGTTATCTACTAAATCCAACACTTCTTCTGGATAATCATCTACGAAGAAGAATCCACGAGCAACCGTCTCTTTAGAAGAGGTATCTCCCTTATATTGGTCTAAATCCCACGTTAAGTGGTAATGGTTGGTTGTGCCTAAAGCCACCACCGTATCGTTAATCACCACGCCATCTTCATTGTCATTGCGTTTTTGAGGGTCAATACGGCTAGTGGTTGTCCCATCACCAGGCGTACGCACCGTCACCACATTAGAGGTCACCGTATAGGCATTTGCGGTTCCCTTATTGATGAGAAGCTTATAACTGTTAGAATAGGTTGCCCCATCGTTTTGAAGGCTACCGTAAAGTTTCGGAGCCACCAGTTGATAAGACGTGGTAAGGTCTTGATTGACCTCTTGAAGTAAGGTTTCTTTAGCAGTCAGGGTCACAAAGTTCTTAGCAGCATCAAAGCTGAGGGTATAATTTCCGTTTTCTGCTTGCGTTTTTTCCTTGTCAAAGGCATAGCCTGCTGGAAGGTAATCTTCAAAGGTGAGGCTAGTGGTTTTAGCACGATTTGGAGAAAAAGCGTCTACCGTTAAAGGGTAAATCACAGTTGAATCTTTTGCGACAGTTTTGTTATGAAGGTTCACTTGGTCGGTATTGATAACTTCCTTAACAATTTCTGGAGTCGTTGTTAGACGATAGTCGTGGTAATGAACCGTTGGCACTTGTGGTGCTTTAGGTAACGGTTCTGGTTTAGGTTCTTTAGGCAAGGTCACCTTGGTGAGTGTCAAACTAGGCTGTGTGACTTTCTCTAGTGGTTTTTCCTTAAGGCTCACAGGTGGCTCTGGGGTAAAGGTCTTTGGCGTAAAGGTTTTTGGAACGACCTTAATCGGTTCTGGAATAGGGTCAAGTTTTGGTGTCACATGCGGTTTTGGACTATAAGGCTTGACGGTTCGTGCGACTGGTAGCGTATTTAAGGCAAACCAATAAGAAAGACCAACCTGTTGAGGCATGTCACCCTGACCAAAGGTGACGGTATAGGTATTTCCTGAGGTGACCGTTGAGACAATCGCTCCCTTATAAGCATACTTACTGTAAGAGGTATCCCACTCTTCAGGGAGATTCAAATCACTGGCACGGTTTGACCCAAGTGAACGAGCTAGACCTTCGTCTGTTACTTTAATGGTTGAACCATTGATAGGAACGAACTTACCTGATGTGTCTTTAACATACTCTAACCCAATGTCATTGTGGTTGAGTGAGGAGTGGGTAAAGACACCAGGTTTCTCCTTGGTAAAGCTGACTTGCGAGCCATCTGCTAAGAAATACTTAGCTTTGACACGAAACTCCATTTTGTCAGTTCGCCAATTACCTGTCCCATCACTACGATAAGCGATAAAACCTTCTGTTGGATCATTTGGCACAACTAACTGTACTGCGTTTGTCCCAGTTGGCGAGACAAGATTAGTGATGTCATAAGCAACCTTCGTAATTTTTTTACCATCAAAGCTAGCATTCTGAAGATTTTGATAGGTAAAGGAAAGGGTTTCTCCAGTTTTGAAAGTATCATAGACAAAGAATCCTGTGGAATCTAGGATTTTAGAATACCCACCAAGCATAGCGTCACCCTTAGCAATGATACGATTAGGGTTTCTGGTATCAGCTGAGTGACGGGCTTGCGGTTCCCCATTGTTCAAGTTTAGAGCCTGAGTAAGAGCCTGAGAGATGTAGCCTTCTTCTCCTTTTGAGATGTCAGCTAAATCACGTTTATAGCGATCCATTTCCTTGGCATTGTAGGCGTCAATCGCTTGATTTTCAACCTTTGCGGCTTCTTCTTTTTCCTTGTTTCGCTTCGTGATAGCAGTAATCTCAGCTTCACGGTCTGTCACCAATTTTTGTTGGTTTTTATTGTAGGCATCCACAGCAGCTTGACCGGCCTTGTTTTCATCATCCACTGCTTGTTGTCCAGCTTGATTGCGTTTAGTAATAGCTTCATTATTAGCTTTTGCCTTAGCAAGACCTACTTCATTTTCCTTTTGGATTGCAAGGTTCTTTGCGACAATGGCGTCTGCATCTTTTTTCTTTGATTGATATTCTGCTAGATTGTCTTTATTTTGCTTATCAATAGCAGTTACGAAAGAGCGATAATCTTGATAGCCTGAAACCGTTGAGCCATCTCCTGACGGCACAGTTTGAGTATTAACGGTCACCGTCGCAGATTTATCCTGAGCCTTCACTTCTGAAACCGTGGTATCTACTGAACTGTTCAAGGCCTTTCCTGCTTGAGTAGCGTCTTTATGACTAGCAGCCAACGTAGCATTCCCTTGTTCGACACGAGTTTTATCTTGTTCATAAGTCGCTTTATCCGCTTTATAGGTATTGGTCACCTGAGTGATGTCCTCAGCCTGTTTCGCAGCGTCTGCTTCTGCCTTATCCAATTGCTTACTGGTATCACTCGCAGAGGCGGTGTTTCCCAAATCCATAGGTTTATCCTGAATAGTAGTAACCCCTTCAGCGCTTGCTTGATTGACCGCCTTTGTCACAACATCATGAGGAACGGTCACTGTGATAGCTCCATCTGATTGACCAGTTGAGGCAAGACTATCTGTCTGTTCAGCAACTGGTGTGGGTTGAGCTTCTGGTAAATTGGTCGCAGGATTTTCTGTCAACTGAACGGTTTTATCTTGCGAAGGTGTTACCACTTCGTCAGCTTGTGCTGCTTGGCCACCCCAAGCGACAACAGCCGTCACCATAGTACCAAGAGCTACCGAACAGAGCGTTCGGTACTTCTTACTTTTACGGAAGACATGCTTTTCTGCTTTTTCCTGATTGACTAAAAAGTGATGATGACATTGTTTGGTCATAAAAAGTCCTTCTTTTCTTTTGATAAGTAGCAACAATCTGTCACTCTCTCCTCATCATAAAAAAGACGCCTTGATTTTGGTATCACATCACATAAGTGACTAGTAAATGCTAATTTATAACACCCAAAATGTTGCTTCTGTACCGTTAAAATGTTAAAATTAAAGTACAAAAGCAACAAAGAAAGGGGAGAATATGTCTAAAAAAGAATTTTTACTTGAGTACATAAACAATCACAATGGCATGATTACCCATAGAGATTGTAAAAAATTAGGTATTCCAACCATCTATCTAACAAGGCTAGAAGACGAAGGAGTTATCTTTAGGGTCGAAAAAGGTATCTATCTATCTTCTAGTGGAGATTATGATGAATATTATTTCTTCCAATATCGTTATCCTAGAACTGTCTTTTCTTATATCTCTTCTCTTTATCTACAGGGACTTACTGATGAAATTCCTCAATATTTTGAAGTAACAGTTCCCAAGGACTATCGTTTTAGAAATAGACCATTGAATCTAAATAGCTACACTGCTTCTAAAGATATTATTAACCTTGGGCTTATCAGTGTCAAAACACCTATGGGAAATACGGTTAACGTTTATAATTTTGAACGTGTGCTATGCGATTTTATCCTTAATCGAAGTCGCATTGATACCGAGCTCTTTGTTAAAACAGTTCAAACTTATAGTAACTTCCCTAAAAAAAATCTCGCAAAGCTCTATGACTATGCAAAAAAATTAAATATCTTAGATGATGTTAAACGAACCTTGGAGGTACTCTTATGAATAAAGCAAAATTAACAGCACTCTGCCATAAAATTGCTAAACAAACAGGCCTAACATTTAATTCCATAATGACCTATTACTTTCTTGAAGTCATTTTGAAAAAGCTCAGTAAAAGTTCCTATGCGAATCATTATATTTTTAAGGGAGGATTTTTACTTTCTAATGTCATTGGAGTTGAATCTCGCAGCACGGTAGATATTGACTTTTTGTTTCATAAACAAACGCTATCAGAAGAAAATGTTCAGCAACAACTTTATGCCATTTTAACCGAATCAAAAGATGATATTCAATTTTCAATTCAATCCATTACAACTATTAAAGAAAGTGATGATTACGGTGGTTACCGAGCAACCATTTTATGCCAACTAGAAAATATTAAACAGATTATCCATTTAGATATTGCGACTGGAGATATTGTAACGCCCCAGCCTATTACTTACGATTACAAAGCTATTTTTGATGATGAAAATTTCCCAATCATTGCTTATACGCTTGAAACCATCTTAGCTGAAAAATTACAAACTATTTACTCAAGAAGCTTCTTAAACAGTCGCAGCAAAGATTTTTACGATATCTATATCCTTTCAAAGTTAAAAAAAGATGACATTGATTTTGTACAATTAAAGATAGCCTGCGAAAGAACCTTTTCCTATCGTGACACTGAACTCGATTTTAATAACATCATCCAACTTCTAAAAACATTCCAGACCGACCCTATTCAGCAGCAACAATGGCAAAATTATTCAAAAAAATATCATTACACAAAGGGTATTTCCTTTTCAGAAATCCTTGATGAGATCATTAGTTTAGTAAGCACGTTAACTCCTTCAAACAATAGATAAGTCTTATTCAACATTGTTCATTTTTTTCTTGCAGGACATCATAAAAATAATAAGCTAACGAATAGTATCGTTAGCCTATTATTTTCTATTTCGTTGTATAGGCAAAGCTAATTGTGCTATCCACTCCTGATAACTTACGGAAGGTATAGTTGGGATTGCCATTGTAGTTGGTTTCTGAGATAAGGAAAGAGCCATCTGGATAAACCTTCTCGACAAATGCCACATGACCGTAAGCGGTAGGTGTTCCATGAGCGCCTCCCGCAAAGGAAACAATCGCTCCTGCTTTTGGTAGCTTGCCTGTTTCACCTCCAAGACGTGCTGCTGTTGCTACCCAGTCTTGACCATTACCCATGGTACTGATGATTGGGATTTTCACACCATTTCGACCTTTGAGTTTCAAGCCCAGTTGGTTGATACGGGCGGCTACTCCCCAGGTACATTGCCCATAGGCATAACCCATACCGTCACCACCACCTGGAATAGAATTGTCGTAAAAGTCTCCTCTGACAGCTTCAAGAGCTTTTAGATCACTTTGGGCTGTTCCACCATTGGGTTGGCTAAAACCTTTTTCGATTTGGTAATACCACTCGGTGGCTCTGGTTTGACGTTCTAAGAGCTTATCGCTACTATTGCCTTCCCAGTAGATGAGAAAGAGTTGGGCAAGGCTGGCTGGACTTCCTGAGTTTTTGAAAAAATCTTTTAACCAGTTGGTATAGTAAGGATTATCCCCATTGAGCATAAAATCCAGTTGTAGGCCTAAATCATACCACTTCTGGTTTTTTCGTTTGGCATATGCTAATAATAAGGTGTGTCTGCGTGACCCATCTACTGTATCTGTCCATTGCCCTAAGCCTAACCCTCGTTTTAAGATATTTGGGTATCGTCCATTATAGATAGCTGGACCATTAAGGGATAGCCACCCCTCATCATCCCAAGAGCTAGCACTCGCCCCAACAGGGGGCGATAAGTAGTCGCCTTCTACTCGTTTCGGATTGATAGAGGATTCTACTGACCAGTTCCCTAAAATTGCCGCAATCGCTTGATTGGTCGCTCCTTGACTCTTAAAATAGTCATAGATGGCTTTAGCCCTCGCAAACTCGTCTCCCCCAAATTGACCGATAGTAGGGAGAATGGTCGTTTGCAGTTGAATGACCTTGGGGAAATAAAAGGCTGGATTGACATAAACCAGTTTCTCTGAGTCATCGTCAACCTTTTGATAGGTCACTTTAAGACCAGCACCATCCTTAGTTTGTCCAATCACCTCTCCTGATTGGACTTTTTGACCGTCTACCACTCGACCTGTATGGACATTAAACAAGGTCAGTTGAGATTTGTTTAGTCCCTTACCTGATGTCAGAATAATATTCTCTCCATCTAGGGAAACCTTGCCATCCATGGGAGCCACAATCACTTGGTTCTCTTTGGCTTCTAGAATAATATGGTGATGAAGCGTTGGCTTGTCATCAATCACCTCATAACCATAGCGAACCGTCATGGTAAGGGCATCTTCTTCAGTCTGACCTTGAAAGGGGTTATCCAATTTTTGTAAGGCTAGGTAAGTGCCTTCCTCACTCAATTCCTTCAAGTCTTCTCTATCCTCATCAGAGAGTTTGTAGGCAGGCTCCTTGGTCAACTCAAGCATGGTTTTTAAAGAATCCCCACCGTTTAAGTCCTGCCAAAGTTGACTGAGATAGGCTTGATAGGTCTTATCCCCTTCTTCCATGACCTCGTCTAAAGCATAATCTTGATACTTGAGGTTCATAAAGGCCATGACCTCATCAATCTTCGTGTAGTAGGTAATACCAGTGGCGTTGGTACGGGTATTTTCCGCATCTTCCCAAGTCATGTGCGTATAGGCTTTGGTCAACTCACTCTCGTCCTGTTGAATAAGACTGGTTCCTGAGATTCCTACGATAAAACTCATCATCAAAAGCAAGAAAACCAAAAGACCTGACACGACCCAAGTCATGGGATTAAAAACAATTGTTGAAAAGAAGGTCAAGCTACTCTTAATGCCTTGAACAAGCCCCTTTAGTCCTGACACACTCTGTTTTCTAGCTTGTTTGAGAAAGGTCTGGTAACGTCTTCTTGGTTTTAAGGGCTTCTGACGAGTAAAGCCTTTCCCCTTTTTGAAGTTCTGATACCGTTCCTTGCCATGAGCGATTTTAGCATTGGTAAAACGCACACCAGTCTGTCCACTATTCACAATCAGTTTTCCTGACTGATAAGTAAATCTCCCATAGCGTCTGCTTTTTATACTCAGATCCTTGACGGTTCGGATACCTTCTAAGTCATCATCTTGAGCGACTAAATCCAGTGATTCCGAAGCAACATAGCGTAAGCCTCGTTTGACCTTGGTCGAGGTTTTCTTTGCTTTATTGGCTCTTTTCAGTCGCTTCACGTCACGTTTAGCTGATCTGACTTCTTTTTCTGCCTGAAGGTGCTCAAGAGGTTTCTCTTTCTGAAACTGGAAACGTGATGTTTTCGGTTCTATTGGTTCTTTCTGATAGGTAAACTTAGATTTGACAGCTTCTGCTTTGGCTACCATCTTGACTTCAGCCAAGTGTTTTCTCGCTACTGCTAGGCGCTGTCTAGCTTGAGGAAGCCGATACTTCTTGATTTCCTTACGCTTTAGCCATTTGGGTGACACATAGGAAATGGCTTCCTTAAAGGTATCTGTCGCTAGGTCTTTCTCCTCTTGGTAAGCCTTTTTTAAGACCTGTCGTTGCTCCCTTGTTTCTGCTTTTTCAGCTCGGCGCATGATAAAGCGTCGTTTCGGAAGAGAGCGTTTCAGCCCCTTCTTCTCCCTACGGTAATGGATACGGCTAGCCTTTAAACTACTCTGAAAGGTTTTCCGAGCAGCTTTAACGGTTTTCTTCTCAGTTTTCATTCGCTTGCCTCATCTTTTCTGGATCGGTACTCATGATGTCAAAGAGTTTGGTGTGATGGGGAATTTTATTTCTAAAAGGAACAACCGTTGAGCCTGCCTTAATCAGTCCTGCGCCCTTTTCAGGATTGACCAAATATTTCTCAAGCTCTTTGGATAAGCCCAAAAGATGAACCAACTCTTCTCGGTCACTCTTAGCCTGCTTTAACAAAATCATGAACTCGCTATTAGCGATAATGCGTCTACCGTTGGCATCAAGAAGCAAGGTTTCCACGTTTTGGGTAATCCCTGTTGGCGTTGCCCCATATTTACGGACACGACTCCATAATTTGAAGAAGAAATCAGAAGCGTACTTATCCAACAACAGAAGCTGCATTTCATCAAAGTAAATCCAGGTCTTCTTGCCACGTTTTTGGTTTTTAACCACACGATTCCAAATCTGATCAAAGATGACCATAAGGGCAATTTGCTTTAATTCATCCCCTAACTTTTTGACATTGTAAATGAGGAAATGGCTATCGGTTTTGATGTTAGTACGGTGTGAAAAGATGTCTAGTGATCCTTCCACATAGAGTTCCATATCAAGGGCTATGTCCTTCGCTTCCTGTTCAGGTTGTTTGGAGAGGACAAAGACCCATTCCACCAAAGATGGTGTGTCAAAATGCTTATAGGTGAGCCGTGTCACACGGTCAATCAGCGATTTCTCACGGCCATCCATTTTGCGGTCCAAGAGCTTCCCAATCCACGAAAGAAGAAATTCAGATTTGACCTTAATAGGGTCTTCATCCATGTTATCATCAGATAAGTCCAAGACATTTAAGAAGGTGGTAGAGTCAGGCGCAATGTCAATGCTTTCCCCACCAAAGGCTTGACTAATGATACTGTACTCATTTTCAGGATCAACAATGATGATTTCGGTATCACTCTCTGCTTCTTTTAACTTGGTTGAGATGATTTCATGCTTGGTCGCCATTCCCTTACCTGCACCTGATGTCCCTAAAATAAGACCTGATGGGGTATTGAGTTTCCCACGGTCAATAGTGATGATATTACTTGAAATCTGGTTAATGCCATAAAACTTTCCACCCTTATCTTGTAGGTCAACAGAGGTCCATGGGGAATTAACGGCAATGTTTGAGGTCAAAAGAGACCGTGACACACCCTCAAGGTAGTTCTTGCCAAATGGCAAAAGGCTATTAAAAGCAGCTTCTTGCATGTAAGAAAGATTGTCAATAACGAGGTCATTAGACCCTGCTACTTGTTTGATAATATCAAGCGAGTGCTTCAACTGGTCTTCGTTAGCCGCAAAGACTCCAATCAAAAAGAGGGTATCAAAAAGCTTGTCCCCTGTTTGGGTCATGGTTTTAATCAACTCATCGGCTTCATCAATGTTACTTTCTAGAACCTGGCTAACCTTTTCAAGATAAACACCAGATCGTGCCATCTTTTGTTGCTCCCCAATTTTTTGTGATTCCATCAGGGTTTTCTTGGTACGGAGCTTGGTCATGGCTTCTGACTTGGCTGAGCCTTCGGCATGGAGGCTAATCATCACTTCCAAATCCGACTGCATAAGTTCCCTTAAAAACTTATCTCCCAACTCCATCCCATAATCACGAACATAGACAATTTGAAGCAGTCTATCGTCAATCTCTATATAATTCTTATGTTTGAAAGATAAACTAGTTGGGGCAATAAAATGCTTGGTCGTTTGTCCTGAGCGCACCAAGCCTTGATAGGTAAAGGGCAGATGATTTTCCCCTCGCAACATATCAGCCAAATGATTCACACGATACTCACCACTTAATAAAGTAAACCCAGCATCTATTTCTGAGAACCCACTCTTGAAGTATTCGCCAATTTGAGAAAGGGAGCGATAAGCCAATTTAGGATTCTGCTCAGTCTTACCAAAAGAAATGAGCTTAATAGACGAAAAGTTATTTTCACCGGCTTCAAGGTTATTCTCCATGATACGGTTCAATTCCTCACGATAGGTATCGTAGCCATCTTCATGTAAGGGATATAAGACACTTTTTCTAAACTTATCCAAGTTGACCCTTTGGTTAAAAATGGTGAGTTGGAAATTGGTCTTGTCATCCAAACTGTTAATCAAGTCCGAATAGGTTTCCATAATGGCACCTTTATCTTCAAGTCCCACCGTTTGGTAATTGACATCTCCTAAAAGATAAGACTGGGAAAAATAATCAGGGGTGACTTGCATGAGGCCATTAGGAAAAAGGCCTTGGTAACGAAGGGTATTGGCGGTTGTTGGTAAGACTTCTGCTTTTGGTTTATTTGACTTCTTATCCTTAGAAGAGGTCTTTGGTTTCATTAAGCGGTTTGTTTTTCTCACGGTACATTCCTTTCTGTCCTGTTAGTGTACGGTCTGGGATGGTCATTTCATAATGCCATCGGTAGTTAAGATACGTTTCAAAGGGCAAATCATTGGGACGATAGACCCCAAATAACATGAGAGGAATGGTAAAGGTAAAGATAAGCCCATAGACAAACCAATCCCCAAATTGCCAATAAAAGAGGTTTAATCCTAAGATAAGAATGGTAATGGCAATGGCCGGCAAAACAAAGATAACTTGTCGGGTGGTAAAGCCCAACCACGCCCTGTGTTGGACTTTAGTGATGTCCTTAAAAACACGTGTATTCATAAGACTCCAATCTAATATGAGTATGAAAAAAGATTGGGAGGAACGTCCTTCCCAATCCTCCTTACATGCCTAGAATGCTTCTTGCAGTCCGTTGACTGCCCACCAAGGCAATGATTAACAAAATAGCCTGAACTAAGCCACCAAAGGCAGTCGCAAGCGTCTCCATCACTCCTGCCCCATTTGAGAGGGCTAGTTTCCCTGCTGATTCAAAGAGGGGGACAAGGGAGATGATTAAGAAAATCAAGACCCCTTGGAGGGCATAGGCCATGATATTTTTCAGGTAGCCAATCCCAACACTTCGCCAATCATCACTGAGGAAGGTCGGAATCGTTAAAGGCGCAAATGGAATCATGAGGTAGAGTTGGATAAAGCGAATGGTAATGAGGAGATTCACCACTATGACACTCACCAATCGCACCAGCCATATCAGAATAGCAAAGAAGCCGACAATGAGTTTTCCAATAATGCCTGAACCTTTCAACCCTGAAATGGTCTCATAAGTCGTTCCCCCATGGGAAACGACACCAGCCACCCCTTCAATGATGTGAGAAGCAACAGCTAAGATAGCTTCCACTATCACGATGGTGTTGGTAATGACCACAGCCGCCATGATATAAGAGATAATCATAGGGGCAATAGCTTCAAAGGTCATGGCCCCGCCTGAATTGGCGATTTTCTTAGCCATCTTCGAAAACTCAAGAACGAGAACAACTGCTAAAATAGCCACTCCCAAGGGCTGCATCACTCCTTTTGTGATGGCTGACATATAAGACCACACCGTTGGGTTATAATCCGCAAGGGATTTGACCAAGTTAGCGGTCGATTCCAAGTCCACGTTAAAGCCTTCAAAAAGGCTATCACTTGAAATTTTCTCCGAAGCTAGAAAGACAAAAGCTGAAGGTAATGTGTTGATCATGTCATATCTTGCCCTCCTAAATGGTAATTTGAGTGATGAAGGCACCAGCGGCACCTACCATGACACCACCCACAATTTCTAAGATGGCATTTCGGACACCAGGTCCACCATCTTTGATATTGGTGGACAGGTTAATAATACCCATCACAACAAGAAAGGCTCCTGTCGCGACCATCCCTTTTTGTAAAAGTGCCATGGCTTGGGCAAACATGGAACTGGCGTCCACGCCATAAACAAAGCCTGTTAGTTTTTGATTCATACGATTCCTCATTTCTATTAGTGTAGTGTGGTTTCGGTGCTTAAATCCCTGACCTTATGTTTAGAAACATCAAAAGATTCTTCCTCTGCCTTGAGTGGGTCAATGTGATAGTGCCACCAACGACCATCCGTCTCCTTATCTGCAAGGTATGACCAGTTCTTGTGTGTCAAGGGGAGATACTTCTTCTCCTTAAAGACTGGGACGCCTGCGATTCTCACCAGGCACTCGTCTCGTTTCATGTTTCCAACTTCATCAGGGGTCATGAGATCCCTTGCGATTTTTTGACGGGAAGTTGACCCGGACCCTGTTTGGCCATACGACCGACTGGTGTTTCTCACATCAATGGTCTGTTTGCCTAGAAGACCACTCATGAACTTGAAGGTCTCTTCATCGTTGCCACCTAGGTAAAGTAAACTGTCACAGTTCCCAAGAATGGTTTTCCATGCGTCCTTCTCCTTATAGAGCCCTTGAAGTTGGGCAATATTCTGAAGAATGAGAACAAGACTCATGTTCCGTGAACGGACTGTTGAGGTTTGTTCCGCAAAGTCTGGGATTTCGCCGACATTCGCAAACTCATCTAGGTAACTTCTGACATGGATAGGTAACTGTCCCTTAAAGTCCACATCAGCTTGTCTCGTTAAGGTTGAAAAGACCGTGGAGAAAAAGAGGGCTGAGAGAAACCGAAAAGTAGTGTCATTGTCTGGAATAACGAGATAGACCATGGTTTTCTGCGTCCCCCATGTCTTTAAGTCCAAGGTATCACGTTTGGTTAAATCAATGACGGATTGGATATTAAAGAGGGCAAATTTAGCAGTCGTCACAGCAATGACAGAATCCAAGGTCTTGTCCTTGTAGTTCTGAAAATCTGCCCAGTTCCGCATGGTGAAGTTTTCTGTTCCATATGTCTCGGCATAATTCTCAAACATAACCTCTAAGACACTCTTATCTTGATTATCTCCTTTGGATAAGAGCTTGATGAGTTTTCCAATTTCTGAAAAAGCTGGGTAACGGCCACGCTTGCGGCGACTGTCCGCTTCTTCCTTGCTGCTGCCTGGAGGATTATAAAAATCCACCAAGTAAGAGGAAATCGCTCTGACTAAGGTCATAGAAGCTTCATCCCAAAAGGGATCACTGCGGCTACCATTGCCCTTAGTGTTATTGAAATAGACCGTAAGCATACGGTTCAAATCATTCTCCGTTTCCACATAGCGAAAGGGGTTAAAGCCATCAGAGTTTGTCATATTTACAAGGTCTAAGACCTTAACCTGATAGCCATTTTCTAAAAAGAGCTTCCCTGTCTTTTCAGCTAAATGGTCTTTAGGGTCAACGACAATATTGGAACAGTTGAGCTGAATCAGATTGGGTTTGACAAAACGAAAAGTCTTTCCTGCCCCTGACCCACCAATGACCACAAGGTTCTTGTTTCGGTCAAATTGTGGACCCTTCTTTTCTAACAGGGTTAGCCTAACGTTTCGTGATAAGATGGTGTCATTAAAGGGATTTTTACTGATAAAGGCTTGACGCTCACGGCTATTGCCAAAGCGAGCAGAGCCATACTCAGCCC
>CAVHFY010000016.1:0-9976 GCA_963635745.1 Lachnospiraceae bacterium
CCAACCTGGACCAAGCCTGGTCAGGCAAGCGTCCAGAAGGGATTCCGATGGTGCCCGAGGAGTTGAGCTTTGCGGACTTTGTCAAGGTAGCAAGCGTGAAAAATGCAATAGAAAATCATCAGTTACCCTTGGGGTTGGACTTCGAATATGTTGAAAATGTCAGTCTGCCACTGGATAACTTCAAAAATCTGCTCTTTATCACGCAAGCAGAGGATAATCTGCTCACTATCAGTAAGCATCTTTTGCGTAGTTTTCAGGCTGTCAAACCAGAAAAGAAAATCATGCTCATGGACCCATCTGGACGATACGATGATATGAATGTTTTTGCACGGATTACTGACGAGAAACTCCTGTCAGAGATGGGGACACAACTTGTTCTAGAATTGGAAGACCGGAAAAAGGGGCAGAAAGGTCATGACTTTGTCATCATCATTCCAAATCTGGAGGAATTTGTCCAAGTGAGTGACATCACCGCCCAGCAGATGGAAACCCTCTACAAAGAAGGACCAAGATACAATATGGTATTTGTGGTAGGATCTTATTATAATTATATTAACAGTGCCGGGCTTGGCAGCGTGCCTCGCGCCGTTCGCAATAACTGTCAGACTTACCTCTTTGGTATGCGATTGACCGACCAGAACCTGGTTGATCGCGTCTACAACTCTCACGAAACCCATCTCGCAGGAGATGAAGCCTACCTCTACGACATCAGCGGTAGTATCAAAGTCAAACTTACAAAATAGGAGAAAACGATATGGGAGCGATAAAATCAACTTCAAGTGCCACGCACTATGCTAATAATATTGCTAAAAGCTCACAATCCGTTGGAAGCGAGAAAGCGACCAAGGATGATGGGAATGTGTATCAGGGCAAATCACCTATGTCCACAAATATTGATACCGAGCAAAGTCTAGGTGAAAAGGCTAGTAGCCGCGCCATCGAGTTCATGCAAGTGCTCCATGGTATCCATTCAGAGTTCACCACAACAGATGCTGAGTTATCCAGCTATATCAAGAACAACTCAGATAGTGGTGAAGCCACTCAGACGACCTCGACCTCAACTAAGAGCCAAGTTTTTAGCTCGGGGACTAAATAGGAGACCCCCATGGTAAAAGTAAATTACGGCCAGTTAAGTGGCCAGGCCTCCAGCACCTCTAGTGCGACTCAGGGGCGGGTGTCGGGCTATCAGTTGTTGATTAGCTCTTTTACAGATTTTAGTGGTGCACCAGATCTGACAGGCTCAGCCTATAATGCGGCTAAAAACTACGCCACAGGCACCATGACGGCCTTTTATCAAGCCTGCATCCTCTATGCGGAAGCGGTGGTCGATGCGGCCAATAAGCTCTCAGACAGCTACGCCAACTACTGCGGTGGGGAAGACTTAGACGAGACCCAACTCCGCGCAGAAATCGAGAGTGCAAACCGTGGCTGTCTGAGCCTCAGTGCGTCTATCTCAGGCCTCGAAAGCAAAAAGAAGAAGACAGCTAAGGATAACAGTCGTCTGGCTGAGCTACGCAACCAAGTGGCTCAAGCGGAAGAACAAATCCGTACCACCCAGGAAAAACTGAACCATCTTCTAGCCTTTGATGGGGAGTCAGCTAGTGCCAATTCCGATGCGGACAGCCTCAAGACCACTGTCGAGACAGCTGCATCGGAAATCGAAAATTCTTTCAGCGATGGTGGCTTTAGCGTGCCCGCCGACTCCACCTGGCGGACGACCGTCTCCGGCCTCTGGGCTCAGCGAGCCCAAAACCTGGAGAATGCCTATCAAGTCGCCCTGACCAAACTGCAAAAGGGCGAAAACTTGACCGAGGCTGACCTGACCGCTATCGAGCGCTACAACACCGAACACCCCGGAAAAGTCGACCAAGCAGTCATGGACCAGGTCAAGGCCCTGCGCAGTGAGCGGGCGGATGAGGTAGAGATTAAATCAATTTTGGATAAGGTTAATAATCAAGAGGATTTAAGCGCTGATGAAGTGCAGGCTCTCAAGGATTATAATGAAAAATATCCAAATGGTTCTTTGAAGTCTGAAGTAAGTGTTATTATGGATGCTTATAAAAATTGGCAAGAGGAATCGGGTAACCAATCTGTTGAAGAATTTTCAAAGTGGTTGAAAGGAAAATTAACAACTTTATCTTACGCCTCAACTTTTAATGTAGCCATCAAAGAAAGTGTTGCAAGTGCAAAGAAAATTAAAGGTGGAACGTGGTATGGAAAAAGTGTAAAGAGTACTAAAAGTGGATATAAAACGTGGAGACAAGTAAGTGGTGATGTAAACCGATTTAAAGCAGTAAAAAATGCTAAAAAAGCTGATGAGGTAATTAATGGTACAGGTAAAATAATTAAAGGAAAAGGAGTAAAAGGAGCGGCAAAAAGTGTGGGTGCTTTAGGAGGTAGCTTGGCTGTACTGGATGGTGGACTCACTTATTTAGAAAGAAAAGATGAGTACGGTCAAACAAGTGCAATCGTTGATGGTGTTGCTCATACGGGAACTGCACTAGGTTCCATTTATGTAGGAGCAGCAGTTGGTTCTGCGATTCCGATTCCTGTTGTCGGCACTGTAGCAGGAGCTGCAGCGGGTTATCTGGTGGGCGGTATAGCAAATACAGTTTATGATGGCTTTGCACATGGAAAGTGGGATTTGAGTAACTTTGCTCTTTGGTGATACTATGATTAAAAAGAAAAAACTATCATTGTTTAGGAAAAATATATACATTGGTGAATGTGGTAATAGGGCAATCTATGTGAATGTTGCTAATCCGAGGATACCTTTAGCCGCACCTAAAAGTCGCTTGCTAGATACGGAAAAATCGAGGCAAAATGTTAAGCATATCGTTGGGTTGATGGCATTTCTCTTTCTCATAGGAGGCGTTATGCAACTGTTTCCTGGCTCTCGTTTTTTAGTTGGAGATTATAACCTCAAAACAGCTAGTTATCTGCTCCTTATCTGGTTTCTAGAAGCTTTTAGTTTGTGCTGGCTTGTTGAAAGGGCCTTGTACAAAAATGTCCGTGAGGCTCAGCCGACCAGTCGGACTGATTTTCATAGAGCAGTTGATAACAATTTGATTTGGAATAATTTTTCAGATCAGAATATCACATCTGGAAAGAAAATAATCGCTTGGCTACTAACAATTATTGTCGGAGGAATGGGCCTTACTGGGCCATTCCTGATTCAATGGATACTAGTGTATCAGATGCTTGGAACACCAATTGGTAGTGAAATCATTATGCTTAGTTTGCTAGGTGTGCTGACAGGAGCGTCCATTGTGATGATCTGGCAAAATAATTTTGTGAGATGGTTTCAGATTGTAGAAGAAATAAAAAGAAAAAAATAAAGTGAGGAAAAAATGTATAAAGAAATTTTACCACTTGGTAGTATTGTTAAATTAAAAAATGGTGATGGAACTGAGTTATTGATTGTTGCTAGAGCATCGGTTGTACAGGAAGCCTTTAGTGAAGTTTACTACGACTACGGAGCGGTTGTAATTCCTCAGGGTCTAACTTCGCCAGAAGAAGTTTTCTTCTTTAATCGAGAAAATATTGATGAAGTAGTATTTATTGGGTATTGCAATGCTAGTGAACAACTATTTGCTGCATCATATGATGATATGATTGCAAAGACAAAAATACAAAAAGGGGACGTTTAGCCTTTTGTAATCTAGGAAAAAGCTTGGCTGGAATAGCCAATCGTCGACCTCAACCTCAACTAAGAGCCAAGTTTTTAGCTCGGGAACTAAATAGGAGACCCCATGGTAAAAGTAAATTACGGCCAGTTAAGTGGCCAGGCCTCCAGCATCTCTAGTGCGACTCAGGGGCGGGTGTCGGGCTATCAGTCGTTGATTAGCTCTTTTACAGATTTTAGTGGCGCGCCAGACCTGACAGGCTCAGCCTATAACTCGGCTAAAAATTACGCCACAGGCACCATGACGGCCTTTTATCAAGCCTGCATCCTCTATGCGGAAGCGGTGGTCGATGCGGCCAATAAGCTCTCAGACAGCTACGCCAACTACTGCGGTGGGGAAGACTTAGACGAGACCCAACTCCGCGCAGAAATCGAGAGTGCAAACCGTGGCTGTCTGAGCCTCAGTGCGTCTATCTCAGGCCTCGAAAGCAAAAAGAAGAAGACAGCTAAGGATAACAGTCGTCTGGCTGAGCTACGCAACCAAGTGGCTCAAGCGGAAGAACAAATCCGTACCACCCAGGAAAAACTGAACCATCTTCTAGCCTTTGATGGGGAGTCAGCTAGTGCCAATTCCGATGCGGACAGCCTCAAGACCACTGTCGAGACAGCTGCATCGGAAATCGAAAATTCTTTCAGCGATGGTGGCTTTAGCGTGCCCGCCGACTCCACCTGGCGGACGACCGTCTCCGGCCTCTGGGCTCAGCGAGCCCAAAACCTGGAGAATGCCTATCAAGTCGCCCTGACCAAACTGCAAAAGGGCGAAAACTTGACCGAGGCTGACCTGACCGCTATCGAGCGCTACAACACCGAACACCCCGGAAAAGTCGACCAAGCAGTCATGGACCAGGTCAAGGCCCTGCGCAGTGAGAAAAAGGAAATGGTGGAAGAATCGAAAGTAAATGCAATCATCCAGAAAGCTGCAAATGGGAACAGTTTAACCGAAGAAGAGTTGAAGTTAATGAATAAATTCATTGAGAAGAAATCTAATGAAGGTGAATCATTTATTGACTATCTGAAGGACAATCTTAAGGGCCTATCTACCAGTGCCTTTATGGATGCAGTGACAAACAGCATTGAACAGACGGGAATTGCAGTTGAGCGCCTAGGTGGACTGATGAATGTAGTGACAGGCATCAAAGGTCCGTCAGGCTCCAGTAGTTTTGTGATGGTGAATCCAAATAGTTCTGGCTCATTCATGTTGGAAAAAGGAGCTAAAGTCGTTAAAGTAGGTAAGGGACTAGGTTATGGGGTGATGGGAATAGGTTTTGGAGTTGGAGTATATGATGACATCGCTAATGAAAAGAAAACAGTTGGGCAAGCAGTTGCCCACAATGGTGTGTCAACCGCCATCGGATGGGGAGCGGCAGCATTAACAACACTGGCATTTACAAACCCTGTTGGTTGGGCTGCGGTGGGTGTTGCAGCGCTTTCAATCGCTGTTAGTGTTGCTGCTGTCTCAATTTACGAATATTCGTATAAACATAGTGATGTGGTTAAGAATATGACTGATGGAATTGGATGGGCAATTGACAAGGGGCTTTCTAATCCACTTCCTGTACTCTAGACATCCACAAGCTAAGAGATTGGAATAACTATTAAGGAGGAATCGTGACTTACTTAATGCATATAAACTATAGGTACTATTTGTTCGAACAGGGAGGTGAGTTTTATCTACTGGATAGAAAACCAACTAATTTTTGGGGATACATATATCCTCCGCTTCAGTGGATAATGTCTAAAAACGTCTATGTATTGACAGAGGAAGAGGGAAAAGTATTACAGCAACATAATCTTAAAATACCCAGAGGGGTAGTGATTTCCTCAGTTTTGACTGGTGGTGTGGGGATTGCTTTGGCACGTGTTATATCCCGTTTAAATATTGCAGAAAAAACTTTTCTTAAAATGAATTTTTCAGAATTATTTATTGGTCTATTAATTTCTTTATTAGTGGCTGCTCTACTAAATTCGATTATCTTTTTTTTGCTTAACAAATCTATAAATAATATTATTAATTTAAATAGAAAGAAAATTTTGAAATTTCATTTGACCCCACAAGGCCCGAAAAAAAATAAAAATAAAGTAATATTTGTTCCATTAGGTATATACTTGATGCTTGTTCTGGCTGTTCTTGTATATATGGATTCTAGCAGTCTATTATTTTTATCTTTTTGTTGTATTATAATGTTCGTTATACTGATTAGTTCAGTCAATGTTTACAACAATGAACTTAGATATGAGGTTAAAAAATAAAAGGCATGACAACAGTTAGTTAGAAGATGGTCGACTTGATGCGATATATTAAATAATAAGGAGAAAAAATATGTTGAGTATCGGTTCTATTGTACGTTTGAAAGATGGTTTTCAAGATTTAATGATTCTAAATCGTGGCCCTCTACTCGAGGAAGAGAATGAAACCGTTTGGTATGACTATAGTGCTTGTAGGTATCCAATTGGCTTAGATGTTAATCAAGTATTTTACTTTAATGAAGAAAATGTTTCTGAGGTTGTATTTGAAGGCTATATGGATGAAAACGAGAAACGCTTTAGAGTATTTTTTGAACAATGGGCGAAAGAAGAGGGGGCTTCAATTCCTAAAGGGAAAGTTACTGGACCTCTAGAATAAGTTAAAGAGCTTTTGCTGGAGCACTTAACCCATTTTTGTGACTAATTTCAACTGGAGAAAACATATTCATCAAAAAGGATCCTTCTAGGGGTGAAAATAATCTATGTACGACAGAACTATTTCTAAGGAGGCGATTATGCGAGTACACCGTGTATACGAGATAATAATCATGAAACAATTAAGTCAAGAAAGGAAGAAATAAATGCAATCAATTGGTACAATTGTCCTTCTAAAAGAAGGTGAACGCAAAATTATGATTTTAAATCGCGGTGCACTTCGTGAAAATGAAGAAGAAGGAGAGATAGAGTATTTCGATTATTCAGGTTGTATTTATCCAGTTGGGTTAGATCCGCAAGTTCCTATGATTTATTTTAACGAAGAAAATATTGCTAAAATAATCTATGAGGGATATACAGATGCAGAGGAAGAAAGGAGGAAAAGAATAAATGACTAAAATGAAAATTATCTCACTGGATGATACAGATGATATTGTTATTAAAGTTGGGAGTAAAGAGCTGTCAGCCCTGATATCTGTAGCGCCATATTCTATTGAAGAGGGGAAAGAGTATAATGGTGAAATTTCGTTTTACATGTTTGAGAATTTTGATTTAAATATAGCTGATGTTGAAAATCGGCAAATTACTCATATTGAAAATTATGCCTATGAATTAACTGGAAAAATGATTGCTTCTGATACAATTGATGTTGGATTCCCCATCACTAGTGAGTGGATAGAGGATTATTCTTATCTGAGTGGTCAGTATGTCACATGTAGAATTGATCGTCTGGAAGTGAATTTTTTGTGAAATAAGGTTGGTTGCTATTTATAAAAATCAAAATCTGTTCCAATGAGGATAAAGCCAAGAAAGACTATAGCTATCAGCGCTTCCAAGAGTTGATGAAGGAAGAGCCAGTCGACTGGCGCGATCCAAACTATATGGAAAAAGTAAATGCCTATGTCAATGAGACTGGTATAGATCCTCGGACGAAGAAGCCGGCAACGGACGACGTGAAGTTTGTGGCTGAGCACTATGGTGCGATCAAGGCCATTCCTGATACAATCGGGACAGCCACCTCAATCTACTCAGCCTATATAGGCTATAACCAATATTATGACAAGCCTTATGTGGATATTCCAAAGGTCATTGGTAAAGGCGTAGAGTGGTCCAAGGCTAAGGTGCCGGTGGGAAGTAGTCAGGCGGGAGTTGGTGCAAAAAATAATTACATTAACCCCGAACTTGTTGATGAATTAGCAAAACAAAATGTAAAATACAATCCTGACGAAATGATTATCATTGGGAAAGACAGCTCAGGGAAAATTCTTTGGCTTGAAACAGGGAATGAAAAAGCTGGATTTGAACATATCATTATTGAACATGGTGAACAGTTTGTGAAGCAAGGGATATCTATAGATAGTATTCCAGATTATTTAATGTCAGCTCTAAAAAAAGGTGAAATAGTTGGTTACCAAGGGCGTGGTACCGGAAGACCAATTTACGAAATTGAATATAATGGAAAACGGAGTCGTGTTGCGATAACAGCAGGTAACAATGGCTTTATAGTAGGCGCTAATCCAAGCTCATTACCATAAAAGGAGGAATTATGAAGGAAATTAAAATTCAATTTGATTATAAATGCTATCCCTTGTGGATTTATGATGATGGTATCTTTATTGATAATGATTTACCAAAAGAATTGTCAGAAGACAAAGACTTTGATCAACGCTTAGTTACACTTCAAAGAGATTACGATAATTTATTCGTTGATACTGATGTGAACTTTGAATATAAAGGATTCAAAAGCGAGGATGAGAAGCAAAAATTTAATGATGCTGTTGTTGATATTGAAAAGTATCTCCAGTCGACCATTGGGGAAACGTATATGATTACAAATTCTAACAATATTTAAAACCCTTGGATACGTCTATAAACTTTTATCTATTGAAGAGTATTGTGCTACTCGTGATTTGTTATTGGAAAATCTGACAGTCAGATAAGAAAAAGGTTGACTCTATGAGCCTGGCTGATTTGACAAATCAATACCCAGAATTCATGACTGGAAGGACGGGGATTGAGTTTGACTATGTCTTTAGTTCTGATGAAGATAAAGCCAAGAAAGACTAAAGCTATCAGCGCTTCCAAGAGTTGATGAAGGAAGAGCCAGTCGACTGGCGCGATCCAAACTATATGGAAAAAGTAAATGCCTATGTCAATGAGACTGGTATAGATCCTCGGACGAAGAAGCCGGCTACTGACGACGTGAAATTTGTGGCTGAACTAAAAAATCTACAAAAAAACTTGAGTAGTAATGATAGTCTCAATACCCGACGAAAACTGACTATATACCAAACTCTCTTTCCACTACAAGGTGGTCTATCTGATATTTATTACTGGCATGACGATTTCACGACAAGAAGAGAAGTTAATGATGTCATCTCATACTCTATAAATGAAATAGCAGATTATTTATTAGAACGATAAGTGTTGTAATTAGTTAAAATTGGTTGCAAACTAGAATGTAAAGTAAAAAATGTAAAAGCAGTAAAAACCATTACAAGAGAGGTAGCTATGTCAGACGAAAAGAAAAGACAAAATCACATTGATTCTCTCTACCTAAATCAAGTAAAACTGGAAAGAAGTCTGGAAGACCTCCGCCGGGAACAAAGGCATCTGGCTCAAGTTCAAGAGGAGGTGCTGGACCAGCAGTCTCGTGCCCTGTATCACTTTAACGACCTTGTGACGCTTGGGATAACGCCGTCGCACGTGGCTTTTTATCAGAACTTGGTAGATGATATTGACCGGACGCGTCGGCATTTGGAGGTTGATTTTGCGGAACAACAGGAGAAAATCAAACGTCAGATGCAGATCTACCAGGATGAATTGGAAACCACCCAGGACAAGCGGCGTAAGCTTCTGGCTGAAAGTGATGACTAGACTTTTTGAACTGAGTTGTGAGAAAGAGAACTATCGAGTTCTTTTTTCTTATAGAACTCTCTACAAGCACTTAAGTAGGGAATTATGCCTGAACGTTGATCTGGCTACTATGAATAGTGACTTTGAGGCTTTTGATGGTAAGGCGTTTAAAGTGACCAAAGGTGGTAAAATGGCTTGGGCAACGACGATTAGTACGGCTTGGGGAACCTATGTTGAGACGAGTTCAACAGGTCAAAAAGTCGCCATCTTGTCGGGACTGTTTCGGGCGCAGTCATAGGTACTGCTGCAGGATTTTCAAAGTACGTTGAGATGACGTGATAAAAGAAGGATTATAACTATTTTTGAAAAGAAGTGGTCTAGGTGACGATACAACATGGTTGCTTAGGAAATACTAAATGTCAAACTAAGGAGAAAATACTGGAACTTTTACCACTCGGCACTTCCGATAGTCAATCGACGTTAGTCGGGACTTTGGTGGATAATCACATCAATGGGTTGGCGTACGAGAGAATGAGCGAGAGTAAGCTATATCTAGTCGACTAAAGAAAGTTATCGGTTCTCTTTGCCCCTCTCTTACTAGAAAATTTTTCGTATACGACACTCTGTATAAAATAGGAAGAAAAAGAAATACCGCTTGCTCCTAAAGGCAAGCGGTATTTCTTTTTCTTCACTTTAAGAAGCGTTGCAGGAATTCCTTGGTGCGGGCTTCTTGTGGGTTTTCGAAAATTTGTTCGG
>CAVHFY010000017.1:0-1627 GCA_963635745.1 Lachnospiraceae bacterium
ATCAGTGTTAGTCGTTGCCCCAATGCTTTCAGGACTGGTGATAGTGCCGTCAGCTAAAACAACTGATCCATTTTGAGTGCTCACAATCGTAGCGCCTGTGTTGGTGTAAACAGGTGCGTCTGTTGTCACATCTTGCACAATTTGACCTGTAACCGTTGAGGTAGTGCCTACTTGCGAAGCTCCCGCTTGAGCAGCTGTTTCCGCTGAGATGTTTGGATTGTTGGTAGGCACTGACGTATCAGGTGTCACTGTTGAAGTGCCACCGTCTGTTGTTGGAACCTCAACGGTTCCTGATTGGTCTGTTGCTGGATTATCCGCTGGGGTTTCAGCCGTGTCACCAGGTGTCTCAGGCTCACTTGGATCTGTACTCGGTGTGGTTGGCTCTTCTTCACTTGTTCCTGGGTTCGTTGAGCTATCATCTCCTGTGTTATCACCCGTCGACGGCGTTGTTGGATCAACTGGAACAGTTGTATCACTTGCGCCTGTATCAGATGTTCCTGGAGTCGTATCTGATGTACCAGATGACGTATCCGTTGAGGATGACGGTTCTGGGGTAATCACTTCGGTTGACGGAGTGGTTGGATCAATGGGGGTTACCTCATCCGCAAAACCTGTCCCTGCTGTTGAAAGCACTAAGGTTGACGTTGCAAGAGCTGTCATTAATTGTTTCTTTGTCATAGAGAGAATTTTTCCTTTCTTCATTTAATCATCAAAATATGACGTTTCTGTAGGTTCTGTCGTAATGACATAACCGTAGCGACTGTTTTTTGAAGTTTTAACTGTAAAGTTTAAACGGCGACTTGAAGTATTATCATCTTGTTTGACAGATACCACATAAGTCACTTGATACGTTTTGGTATCTGAGTCATAAGTGACTGATTCCAAAACTGCTGATTGTAGTGTTCCATTACTTGGTTGCGTATATTTTGCATCACCATCTGACAGAAAGTCTGTGAGGGCGTCTTTATTGCCTGAATAGTAGTTAGGCAGAAAGAAGCGACCAAAAGCATCAATTTGATGTTCTGTGGAGACCACCGTCTGAGTTTCTGTTAACTCTTGATAGAGATAAAGCACCTGTTCGGACTGTTGTGATAGTCTAAGCCATAATATGACTAACATGCCACAACTAAATAACGTCAGTAAGACTGTGGTAGCAACAACCAAAGAGAGACGCTTAACCGCTTTAGGTTTGACGGTTTCTCCTTGGAGTGGTCTAACAACAGGGGCGCTTAATGGGGTGACCGATGAGGCTTGTCTGACGACTTCTCCTTCTTCTGGAAAAAGGGGTAAGGCTGAATCCGCAATCCCTAAACTTATTTTATAAGCGGGATAAATCTGATTTTCAAAATACTCACGTTTTTCCTGATAACTATAGGTGTTAAAGGCACGGTCTGTTAAAATCGCTTGAATCAGTGGCACCAAAAGATTTTGATAGTTGCTATCAATCACAAAAGGGCTCGTAAATACCTCACCTTCTGTCACCACTTCTTTTCCTTCCAAGTGAGCAATAGCAACTCGTTTCAGTTGAAATTGACCATAAACACGTAACAGTTCTTGAAAGAGAGTTTCTGCTTGAAGAAAGCTGAGGTAAGGCAGCGTTTCTTCAATAGGTAACTGCCCTTCAGGT
>CAVHFY010000017.1:1637-5492 GCA_963635745.1 Lachnospiraceae bacterium
CCTTCAGGTAGATAACTACTGTCTAAACCTTCAATAACTCCTAAAAGCTCATTATCATCTTCAGGAGACTTGCCATCTTCCCAAGTCACTTCCAGAAAGAGATCATCGGTTATCAAGCATTTGGAACTTTTCTTAAAAGGGCTAAATGCCATCTTAACCTCCTTTTAGTTGACAAAGTTATAGAACCATTCCACAATACTTGGTCCTGCTGAAACTAATATAATCCCAACTGCAATGGCTAACCAATGCTTTTTGATAGCTGCTTTTATCTCTCGGCCACCAAAGCCATAAATCAGTCCTGTTACAACAACGGCTAAAGCAAAGACGATAATTCCAATCCCTTGAATTTTAGAAATCCCCTGTTGCGCGAGTGTTTGCGTTTTAGCAAAAGGATCATCCGCATAAGCCGTATTAGCTACAGCACCTGATAAAAAGAGCGATAAGGCTAACAAGTATGACTTAATTTTTGTCGTTAAGCGTTGAGATGTTGTTGTCAAAATTGTCTTCTTTTTCATAGAAGTCCTCCTTCATTTTTATTGACAAGTTTAGTGTAAGGAATAATTTAAAATCGTGCTCTATAGGGACAACTCAATTCCAAAAATCATTTTTGGGATTAACTTCTTCCTCTAACTCTAAACACACCACCCGTTGATCTTGGCGATGATTCTTATCTGGCGCTTCTCCTTCAACCCACAAGTGCATATGATAAGTCTGATCTTCTTTTGTTAGCGCTAAGCTCTGAGCAGAAATAGGTGCTAGGACTTTTCGTTTGATTAATCGACCTAACGGACGAGCACCATTTTTAACATCAGTACCAACATCAGAGAGATAAGTGATTAAACTTGGTTCATAGCTTAGGGTTAAGTGTTGTTTCGCCATGCGTTTGGAAATCTCGTCTAAATTTTTAACGGCAATCTCTTCGATGACATCTCGTTCCAAGAGGTTAAAAATGAGTTTATTTTCAATACGGTTAAGAAACTCAGGACGAAATTCGGTTTGTAGTTCGCTCTCCATCGATTTTTCAAATTGTAGGCGTTCACGCTCAGAAAGAGCTTTAAAGTTGCCTTTTAACTCTGCTTTATTAATAATCTTTTGTGCCCCAATATTCGTCGTCATAATGACAATGGTATTTTTAAAACTAATCACTCGACCTGTACTATCGGTTAGACGGCCATCATCAAGCACCTGAAGAAAGATATCCATCACTTCACTATGGGCTTTCTCAACCTCATCAAGTAATAAGACACTGTAAGGTTTTTGTTTCACACTTTCTGTTAGCTGTCCCTTAGTGCGGGTAGCCCTGTCACCGATAAATTTCACCACATCTTCTTTTTGTTTGTATTCAGACATATCAAAGCGAATCATGGCCGTTTCATCATCAAAGAGAGCTTCTGCAATAGCCTTAGCTAATTCGGTCTTTCCAACACCTGTTGGCCCTAAGAAGAGGAAGGATGAAATGGGTTTATTTTCATCCTGTAAACCCGCTTGTGCAATGGTAACCGCATCCACAATCGCTGAGATCGCCTCATCTTGTCCTTTAACACGACGTTTAAGTTTCTCTGTTAAATCTTCTAAGCGATCTTTATCAGCTTTTAAAATGGTTGTAATAGGAATGCCTGTTTGATTTTTAAGAACGTGAGCAATCTCATACTCAGTGACGACTTCCTTTTTCTCAGCTGATGCAATCGTGGCTGCTTCATCGATTAAATCGAATGCTTTATCAGGAAGAAAACGATCCGTGATATAACGGACTGATAAGTTAACCGCTTGCTTAACAGCTTCGTGGCTAATGGCAATGTGATGATAAGTTTCATAAATAACTTTTGCCTGATCAATAATCGTAATAGCTTGCTCTTGACTGGGTTCAGCAACCATAATTGGTTGTGTCCGTCGTTCTAAGGCACGGTCTGTTTCAATATAGTCATGAAACTCATCTAAGGTGGTGGCACCAATCAATTGAATATCCCCACGTGCAAGCACAGGCTTAATCACATTTCCCGCATCCAGAGCTTGTCCGTGTTGACCACCTGCCCCCACAATCGTATGAAATTCATCAATAAAGAGAAGGTTCTCGCCACGAGTCGCCATCATCTCTTCAATAATCTTTTTAAACTTGGCAATAAACCCACCATCATCTTCAGTCATTAGGCTAGATAATTCTAAAGAACGGACGGTTAAGCCTTGTAATTCAGGAGGGACATTACCTCTTGCAATGGCTAAGGTTAATCCTTCAACAATAGCAGTTTTCCCAACACCTGCTTCTCCAACTAAAACAGGGTTATTTTTAGTTCGTCTGCGAAGAGACGTGATGACAGCAGCCACCTCTTTGTCACGACCATAAACCTGATAATCAGCTTCTTTTTGGGCAACTTTAGCCGATAAATTATCCGTATAGTTATCTAAATATGGTGTTTGGGAGGTTTCGGTCATTATCAATCACTCCTTTCTTTGACAGCTTGAATTTGATTAGTTAGTTTATCTTTAATGGCATCCACAAACTCACGAGGATTAATCGCTCCTTCACCAATTTGGGAGAGAAAGACTTCCCAGCCACCTGTAGTTTCAGGTGATGAGAATTCATTGTCAAGAAGGTAGTTAATCAACAGGTAAGCTTTATCAGTTGGAAACAGCTGCCCTGTTTTGTGATCTTTTTTGACATAGCCACGTCTTTGGATAGTTTGAATCATGGCACCACGAGTCGCTTGTGTTCCTAAACCATATTTAGGTAAGATCTGACTAATCAGCTGGCTTTCGGTTAAGCGTTTTGGTGGTTTCGTAACCCCTTCTATGATTTGAATTTGACTAGGTATCATCTGCCCCACCTGGTAAAAAGGAAGGTCAACATCTTTTCGAACCGCTTGATCACTCCACTCTGCCCAACCCAAGTCAATCATTTTTCGTCCAGTCGTACTGAATATAAAGCCTTGATTTTCCAGTTGAACACTGGTTGTTTGGTAGAAACAATCAGCCGCAAACATTAAAATGGTTCGTCTCACAATCACTTCGTAAAGGCGACGTTCTTCCAAAGACAAGGTCATCAGATTCGGAATATTTTCTGTTGGAATTAAGGCATAGTGACTCGCTTTAGCCACTTTATCTTCATCAACATAAGCTTCACGAGGTTGTAATTGTTTTGGCTCAAACGGACATTGACTAACCTCTTGATAATCAGCTAAATAGTGTTTCAAATACATAAATTCATCAGTTGTGATAAAACGACAATCGGTTCTTGGATAAGACACGTATTTCTTTAAATAAAGGCTTTCTATAATTTGTTCAGTCTTTGCAGAGTCGTATTGAAAGCGTTTAGCTGCATAGCCTTGTAAGTCAGAGAGATTAAATAAAGGTGGAGCGGCTCGTTGATGATCTTGTGATTCAACTGCTACTACTGTTGATTCTTCTGCTAGCCCTTTAGCAATGGCTAGAACTTCATCACTATCTGTAAACTTGTCTTTTCCTGCAAACAGCACCCCTGTTGCCTGATCTTCTAACTGGAGCTTCCAATAAGTTTGTGGGGTAAAGCCTCGAATGGCTAAATCATTTTCACAAATTAAACGGACAGTTGGCGTTTGAACACGACCAACAGATAAGCTATTGCCTTTTTGCTTAGCTAATTGCCCTTGGCGTTGTAAATCAAGTGTCGCTAAGGGAGACAAGTTCATCCCAACTAACCAGTCACTTTGTGCTCTCGCTTCTGCCTCTAAATAATAGTTATAGGTCTCTTCTGGTGCTCTTAGGTTTTGAAAGGCTCGTTGAAGGGCACTGGTTGTCATGGAATTGACCCATAACCGTTTTGTAATCTTTTCTGTTCCACCTGGAATATGCGCTAAAATGGAATAAGCGATACGTTCTCCT
>CAVHFY010000018.1:0-116306 GCA_963635745.1 Lachnospiraceae bacterium
CCAACCTGGACCAAGCCTGGTCAGGCAAGCGTCCAGAAGGGATTCCGATGGTGCCAGATGAGTTGAGTCGAGAGGTCTTTATGCAGAGGAAGGATGTCAATCAGCTTTATTCTAAGCAGATGTTGCCACTTGGCTTGGACACGGAAGATGTCGATGCAGTCGGGATTGAACTTGACAAGTCCTATCCGCTTATTTATACTTCTGATAACACTGAGAATATCCAAGGCCTTACCCGAAGCATTATCGCTAGTCTTTCCGCAGCGGTTGAGGTATCTGTCATGCTTTTGGATGCTTCGCAGCTCTATGAAAATTATGCCGAGCAAGTGGACGTCTATGTCTCAAGCAAGGATGAGCAAGTCGAAAATCTTGACGCTATCCTCTTAGAGATAGAGCGCCGATTGTCAGTTGATAAATATGATAAGTGGGTTGGCCTGATTCCAGACTTTGAAGGTTTTATCGCCAAATCTGGTCTGACTAAGGAACAAGTGATTTATATCCTAGATTATGCTGGAAAAGTCGATATGCACTTGCTTATTGGTTCGACGTATGGCTTTATTAGCGGGGGCAATCTCCTAGCTAAGACCGTTCGTGATAATGCGCAATATATCCTCTTCAATATGCGCTTGACCGACCAAGGGCTCCTCCCTAAAACCTACAATAGTCGGGAACCTTACCCAGAGAGCGATGAGGCGCATCTTCATAATCGCCGCTCAGCGAAAACCATTAAACTTATGAAAGGATAACTATGGGAACTGTACAATCAAATTCAGAAGTTGCAGGCCAATGCGCCACTAGCCTATATCAAGCAAGGACACTCATCATGGGTTACGCCGATGCCAGTAAGGACACCGATACGACACTAGCAGGAAATAAGACAGCATCAGGTAAAATTGACACAGAGATGTCTCTTATTTCCCAAGTCGCAAACAGTGTTCAAACTTTTAGTGAAAAAATTCAAAAGATTGATCAATCCTTTGTCAATACGGATAATTCTATCGCTTCTACAATGACTGATGTTGAAGGCTGGAGTTTACAAAATGCCCAAGAGCACGTTAAGCAGGCGACTCATGCAACTTCGAAAAAGGCAGAGGATAAGAAGAAAGCAGGGAGGCCTACGGCCCCACCGCGGTCACCGGGTATGAGTGGTGCGCAAACAGCTAATCAAAATAGTTCACGCTTTCAATCAAAGAAGTAAGTAAGAATGAAAACGAGAGAAGAAATCGCAATGAAAATCGTTGCTCAGAACAGGCGTCTTCAGACCTTAGATGAAGAAATTAGCGATTTGAAAAAAGCCTACCAGAACATCGCTCAAAACTATGAGGACGGACTACAGGCCTTGCATCGGCTAAACCAGATGTCCTTACCTGGTCAAGATGCCCTTTATTTCCAGGAGTATACGCAACGCTTTCGTCATCAGTTTGATAGTATCCTAGATAATACCCAGGATGCCATCGCTAAAAAGAAGAAACACTATACAATTGAAAACGACAAACTCTATCAGCTTAAGAAACAAGAGTTACAATTAGAACAAGAAAGGACAGCACATGGTCAAAATGGTGCTCGGCAGTTCCGATAGTCAATCGACGTCAGTCGGGACTTTGATAGATAACCACACAAATGGGTTGGCTCAACTCATCAGTGCCCTTGGGACATTTGAGGGGGCAGAAGCTCTCAAGGGCAAGGCCTACCAATCCGCAAAAGATTATTCCTCTAGTGTCCTGCAACCCTTGGCGCAAGGGGCTATTCTCTTGGCAGAGGCCTTGAAGACAGATGTTAGTCATCTTCCCTCTCGCTACCGCTCAGAAGTTGGGGACGAGGACTTGGATGAGGATTTACTTATCGGGGAAATCGACACACTGACAACGACTATAGACAGTTATGCGTCAACGATTTCCATGCTCTCTGCGGTTGAAAACCCAACACCTCAACAGGAGAGGGACAAATCGTCTGCAGAGACGGCTAAAGCAGATGCCCAGATTAAGCGAACAGAATTTCAGACAAAACTACAGAAACTCCAGGCTTTCAATAGCACCTCACCAACTATCTTTGATGCCCTTGCTTCGCTAGAAAGTGCTGTTTCTCAGGGTCTCAATCAAATGAATAGTGACTTTGAGACTTTTGATGGTAAGAGATTCAAGGTGCCCAAAGGTAGTAAAATGGCTTGGGCAACGACGATTAGTACGGCTTGGAAAACCTATGTTGAGACGAGTTCAACAGGTCAAAAAGTCGCCATTTCTTCTTTGGATGCAGACTCTAAGGCGGTAATCCAGAAGGCAGAAGAAGCATACCAAAAAGGTGAGATAGATGATGAAACTTATCAGTCTATTAAATCAGGAATTATTAATTTCGGTGCGTCATACGTCAAAGAGCTTATTCAAACTAAATTAACAGATAAAGTAGTTGAAGTATTCACAGAGTCTGCATTAGAGTGGTTCACTCACAATATCAATGCAACTCAAATTGGACGTTCAGCAGCTTTAGTAGGTGGAGGTACGGCGACAATTGCAACTGATTATAATTCTATATGGGCTCAGCTTGCTAGAGGCGCCGTTAAAAATGGAGTAAAATATGGCATTCCACTTGTTGGTGCCACGGTTGACTTTGGGATGCAAAAGGCTAGTGGTGAGAGTACAGGCGATGCCTTGATTAAAACAGGAGCTCATGTTGCGATTGGACTAAAAGCTGCTGCAATTGGGACTGCGATAGGGGGACCAATTGGAACAGCTGTAGGATTTGGTATAGGAGTGCTGGGCTCAATGGCCTTTGATGCTATATACGATCACAAGGAAGAAATCATAGACGGTATTGTAGACACCACGGAGAAAGCTAGTCAAGCTGTTGGAGACGTTGCAGGTAACGTGGGAGCCGCTATATTAAACCTTGGTAAAAGTCTGGGGAGTGTATTCGGATGACTAGAGAATACAATTTAGAAAGAAATCTAATTCCGCTGGGTGAATATAGAAAAAAACAATTCTTGTTTTACGATTGCAAAACGTCGCAGTTATATGCCATAGATAGCTATAACAGCAAGAGCCAGTCTATTTGGATATGGGTAGGGATTGTTTTGGTCGCGCCTATTTTGAGACTCTTGCTGCATACTATTCTTATTCAGTCGAGCCTCTTAAAAATAGCATCTCTTATTTTAGTAATTCTAATTTCTGTTAGCATCAGTAAATTTTTTAGAAAAGAATCTTTTGAAAATAAGCGACTCTATCAGGTCGATAAAACTTATTATCAAAATGATGATTTTTATGCTTTTATGCATAGGACCAATAAACTCGTTCTGGAAGGATTTGTTTTTGTGTTCATTGCTGCAGTCATCTGTTTCGTGCTTTTTCTCTGGGGAGGAGATCTTTTGTTTTTGGTGTTCTTTGGTTTGATGATTTCCTTGGTGTTGGCAATGATAAATTTAAACCACCTAAAGCGTGGGCGAGCTATCAGGCAGTTGAAAGAAGAAGTCTTAGAGAAATAATATGAAAATAAAAAAAGGAGTGTAACCAATGTCACAATTATTGCCTATCGGGAGTGTTGTTCGTTTGAATAATGGTGATGTCAACCTAATGATTATCAACCGTTATGCTTTATATGAATCTGATAAGGGTGTGGGCTATTTCGATTATTCAGCCTGCTTACATCCTTCAGGTGTTATAAGTCAACGAACTTATTATTTTAATCAGGATGATATTTCAAAAGTGCTTTTTGAAGGATATATCAATCAAGATGAAAAAAATATGCAACAAGTTTTTGAAATAGAAGCTCCAAATATTTCTTATCCGCATTTTACTATTGAAGAGTTTAAAGAATAGTAAGAAGTTAAAATTTTCAGATTGTCAAATGAAGCTAACTGTTTCGGGCGCGGCCATAGGTACCGTTGCAGGATTTTTGATTGGTGTTGCAGGTAGTATGGTGTTTGATAGTGTATATGATAACTGGGATAATATTACTGAAGGATTTTCAAATGTTTTTTCAGGAATAGGTTCTTTATTTGCATAGAACATTTGGAGTTTGTATGAATAAAAAATTAATTTCTCTATTTCGTATTAACAAAGGAAACCAGTTCTTATATACAAACAGGACTGCAAGTACTTTTTATTTGGTTACAGAGTTGAATAGTGATACCAAAAAGTTTCAGAAATATGCGTTGTTTTTTACCATTATCGGGTCCTCATTGGTAAGACTGTTAGATAGAACATTCGTCTTATTACGATATTCAATTATAGATATTATAGGCATCGTTATAATGATGCTGGTGATTACAATAATAGCTAATAAGCAATTAAGTAAGATAGAAAATCAGTTGCTATTTGTAGAGGTGCAAATCGAAAACTATGATACCCATGAGATTATAAGAGAGTCTAAAATGAGTTTACAAGTTAGTTGGCGAATACTCGTGGTGCTGGAAAGTTTTTTTCTAATGAGTTCTGTTTGCTTTATTTTGTTCTCTTCTGTATTTTTTCTGATTATTGCTACGGCCTTGTGGTATGTGATTTACTTGCTTCTTCGTACGTTGAGATTACGTGATAAAAGAAGGGTCATAACTATTTTGGAAGAGAAGTGGTCTAGGTGACGATACAACATGGTTGCTTAGAGAATGCTAAATGTCAAATTAAGGAGAAAATAAAATAATGAAACTTTTACCACTCGGTAGTGTTGTACAACTAAAACGTGGACAACAAAAATTGATGATTACATGTCGTTACCCACTTTATAATAATCAAGGTACGATCGGTTACTTTGATTATTCAGCTTGCTTGTACCCAACCGGAAATCCTGATGGACAAGCGTATTTCTTTAATCAATAGGATATTTCAGAAGTTTATTTTAAAGGGTATTCCGATGACGATGAAAAGAAATTAGTTGAAAAATACACAGTAGAAATCAGCAAAGTGCCCTATCCTCATCTGACTTTAGAAGTGGATGATTAAACAAGAAAGGACAGCACATGGTCAAAATGGTGCTCGGCAGTTCCGATAGTCAATCGACGTCAGTCGGGACTTTGATAGATAACCACACAAATGGGTTGGCTCAACTCATCAGTGCCCTTGGGACATTTGAGGGGGCAGAAGCTCTCAAGGGCAAGGCCTACCAATCCGCAAAAGATTATTCCTCTAGTGTCCTGCAACCCTTGGCGCAAGGGGCTATTCTCTTGGCAGAGGCCTTGAAGACAGATGTTAGTCATCTTCCCTCTCGCTACCGCTCAGAAGTTGGGGACGAGGACTTGGATGAGGATTTACTTATCGGGGAAATCGACACACTGACAACGACTATTGACAACTATGCCTCAGCTATTTCCTCACTATCTGCCGTTGAAAATCCAAGTACTCAACAGATTCGGGATAAATCTAATGCAGAAACAGCCAAGGCTGATGCACAAACTAAGCGAACAGAGTTTCAGACAAAATTACAGAAACTCCAAGCTTTTAATAGCATCTCACCAACTATCTTTGATGACCTATCCTCATTAGAAAGTGCTGTTTCTCAGGGACTCAACCAGATGAACAGCGACTTTGAGGCATTTGATGGTAAGGCTTTCAAAATTCCTAGTGCAAGTAAGATGACTTGGACTACGCCGATTAGCACGGCTTGGGAGCAAAGAAAACGAGAGCGTCTCATAGGTGACGTATATAAGCAAGTCAAAAATACATTGGGTAGTGATGCAGCGGGATATATCAGTGATGCCTTTAAATTATTACCAACAAATTTAATCAAATCAATATATAATTCAGAAGGCTTTTGGGAGATTCTGTCTGGCATAGAGAAACAAGGTGTAACAGGGAAAAAGGCAGCTGATGCTGTTCTTACAGCACTGGTGAAGTATGAAGAAATTGGTGTAGCACTCCAAAAAACCAAGTTAGGAAAAATAGTAACTAAAGGTGGTGACTATTTCAATAAAATAAAAAAATGGACTAATCCACTGAAGGCTGGTGTAAGTGAAACCTTGAAAGGGACTAAGACTTATCAGTCTATTAAAGATGCCGCCAAAATTGGTGCAGATATTAAAGGGATTAAGGTTTTAGGAAAAGGTCTGAAAATTGCCGGTAAGGCAACAACAGTACTGACCTATGCGGATATTGCTATTTCTGGCGTTTCTGGTGGTGTGAACAAGTTCGCAGAAACAGGTGATATTGGTAAAGGCGTCATTGCTGGGACCTTCTCGGCAGTCAAAAGTGTCGGACCGTTGGAGGGAGCGACGATTGGAGCAGCGATAGGAGGACCGTTAGGCGCAGGAATAGGTGCTGCTGTGGGTGGATTAATTTGGCTTGGTAAACACACTAAAGTATTTGATGTTGCTGAGGAATTTACATACAAAGCCTATGATAAAACAAAAGAAATGGTAGGAAAAGCAGTTAAACATGCTGGTCAGGCTATTTCTCAAACGTTCGGTGGAATAGGAAAGGCGCTAGGATTCGGGTGATTTGATATGAAGAAAAAATCAATATTAAAGGCAAGCTTTGAGGAGAGCCTCAACCTTGAAGATGATGGTTTTGTAAAACTACAGGAAGAGCAGCATGAGAAATTTTCTAAGAAGATCATCAATGGTTCGACAACTTTTGGATTTAAGATGCAGGCGTTTATCTTAACCTTGCTTTTTCCAGTTCTGGTTAACTATCTAATAGTACTTATGTCCGGTATCGTAAGTAATTTTCAATCCTGGGAGTTATCAATCGAAGCAGCTGAAAACAATTTTTTAGATATTCGGGTCTATGTCATAGGCTTGGCACTCTGGTTTTTGCTCGTCTTAACTGGAAGATATTTTAAACAGGCATTTATTATTCCTTATCGTTATCATTTTCATTTATTTACCTATATGGTCATATTATACCTTGAATTTGATTTATTAATTTTAGGAATAGCGTTGGCGAATGTTCCTTTTTGGCTGTTTTTAATCGTAGTGTTCCTTTGGTTAGTATCAATTATTTTTATGATAAGAGTTGAATTGAGAGGAATGCGCAAGATTCTCTTCGATGAAGATAGTCAGCCGGGAAAACTTGATAAGTTGGCCAAGATAATCTCTTTATACGGTATGGGACTTTTGGGAATCGGCATTGTAGTTAGTCGGTTTATTGGCATGATTGCAGGAACAAATAAGGGCGCTCTAGAAGAGATTGGGATGATTATTCTTATAATTGTTTTGAATTTTTTAATGCCTGGAATTGTTATCTTTATAGGAATACCTTATTTCACTCGAGCCTATTACAAACTAAAATACCCCGAACAATACCGCGATTATGAAGGGAAATCCTTTGAGGAATGGTATGGAAAAAAATATTTAAAAAAACATAAGGAGTTAACAGCACATGACTAATACAAAAGAATTACTGCCACTTGGAAGTATTGTTTACCTAGAAGATGGGACGCAAAAATTACTCATTGTCGGACGAGGAGCAATCTTTGATGATCCTGATACAGGTAAGCAGGTGTTTGCGGACTATATGGGGGCTCTCTATCCAGGAGGTCTCCAGACAAATTCGACCTTATTCTTCCAACATGAAAATATCGATGAAGTTGTTTTCGAGGGGTACAGAGATGAAGAAGAGGAACGCTTCTTGAAAGTTTATCATGAATGGGAAGAAAATTTGGAAATTCCTCGCGTCCAGATTGACTAGACATTCTCATTATTTAAAGAGAACCACTGGTTCTCTTTTTCCTTCCTCTCATTTCATGCCCACCACACCCGTGACATGGTCCTGACTAGCCTGACGCAAATTCTCAAGGAACGCCAGAATCGCCTGGATCAAAAGGAAAAACTGCAGTTTTTACCCCACTTTGTCCTCTTGGTCTTGGACGAGTCTCTCATCCTAGACCACACCCTCATGGACTTTTTAGACCGCGACACGACACCGCTGGGGCTCTCTGTCATCTACGTGCAGGATGCCCTGTCGGCCCTGTCTGAGGAGGTGACCACGGTCATCACCCTCAAGGACAAGCGTCTGGGTCAGCTGGTCATGAGACAAGGCGTCCTTCTCAATCAGACCTTTACCCTGGACCATTTCCCTGCCAACTTTGACAAGGAAAAACTACAGTTTCTGCAGAAAAATGAATGGTTAGTTTAATCATAAATTTAAGATAATAAATAAAGTCTCCCCAATAATTTTATGGCTAAACTAGACTAGGTCTCGTTTTTTGAATTAATTTCTTGAATTTTCTTCTCATCAAGTGATGTTATTGTAAAAATACCCCAAAAATTAGACGCTTAGTGCCTAGCTTTTGGGGTACGATTCTAGGGTGGGTGAGGGTATTGGTTAGAAATAAGGGTTAAAGGATTTTTCATGACCAATAGTTGTCTCAGGTCCGTGACCTGGCAGGACCCGATAGTGACGTGGGAGTGTAAAGAGTTGACTTTGGATACTGTCTAGCAGCTGCGCTTGGTTTCCGGTTGGTAGATCGCTACGTCCAATCGTTTCACAGAAAAGGGCATCGCCAGAAAGCACAAGTTCGTCTTCAGGAAAGACAAGGCTGACGCCTCCTATGGAATGTCCTGGTGTTTCACGCACCTGAAAATGAAAGCCTGCTATGTCGTAATTCTTTTCAGTGTCAAAGAAATCAGTCGCAGGTTTTAGGATAACATCTGCCATATCCGCGTGACGATCAAGCCCTGAGAGGTTTTTAATGGGATCATAAAGCCAGTCGGCTTCTTTTTTTGAGACGAATACCGCTGGATGATCAAAAGTTTCTCTAACCTTATCTAGACTCATGATATGGTCATAGTGCGTATGGGTTAACAGCACCGCTACAAGCGGCTTTTTGATAGATTCAATAGTCTGGCAGATAGTCTCCCAATCGCTTCCAGGGTCCACGACTATAAGAGCCTGATCATTTGCCAGATAGTAGGTGTTTTCGCGTGCACGATAATTTGTTGTTTTGGTGATTTTCATATGGATAGTATAGATAAAAGGTCTTTTTTAAGCAAGTTTTTAAAACACAAAAAAATGACCAATCGGTCATCTTTTGTCTTATTTGAGGCCGTATTTTTTGTTGAAACGGTCCACACGTCCATCGGCTTGGGTGAACTTTTGGCGTCCAGTGTAGAATGGATGTGAATCAGAAGAAATTTCTACACGGATGAGTGGGTATTCTTTTCCTTCAAATTCAACAGTTTCTTTAGAGTTCAAAGTTGAACCACTAAGGAATTGGAAGCCTGTAGAAGAATCCATGAAGACAACTTCACGATACTCTGGATGGATATCTTTTTTCATTTCTAAAATTTCCTTTCTGCCATGACTTGTGATAGCCATAGTTGTTAACCATCTTAGTCTATCAAAATTTCCGACGCTTGGCAAGCGAAATTTCATTTTCTGGGGAGAATTTCTTGTTCCCTTTTTTTAATTGGGGTAAAATGGTAGAATGTGGAAACGTTTAAAGAAAAATCGTCACTTTTCAATCGTTGCTGACGTTTTAAAAGATCTGTACCAGCATCGTTTTATTTATCTGTTACGGGCTAGTCTCATTCATTTGGTGATTGCCGTTGGAGGAGTTTATGGACTCTCTCTCCTATTACGGATGCTCTTAATTAGTAGTAATTTGCCTGGATTGACCATTGACAATTTGCGTTCTTTTTTGGTTGATCCTTTGGCCATTATCTTTTTGCTCATTTACCTATTAGCGGTAGCCTTACTTTTGTTTATTGAGTTTTCTGCCATGGGGTTGGTTCTTCGAGTCAAAGAAAATTCCTTGAAAAATCAATGGAAGCAGTGGTTATGGCAGGTTTGGACTTTTTTGAAAGGGTTGTTAGGCTGGCAGTTTTTTGTCTTTTTAGCTTATTTGCTCTTGACGGTACCTGTTTTGCAATATGTTCTCCCGTCAGCTTTGTTGCAAAACGTTTATATTCCAAGTTTTATTGCTGATAATATGACCAACACACCAGATCGTCTAGCGGTGTATCTGTCGCTTTATATTTTGGTGATTTATCTCAACTTTCGTTTTATTTATACGCTTCCTTTGTCCGTAAACCATCCAGAAGAGAAGTTTAGTCGCTTGATGGGAATGTCATGGCGTAAGACGAAGGGGCGGTCCTTTTGGTCAACATTTCTCCCGTTATGCTTGATAGTTGGCTTTTGGCTTCTCTTAGGTTTTCTCCTTCTTTTTTTCTTGATTGTTGGGCTACTTATTTTCGGACAATTGGTCAATGAGTGGGTCGACATCTTAAGTTCTAGTTTTACCTGGGGTGTGCTTTTTGCAACTAATATCTTGAGTACCTTGGCGACCTTATCCTTGCTCTTGAATCAACTAGATGACAATGAACAAGCCACTTCTAAAGCGCAGGCAAAATCGTGGCATATGTGGGGACTCGTGGTGATGATTATCGTTATTGGAGGGGTTAACCTTGTCAATGCTATTTTAAAAGATGAGGGCACGCGAACAAAACACCAGGTGATCATTGCTCACCGTGGCGATGTGGGTGCTGGGGTCGAAAACTCGCTTCCCTCGTTAAGAGCTGCAGCTAAGGCCAAGGCCGATTACTCGGAATTGGATGTGATTTTATCTCAAGATGGTGAATTTGTCGTTAGTCATGATAATAATGTGAAACGTTTGACGGGTGTTAATCGAGACATTAGTCAATCCAAAGCCAGCCAAGTGATTGGGCTTAAAACCCGCCAAAATGGTCATCAAGCAAAACTGGTAAGCCTAAAGACCTATATTGAGACGGCTAAATCGTTAGGGATTAAACTACTCATCGAACTAAAACCACCTGAAGGGGCAGACTTAGATCGTTATGCTAGTCACCTGATCAGTTTGTTGAAATCTGAAGGTGTGGAAAAAGACTTTTTAGTGATGTCGCTTAACTTACCTTTGATTGAGAAAGTGGAGGGTATGGATCCGGCTATTCAAACAGGTTATACCATTTCCTTTCAATTGGGAGATTTTACCAGCCAAAAGGTTGATTTTTATGCGATAGAAGATTTTTCTTACCGAAGTGCATTAGCTCAGAAGGCTCACCGTTCAGGTAAAAAGGTTTATGTGTGGACAATCAATGAATCTAACGTGATGAGTGCCTATTTTGATGGGAAAAGTGATGGCATTATCACGGATTACCCTAAAATGGCTTACCAAGAGCGTGCTGATGTGAGTGATGACAAAACCATCCTAGATACTTTCTTTCAAAATTTCTAGAGAGTTGGTGAAAGCGCTCAATTATGATAAAATAGTAGCCAAAGGAGGGGCTATGGAAGTTACTGTTCAAATGCTTGTGGATAAGGTCAAGCTAGAGGTAGTCTATGCAACACCTGAACTACTCGCTAAAACTATTACGACATCTGATATCTCACGCCCAGGTTTGGAAATGACAGGTTATTTTGACTACTATGCCCCAGAGCGATTACAACTCATCGGCATGAAGGAGTGGTCTTATCTGGTGAAAATGTCAGCTCATAACCGTTACTCGGTGCTAAAGGCCATGTTTCAAGAAGAGACACCAGCTATCGTTGTCGCACGCGATTTGGAAATTCCCAAGGAGATGCTTAAGGCTGCCGAAGAAATGGGAATCGCTATTTTATCCAGTCGGACGCCAACGAGTCGTTTGTCTGGTGAAATGTCCTGGTACCTACATGCTTGTCTGGCTGAACGTGCCAGTGTGCATGGTGTCTTGATGGACATTTACGGTATGGGGGTCTTGATTCAAGGTGATTCTGGTATCGGAAAGAGCGAGACAGGGCTAGAATTGGTCAAACGTGGGCATCGTTTGGTGGCAGATGATCGTGTAGATGTCTATGCTAAAGATGAAAACACCTTGTGGGGTGAACCGGCAGAAATCTTACGCCATCTTTTGGAAATTCGTGGGGTTGGTATCATTGACGTCATGAGTTTGTATGGTGCTAGTGCGGTGAAGGACTCTTCTCAGGTACAGTTAGCCATTTATCTAGAAAACTTTGATACAGGTAAGACTTTTGATCGTCTTGGCAATGGTAACGAGTCTATCGAGCTGCAAGGCGTGACGGTGCCACGTGTTAGAATTCCGGTTAAAACAGGCCGTAACGTCTCTGTGGTCATTGAGGCTGCAGCCATGAATTACCGTGCTAAACGTATGGGCTTTGATGCGACAAAAACCTTCGAGGACCGTTTGAGTCAACTAATCGCAAGGAATGAGGAAACCGATGATTAATCCTATTGCCTTTCAGTTTGGCCCCTTGGCGATTCATTGGTATGCCATTTGTATTGTGACCGGTCTTGTTCTGGCTGTTTTACTGGCTATTCGTGAGGGGAAAAGACAGGGAATCTCTTCAGATGACATCTTGGATTTTATTCTCTGGGCTTTTCCCCTAGCGATTGTCGGTGCTCGTATTTATTATGTTATCTTTCAATGGCCTTTTTATCGTCAGCACCCCGACCAAATCATTGCAATTTGGCAAGGCGGGTTGGCGATTTATGGAGGCATTATCGCAGGCTTTATCATTTTGGTATGGTTTTGTTACCAGCGAGGCTTGTCGACTTTGTCTTTTATGGATATTGCAGTACCCGGATTGATGTTAGCCCAGGCGCTCGGGCGTTGGGGGAATTTTTTCAATCAAGAAGCCTACGGAGCTATAGTCAAAGAGCTGAATTGGTTACCCGAAGGGATTCGTCAGCAGATGTTTATCGCAGGGCACTATCGTCAACCGACTTTTCTCTATGAGTCAAGTTGGAATGTATTAGGCTTTTTGCTGGTCATCACTTGTCGTCACCGTATTAAGGCGCTTAAAACGGGAGACTTGGCTGGCTTTTACCTCATTTGGTATGGTTTGGGACGCTTTGTGATTGAAGGTATGCGAACAGACAGCCTCATGTTGGCAGGTATTAGGGTCTCTCAATGGTTGTCTGCTTTAGGCGTTGTGGCTGGTCTTGCCTTTATCATTTATCAACATTTCTATACCCCAAATAACAAAAAGAAAAGGAGTTTTCATGGCTAATATTGCTTTTTTGATTATTGCTATTGCAGTGGCTGCTTTGGTGGCGGCTATTATTCCAACCTGTCTTAAAATCTCTCGTATTGCTGAGGAGGTTCGTGAGAGTGTCGCTGTCTTTCGAGTTGATTTGGATATCACCTTGCGTCAGACGAATACCTTGATTGAAAAGACCAATGATCTGGTCGACGATATTAATGACAAGATGGAAACAGTCGATCCTTTCTTTGAAGCTGTCGCTGATCTTTCTGAGTCTGTTTCTGATCTCAATACTCAAGCACGTGGATTAGGCGAACGTACTTCAGCACTCGTTTCTACATCAAGCAAGGCAACAGGCCTCTTTGCTGCTGCCCGCTTGGCTGGAAAACTCTTTGGAAAATCACATAAGTAAGGAGTCATTCTCATGGGAAATATACTAAAAATTGCGACAATTGGTGCTATCTCTGGTGCTTGTGCAGCTTATTTTTTAAACACAGATAAAGGCAAGCAAGTCTCTGCTAAAGTAAAACGGGCCTTTGATGCCTATCAGGAAAATCCTCAAGCCTATCATGAGGCTTGGGCGGAAAAAACAACGGAACTGGTTGATGCGGTAAAGGATACGGCTGGTTATTATTATCATCAGGCGATATCTGAAGATTTAGCGCAGATTGTGCAAGACAAGGCAAAAGAAACGCAAGAACGAGCACGTGACGTTTTGGCTCAAGCCTCACGCACCAAGGAAGATGTTGCACAAGTGATTAACCAACATAAGGAACAAGTGGTTTCTGACGTGGTTGTTGAAGATATTGTGATTGATCTCCCTGATTCTGAAACGCATTAAACAAAAAACTCCAGGATCTCTTGTACCCAGTACTCTAAAAATAGAGTGACTCAGATGGGCAAGAAGACCTGGAGTCTTTTTAGTCTTGTTTTACTTTTTGAGCCTTTCGGTAGGCTGTAGGAGAGAGGTGGTAGTAGCGTTTGAATTGGCGGTTGAAATTAGACAGGTTGGTAAATCCTACTTGATTAGCAATCTCTAAAACAGACAAGAGAGTATTCGATAATAGTTCTGTAGATTTTTGGAGGCGAACTTGGATGATGAATTCGATACAAGAAACACCTGTAAATTGTTTGAAGACGGTCATAAAATGCGCCTTGGAGTAGCCCATTTGTTGGGCCAATTGATCAATGGTTAATTTGTCTTGATACTGTTGATGGATGACATCAATAATGTCACGGATTTTTTCGCTTTTACGATACATATCGTCATTCTCTTTTTTAATCACATAGCGATAGTAAAAAAGCAGATAAATTAACTCAAATAATTGGCCAGTTAATCGAAGTTCAAAATGGCGATCGTGTGCTGTAATACCCTCGAAAATCTCCAAAAGGCAGGTTTTAATAGCTTGATAGCCGGGGTCGTGTTCTTGAATTCGAGGCAAAAAAGTGACCTGTGCCTTTTGCAAAGGATTTAAATAATAAAGACTGGTCTGATCCGTTCGACTATAGCCTAGCATATCCAAATGAAATTGCAAGGTATCCGTTACGTGAGGGGTGTTCTCATGAGGGTGGATCGAGTGAATTGCATGGGGGCTCATAAGGATGATATCACCTGGTTGAGAGTCAAAATAGGTGTTGTTGATGTGGTAACGGGCACTTCCTTCTCTGATAAATTGGATTTCTACTTCGGGATGCCAATGTAAGAGAATATCAGGCTGACCGTCTTTCACCTGTGTTTGGTAGAGCTTGTAGGGTAAGAGACGATTATCAAAGGCAATATCATGCTTGAAGTGCTCGTCGGTTAAAAAATCTTTCATTGGGCTTCCTCTTTCTTCTGAGCTTATTATACGATAAAAATGACGAAATTCATAGGATAGTATTAGTTTAGAGAATTATAATAGCAGAAAGCCTTTCCATAATAGGGTATTATACAGATAAGTGATTTTAAAAGGAGCCTAGTATGACTAAATTATTTCCAAAAGACTTTCTCTGGGGCGGGGCAACAGCCGCCAACCAATACGAAGGGGCCTATAATGCTGACGGCAAGGGCTTGTCCGTCCAAGATGTAACGCCAAAGGGTGGTACTCCGCAAAATCCTGGAGACTTGGACCCTATCATCACCCAGCAACCAACCGAGGATAACCTCAAACTGGTGGGAATTGATTTCTACCACCGCTACAAGGAAGATATCGCCCTTTTTGCCGAAATGGGCTTCAAGGTTTACCGTACCTCCATTGCTTGGTCACGGATTTTCCCAAATGGGGATGAGACCGAACCTAATGAAGCGGGGTTACAATTTTACGATGATCTTTTTGATGAGCTAGCCAAATACGGTATCGAGCCTTTGGTGACCTTGTCTCACTACGAAACGCCCCTCCATCTGGCTCGCGAGTACAATGGCTGGACCAACCGCAAACTCATCGATTTCTACGAACGCTATGTGCGCACCGTTTTCACGCGCTACAAGGACAAGGTTAAGTACTGGTTGACCTTCAATGAGATTAATTCTGTTCTCCACGCGCCATTTATGAGCGGTGGCATTGCGACACCAATGGCTGAGTTGTCTCAACAGGAGCTCTACCAGGCTGTCCATCACGAATTAGTAGCTTCAGCGCTTGCGACCAAGATTGGTCATGAAATCAATCCAGATTTTAAAATTGGTTGTATGGTGCTTTCTATGCCAGCTTATCCTATGACACCAAAACCACAAGATGTCTGGGCGGCGCGTGCGTTTGAAAATCAAAATTATCTTTTCTCAGATATTCACGCGCGTGGCAAGTATCCAGCCTATGCTAAACGCTATTTCCGCGAACAGGGTATTACCATTGATTTTGCTCCTGGGGATGAGGAACTCCTAGCAGAAAACACGGTTGATTTTATCTCATTCTCATACTATGTGTCTGTCGTAGCCGCTCACGACCCTGAAAATTATGCTTCAGGACGCGGGAATCTCTTGGGAGGTCTAGTCAATCCTTATCTAGAAAGCTCTGAGTGGGGTTGGCAGATTGACCCCATTGGTTTGCGAATAGTACTCAATGATTACTATGACCGTTATCAATTACCACTCTTTATCGTGGAAAATGGTCTGGGTGCCAAGGATGTCCTGGTTGACGGTCCAAACGGCCCAACCGTCGAAGACGACTACCGGATCGATTACCTCAAACAGCACTTAAAAGAAGTGGGCGAAGCTATCGAAGATGGCGTGGAACTCTTGGGTTACACCACTTGGGGCTGTATTGACCTGGTATCTGCCTCAACCGCTGAAATGAGCAAACGCTATGGCTTCATTTATGTGGATCGCGATGATGACGGTTCTGGAACACTTAACCGCTACAAGAAAAAGTCCTTTGACTGGTACAAGGAAGTGATTGCCACCAATGGGGCTAAATTGTACGAATCTTAATGACTATATGATAAAAAGATGGCCCAAAGGGACATCTTTTTATCAGTCTTCGATATAGCGTTTGAGTTCTTTGCCAGAAAGGCCAGCGCTGAGGGCGATGAGGAGTTTGAGACGAGCTTTAGGGGCATTGAGTTCTTTCACAAACATGACACCCAGATCGGCCAGCTGAGAACCGCCCCCTTCATAACCATAAACCGGTTCAGCAATACCATTGAAACAACGTGAGACTAAGACGACGGGTAGTCCCTCGCCGATGAGTTCTTTGATACGATCGGCAGCGACAGGAGGCAGATTACCAGCACCGAGCGCCTCAATGACCAAACCATCAATATCTTCTGGGCGAATCAAACTTAAAATACCATCACTCATCCCCGCATAGGCTTTAATAATCGGCACGAGACCGGAGACTTTCGTTAAATCAAAGCGTTCACGTGGTTCAGCGGTTTTAAAATACAAGATATCATGCTTCATGATGATACCGAGTGGACCATGAGTAGGTGTCTGAAAGGTCGAAACATTGGTGGTATGGGTCTTCGTGACGTATTTAGCAGCATGAATTTCGTCATTCATCACGACTAAGACACCCTTACCGACGGATTTGGGGTGAGCTGCGACTCGTAGGGCGGTTAAGAAGTTATAGCCACCATCGCTACCGAGTTCATTGGATGACCGCATCGCTCCCGTTAGCACGACGGGAAGTTCTGGCAAGGCCATGGTATCCAAAAAATAAGCGGTTTCTTCCAAAGTATCTGTCCCGTGGGTGATGACAATGCCATCGTAGTTACTAGCCTGTTCTTTAATGACTTGATACAACTGGAGCATGTGTTTGGGGTGAATATGGGGACTAGGAAGATTGAATACTTCCAAATTAGTCACGGTGACATTGGGGAGATCCGCGACACTTTGTGCAATGGGATTTTGTTCGCCTGGAACGACATGTCCCTGGTCATCGGCATGCATGGAAATGGTTCCGCCAGTATGTAGGGCAAGGATTTTAGTCATAGATAGAGGTCCTTAATTATTTGAAAAATTGTGTTATACTAATTCTAGCACATTTTTGGAGGAGGCGAGACCCTATGGTGACAAAAGCGGTGTTTTTTGATATTGATGGCACACTGCTCAATGACCGTAAACGTGTGTCAAAGTCCACGCAGGAGGCTATCCAGGCGCTAAAGGATAATGGCATTATTGTTGGACTAGCGACGGGACGTGGTCCCGCCTTTGCCCATACTTACATGGAAAATCTGCAATTAGATGTTGCTGTTTGTTACAATGGGCAATACATTTTTACACGAGATCGTATCTTATATCAAAATCAATTAGCGAAATCATCGGTCTATGCTCTCTTACGCTACGCCAAACGTCATCATAAAGAGGTTTCTTTAGGCTTGCAGGATGGTTTAGAAGGGTCTAATATCATTTCGGCAGGAACCAGTTCATTTGGGCAGTTGGTTGCTTCTACTCTACCTCACAAATTGGGTAAGTTGGCTGAGTCAACGATGAAAAAGGCCATACGTTCTATTAAACGTCAGAACATGAAAGCTCTCTATACTCTCATGAGAGAACCCACCTATCAAGTGGTCATGGTTTGCAGTCGCCGTGAGGAAGAGGAGTTAGTGCGTCAATTTCCCTATATGACAGTCACTAGGAGTAGTCCTTACTCGATTGATATTGTGTCTAAAAATCAGTCCAAACTCAAGGGTATTATGCGTGTGGGTCAGCTGATGGGCTTTGACATCAACGAGGTCATGGCTTTTGGTGATTCAGATAATGATGAAGAGATGATTAGTCAGGTTGGTGTTGGCGTTGCCATGGGCAATGCGACAACTAGCCTCAAAGAAAAAGCTCATTTTATTACCCAATCGAATAACCAAAACGGAATTGCGATGGCGCTGGCTCACTATGGATTGATTCTCTATGAGGGGCAAAGGATTTTTGAGTCCGACGATCAGGCTTTCAATAAGGTTAAAGCTTTTCACCGCCTGATGGACGGCAGCAGTCAAGAAACCCCGCGTATCTTTGACGTAACTGAGGCCGGTCACCGTTCAGATTTTAAAGTCGAAGAAATTGTTGAATTTTTATATGCAGCAGCACAGGGAGACCAGGATGCTTTTGCTCGAGCAATTTTTGATTTACATGAAGCAGTCGATAAGGCTACCGCTAAGGTGCTCTCAAAGGAACAGACAGCCTCGCCTTTGGTTGGTGAGGTGGATGCTTTGGTGGACTTGCTCTACCTCACCTATGGGTCTTTTGTCTTGATGGGGGTTGACCCTAAAATCCCCTTTGATTGTGTACATGAGGCTAATATGGGGAAGATCTTCCCTGATGGGAAAGCTCATTTTGATCCAGTCACCCACAAAATTCTCAAACCAGACGATTGGGAAAAGCGTTTTGCTCCCGAGGCTGCTCTAAAAAAGGAAATTGATCGGCAAATTCAAAAGTCAAATTTGAAACAGGCTAGTCAAGAGTCAACTCAGTCATAAGAAAAACGTCTAGGCAGACAGGGAGTCCGCTTAGACGTTTTATTTTTTTGTCACTTTAAGACCTGAGTATGTGGATGGTATAAAACGTTAGATACATGAGAACGACACCGGACACCAAGGCAAGAGGAATAGCGATGTAGCTCGCAAAGCCTAAAGACAAGAAAAAGAAGCCGGAGAAAATGGTTGCGATAGCATAGACGAAAAGACGCACAAAAAAACGTAAGTCACGGTGTTTAACGCTCTCTTTTTGTTTTTCTGCTTCGTAAAATTCATAGGCCGGTGTGATGGGGATCATTTCTAATGATTCATTTTCCTCTGACCGGCGTTGTAAATTATCAGCCATTTAATGCTCCTTGTACACTTAAAACCCATTATAGCATAGAAAAAAGGCAATGACACATGAAAATGACGCTTTTTTGTAAAAAAAATGTTAATTCGACCTTCTAATACCATAATATAGTATTTAAATACTATACGCTTTGCAAAGATTTTACCTATCCTATGTCAGCGATCAATGCTTTATGGTATAATGAGAGTTATGGAAAAAATAGTTATTACAGCTACAGCGGAATCAATTGATCAAGTCAAAGACTTACTTGAGGCTGGGGTTGATCGTATTTACATCGGTGAAGCAGACTATGGCTTGCGCTTGCCTCACAATTTCACATATGATGATATTCGTGAAATCGCTGCTCTTGTTCATACTGCCGGAAAAGAACTAACTGTCGCAGCTAATGCGCTTTTGCATCAGGAAATGATGGACAGTATTAAACCTTTCTTGGAACTGATGAAAGAGATTCGGGTGGACTATTTGGTAGTCGGGGATGCTGGTCTCTTTTATGTCAATAAGCGAGACGGTTATCATTTTAAACTGATTTATGACACTTCGGTTTTTGTCACGTCCAGTCGTCAGATTAATTTTTGGAAGGATCATGGTGCTGTTGAGGCTGTCTTGGCTAGAGAGATTCCTAAAGAAGAGCTTTTTGATATTGCCGAAAATTTGCAGATGCCTGCAGAGATTTTGGTTTACGGGGCGTCTGTGATTCATCATTCGAAACGAGCACTTTTGCAGAATTATTATAATTTTACGCATGCCGATGAAAGTGATAAATCAAAAGAACGTGGTCTATTTTTAGCTGAGCCTAATGACCCAGAAAGCCATTATTCTATCTATGAGGATAAACACGGTACACATATTTTTATTAACAATGATATTGATATGATGACCAAGTTGACGGACCTCGTAGCACACGATTACACGCATTGGAAGCTTGATGGCATTTTTTGTCCAGGAGACGATTTTGTTGCAATCGCTAAACTATTTGTCCAGGCACGCGATTTATTAGTCAAGGGTGAGTTTTCGCAAGACCAAGCCTTCTTGTTGGATGAAGCCATTCGAAAATACCACCCTAAAGAACGCGGGTTGGATACAGGTTTTTATGAGTTTGACCGCAATAAGGTTAAATAAATGCCCTTTTGCACCAGAGAGAGTTTACTATTTCAGGACTGGTGCTGATCTTTTTTAGAGCTATACTGTTTGACATACAGTGATGTCTTGCTATCTTGAAAATAGGAGAAAATCATGTCAGAAAACAAAAAACGCCCAGAGGTTTTATCACCAGCTGGGACACTTGAAAAATTAAAAGTTGCTGTCGATTATGGGGCAGATGCTGTCTTTGTGGGTGGACAGGCCTATGGTTTGCGAAGCCGTGCGGGGAATTTTTCGATGGAGGAACTTCAAGAAGGTATCGACTATGCACATGCCAGAGGGGCCAAGGTCTATGTGGCCGCTAATATGGTTACCCATGAGGGCAATGAAGTTGGTGCTGGTGCTTGGTTTAGAGAACTAAGAGACCGCGGTTTAGACGCTGTCATCGTCAGTGACCCTGCCTTGATTACCATTTGTGCCACTGAAGCTCCTGGCTTGGAGATTCATCTGTCCACACAGGCATCTTCAACCAATTATGAAACTTTCGAATTTTGGAAAGAGTTGGGCTTAACACGTGTGGTATTAGCACGCGAAGTGACCATGGAAGAATTAGCTGAAATCCGTAAACGGACAAGTGTTGAAATTGAGGCCTTTGTTCATGGCGCTATGTGTATCTCATACTCTGGCCGTTGCGTGTTATCTAACCACATGTCTAACCGTGATGCCAACCGCGGGGGCTGTTCACAATCTTGTCGTTGGAAATATAACCTCTATGATTTGCCTTTTGGGGATGAACGTCGTAGCATCGAAGGACAAGTCCCAGAAGAGTTTTCTATGTCAGCTGTTGATATGTGCATGATCGATCACATTCCAGATATGATTGAAAATGGTGTAGATAGTTTGAAAATCGAAGGACGGATGAAGTCAGTCCATTATGTGTCTACAGTGACTAACTGCTATAAGGCGGCAGTAGATGCCTACTTGGAAAGTCCTGAGACTTTTGAGGCGATTAAACAAGACCTTATTGATGAATTATGGAAAGTTGCTCAACGCGAATTGGCGACTGGTTTTTACTACCACGCGCCAACGGAAAACGAACAATTATTTGGGGCACGACGGAAGATTCCGCAATACAAATTTATCGCAGAAGTGGTGGCTTATGATGCAGAGAGTCAAACAGCAACCTTGCGTCAACGTAATGTGATCAATGAAGGTGACCGTGTGGAATTTTACGGTCCAGGTTTTCGACACTTTGAAGCAACAGTTGAAAACTTGACAAATGATAAGGGTGAACGAATTGACCGTGCACCTAACCCAATGGAACTTGTGACGATTCATCTGGAACAAGCAGTTCAAGCTGGTGACATGGTCCGCTCTTGTCAGGCTGGCTTAATCAACCTCTATAAAGATGGCAAATCAGTTACCGTACGTGCCTGAGCCTTGAAGGACTAAACACCATAAAACTTGCTTTTTAAAAATAGACTAGCTAGAATTTGAATTTAAAAATAATGACATGGCTAACAAACCTCTAAAGCTGAAACAACCCAACGGCTTTTGTGAGATTAGGAATGAACGGGTGTCAATTTGATTTCCTTGCCCTATCTCTCTTATGATTGGCATCATTAATACGAAACGCCAAAATAACCTGAGACAAGAGTCTCAGGTTATTTTTGTTATGGTGTTGCTGTAGATGAGCTTGCCGTTCCGTTAATGGTGGTATAAGTCGGTGCCTGGTAAAGATCTACAGTGGATTGGTTGCCGTGTTTAGAATAAACAGAAGTGGATTGATCACCTTTTTCTTTTTCAATCTTGGTTAAAGCCTGGTAGGACTTCACATAAGAAATCTTGCTTGGATCAACTGCATTGATGCCAGAGTCTTTATAAAAGCGTAGGAGGTCTCCTGTTTGTATCTTATCCGATATGCTTAACTGTTCTTTAGCAGCAGCTCGAATTTTTGAGACGGCTTCTTGCGTTGTGTTATCTGGATTCGTGATTTGCTCACCAGTTTGTGTATTGTAGAGCTTGCCACCATAGCTGGTGTATTGAGGTGTGACATAGTAACCGTTTGTTCGCATGGCGACAATTTGTTGATTATCAGGAGACAGGAGATCCTGTCCGAGTTGGATGAATTTACTGCTGTCAATGCCCATTATATGCTCGAGTGTTGGTAAAGCATCAATCTCACCACCGTAGGTATCAGAAATTTTACCACCTGTAAAACCAGGGACGACAATCATGTATGGCACACGTTGCATCATCGCGTTATCATAATCAGACCAGGTCTCAGAATTCTTGCCAACCAGAGGTGCGAGGCTACTGTTTCGAGAATTTGAAATACCATAATGGTCACCATAGAGGACGATAACAGAGTTGTCGTATAGGCCTGCTGCCTTGAGGTAGTCAAAAAAGTTTTTAACCGCTGTGTCAAGGTAGTTGGCTGTGGCAAAATAACCGTTGATGGTTTCATCGTTGGTCTGTGCTTGTGGGAATCCTTTTTCGTCATTAGGCAGACTGGTGTAAGGGTAGTGGTTAGACACAGTGATGAATTTTGTGTAAAACGGTTGTTGCATGTGTTCCAGGTACTTGATGGAGTCCTTAAACATGATTTTGTCATTAAGACCGTATTGGAAAGAATTCTCATCATTCATCTTGGTCATGTAGGTGGAATCAAAGAAGTAGTTGTAACCTAATTGTTTATAAGTGCCGTTACGGTTCCAGAAAGAGCCTACGTTTCCATGGAAGACTGCACTTGTGTAACCAAGATTGCCAAAGATAGCCGGTGCGGCTTGTTGTGTATTGGTACTACCATATTGCACAAAGAAGGAACCTTGATTAAGCCCAAATAGTGAAGTTTCCATCATTGTTTCAGCATCTGACGTCTTACCAGCCTTAACCTGGTTGAAAAAGTTAGAGAAGGCTAGTGTGGAATTGGAGTGATAAAGGGAGTTGAGAAATGGTGTCACTTCATAAGATTGTCCGTTGACTTGCAACTGGTAATCCAAAAGGAACTGTTGGAAGCTCTCTAAGTGGATGACAATAACATTACGCCCTTTACCAATACCGTAGTAATTTGGATTAGGTTTGGCATAATGACCTTTGACATAGGTTTCGATGGACTCAAGGTCCTCTGCTGAGGCAGCCGAACGCACGCGGTTATTTTGGTAAAGCTGGTAGGCGTTGTAAGTATAAAAGGCTGGAAAACCAAGAGCCCTCACGATGTAGGTGTTAGAGAAACCTCTACTGAGCAACTGTGGACGGTCGATTTCTGCAGCAAAAAGATTAGCAGAAAAGAGCAAACAAGAAAGGGCAGTAATGGCAAAACTAGGTCGCTTACCAAAGTCACGTTTATCGCTAGTGAATTTTTTGGTTAGTGCTAGTGCGATAAGGACAACGAAGTCTAACACAAAGACGATGTAAATGGGTTCAATCAGATTTGCAAAAGAGTCTCCTAATCCAGCTGCAGAACTCTTAGAAGCCATAACCGTGTTGAGGCTCATGAAATCTGTAAATTCACGGAAGTAGATGACATTTGCAATTAAAGTCACATTTAAAAAGAGATAAATAGCAAATTCTAGGGTATAGAATACTTTGCTGTTCTTAAAGTATAAGGGGAGCCCTAAGAGTAATAAGCCCAACGGTAAGGGGTTAAAGACACTGATAAAAAACTGATAGACACCTTGTTGACCAGCTGTAAAATCGAGTTCAAATTGTGTATAGTAAGCAAAGAGCGTCTTGAGCCAATAAACAAGCAACAAGGTGCAAACCAAGCCCAGTCGGGTGTTGAACAAAGCCAAGAGTTTCTTACCCAGATGAGATGTCATTTTGCTCATCTTGTTTGGCGTCTTATTCGCTTTAAAAGTCATAAGAAAAATCCTTTTTCTAACCAAAAGTTTTATCCATTATACCACAATTTCGAAAGGGTCAAAAAAACGAGACATCTCCCTGAGTTTTGGTTAGTAGGCTAAAGCTAGTGATTGTATTGACAAAGGTCGTTGTGCTTAGTATACTTTTAATTAAGAATGGAGCAAGACATGTATAAGGTACTCAAAATTAGCGAAGATTTTGTCGTCTTGGCTAAAGAAGACGGACGTTTAAAGCGTGTCCCTAGGGATGCAGTTGATGATTCTATCGCTTTGGGAGATAAGGTAGAACTCTATGAGGATGGAGACCTTATCCTGGTGGTTCCTGCCCATCAAGAAGAGACGATTTTAGCCATGGAGAATACAGCTTCTACCCAGAGTACATTGTTACGAGGGATTCTTGATCTTTTTGCTGAAACGCTTGCGATTTATAGCAAGGATAAGGCGGGGCTGGGACGTCTCTTCCCACAATTTCTCATGACACTTTTTTTGGCTTGGGCCTTGATTGGTGTCTTGGTAGAACAGCTTCTTATTTTGTTGCTAAGCCTCATAGTATTTATTTGGCATGGGCTGCAGCGGTTTGCTTATTGGCTGACAAAGAGACGGCGTATGCAGCTAGCAGATAAGCAAGAGGCAATGGCTGAAGGTGAACAAGCCGTCACTGTTTCACCAGGAACAGCCGAAGAAATACTTGACGAGAGACCTACACCAGATGTAGAAGTAATTCCTATGGATAGACAAAGTTCTCCTGAACAGACTTCTAATGACCTAGCTCAAGATAAGTAATGTTTCAAGGGCTTTTCTTTTTTGTAGAACAAATCCTGAAAGAGAAATCAAAAGAGCGAAAAAGAGCACGAGGACTTTTTTGCTTTTTTTGCGTTCGCATTGAATTTCTGATAGAATGAAGGGTGAAAAAAATAAACGAGGTATTGACATGTCAACTATTTTAGTTTTTGGTCACCAAAACCCTGACTCTGATGCCATTGGCTCTTCTTATGGTTACGCTTATTTAAAGCGTCAATTGGGATTTGACGCTGAGGCTGTAGCACTTGGGGCTCCCAATGAAGAAACGGCTTATGCATTGGATTACTTTGGCGTCACAGCCCCTCGCATTGTGACGTCAGCTAAAGCTGAGGGAGCACAACAAGTGATTTTAACCGATCACAACGAATTCCAACAATCTGTCGCAGATATTGCTGATGTAGAAGTCACTGAGGTGATTGACCATCACCGTGTCGCTAATTTTGAAACAGCTAACCCTCTTTACATGCGTGTCGAACCCGTTGGTTCAGCATCTTCTATTGTTTATCGCCTGTTTAAAGAAAACCAAGTTGATGTGCCTAAAGAAGTAGCTGGTTTGCTCTTGTCTGGTTTGATTTCTGACACCCTCTTATTGAAATCACCAACCACACATGTCAGTGACCCGCAAGTGGCACGCGAACTGGCGACTATTGCTGAGGTAGATTTAGAAACTTACGGTTTAGCGCTCTTAAAGGCTGGAACTAACCTAGCTAGCAAGTCAGCAGATGAGTTGATTGATATTGATGCTAAAACTTTTGAACTAGCTGGTAATAAGGTACGTGTTGCTCAAGTCAATACAGTAGATATTGCGGAAGTCTTGGAACGTCAAACTGAGATTGAAGGGGCTATCCAAACAGCCATCGCTGAAAATGGCTATTCAGACTTTGTTTTGATGATTACCGATATTGTTAACTCCAATTCTGAAATTTTAGCGCTTGGAACCCATTCAGATAAGGTTGAAGCAGCTTTTAACTTTACTTTGGAAAATAACCATGCCTTTTTGCCAGGCGCTGTCTCTCGTAAAAAACAAGTTGTGCCACAACTAACGGCTAGCTTTGAAGGCTAAAACCATTTCGAACCATCTCTAGGGTGGTTTTTTTGTTTTTTCTTGATTTTTCGAATAGATGAGTAGATTAACCAAGGAGGAACTTTGTGAAACTATCTAAAGGATACATAGTAACTGGTATGGTGTTAGGTACTTTTTCCTTAACATCAGCTGCAAAGGCGCAAGAAATGGTTGGACCAAAAATTGATGCCATTAATCGGGAAACCGGCACTTATCAGGTTCATATACCTCAAAATGAAGCGATTGTCAGTGCTCAGATTGCTGTCTGGTCAAAAGAAGACGGTCAAGATGATTTAGTTTGGCAGCCTCTTAGCCCCACAGATAAGGGGAATTGGGAAAGTACGATTAACCTTGTTGATCATGGGAGTTTGTCAGGTCATTATATTACCCATGTCTATGTTTGGTTAAGCGATGGGCGTCAGGTGGGCTATAATTTAGGAGAAACGAGTTTTGTGGCAACACAGCCTACTATCACCACAGATGGTGAGTCTTTCAAGATTCAACAAGTGATTAAGGATAAAGGAGTCACTTATAGGACTGCTGTCTGGTCAGATACCAATGGTCAAGATGACTTGCAGTGGTATGAAGGGAGTGGCCCTATCGAAGTTCCTCTGAATCGGCATAAAGATTATGGAACATATCATCTACATACATATGCCTATCGGGACAATCATTTACTGGCTGGTTATGCTCAAACTCAGGTGGTCAATCCCCCTCAGCCACAAGTGGCGGTGGCTGCTCTTAAGGATACCCATTATCAGATAACCATCTCGGGAGTGCCAAGTTACGTGACTAAAGTGCGTCTTCCGACCTGGAGTCAGGAGCAGGGACAAGATGACCTCATCTGGTATGAAGCGGTACAGATTGACGCCCATACCTATCGATTGGAACTGCCAATTAAAAACCATCGTTTTGTTTCAGGGAGTTATAGTACTCATGTTTATATGGATTCGCCTTTAGCCTCGACCTTAGGAGTGGCAGCAAGAGATTTTACCGTGGCACCTGTCACGACTTATGACGCCGTATCGGGCACAACACAAGTTGTGGCAGAAGGACAAACTCTGCAAGCTAGGGTGGCTGAAACAGAAGGGAGTCGTTATATGACCAGTGTAGATTTTGCCATTTGGTCTGCCCCCGACCAGTCCGACTTGCAATGGTACAGCGTTGGAAGTCAAGGTGGTGTGGCTCAGGTGGAGAAGACGATACCACAAGGAGCTAGCCAACCAATAACTTATCACACGCATGCCTATGTCACTTACAATGATGGCAGGCGCGAAGGTTTTATTTTGGACGATCGCACCTTACAGCCTAGTCAGAGGGCAGCTACAGGAGCTTCTCCCCGCATTACAGCCTATATTGGACAGGTCAATACCTACCCGGTAGGACAGTGTACCTGGGGAGTCAAGACTCTAGCCCCCTGGATACCCAATTATCTTGGGAATGCCAATCAATGGTTGACCAATGCAGCTAATTTAGGATTTAGAGTGGGGTCTGAACCGGCAGTGGGAGCTATCGCTGTATGGAACAACGATGGTGGCGGTTATGGGCATGTGGCCTATGTCACAGCTGTTACTTCCGCACGTGCCATCCGAGTTCAGGAATCCAACTATGCTGGGAACATGAGTATTCAGGATTACAGAGGGTGGTTCGACCCAACAACTGCAACATGGGGAGGAACCGTTTCTTATATTTACCCTAATTAAGAAAAAACGACGGAATATGCTAAGATAACGTCATAAAAAAGAAATAGTTCTGACATCAACTTGACATTTGTCAGAATGATGCTATACTAAGGGTGTTCAGATGAATCGTCTGGATAAGATCTTAATTTATTCCTAGGGGAAAAGTCTAACGTTGAGGGTTGGGCTTTTTTCTTCTGTCTAGCGTCCTGTGGGAAATCACTTATCGAAAGCTTATCAGATATGATATAATAGAAGCAAATTGTGAGGAGGATGAGCCATGAGTCGAGTAACCTTGTATATTGCACGGCATGGAAAAACCATGTTCAATACGATCGGGCGTGCGCAGGGATGGAGCGATACCCCCTTGACGCAAGAAGGGCAAGAAGGTATCCGTGAGTTAGGAGTTGGTCTCAAAGCGCGTGGCATTAAACCTGATCAGGCCTTTTCAAGCGATAGTGGTCGAACCATTCAGACCATGGATATCATTCGTCGGGAGATGGGTTGCGAGAAGATCCCCTATACACGTGATTGGCAATTGCGAGAATGGTGTTTTGGTAGTTTGGATGGTGACTACGATGGCACCTTATTTAATGGTGTTTTGCCACGTATTTTTAAACGTCCTATCACAGAGTTGACACGTCCAGAATTAGCTGAAGGGATTCGGGCGATTGATACAGCTGGCTGGGCTGAAGATTGGGAAACACTGTCTGGACGTATCTTCAAAGGATTTACTGACCTAGCAAAAACAACGCAAGCGACCGGTGGCCATACAGCTTTGGTAGTTAGTCATGGTATGACAATTGGGACATTTTTGTGGCTGATTGATGATAAAATTCCTGTTTCTTTAGGATTAGACAATGGATCGGTTTCTGTTGTGACTTATGATGACAGGGGTGTTTTTCGAGTAGAGGCAGTTGGTGATATGTCTTATCGTCAATTAGGCCGAAGGCTCATTGAGGAGAGATGATGCAAGAAAAAATTTCATGGGGACGTGTTTTACGTCACCGTAAGGGTATTTTAGCTATAGCCGTTTTAGTGATATTAGTAGCAGGCTTTTTGGTGTTTAGCACACACGAAAGCCGTCAAGCCCAAAAATATGCACAAGAAACGAGCGCAAGGCAAGTGTCCAATGCTTCATCTTCGGCTCAATCCAATCTGCCAGATGGTGTGAAGGCTAGTGATTGGGACCTTGTTCTTGTCAACCGTGACCATATCACTGACGAGATGAACCCTGAACTGACTGAGATAGATGGGATTTCGGTAGACAGTCGAATTGCTCAAAATGTCCGAGACTTTTTAGCCGCAGCCCAAGCCATTGCACCTGAGGAGCACTTGATTTCTGGTTATCGCAGTGTTGCTTATCAAGAAGAACTCTTTAACAGTTATGTAGCTCAAGAGATGGCGGCAGATCCTAATTTGACTCAAACTCAAGCTGAAGAAAAAGTCAAAACGTACTCTCAACCAGCTGGTGCCAGCGAGCACATGACAGGTCTTGCCATTGATATGTCAACGGTTGATAGTCTCAATGAGAGTGACCCTAATGTGGTTAACCAGCTAAAAGCCATCGCTGCTGACTATGGTTTTGTCCTACGTTTTGCCAGCGATAAGTCCAGTTCGACAGGTGTTGGTTATGAGGATTGGCACTGGCGTTATGTTGGCGTGGCCAATGCCAGGTACATGACGCAACATCATTTGAGCTTGGAAGAATATGTAACTCTATTGAAGAAGGAGGGGCGTGAGTGAGAAGACATCTGTCTGTAAAAGGGGGAAGTCTCCTATTACTTTTGGCCTTTTTGGTGATTGGTCTTCCTTTGGTTTTCACCAACCGACCTCCCCATGCTACGCAAGTCGTTCAGGCCAAGGAAAATCCTCAGCATTTTATCAAGCAAATTGCGCCCCATGCTCAACTTTTGTCTAAGGCATACGGGGTCAAAGCCTCTTTGTTGATTGGGCAAGCTGCTTTATCTTCGAATTATGGTGGCACCCTTTTAGCCTCTAAGTATCACAATCTCTATGGACTTACGACAAGTCGTGGGGCTCATTCAGTACGCCTTTTGCAATCTGTTTATGAAAATAATCAATGGCAGACACGCCCCAAATACTACCAAGTGTATGCGAATTGGCAAGATAGTATGGATGCCTATGTGGAAGCCCTGAAAGCTGGCCAATGGGGAGACAGTCTTTATGCTAATTTAGTGGCTCACCAAAGCAACGATGAAGCTGCCCAATTTCTTGCGGCTTCTTCCTATACAACAGACCCAGATTATACCAATAAATTAACCAATCTGATTAGCCGTTATCAACTGACCCAGTATGATTAAAAAGAAGAAGCCCGAATGGGCTTTTTTGTGTGACCGAGAACAAACAAAAAAAGCGCCGAATCAGCGCTCACTTTTTCAAGTTGTGTGCGGACGAAGCCTTATTTTAACTTGCTGTGTTGTTTCGAATGGTTCCTTTTTCTCGGTCTTAAGTCTGATTTTTAGCACTCTTTTTGAAAGAGTGCTAATTTTTTAGTTTTTTGACTTGACACTGAAACTGTTTAGGGTATAATAGAAACATAAAGTTTAGCACTCGTACGTTTAGAGTGCTAAAGAGGAGGTTGATATGATTACCCAACGTCAGAATGACATTTTAAATAAGATTATCGATCTCTTTTTGGAGACACACGAGCCGGTGGGATCAAAGGCCTTGCAGGATAGTATCCAGTCTTCTAGTGCAACTATTCGAAATGATATGGCTAAGCTAGAAAAGTTGGGGCTTTTAGAGAAGGCGCATACCTCTAGTGGTCGCCTGCCGAGTCCTTTAGGTTTTAAGTATTTTGTGGAAAATAGCTTGGACGTGTCTAACATTAATCAAGCAGATGTCTATCAAGTTGTTAAGGCCTTTGATTTTGAGGCCTTTAGATTGGAAGATATCCTAGAGCGTGCAGCTCAGATTATTGCTGATTTGACAGGCTATGTCGGGGTAATCATCGATGTAGAGCCTGCTCGTCAGCGATTAACAGGATTTGATATTGTACGCTTGAGTGCACACGATGCTTTAGCTGTGATGATGCTAGATGATAGTCGGACGGTGACTGTTCAGTTTGCTGTACCAAAGAGTTTTCTGCAAAGAGACTTGGAGACCCTAGCTCAACTGGTTAATGATCGCTTTAAAGGCCAAAAGGTTCTTGAGATTCATTATAAGTTGCGGACTGAAATCCCTCAGATTATCCAAAAATATTTCACAACGACAGCTAATGTCTTGGACTTGTTTGATTTTATTTTTGCGAATCTATTTGAGGAAACGATTCTGGTGGCTAATAAATTAGCCATCTTAGATGTTTCGGGGAGTCAGGCTTACCAGTTTTTAGATCAAAAACAAGCTCTGGCACATTGTATTCGTCGACATGTTGTGGACGAAGAAATTGTTAGTATTACAGTAGCAGATGATCAAGAGCCTAGTTTGGCTCAGGCGAGTCTTATGACTCATCAGTTTTTGATCCCCTATCGGGGGTATGGTCTCATTAGTGTTATTGGACCTATTGAGCAAAACTATCGTCGGACAGTCAGCCTGCTAAACGTGGTTAGTCGTGTGCTTTCCCTCAAACTGAATGACTATTATCGATACTTAAATAGCAATCACTACGAAGTGAATTAGAAAAAAGGAGGCGACTCATGTCAGAAGAAACAAAACATGAAGAAGTGGCAGAAGAGGTCACTGAAGGGGCCCAAAACGAGGAAGTAATTGAGGAAGCTGTTGAAGCAACAGAAAAATCTGAATTAGATTTGGCCAATGAACGGGCGGATGAGTTCGAAAATAAATATTTGCGTGCCCATGCTGAAATGCAAAATATCCAACGTCGGGCCAATGAAGAACGTCAAACCCTTCAAAAGTACCGAAGTCAAGACTTGGCTAAGGCCATCTTGCCTTCATTGGATAACCTGGAACGGGCTTTAGCTGTTGAAGGCTTGACAGACGATGTGAAAAAAGGTCTGGAGATGGTACAAGAAAGTTTGGTACACGCTCTCAAAGAAGAGGGTATTGAAGAAATCCCGGCTGAAGGGGAGTTTGATCATAATGTCCATATGGCCATTCAAACTGTTCCAGCAGATGACGAACACCCAGCGGACACCATCGCCCAAGTCTTCCAAAAAGGCTACAAACTCCACGAGCGCGTACTCCGCCCAGCTATGGTGGTTGTTTATAACTAGAAAGGAGAAAGTGATGTTTAATTATCAAGACTTTTTAGAACAAATACGAGAATTCGTTGGACAAGATGATCGTCATGGTTGGAATGGAAACAATATTGATTGGAGTGGTTTTAGAGCTACTTACGGAGAGGAAGTTTTGAACTTCTATGGAATTGAATATGGCAATTCAGAGAATGATATTGATGAATTGTTAAACAATATTGAGGTTCCTGATGGCTTCTGGAATGAGGTGACGGATTCAGAGTTTCCAGAAGAATTTAAAATGTATTAATGAAAATTTTGTCCGAAATGACAATAAACTAGGCGGTAAGTCAGAAATCTATGATTTCGCCGTTTGTCATCTTCACGTTTTTAGATGACAAGTTCAAATCATTCACTGGATGATTTGAACTCCGCAAGGCTGCTTAGGCTGGTCACGAGTGCAAGGAAGTGAACCGCCAAACAGCTACTGCGAAAAAGATTAGCAATAGAGTTTGGCTCTGCTCACAGTGAGCGAAGCGAACAAGAAACGATACTCTTCGCCGTGGCGGTATTTACGCAAACTTTGAGACCTTAGCCTCAAAGTTTAGTCAAAGAGATTGATAAGGTCAAGCTCTGACGGCTTCGCCACTTAAGAAGCGTATCAAAAGAAAAAATCATTTAAAAAGAGGAAAACATTATGTCTAAAATTATTGGTATTGACTTAGGAACAACAAACTCAGCTGTCGCTGTTCTGGAAGGCACAGAACCAAAAATTATCGCCAACCCAGAAGGTAACCGTACAACACCATCTGTTGTGTCCTTCAAAAATGGTGAAATCATCGTTGGGGATGCGGCAAAACGTCAAGCAGTGACTAACCCAGATACTATTATTTCTATCAAATCTAAGATGGGAACATCTGAAAAAGTTTCTGCTAACGGCAAAGAATACACACCACAAGAAATTTCAGCTATGATTCTGCAATATCTTAAAGGTTACGCAGAAGATTACTTGGGTGAAAAAGTAACCAAAGCTGTTATCACGGTGCCTGCTTACTTTAACGATGCTCAACGTCAAGCGACCAAAGACGCTGGTAAAATTGCTGGTCTTGAGGTAGAACGTATCGTCAACGAACCAACAGCCGCAGCCTTGGCTTACGGTTTGGACAAAACTGACAAAGATGAAAAAATCTTGGTCTTCGACCTTGGTGGTGGTACCTTTGACGTTTCTATCCTAGAACTTGGTGATGGGGTCTTCGACGTCCTGGCTACAGCTGGTGACAACAAACTTGGTGGTGATGATTTTGACCAAAAAATCATCGACTACATGATTGAAGAGTTCAAGAAAGAAAACGGTATCGACCTTTCTAATGACAAGATGGCTTTGCAACGTCTCAAAGACGCTGCTGAAAAAGCTAAGAAAGATTTGTCAGGTGTGACATCAACGCAAATCAGCTTGCCGTTTATCACGGCTGGTGACGCTGGGCCACTCCACTTGGAAATGACCTTGACGCGTGCTAAATTTGACGATTTGACCCGCGATTTGGTAGAACGTACGAAAACACCAGTTCGCCAAGCCCTTTCTGATGCGGGTCTCTCCTTGTCAGACATTGACGAAGTTATCTTGGTCGGTGGTTCAACCCGTATCCCTGCCGTTGTCGAAGCTGTGAAAGCTGAAACTGGTAAAGAACCAAACAAATCCGTCAACCCTGATGAAGTCGTTGCTATGGGGGCTGCTATCCAAGGTGGGGTTATCACTGGTGACGTTAAAGACGTTGTCCTTCTGGACGTAACGCCATTGTCTCTCGGTATCGAAACCATGGGTGGTGTCTTCACTAAACTGATTGATCGTAACACGACTATCCCAACGTCTAAATCACAAGTCTTCTCAACAGCTGCGGATAACCAACCAGCCGTTGACATCCATGTCCTTCAAGGGGAACGCCCAATGGCGGCAGACAATAAGACCTTGGGACGCTTCCAATTGGCAGATATTCCAGCAGCTCCTCGTGGTGTGCCTCAAATCGAAGTGACTTTCGATATTGACAAAAACGGTATCGTATCTGTTAAGGCTAAAGATTTGGGTACTCAAAAAGAACAAACCATTGTCATCCAATCTAACTCAGGTTTGACGGATGAAGAAATCGATAAGATGATGAAAGATGCTGAAGCTAACGCCGAAGCAGATGCTAAACGTAAAGAAGAAGTTGATCTGCGTAACGAAGTGGAACAAGCTATCTTTGCAACAGAAAAAACGATCAAAGAAACCGAAGGAAAAGGTTTTGATGCTGAACGTGATGCTGCCCAAGCAGCTCTGGATGAGTTGAAAAAAGCTCAAGAAGACAACAACTTGGAGGATATGAAGGCTAAATTGGAAGCCCTCAATGAAAAAGCGCAAGCTTTGGCTGTCAAACTCTATGAACAAGCTGCAGCAGCCCAACAAGCCCAAGCCGGCGCAGAAGGAGCAGAAGCTTCATCAGATGCCAAAGGCGACGACGTCGTAGACGGCGACTTTACTGAGAAGTAATCTTGTGAATAGAAATTTGGAGGAATGACGGATGGCAACTAAAGAGGCCCGCGATTATATTGCTCAATACATTCCGCTTGACGGTGCTAGATTATCTGATAGTGATGCGGAGCTATTGATTGATTTTATTGATAATATAAATAGTTACGATACTGTCGTAAAAGAACAGACTGAAAGTGGTTGGTATTCCGGTGGAAATTATACGCGCAAAACACGTGATGAGTACATTGTGAATAGCGATTATACAATTACACATATCAGTAGCTATCGTGATGATGATGGACAGAATGGTGAGTACAGTATTGAAATTACATCTGCGAGAGATATTATTAATACGCTTAAAGATGTCTTTTAGTTCCGGAAATCATTTCTATATACGTGTCTTACTAGCTCGAAAATAAGTAATATCGACTTTGTTTTCGAACGTCGTACCCATACAGTCAAAACCAGAGGTTGCAACCCAGCCTCTGGTTTTAAGAATAAGGCGGCCCAGCGGCCGCAGGTCGCTGTAATAAGACAGTTTCCGCCGTGGTAGGTAGAATTTGAGCGCCTGCTCAAATTCTGTGGGGAATGGCAAGACCTCAGGCTTGCCATTCAGCAATGGAACGACGTAGTCGGTCGCTTGCGTCCCAACCACCTAAGGAAAACTGTCAAGAAGCATGATGTCAGTCTCTTAAAATCAAGAGAAAGGCCTTGTCAAAAGAAAAAGCAATAGAAAGGAACAAAGAGTTGTTCATGTAATTGAACACGAGCGGAAAGCTCGGAAATTAGATAAACTGTTTAAGAAATCAGGATTTCATATCAGTTTCCTAAATTTCGGTCGCTTTCTGGTCGCTCTTAGTATCTTAGATATGAACAATCAAGAGTATTACGATCGTCTGGGGGTGTCTAAGAGCGCTTCTCAGGACGAGATTAAAAAGGCTTACCGCAAGATGTCCAAGAAATATCATCCGGATATCAATAAGGAAGCGGGAGCTGAGGAAAAGTATAAAGAAATCCAAGAGGCCTATGAAACCCTAGGTGACGAGCAAAAACGGGCTGCCTATGATCAATATGGCCCTGCGGGTGCCAATGGTGGCTTCGGTGGTCAAGGTGGCGGCTTTGGTGGCTTTGACGGCACTGGTTTTGGTGGATTTGAGGATATCTTCTCCAGCTTCTTTGGTGGCGGTGGTCAAGCGCAAAATCCAGCGGGTCCACGTCAAGGGGATGATCTTCAATATCGGATCAACCTGGAGTTTGAAGAAGCTATTTTCGGAACGGAAAAAGAAGTCCGTTATAACCGTGAATCTACCTGTCATACCTGTGACGGTTCTGGTGCTGCACCTGGGTCTCACCCTGAAACATGTAGCCGCTGTCATGGCGCTGGGGTCATCAATGTGGACCGCCAAACGCCACTTGGCATGATGCGCAGTCAAGTTACCTGTGATGTCTGTCATGGAACAGGAAAAGAAATCAAGAATCCATGTCCAACCTGTCATGGTTCTGGTCATGAAAAACAAGCCCACACTGTAACGGTTAAAATCCCTGCTGGGGTTGAAACAGGTCAACAAGTTCGCTTGCAAGGACAAGGAGAAGCTGGTATCAATGGCGGACCTTATGGTGACCTTTACGTGGTCATCTCAGTCAAACCAAGCAACAAATTTGAACGTGATGGGTCTACGATTTACTACACCTTGGATATCAGCTTTGTCCAAGCTGCCCTGGGTGATAGTGTCGAGGTGCCAACGGTTCATGGTCCTGTTGAGTTGTCTATTCCTGCAGGAACGCAGACAGGCAAGACCTTCCGCTTGCGTGGTAAGGGGGCTCCTAAGTTGCGTGGACAAGGTATCGGTGACCAACATGTGACCGTGCGCGTGGTGACACCTACCAAGCTTAACGATGCGCAAAAAGAGTCCCTGCATGCCTTTGCGGCAGCTAGTGGTGATAGCGTCACGCCACAAAAGAAAAAAGGTTTCTTTGACAAGGTCAAAGATGTCTTGGATGGGGAATAAGAAAGAGCCGTTAGGCTCTTTTTTCTTTGCAACTAGGTCTGTCGTTTTACTTTTAAAATTGTGACTTTTCTCACATTTTCCCTTGCAGAAAAGTTGCAAAAGGTGTAGACTTATAGATGTAAACGTTTTCTATATTTACCAGAAAAGGAGAAAAAGCATGAAAGCAGTAGTTGTGAATCCAGCCTCTGACGGCGTTGTTGTTGTGGAACAAGCCAAACCAACCATTGGTCATGGTGAAGCTTTGGTCAAGGTAGAATACTGTGGTGTCTGCCATACCGATTTGCATGTGGCGCATGGTGATTTTGGCCAAGTGCCAGGTCGGATTTTGGGACATGAGGGCATTGGTATCGTCGAAGAAGTCGGTCCTGGTGTGACGACCTTGGTACCGGGTGATCGGGTATCCATTGCTTGGTTCTTCGAAGGCTGTGGTCACTGTGAATATTGTACAACGGGTCGTGAAACCCTTTGCCGCGAGGTGAAAAATGCAGGCTACAGCGTAGATGGTGGCATGAGCCAATACGCTAAAGTAACAGCCGACTATGCGGTCAAAGTGCCTGAGGGGCTCGACCCCGCTCAAGCCAGCTCTATCACCTGTGCTGGCGTGACTACCTACAAGGCGCTCAAGGAAGCCGACCTACGCCCTGGTCAAACGGTCGTTATCTTTGGTGCAGGTGGTCTGGGGAACTTGGCTGTCCAATATGCCAAGAAAGTCTTCAATGCGCAAGTCGTAGCTGTTGACATCAACAATGACAAGCTAGAACTGGCCAAAGAAGTCGGGGCAGATATTGTTATCAATGGTCGTGAAGTAGACGATGTCGCCGCAAAAATTCAAGAAGAAACGGGTGGCGCTCATGCGGCTGTCGTGACCGCTGTGTCCAAGGTAGCCTTCAACCAAGCCATTGACTCTGTTCGCGCGGGTGGTACGGTTGTTGCGGTTGGTCTACCATCTGAGTACATGGACTTGAGTATCGTCAAGACCGTTCTGGACGGTATCCGTGTGGTCGGTTCTTTGGTCGGAACTCGTAAAGATTTGGAAGAAGCTTTCGCTTTTGGGGCTCAAGGTTTGGTGGTTCCAGTTGTGGAAACGTGTCCAGTTGATGCAGCACCAGCAATCTTTGATGATATGGAAAATGGTCGTATCCAAGGGCGTAAGGTCTTAGATTTTACCGCAGAATAATGAGAAAAGGTCGGGTCTCGCTTTCCCCGTCCTTTTTTTGAGTTTTCTTAGACGCTTGTCGAATGATAGACTTGAGCCTTTGACTAGCATTGGACAAATTCGCTGATATATGAGCGATCTGCTTGATTTTTTGCTATAATAGTAAGGAGTGAATAAAACAAGGAGAGTCACATGTCAGACAAGATTCGTGTGCGTTATGCACCAAGCCCAACTGGCCTTTTACATATTGGAAATGCGCGGACAGCGCTCTTTAACTACCTTTACGCCCGTCATTATGGGGGGACTTTTGTCATTCGTATTGAAGACACCGACCGCAAGCGTCATGTCGAGGACGGTGAGCGTTCGCAATTGGAAAATTTGCGTTGGTTAGGAATTGACTGGGATGAAAGCCCTGAAACTCATGAAAATTACCGCCAATCAGAGCGTTTGCCCCTTTATCAAAAGTATATTGATCAGCTGCTCGCTGAAGGCAAGGCCTACAAGTCTTATGTCACTGAAGAAGAACTGGCTGCTGAGCGGGAACGTCAGGAATCTGCGGGTGAAACCCCACGCTACATCAACGAATTTCTTGGTATGACGGAGGAAGAAAAAGCTGCTTATATCGCTGAAAGAGAAGCGGCAGGTATCGTGCCGACGGTACGTTTGGCGGTCAATGAATCAGGGATTTATAAATGGCATGATATCGTCAAGGGTGACATCGAGTTTGAAGGGGGCAATATCGGCGGTGACTGGGTTATCCAGAAAAAGGACGGTTACCCAACTTACAACTTTGCAGTTGTTGTTGATGATCATGACATGCAAATCAGCCACGTTATCCGTGGAGATGACCATATTGCTAATACTCCTAAACAGCTCATGGTTTATGAAGCGCTTGGTTGGGAGGCTCCGCAATTTGGTCACATGACTTTGATTATCAACTCTGAAACAGGAAAGAAATTGTCCAAACGCGACACCAACACTTTGCAATTTATCGAAGACTATCGCAAGAAAGGGTACCTGCCAGAAGCGGTCTTTAATTTCATTGCCCTTTTGGGCTGGAATCCTGGTGGTGAAGATGAGATTTTCTCTCGTGAAGAGTTGATTAAACTTTTCGATGAACATCGTCTCAGCAAGTCTCCAGCTGCCTTTGACCAGAAAAAACTGGATTGGATGAGCAATGAGTACCTGAAAAATGCCGACTTTGACACGGTCTTTGCTCTTTGCAAGCCTTACTTGAAAGCTGCAGGTCGTTTGAACGATAAGGCAGAAAAACTGGTTGAACTCTACAAACCTCAACTCAAATCGGCCGATGAAATCGTGCCCCTGACCGATCTCTTCTTTGCGGAATTCCCAGAATTAACGGAAGCTGAAAAAGAAGTCATGGCGGGTGAAACTGTGCCAACTGTGCTGAAAGCCTTCAAGGAAAAACTAGAAGCCATGACAGAAGCAGACTTCCAAGCGGAAAATATATTCCCGCAAATCAAGGCTGTCCAAAAGGAAACAGGGATCAAGGGCAAGAACCTCTTTATGCCAATCCGTATCGCCGTTTCTGGCGAAATGCACGGTCCTGAGTTGCCGGACACCATCTATCTCTTGGGACGTGAGAAAGCCATCGCCCACATTGAGAAGATGTTAGAAGACATTACCAAATAAATAAGTCAATGAAAAAACCTGATTCTACAAAGAATCAGGTTTTTTAGTCGTTACTGGTGATTATTAGTCAGGAGTTGATTGATTTCGCGGACTTTTTTAGCGTTTTTTCGGTAGGAAATGACCCAAACAAGCAGATAGATGAGACTGAACTCGACAACCAGACTCAGGTAAAAGACTAGGTGTGCAGGGAACCAGCCAGCCAGAGTGGCCAGGGGAACAAAACCCAGCAGGGTCAAGGCATAGTGGCTGAGAGTGGCACGTAGCAGGCTCCATTCTTTGTGAAAAATCGTTTCGGCATAGCTAAAGAGAAGGCCGATCGCTGCCCAGATGAGAACACAGTAGAGCATGACCCAAGCCCCGTGTAGCTGATGTTGGTTCAGCCATTGACCGACAGCAGAGAAGGGATTGAGCGGATAATAGGTGTCTGGAGCGTAGAGCAAGGACACGAGACTCGAAATGAGGATGCCGATAAAGATGCCGATGAGGGCGTTGGTGAGATGTTTTTTCATGATAAAGCCTCCTTGATGCTTTTGAGGTAACGGCGCGAAGAATAACTGACGGCGCCGTTGGTTAAGTGGATGTCGACGGACCCGCTGGGGGTAAAATGTAGATGGTCGATGCGTTGGGTATTGACGACCTCAGATTGGGAAATTTTGAGAAAATAATCCGGTAGGTCCTCAATGACCTTGTAAAGTGGACCGCTCAATACATAAGTATCTGTGGCTGTCTGCCCGATAATCTGACGATTTTCCACGTAGATGCGATAAAAGTGTTGGGCTTCTACCAGGTAACGCTCCTCGCCCTGGCGAGCCTTGAGCCGCTGCGATTGGTCAAGCTGCTGAATGTAATGCTGAACCTGTAACAGACGAGACGAAGGCTCCGGTCCATGGAGGACGGCAGTTTCCTCATCCAACTGCGGATCGATATGGAGTTGAACTTTCATTGTGATCACCTTTCTTTTAGATGGGTTCCCCCTCTCTTCACCCTTATTAAACCGCAAAGAGACCATGAAAACAAGACCTTTTGCCTATTTGGTCGATTTGGGTGGGTAAGTGGTTGAAAAAAGTCATGGCTCTTTTTTCCGCTGTATTCCGGAAAAAGATGCTCTTATCAAGGAGTGATTTCTTGGCTATAATATAAAGTGAAAAATTAAGGAGGTGTGTCAAATGGCAACTTTTAAAGAGGACTTTTTGTGGGGCGGTGCGGTAGCAGCCCACCAGCTGGAAGGAGGCTGGCAAGCAGGCGGTAAAGGGATCAGTGTAGCAGATGTCATGACGGCGGCGCGTCACGGTGTCCCTCGTGAAATTACTGCTGGCGTTGTAGAAGGCAAATACTACCCTAACCATGAGGCGATTGATTTTTATCATCGTTACAAGGAAGATATGGCTCTTTTTGCGGATATGGGTTTCAAGTGTTTTCGCACTTCCATCGCTTGGGCGCGGATTTTTCCAAAGGGTGATGAGCTAGAACCAAATGAAGCAGGCCTGCAGTTCTACGATGATCTTTTTGACGAATGTCTCAAGCATGGTATAGAACCCGTGATTACCCTGTCTCATTTTGAAATGCCTTATCATCTGGTAACGGAGTATGGTGGTTGGAAAAACCGTCAATTGATTGATTTCTTTGTGCGCTTTGCAGAAGTCGTATTCAAACGTTATAAAGACAAGGTCAAGTATTGGATGACCTTTAACGAAATTAACAACCAAGCTAACTACCAAGAAGACTTTTCGCCATTTACCAACTCTGGTATTGTATATGAGGAAGGTGATGACCGAGAGGCCATCATGTATCAAGCGGCTCACTATGAGTTGGTGGCTTCAGCCAAGGCTGTTAAGCTTGGTCATGCCATCAATCCAGACTTCCAAATTGGCTGCATGATTGCCATGTGTCCGATTTATCCAGCAACCTGCAATCCTAAAGATGTTCTCATGGCTATGAAAGCCATGCAAAAACGCTATTATTTCACAGATGTTCATGTTTTTGGTAAGTATCCAGAGCATATTCTCAAATACTGGGAGCGCAAGGGCATTAAAGTGGACTTTACAGAGGCTGATCAGGCTGATTTACTGGCAGGCACGGTTGACTATATCGGCTTTAGTTACTATATGTCCTTTGCCATTGATGCACATCGGGAAGATAACCCCTACTTTGACTATCTGGAAACCGAGGACTTGGTCAAGAACCAGTATGTTGAAGCATCAGATTGGGAATGGCAAATTGACCCAGAGGGGTTGCGCTACTCGTTGAACTGGTTTACCGACCATTACCACCTGCCGCTCTTTATCGTGGAAAATGGTTTTGGTGCCATTGATCAGGTGGCAGCAGACGGTATGGTTCATGATGATTACCGGATTGATTACCTGGGCGCTCATATCCGTGAAATGAAAAAAGCAGTTGTCGAAGATGGTGTTGACCTCATGGGTTACACGCCTTGGGGGTGTATCGATCTGGTGTCAGCTGGTACAGGTGAGATGCGAAAACGCTACGGTTTCATCTATGTGGACAAAGACGATGATGGCCAAGGCAGCTATGAACGGTCCCCTAAGCTCTCCTATGATTGGTACAAGCAAGTCATCGCAAGCAATGGTGAAGACCTTTAGGAAGAAGTGAAAGGATTTGTGCCATTGCTGGTGTTCTAACCACCTTTGCTTTTCTTATCATATTTGTTTATAGAAACATATGAAGAAAATGAAAAAAATCTAGTATCTATGAACCGCACCCTAAACGTTAGACAAATCATCTAACTGTTGAGGTGCGGTTCACTAAACTAGATTTTTTTGTTTTTGTTTGACACCCATTTATAGGTGAATGGCTCTCTTATGGAGCGTCACAAATAGATTGCTTACAAGAATATTTTCAGAAAGCATCATATTCCGGAATTGAATTGACGTTTTCCGCTTTAAAGCGGAAAAAAAGCGAATGGTAAGTGAAAACGTTTTTATATATAATGAGTTTATCAAGAAAAATATAAGGAGGCCAAAGTTATGGCTAAAGCATTAATTATCTGTGCAGCAGGTATGTCTTCATCTTTAATGGCGAAAAAAACAACGGAATTTTTAAAGGGAAAAGGCGAGGATATCCTAGTGGATGCAATTAATGCTACGGAAGGTAAAAAAGCCATTGACAAGGCTGACTTTGATCTCTACCTTGTCAGCCCCCAAACGAAAATGTACTTCAAACAATTTGAAGAAGCTGGCGCAAAAGTAGGAAAACCAGTCGTTCAAATCCCCCCACAAGCCTATATTCCCATTCCGATGGGCATTGAAAAGATGGCAAACTTGATTACTGAGAACATTTAAGGACAACATGCGTTCAAACACACAACATTTGGTATCCTTGAATTTCTGCTCATGAAAAGGAGTATCATCAGTGTTTAGCAAAAAAGAAAAAGCCCTTCTTTATCAGCTGGTTCAAGCCGAGGGTAAATTTGTGACGAGTAGGTTCCTCGCTGAAGAGTTAGAATGCTCAGACCGGTCCATTCGAACCTATATCAAGTCAATCCAAGAGGAACTTAAGGGACAATCGGTAAAGCTAGAATCCAAACAGGGGACTGGTTATCGCTTAACCTACACGAAGGAGGAAGACTATCAAACCTTCCTCCTTAATAGTGGCTTGGATGTGGGGGAGTCTGAACCGCTGACAGCTGATAGAGATGAGCGCTTTGATGTGATTCTAAACAAGTTGCTGTTTGAGCAAGAGGGAGTTTACCTCGATGATTTAGCTGATGAGCTTTATGTTAGTCGCTCTACCTTATCACATGATATCAAAACGCTTCGTCAACTATTAGCCGAAGCAGGCTTGGCCATTGAGAGTCGACCCAATAAAGGCATCTATGTGACGGGGAGTGAGCGTCATAAAAGACGCTTTATCATGTCTTACTTCTTTGGTGGCCGTTTTCGGAAAACGATTTATCACTACATTGATCATCTTAATTTGCCAAAACCTTTGACACTGGATGACCTCACTCTAATGGTTCTTGAGGAATGCCGTGAAGCCAATCTACGATTATCAGATTTTATGATTCAAAATCTGGTCATTCACATCGGCCTTGCCATGCAACGCTTGGAAAAAGGTTTTACCATTGCGCCGATTCATTTGGAAGGTGGCAATTTTGACAAAGAAAATCAGGTAGCCAAAAGAATTCTTCAACGCATAGAGGAAAAGGTTCCGATACGCTTTCCTCAGGAAGAAGTCAGCTATATCTCTTTGCATCTCTTTTCCAAAGAGGCCATTTCTAATCAAAATGGTGTTAATCGTGACCGACTGAAGGTCGAATTGCGGCAAACCTTGACGGAACTCGGTTTAGATGACATTTACCACTTTAGCAGTGACCACCAGTTTATGGAAGGGATTATTCTTCATCTGGAAACATTAGATATTCGTCTAAAGAATGCAATCCATCTAGAAAATCCTATGAAGGATAGTATTTATGAGCAATACCCTGATATGTATTTCCTCACGGAAGAACTCTTGAAGCAGTTACCTAGTTTTGCCAATAAAGCGCTCAGTGTGGATGAAATTGCCTATGTGACCTTGCATTTTATGGCATCCATTGAACGGTTAAAAGATGACAATCGCATGCGTGTTCTGGTCATTTGTTCAACCGGTTACGGTTCGGCTCAGATGCTGCGCAATCGCTTGGAAAATGAATTTGGCAATCGTATTGAGATAACGGATGTGATTGGTTACTACGATATTAGAGATGATAAACTTGAAGGGATTGACCTCATCTTATCAACCATTGACCTTTCTCATTTGGTTTTTAAGGTTCCTGCCTTTACCGTCAGTGTTTTTCTAAAGACGGATGAGGTAAAAAGTATCAAGGACCAGTTAGGAAAACTCAAACAACAAAGACGCCTTTCGCCGGTAGAAGCAGTTCCCATCGCTAGTGACCAAGTCTTTCTAGAGAATTATTTTGAAGCCGATGCTTTTCTCATCACTGAAACAGCGACAAAAGCAGAACTTCTCCAGAAACTAGTGATGCGTATTTCTGATGGTGAAGAGCCAGATTTTCCACAGAAAATGCTCGCACTGATACATCAGCGTGAGGAAATGAGTTCGGTCGTCTTTTCAGAAAAGATAGCTGTCCCTCATCCCAACCGAGCCTTGGCAAAACATCATCGTGTTGCCGTTGCTATGATCAAAAATGGTATTGCCTGGGATGACACGCATGCAGCAGTCCAGCTTGTTTTTCTACTCTCTCCGTCTGTTTGTGGAAACAGTGATTTGGCCACAATCACTAAGAAAATTGTAACCTTGACTGAAAGAGAAGAGGTCCAAGAGCAGTTGCTGCAAGTTAAAAACTTTCAAGACTTTATCACTATTTTTAAATCATTAGAATAGGAGTTTCGTATGAATCAAGAAGAATTACAAGTGGCAGCCTTTAATATTATTTTGCATTCTGGTACGGCTAGGACCTCTGTCCATGAGGCCTTTGCTAAAATGCGTGAGGGTGCTTTTGATGAAGCGGATGCTATCTTAGACCAAGCCAATGAGGAGATTTTGGAAGCGCACCACGCGCAGACGAAACTTTTACAAGATTATGCAAGTGGTGTAGAAATTAAAATCGAGATTATCATGGTGCATGCACAAGACCATCTGATGACAACGATGACCTTGCATGAAGTGGCGCGTGAAATGCTAGCGCTTTACCAAAAGATTTAGACGAAAGGGGTGCCCATATGGCTCAGCAAAAGAAGGCGCTGGATGCACAGCGTCAGGAAATGGCTTTAAAAAATATGCGTTTTAACCGTTATTTACTATTGCGGTATTCCTTGGCACTGTTCTTTTTTGCCAATATCTACTGGCTGATGATTTCGTTTATCCGGCTTAGTTTCTATGCCTTTTTGCCGATGGTTTTGTTACTTGTTATGATTTTGGCGAGTGCGGAACAGTTCCGTCTTTATGGTGTTGAAAATGCCATGCTCAGATGGACACCAGTTGCTATTCAAGCCCAATTGCTGGTGCAAGTTTTGGTGTTAGTCCTAGTGATTTTCGGACAGATGACGCAAGTATTTCCGATATTTGCCAATAACTCAAGCGCTCATTTCTTTGTCTTTGGCATTGTCGGCCTGGGCACCCTTCTTAGTTTACTCAATCTTCGGCGGATTAGCAGGATTCTTCGCAATGAGGACCGGGCTTATCAACGCTACCAACAATTCGTCAAAACCATTTAAAAAAATAATGTTTAGGAGGTTTCATTATGGAAACACAAGGTGGTTTGTTTGGTTTTCTTGAAAACCATGTCATGGGTCCAATGGGGAAATTAGCCCAATTTAAAATCGTACGTGCCATTACAGCGGCAGGTATGGCGGCCGTTCCTTTCACTATTGTAGGCTCCATGTTCTTGGTATTTAGTATTTTACCGCAGGCCTTCTCATTCTGGCCAATTGTAGCAGATATTTTCTCTGCATCTTTTGATAAATTCACACCACTCTACATGGTCGCCAACTATGCTACCATGGGGTCTTTGTCCCTTTACTTTGTATTGTCCTTGTCCTTTGAACTCACAAAGATTTACGCTGAAGAAGAAGACCTCAATATGGATCCGATGAATGGTGCCTTGCTTGCTCTGATGGCCTTCATCATGACAGTGCCTCAACTGATTTTTGATAAAGGTGCTATGGCAGCCGTCGTTGCCTTAGAAGAAGGAAAAGTCGTTGCTGATGGTTGGGCTATGGGTAATGGAGTCACACGTTTTGGAACGACAGGTATTTTTACCGCTATTATTATGGCAATCGTGACAGTCCTTCTTTACAGAATGTGTGTCAAACACAACTGGGTGATCAAGATGCCAGAATCTGTTCCTGAAGGGGTTTCACGAGGTTTTACCGCTTTGGTGCCAGGTTTCGTTGTTGCCTTTACGGTCATTATTATTAATGGTATCCTGGTCTTCTTTGGAACGGATATCTTCAATGTTATTTCGATTCCATTTGGTTTCGTTTCAAGCTTGACCAATACTTGGATTGGTATCATGATTATCTACCTGTTGACCCAATTGCTATGGATTGTTGGTATTCATGGGGCGAACATCATCTTCGCCTTTGTCAACCCGATTGCCTTGGCCAATATGGCAACCAATGCTGCTCAAGGGACGCACTTAGCCGTAGCCGGTGAATTTTCAAACATGTTTGTTATCGCAGGTGGTTCTGGTGCGACTTTGGGGCTGTGTATCTATATCGCCTTTGCAGCGCGTTCTGAACAGTTGAAAGCAATCGGCCGTGCCTCCGTTGTTCCAGCTATTTTTAATATCAATGAACCGTTGATTTTCGGTTTGCCGATTATCTATAACCCAGCCTTGGCCATTCCATTTATCTTGGCGCCAATGGTTACAGCGACAATTTACTACTTTGCCAATGCCTTAGAATGGATTAGCCCAGTTATCGCCCAAGTGCCATGGCCTACACCAGTGGGTATTGGAGCCTTCTTGGGAACTGCGGATGTTCGAGCAGCTTTGTTGTCAATTGTTACCGCCATTGCAGCCTTCATCGTCTATCTGCCATTTGTACGTCGCTATGACAGTCAGTTGGTAAAAGAAGAACAAGAAGCAAAAGCTTAAAAAAATAGACTAAAAAGTCTTGAGATTTCCCTCAAGGCTTTTTTAGTCTATTAATATTCTCAAGAAACTCATCCGTCTCCCTCACTTGCGCAAATTCACCATCCAGTGAGGCTAGATTAATCTCATGGATGAGGTCTGCTGGGATAAGCTCTCCCTGACGGTCTGGGAGGGAAAAGCTGGCAGTGGCATCAGCCAATAGGCTGACAAAAAAGCCCAAGTTTGCGGCCATTCGAGTTGTCGTTGATACGCAGTGGGGTAGGGTGAGGCCAGCAATGACGAGGTGGTCAATGCCGTGGTTTTTGAGGTAAGTTTGGAGATTGGTGCCGATAAAGGCACTGTTGACAGCCTTTTGAAAGACAGGCTCGTCTGTCAAAGGTTCAAAGCCCTTTTGGAAAGCTTGTCCTTGACCAACTGAAAAAAGAGAAGAAGGATTTTCGGACACATGCTGTACATGGAGAACCGGCCAGGCTTTGTGACGAAAAGCTTCTAGGATTTTTAAAGCTTGTTTTTCAGCGTCGGGATTGTTGCGAGGCCCCCAGCTAGCCGAGGTGAAGGCCTCTTGCATGTCGATAAGGAGTAAGGCTATCATAGACTAGCTCTTTTTTTAGGCTTGTGCCAGGGCTGTTTGAAAGATTTGGTCAATCTCAGCCATGCTGTTGGCTTGGGAAATCGCTCCCCGCATTTTAGCGGCACCTGAATTGCCCCGCAGGTAATGTGGTGCCAAGCCACGGAATTCACGGACAGCGATGTTCTCACCCTTGAGGTCCACTAGACGGCGCAGGTGTTCGTAGGCGATGTCCAAAATTTTCTCAAAAGGCAGGTTGGGCAATTCCTCACCTGTTTCTAGATAGTGGGTGATTTGTTCAAAGATATAGGGATTGTTTCGAGCGGCACGTCCTACCATGACAGCGTCAGCGCCTACCTGGTCAATCATGTATTGCGCATCTTGGACCGTGCGGATATCCCCATTAGCGATGAAAGGAATGCGTGTCAGAGCGCTAGCTACCTTAGCTAAGGTTTCTCGGTCACAGCTACCTGTATACATTTGTTCACGGGTGCGGCCATGCATGGCCAGCGCAGCCACCCCAGCACTTTCGGCAGCCAGGGCATTTTCCACAGCCAGGTGATTATCTGACCAACCCGTTCGCATTTTGACCGTCAGTGGCAAGTCAAGTTCGCGTTTAACGGTAGTGATGACTTGATAAATCTTATCAGGGTCTTTGAGCCACATAGCCCCCGCTTCGTTTTTGACGATTTTATTGACCGGGCAACCCATATTGATATCGACAATATCTGTTTTGGTATTGGCTTGGATAAAGTGAGCCGCGCGTGCCAGACTTTCTCCGTCGCTACCAAAAAGCTGTATAGAAACGGGATGTTCGCCCTCATCGATGTGGAGCATGTGGAGGGTTTTTTCGTTATTGTACTGGATTCCCTTGTCAGAAACCATTTCCATGACGACGAGACCTGCGCCAAATTCTTTGGCAATGGTGCGAAAGGCAGAATTGGTCACGCCAGCCATAGGAGCGAGTACGGTACGGTTGGGGATTTCCACTTCCCCGATATAAAAGGTTTTAGGCTTCTTGCTCACGGATAATCTCCTCTAAGTCAGCTTGGTCAAAGTGGTAATGTTTGCCACAAAATTGGCAAGTGATATCGGCCTTGTGGTCTTCCTCACGAATGGCTTTGAGTTCAGAAAGTGGTAGGGAAGCTAGAGCATCGGCGAAACGCTCTTTAGAACAGTCACACTGAAAACTCAGGGGTTCCTCAGCTAGGCGTTTGTAAGGCTGGTCGCCATAGATAGCGGTCAGTAAGGCCTCAATATGGTCGTCAGAAGCCAGAAGACTCGAGATAGCAGGCATCTCCTGAATACGTTTTTCCATGGCTGCAATTTCTTCTTCGGTAGCTCCAGGGAGTACCTGCACCATAAAACCACCAGCGACTTGCACCTTGTCTTGGTCATCGAGGAGGACATTGAGCCCTGCTGCTGATGGGGTTTGCTCGCTCTCAGTTAGGTAATAGGTCAAGTCTTCACCAATTTCTCCGCTGATGAGAGGGGTCATGGACTGGTAAGGCTTGCCAGTCCCGTAGTCAGTGATGACGACAAAGTGGCCATTGCCCATGAAGGGGCCCACCAAGACTTCACCTGTGGCAGTCTTTTTAATGTCTACACCAGGATTTTGAATGTAGCCCTTGACGTGACCGTGAGTGTCCGCCACGCAGATGATATGGCCAAAGGAAGAGTCACCGATGACCTTGACGGTGATCTTGCTGTCACCTTTTTGGTTGGCTGCTAAAATTTGTGTCGCAATCAGTGTCCGTCCCAAAGCCACGGTTGAGCTAGCCAGACTTTGGTGAGCTTCTTGGGCAGCCCGAACGGTTTGTGTGCTATCTAGCACATAGGCCCGTAGATGGCCATTTTCAGAAAGTGTTTTAATCAATTTATCCATACTTCCTATTATACCATATCGATGAGAGAGCAGGGAGGTGCGGGTTTGGTGTTATCAGGTAAACCAATAACCTGTTATTGATAAAAAGAAGGCCTATCACAAAAAGTAATAAGGTGTCATCACAAATAAAGATTAGGCAGCGCTTTGAGAGGATGGTATAGTGGTAATCAAGAAAAACATTAAGGAGATTTACGTATGACATCAAAGAGAGAATGGGTTTTATCGGCCTTTAAAGGTCAAGCGGTTGACCGCGTGCCAGTAGGTTTTTGGCATCATTTCACCAACCCTGATGAATGGTTAGAAGGCTTCTCTAATCCTACTATTATCGAAAAGAATTTATCTGGACATGCGGCGTTTTTGGCGGACGTTCAGCCAGACTTTATCAAACTCATGAGCGACGGTTATTTTGCTTATCCCAATCAGGCCATAAAAGCAGCCAAATCTATTCAGGACTTGTCTGACATTCAACCTTTGGGAGCAGACCACCCCTGGATTAGTGAACAGGTTGAGTTGGTCAAACAGATTAAAGCAGGTTTCACAGAAGATATCGTGGCCATCTATAATATTTTTGCACCAGCGACCTATTTTAAATGGCTAATCGCTGAGGTTTCTGGTGGGGATGAGCAACTGGCAAACTTTATTCATGAAGACAAAAAGCTTGTTAAGCGGGTCTTAGACACCATTAGCCAAGACATCGCAGACTTGAGCCGACGGGTCATCCAAGAAGGGGGAGCCGATGGCATTTACCTCAGTGTTCAAAGTGTGCAGGATGCGCGTGTGACAGCTGATATCTATCAAGAGGTTATCGCTCCCAGTGAGATTGCTGTTCTTGAAGCGGTCAATGCGATCAATGGGATTAATGTCCTTCATATCTGTGGCTATGAGGGGGCCCGCAATGATATTCATCTGTTTGCAAATTACCCTGCTCAAGTGATTAATTGGGCAGTAGGCCCTGAAGGGATTAGCTTACAAGAAGGGCGAGAAATTTTCGGCGGTAAGACTGTCTTAGGTGGTTTTGAAAATGGCACGGACGGTCTCCTCTATACGGGGAGCAAAGAAGCTATCCAAGCCCAAACGCGTCGCCTCATCGAAGAAGCAGGTGGACAAGGTTTGGTGATTGGTGCGGATTGTACGGTACCAAGTGATATTGACCATGAACGCATTGCTTGGGTTAGAGAAGTGGCGCAAGTTTAAAAAGGATAAAGGAGATAGATATGGCAAAGAAAAAATGGCTTATTGGTGGTTTGGTAGCTGTGGCAGTCGTCGGAGCGGCTGTGGCAGGGCGGACCTTTACCCAACACTCTGCAGCAAGCAGTCAAAAAGTTACCACGCTAAAAGTGGCTCATACGCAGAACTATGTTCCCTATGATTACATCAATGAAAAAGGGGAATCAGACGGCTATGAAGTGGCTGTTTTAAAGGCAATTGATGAAAAACTACCCGAATACCAGTTCGAATACACTGGGACGAGCGATGATGACCTCCTCATTGGTTTGGAATCTGGGAAGTATAACATCGGGGTTAAAGGGGCCTGGTACACCGATGAACGGGCCAAGAAATTCATCATTCCTAAGGAGGCTATCGGAGCCAGTATTATTGGGTTTACCATTCGTAAGGACGATGCTGATAAATATAAAACTATCGATGATTTTGCCAAAGCAAAAGGAAAATTGGTTCCCATCTCACCGCAAAATGCCCAGTGGAACGTTATCACAGATTACAATAAAGAACATCCTAACCAACAAATTGATTTAACAGCGGCGGAGTCCTTTAGCGTATCAGACGCCTATGCCTGGGTTCTAGAAGGTCGTTACGATGCTTACTTTGACATTAAGTTGTCTTATGAAAAAGCAGTTCAGGATAAGGACGGTTCTTATCACCAGTATGCCGATAAACTGGCTTGGTTTGCTTATAAGGGAATTCCAACTTATCCACTCATCCATCGCGATAGTAAGGGCGAAGCCTTTTCTAAAGCCTATGACAAGGCTATCAAAGAATTAGAAAAAGACGGCACCCTCAAGAAACTCTCCCAAAAATATTTTGGTGAAAATGTGTTTGATTACGTAGACAAGTAAGCAAAAGTCCTCGGGACTTTTTGTCTTTTGACTGGGTGGTTAGACTTGGTCAAAACAGCGACTCAATAAGGAGAAGATATGGTTTCTTTTAACCTCGCTAAGGTTTTTACCTTTTTACCAGACCTTATTCAAGCATTGCCCATGACCTTATTCATCATGCTAGCGACGACTTTTCTGGGATCACTGTTGGGGGTGTTCATTACCTGGGCTCAGGTTGCTGAGGATCAGACTTTTTCAGGGATTGCCCGTGTCTATGTCTTTACCTTGCGGTGTACGCCTCCGATTGTTTTATTGTTTTTGGTTTTTTATGGCCTACCTGCTCTGTTGAATTGGTGGTTAGGGATTGATGTGAATCATTGGTCCAAGTTTATTTTCGTTCTCATCAGCATGACGCTGCTTTTTGCAGCCATCATCTCAGAAGTATTCAAGTCGGCCTACCTAGCTATCCCAAGGGGACAAACAGAGGCTGGACTCAGTATTGGTCTAACATCGGCGCAGACCTTATGGCGGATTGTCTTGCCACAGGCTTTTCGAATTGCCTTACCCAATATGACTTCTGCTGTTTTGAATTTGATGCGTGATGCCGCTTTAGCGTACACCATTGGTTTTGTGGATGTCATGGGGGCAGGAAATCTGTTGATTAGCCGTCATTTGGGAAATTATTCCCTAGAAACTTATGCAGCAGTTGCCTTGATTTATTGGGCAGTAGCGCTAGTGATTTCACTGATAGCTCAACTTTTAGAAAAAAGCTTACAGGGAGGGAGACGTTAGACTATGGACTTTAGCTATATTTGGAAAACCTTTCTCTTGACCTTGGGGGGTGTACCGACGACCCTATTGATTATGCTGGTAGCTCTTGGGCTTAGTTTTTTTCCAGCTCTTTTTCTCGCCTTAGGACAAATCTACCGTATCCCTGGTGTTAAACCATTCTCAGTGGTTTATTTATCCTTTATTCGGGCAACACCGCCGATTCTCCTCATTTTGTTTTTTTACAGTCTCTTTCCGAGCCTCTTAAATCAATTTTTCAAGGGTATCGGTAGCCGAGTCAATGTTTTTGCCTTGAATCCGATTTACTATGCCTTTATTATTTACAGTCTCATGACGACAGGTACGTTAGCAGAAATTTTACGGTCGGCGATTTTGACAGTGGACAAGGGGCAGCTAGAAGCCGCACAAGCGATTGGATTGACCAACCGTCAGGCTTATGTACGGATTATTTTTCCACAAGCCTTGAGGTCAGCTTTACCAAACCTCTGTAATCTGGTTATCACTATCGTCAAGGGAACCTCTTTGGTCTTTGTCATGACCATTAAAGATATCACCGCTATTGCTCGTGTTGAGGCTTCCTATGGTTACCACTATTTTGAATCCTATTTGGTTATTTTTATCTTGTATCTGATTATCTGTGGTGTCATTCAAGTCATTTTTCGTGAACTTGAAAAGCGTTACACCCTTGCCTAACACGACTTGAAAGAGGAATATCTTATGTTAGAAGTGTCACATATTGCGAAAAGATTTGACGAGCATGAAGTGCTAAAAGACGTGAGTCTGCGCGTCAATCAAGGGGATGTGGTTGTCATCTTGGGGCCGTCAGGTTCGGGCAAGACAACCTTCTTACGTTGCTTGAATCATCTAGAAAAAGCCAATCAAGGAGAGTTGACTCTGGGTGGTCGCACTTATAATCTGGAAAAGCTAAGTAAAAAAGATATCTTGGACATTCGTCAAAAAACTGCCTTCGTTTTTCAGCACTACAATCTGTTTGCCAATAAAACAGCTCTCGAAAATATTCTAGAAGGTTTAGTGGTCGCACGAAAAATTCCCAAAGACAAGGCGCTTGTCTTGGCTAAAGAGGCCTTAGCCAAGGTTGGTCTGCAGGACTATGCCGATTATTATCCTTCCCAATTATCAGGCGGGCAACAGCAACGGATTGGCATCGCGCGTGCCATCGCTGTTAAACCTGACGTTATTCTCTTAGATGAACCCACTTCTGCCTTAGATCCTGAACTTGTCGGAGATGTCTTAACGGTCCTTAAGCAATTGGCCAAGGAAGGCGTGACCATGGTGGTGGTTACCCACGAGATGTCTTTTGCCCGTGAGGTAGCGACGCAGGTAGTCTTTATGGATGGCGGTGTCATTGTCGAAGAAAACAACCCTAAAGACTTTTTTGCGCGTCCTCAAGAAGCCCGCACGAGACAATTTTTGTCACGTTTGCTATCTGATGAGACCTATAGCGTCGAGTACGTCATTTAAAAAACACTTCTGTTGCCCTTGTGAAGGAGCAACAGAAGTGTTTTTTTTTAGAGGTCAAGGCAATGCCCAGAATGTCAGTACTTAACAGATTTAAAATTGCACAACGCCATAGTCGTCAGACTTTTGAATGGCTTTGGCAACATAATCCTTGGAGTAGCGAACTGCCTCTTCTGGTGTTTTTCCGAGAACAATTTGGCTGGCGATGCTAGAAGCAAAGGTACAACCTGCGCCTGTATTGTTTTGTGGGTATACAGGGCCTTCAAGGACTGTGATATTTTTTCCATCGTAGAAGACATCAAAGGCTTTATTGGGGTCGAGGCGATTGCCTCCTTTGATAACCACGGTTTGCGCACCGAGGGCGTGCAATTCTTTGGCAGCTGCTTTGACATCGTCGAGACTGCTAAGCCGTTTTTGTGTTAATAACTCGGCTTCAGGGAGGTTAGGGGTGACAATGGTTGCGTAGGGGAATAATTTAAGCAGTTCGTCACGTAGGGCATTGACTTCAACGTCGTGATCTTCCTTACAGACCAAAACGGGGTCTAGAATCAGAGGTACCCCTTTGTGTGCTTTGACAAAATCCAAGGCCAAGTCAACGGTTTCAACGGTTGGTAAGAGTCCAATTTTAATCGCTGAAAACGGCACATCCTTAAGGCTGGCCAATTGTTTTTGGAAGGTATCTTTATCGATAGGGATAACTTCGAACCCTTTATCTGTTAGAGCCGTTAAACAGCTGACAGCGAGAAATCCATGCAATTGGTTGACCGCATAGGTGGCTAGGTCGGCATGTAAGCCCCCACCACTGAAAATGTCGTTACCTGATAAAGCTAAAATATTGTGATGTGTCATAAACTCTCCTTTCCCAGCGATAAGAAACGCTTAGCTATAGTATAGGTTATTTTCAGGAAAAAAGGGGAACTTTTTTGCGAGAAACAAGCAATTATTATCCCGAATATATATAAGGATAACAAAAATCAAAAAGGCGAGCTAAGTGCTAAATGTCTGATAAATCAAGGAATAGACGACTTATGCCTACGGGTGGTATTGGTTTAAGGTATAACGGGTTATCGAAAATTTATCTAGGTCTGACGGCGTAAACTCAGCATAGGAATCATAAAAACAGGTGTTTTTACATGAACACCTGTTTACTTTGTTGAATTTATCAAGAACCCCAGTTAATCAGGAGATAAATGAGTGAGGAACCAAACATATCAAACAGCGCGTGTGCCAAGAAGAATGGCAGCAAATTTTTGACCTTGAATTTGTAGAGGAAGTAATAAATGAGTCCAAAGAGAACGCCGATGGTTAAGGCCCAAAGCATACCCTGGTAGGTGTGGAAAGATACACGAATGATGGTGGAGTAGAGCAGAACCCACCATTTGTGCTTATCTTTAACAGAGGTCAATAGACCAAGGAAAAAGAATTCTTCGTAAAAGCCATTGAGCAGTCCGTAGATGATGGCAATAGGAGATAGGGCTAAAAATTTTGGTAAAATGGCGCTCAGACTGACATAGCGTAGGACATCTGGACTAAAGTAGTTATAGGTTCCAGATAGGGTTGAGACAGTGTCACCAAGTAGTCCGACAAGGACAAAGATAGCTGGCACCCAAAAAAGCACAGACCATTTGATCTTGATTGGCAGTTGTTTAAAATCAAAGTGACGTAACCACAAGTACAAAAAGGCGATAGCTAAAAGGGACACCTGTAAGCTTAGATTGCTGGAGTAGGCGGCACCACTAGACGCTGTATTAGTACTGGTGCTTGCTGTACTGCTAACCACCTGTGTTGCTAAGATACCTATAGACTGTAAATAAAGTTCAGTAGAACGCACAATAAATTGACCAAACATGATTACCGTGACAATCAGGATATCATACCATTTGAGATATTTTAGTGGTTCTTTGGGGCGAATAAATGTAGACATGGAAATCCTCGTTTCTAAATATTATGTAAAACAATAGGAGGAGAGGAGACTATTTGATAGGTAAAACTCCTTTAACCTTGCCTTTATCATAACAGGACTTTTCTAAAATAAGCTTAAATACGTCACAACCTTAAACTATTAGCTTTTTTGCTGGCTTCATGGTGAAAAATTCCTGTAATCAACCTCGATAAAGTGGTTAATGGATTGGTTTTTCTTTGCGAATTGTCAAAAAAAGGGTAAAATAAAGCCATGAGTATTTTTTAGGGTTAGTCCCATGCTAAGAAAGGAAATTTAAAACTCTTATGATGAATATGCAAAACATGATGAAGCAGGCACAAAAGTTGCAAAAACAAATGGAACAAAAGCAAGCTGAACTTAGTGCGAGTCGTTTTGTTGGGAAATCCGCTCAAGATTTAGTGGTGGTAACCTTTACAGGTGATAAAAAACTCGTGGCGATTGACTACGCAGAAGCAGTCGTGGATCCAGAGGATATTGAAACCCTACAAGACATGACGACACAAGCCATCAATGATGCTATGTCACAGATTGATGAGGCGACTCAAAAGACTTTGGGCGCTTTTGCTGGAAAGTTGCCCTTTTAATCAAAAGTAAAATAAAAACCTGTTCTTTTTTATTGAAGAACAGGTTTTTTGTGGTAAGCATTTAGCTAATAGGAAGGTTAAGTATGGCGCCTTCTAGGTTGAGGGTCAAATGGTAATCCTGGTTATCTCGAATGGTATGTTCAAAGTCAGTGGTGTAGAGGATAAGGGCTAAGTGGTCTCCTGAACTCAGACTATAAATGGTTGGTTCAAGGTCCAGGGTGACAGTCATCTCTTCGTCCGGGATGATGTCCTGGATAGTTAGTAAATCCGCTCGATTTTGAAGATTGAGGTGCCCCTTACTAATCACTCGGTAATCAGATGGTTTAAAAGGCAATTCTCGTAGGGCTTCTTTTTTGAAACGTCGGCCGTTATCAATAGTATTCAGTTGGATATTTCCCGGGATGTCTCCAAAGCGTTTTTGCTTACCAACGTGGAGTAATTGGGCGGATAAGAGACCAACTGTATGATCGCTAGATAGGTTCAACGTTAATCGAGGTTTCCCGTTAATGCGTATTGACTCATCAACTGTTAGGGGGACGGTAACCGCTTGTTGTGATATTTTTCCTGAAAAGAGATCAGCCTTAAAATCACGAAACTGCTTGTCATAACGGCTAAAATCTTCCTTGGGATAGGCATTCTGAATGGTTATCTTACCTCTACCTAAAGGTAGGCTTCGAGTGGTCGTTGCTCCGAATTGATGGAGTGTTTGCCAGGTTTGTTCCTTTTGGTTATCTTGCCAAATGACGGGGGCTAGCTCTAGTGAACTTTTTTTCCCATTGACCAATCGTTGAGCCAAGAGGGCATTCATGGTTTCTTTGAAGTCAATGGATTGCCAGTTGTTGAGATAGACGTGTTCACCATGGTGCAAGAAGGCATGTTTTTCAACAGCGTCTGGCAGGGCGTTAAACATTTCGTAGACTTGTTTTGGGGCAACGTTCCAATCTTGTAAGCCGTGTGTATAGATAGCCAAGCAGGATACCTGTTTAGCCATAGGTCGGTAATTGCGGTCCGCCCAAAATTGGCTATAGTCACCCGTTTGTCTGTCCAGTTGTTTTTGTTGTGCTTTTAGAAGCGTCTCATAGGTGCTTTTTTGTTTGAGAAAGTCTCCGGCAACCAGACTACGAGAATAAGTGAGTGCGGTCAAGGTATCTAAGTCTTCGCCAGGATAGCCACCAGGACTTTTCACCAGACCATTTTCCCGATAGTAATCATACCAAGAAGAAATAGCTGACTCTGCAATGATGGCTTCCAAACCTTGAACCCCAGTTGTTGCGAGGGCCGTGGACAGAGTGCCGAGGTAAGATTTTCCTGTGGTGACAACACGGCCATTGGCCCAGTCCGCCAATACAGGGTGCCCACCCAATTTTTGATTATAAGCCATCGCTCGCCCATTCAGCCAATCAATAACCGCCTTAAAAGAAGCTACCTGTTTGGCATCCCCAGTGGTCATGAAACCATCAGAGCCGGCTGTTCCGATACCAGAGACATAGAGGTTGGCCATGCCACGAGCGAGGAAGTAATCATTTAAAGTATAGGTGTCGGTGTCGTAAAAGTGTTCTGTAGCAGGCTTTGCTCCATTGACCGTGACTTGTGGGCTATCATGATCTGGCCATTCTGGCAACTCAGTGACAATGGTCCCTGCTTTTTTTACTGTTAAATTTCCAGCCATTTTGTGAAGACAATCATCGCTAGCTTTATCATTGGTTCCCATATGGTAGGGGCTAGCAGTCATCACCGTTGGTAATTGGCTAGCTTGTCTTGGTCTAATAATCAAGACCTTGACACGCTCCGACTGGTCACTACCTGTGCTGGACACAGGTGTTTGGACATAGACGACTTCACGTATGAGGTCATTGGTGTCAAAGCTAGCAAGGAGTTTATCATTAAAAAAGAAAGGTTGGTTGGTGATTGGGATGAGGTTGTTGGCCACCAATTCATCAATCAAGAGATTTCCTCGGACCGTCCTAGTATTGAGCAAGTGATAAAAAGCAAGGACTAGGCCTTCGTTTGTAAAACTAATGGGAAAAGCAATTTTCTCACAAAATGCTTCTTGATCTTCGAAGTCTACAAAAGGAATAAAACCTAGAAGTTGCAAGGCAATGGTTGTGAAGATCTGCTCTGTCAGAGGGGCATCACTCTGAAAGAACTCCCAGGCGTCCTGACTGTCAGTGGCAAGCCAGTCTGAAAAAGCTAGTGCCTTATCTTTGCCATCCAGCTGGGTGAGGCGTTCAAGATAGGCAAAAAAGAGAGATTTGTCAGAAAGCTCCTCTTGTGATTGAAATCCCAAACTAACTAGTTCTTCATTGGCTGTTTGAGAATTGGTTGGGATGTAGGAAAAAACATTGTAGCGCATTTGCCACACCTCCTGTGGTTTTCGAATTTTTATAAAAGAGTGGTTTACATTCCTCATTATACCTGTTAAAATAGTCTTTGTCTAAATTTATTTTATTGGAGGAAATAAGACACCATGCAAGTTGAATCTTGGGTACAATATCTGTCTGAGTTTTTGGGAACCGCTATTTTGCTGATGCTCGGAAACGGTGCAGTAGCTAACGTTGAATTGAAAGGAACCAAAGGACATGCTAGCGGTTGGTTGACTATCGCTATCGGTTACGGTATGGGGGTAATGATTCCAGCGCTTATGTTTGGAAATATCTCTGGGAACCATATTAACCCAGCCTTCACGATTGGTTTGGCTGTAGGCGGAGCCTTCTCATGGGCGCAAGTAGCACCATACATTGCCGCACAACTTCTTGGAGCTATCGTTGGTCAAGCAATTGTTGTTGCCGTTTATCGCCCTTACTACCAAAAAACGAAGAATCCAGAAGCGATTTTGGCTTCATTTGCTACTACTGATAACGCTGAGAAAGACCGCAAAGGGAAATTGGTGAACGGTTTCCTAAACGAGTTCTTCGGTTCATTTATTCTCTTCTTTGGAGCTGTGATGATGACCAGCGCTTACTTTGGAGCTAGTGCAGTAAACCAACAGTCACAATACGTTGCAGTTTACGGTAAAGACATGGTTGTTGCAGCAAGCAATGCAGCTGGTTCTCTAGCAGTGGCGCACTTGGCTCTTGGTTTCCTGGTTATGGTATTGGTTACCAGCTTTGGTGGTCCAACAGGTCCAGCCCTCAACCCTGCGCGTGACTTTGGTCCACGTCTTTTGCACCACTTCTTACCAGAATCCATCTTGGGTGAGCACAAAGGTTCATCTGAATGGTGGTATGCTTGGGTACCTGTAGTAGCCCCAATTTTGGCAGCTATCTGCGCAGTTCTCTTGAAACAAGCTATGCTTGGTTAAGGTATGCACATCAAAAAGACCTGTTGGGTCTTTTTAGTTTAGGTGCATATTTGACGATGAAAAAGGAAATGCTTTTTAGGAGGAATTACTGAAAATTGCCTGATCATCACAGTTAGGTATCTAACTGTTTCGTAATCATACTAAAGTTCAAGCAATAAAAAAAGTTAGACAGATAAGTCTAACTTTTTTTGTTGTAACTTTTGTAAGCTTAATTGAGAACCAAGGTCAAAATGGTGAGAGCGTTCCAACTCATATGAATCCATAAAACAGTTTTAAAGGAGTAATTGGTTTTATAGTAAACGAAGGCTAGAATAGCTCCCATGCCAGTATAGAGCATGTAGCTGAGTGGTTCAAAACCTGAAGCCATATGAATGCCTCCAAATAGAAGGGCGGAAAGGCAGATAGCTAATTTAGGTCTTTGTTTCAAGCAGGAGAAGAGCCATTGTCGACAGAGGAGTTCTTCACAAAAGGGGCCTGAGATAACTACAAAACTGATGGTGACTAAGAGGGGCAATTGGGAGACGATATTGTCGACACTTGCCTGATTGGCTGTTGTTTGTTGTCCCAATAGGTTAAATGTCAAACTACTCAAAATCGCCCAGGCATAAAGCCCTAAAAATCCCCTCCAATAGGCTCTCAGATGAAGGCGGTCTTTGCGATAGGCGGTTAGAAATCCTCGCTTGATAGCCAATTGATAGAGTAAAAAGATAATAATTAGCGTGATGAGAAGGTAGCTCCAAGACTGAAAAGGGCTAAAGCCTTTTTTGACAGAAGTATTATAGCCTAGATAGATTCCCAGAATGAGTTGCAAAAGTAAATCAGCAAAGCCGATAACCAGAGCCTCAGCTAATTTACCTAAGATTTTTTTGATGTGTAACATGGTATGGTTACTCCGCTTCTTTAGTCTGTTGTTTAAAGGAAGCACGAATCATCATGCCACCTGTAAAGAGTACAATTAAAACGACAAATTGTTTGAGAACATTGAGGTTTAGGCTGGTGAGAAAACGCACGGCAATCAATACCCCGAAAACACCACCGAGAACCATACCAGCTGAACCTTCCCAGTCTACTCGTCTTTCTCGGATAAATTGTGTCGCTGAAGCCGTCATAATCATTGCAGCATCTAACATCATGACAGGCATGGCAATCGCAGGGCTTAATCCCATCAGTGAGAAAAAGATTAGTTCAGGGGCGTAATTGCCTAACCCCAAAGTCATAAGGATACCGATAATAAAATTATACAAAATCCCAATCAGAAGCCAGATACCTGATAAACCGTGAATAGCGGTGGAGTTATCACTACCTGGGTTAAAAATGAGTCGATAGACAATGAAAAAAGCTGCTATAATGAGCAGACTACCCAAAATTCTCTGAATCGTACGGGTGTTCCAACTTTTAGTCAAGAGAGGTCCGACCAAAGCTCCTACAAAAGAAGCAATGGCCATAGGAATTAAGGTGGAGGCTTCCACCTTCACAACTGTGATAAAGCAAAAGGCTTGTAGGAGCACAGGAATAGCATGAATGGCATTCATGGTCCCAGGAATTTTACGATCATCCTCAACCAAATGCGTCATTTTATAGAAGGTGGTTGTCGTGGCAAAAGATCCAATTCCCATTGTATCCAACATATCTGTCAGGAGCCCAATCCAAAAGCCAGTCGCAAACCGCTTAAAAGGGTTGATTTGGTGGCGGTAGAGATGCCCGGCCATCAAGAGCACCAAGCCTCCCATGCTAAGTAGGAGAATAACCTGAATACCGTGTAAAATAAAGTTTTCCATGTTACTTATTCTACCATAAGTCAGAAAGTCTGAAAAGGTAGACTTTTTGGGGGACAAGCACATAATAACTTGTCAAAGCTAGCGCTTTACGATACACTAAAACCAAGTTATTCAAGAAAAGGAGAAAGAGATGAAAACTCACGCTATTTATTATAAGGTTGCAGATAGAGATGCGATGATTACTTTTTGTCAAAAAGCGTTAGGATTACGTCTGTTGCGTGAAGAAAATGCGATAGCTGTCATGGCAGGTCAAAATGGGGTGGCACCTTATCTTATCATTGAGGAATCACCCGATTTTTTAGACAATCGTGATGTTCAAGGACCTAAAAAACACGCTTTAACCAGCATCCGAGCCAACCAAGATGATGTCATTCAGCTCCTTTTGGGACAAGAATCATCTGCTACCCTTTTTAAAGGAGAAGCCGGTTACGCTTTTAAAGTCGTGTCACCACAAGGGGATACTTTCTTGGTCCATTCTGAGGCTGATCCAACAAACTTGAGTTTGCTTTCTCACTTTGATGGTCAACAAGAACGTCAGGCTGATTTTAAAGGGGTGGAAAAACTAGCATTCAGTGGTTTGGAAATCAATAGCCCGCAACCAGAAGTTTCTGAACAATTTTATCAAAAACTTTTTGGTCTTTTAGCCCCCTTAAAAATCCAATTTCATTCCAAAGAAGGGGAGGACCTCTTGGCAGACAATGATGAAACCCGTGACTTGGCTGTTTTGTCGTTTTCAGTTCCTCAGGTTATGGACCTTGCTGGCCTGTATTTAGCCGCCAAAACGATTAGTAATGAGGTATACCTAGATAAAAAGGCAAATTTCCTTATGTTGAAGGATCCAAGTGGGATTGAGATATGGTTGAGCAAATACCCAGACAAATACTAGACAAAATCAATCGTCAAATCAATGAAAACATCTACCCTGGGGCTAGTTTGGCTATTTATGATAAAGGAAAATGGAGAGAAGCTTACCTAGGCACGCAAGACGGAACAAAACCCGTAGTGGCTGGGTTAATTTATGATCTGGCGAGCGTGACAAAAGTAGTCGGAACGGGGACAATTGTCTTACAAGCCCTGCAGGAAGGTCGCCTTAGTCTGGACCAGTCCTTACAATCTCTCTATCCAAAATGGCATGAGACCACGGTGACGGTTAGGCACTTATTGACCCACACGACAGGGATAGACCCCTTTATCCCTAATCGGGATCAGTTAAGTGCCGAAGAACTCAAGCAAGCCATTCTATCTCTAAAAGTGACTGAGAATAAAGCGTTTCGCTATACGGATGTCAATTTTCTCCTGTTGGGTTTTTTACTTGAAAATATCTATCATCACTCACTGGATGACTTGTTTGAACAACAGATCTTTACCCCTTGGCAGATGGCTAATACAAACTACGGTCCTTTGCAAGAAGCTGTGGTGACAGTCGCTGGAGAACCAGCAGGGATTGTTCACGACCCAAAAGCCAAAGTCTTAGGAAGTCATACCGGTTCAGCAGGACTTTTTTCGACCTTAAAAGATTTAGAAATCTATTGTCACCACCTTTTGTCTGAGAAATGGACCAGATGCCTTTGGCAAAACTACAGTCAGCAAAAGAAGGAGAGGTCTCTAGCCTGGGATTTGGCAGGCGATTGGATTCTCCACACCGGTTACACGGGAACCTTTGTCATGGTTAACCGCAGCAGCCAGCAGGCCGTCATCTTTCTCAGCAACCGCACCTACTGGAAGGACGAGCGTGCTCAGTGGATTCGAGATCGCGATAGCCTGATTCAGGTTATTTGGGATAACCTGTAAGAATACGATGAAAAAGCAGTCGACGATAGACTGCTTTTTTGCTCTTAGAAAAGGCTGAACGGATACGTTACGGTATCTAGAGAGATATAAGAAAAGACAACCATACGGTTGTCTTTTAATCACTTGATTAGCTCAAGGCGTCGTCCATTGAAAGTACTTCGTGGAAGACACGTTGGGTCAATTCAGTTTTTTGTTCTGGCGTGAGGTATTTAGTGTTAACACAGTATCCAGAGATACGGACGATAACGTCTTCACCAGCCATGATTTTTTCGTAAACGTCATTCAAGTCCATAACGTTCAAGTTAACGTGTTGACCACCGTTTTCGAAGTAACCGTCCAAGATGGTTACCAAGTTGTCTACTTGTTCGTCACGAGTTTTACCAAGCGCACGAGGAGATACTTGAGTTGTCAATGAGATACCATCAGCAGCATAACCAAAGTCCAAGCTAGCCAATGAGTTCAAGTTTTGCAACCAGCCACCTTTCGCTTTGTTAGATGGGTTAGCTCCTGGTGAGAAGAATTCCAATTTAGACAAGTTCACAGAACCATCTTCGTTGAGGTAAACACCTTTGTGGACTGGAGAGTTACCCGTTTGTTTAGAGTAGGCAACGTTAGAGGTGATGGTCAAGAGTGAAACGGTTGCTTCAGCATCTTTGTAGAGTTTGTGGCTACGCAGACGAGTGGTGTAAGCTTCGATCAACCATTCTGCCAATTCGTTTGAACGTGGGTCATCTTCACCCCAACGTGGGTAGTCACCAACAGTTTCGTAGTCGTAGATGTAGCCATCTTCGTCACGGATTGGTTTAACGGTAGCGTACTTGATAGCTGACAAGGTATCAACAGTGTTGGCAAAGCCACAGATACCAAATCCCATGTTGGCACGTTGTTTGGTTGGCAAGAAGGCCATTTGCACAGCTTCGTAGTTGTATTTATCTGTCATGTAGTGGATGATGTTCAAGGCATCTACATAAGTGTCTGTCAACCAGTCAAGAGATTTTTCAAAGTTAGCTTTAACGGTATCAAAGTCAAGGACTTCATCACGAACGGGTTCAATGTCAAAGACTTTGTAGTCTTTGTGCACATCATCGTACCCACCGTTGAGACCAGTCAAGAGAGCTTTCAAGACATTAACACGTGCTCCAAAATATTGGATATTGTGGCGTTGTTCTTCGTTTTCTGGGTCAAGTGGTGACACACAGCATGAGATACAGCTCATTTCGCCGTAACCGTCTTTAGCCATAGTCGTTACCCCTTCATATTGGATAGAAGAGTGTTTATGAGACATAGACATACAGTAGCGACGGAAAGCATATGGCAATTTGTCAGTCCAAAGGACAGTCAAGTTTGGTTCTGGAGAGTTACCGATATTGTCCAAAGTGTTCAAGAAACGGAAGTCCATCTTGGTAACACGGTGACGTCCATCAGCCCCCATACCAGCCATTGATGTTGTGATGAAGGTTGGGTCACCAGAATACAATTCGTCATAAGCTTTGGTACGTGCGAATTTAACTGTACGCAATTTCATTACGAAATCATCAACGAATTCTTGGATTTCTGATTCGGTGTAGGTACCACGCGCTAGGTCACGTTCAGCATAAACGTCAAGGACAATTGGCACACGACCAAGAGAAGTTGCCGCACCGTTGATGACACGGCAGACTGCCATAAAGGCAATGTTTGTCCATTGGATGGCTTCTTTGGTATCGAAGGCTGGACGACGAACATCAACACCGTAAAGGTCTCCTAAAGCAACGACTTCTTGGAGCGCTTGGTATTGTAAGTTAACTTCTTCACGCAGACGAATGGTTTCTTCGTCAATTTCCTTGATAGCATTCCAGTCGTTAACCTTTTCTTGCATCAAGTAATCAGCACCATAAAGGGCGAGACGCGCATAAACCCCGATGATACGACCACGAGAGTAGGCATCTGGCAAACCAGTTACCGTGTGAGCGTGACGGGCACGACGGATGTTTGAAGTGTAAGCACGGAAAATACCATCATTAACAGTGGTTACATATTTTGTGAAGATTTCATGAACAGCAGGGTCTGGTTCATAGCCATGTTCTTTCAAAGCAGTTTCTGCCATCCGGATACCACCTTTTGGCATGAAGTTTAATTTGAAGAGCTCATCATTTTGGATACCATAGATGAGTTCATCTTCTTTTGAAATGTATCCGGCAGGGATACCAGCAATAGATGCTGGGCGAGTATCCATTGGGAAACGTCCTTGCGCTTCGTAACCTGCTTTGGTTTCGTCAACGATTTTTTTGATTTTTAGTGAACGTTCAGTTGGTCCGGCAAGGAAGCTTTCATCGCCATCATATGGGGTGTAGTTAGCTTGAACAAAGCGAGAAACACTAGCTCTTTCTTTCCAGTCAGTTCCTTTGAAGCCTTCCCAAGCTTTTTCGAAAACATCGGTGTTGGTTTTGACAGTTGCCATAATAAACTCCTTATTTCTAGTAACAGACAAAATAGTTAAACAAGCTCTGTTACACTTACAAGAGTATAATACCACAAAGAAATCGTTTTCATCAAGAAAAAAGCTAAACTTTATGGATTTCTATACTAATACAGATTGGTTAAAACTACATCTGTATTAGAAACTGTTTTTCAGATATTTTACTAAAAATCGTGTATAATAAGACAATAACATAGCCGAAAGGAGGATGACATGTTAGAATTTCCAATCTTAAATGATACCTCTCGTAAAATTATCCATATTGACATGGACGCTTTTTTTGCGGCTGTGGAAGAACGTGATCAACCTGCTTTAAAAGGAAAACCCTTGGTTATTGGCGCTGATCCTAGAAAAACAGGTGGCCGTGGGGTTGTTTCGACGGCAAATTATGCAGCCAGGCAGTATGGCATTCATTCGGCTATGAATACCAAATAGGCTCTAGAGCGTTGCCCGCAGTTGGTTTTTGTAGCAGGAAACTATCAGAAGTACCGTGAAATTGGGCAGCGCATCCGAATTATTTTTAAACGTTACACGGATTTGGTGGAGCCTATGTCTATCGATGAGGCTTATCTGGATGTCACGCAAAATAAACTGGGTATTGGCTCTGCCGTTAAAATTGCTCGCCTGATTCAAGAGGATATTTGGCGAGAAGAAGGCTTGACCTGTTCAGCTGGGGTATCTTATAATAAACTATTGGCTAAATTAGCATCGGATTTTCAAAAACCGGCGGGATTAACCCTCATCTTACCAGATGAAGCCCAGTCTTTTGTGGCGAACTTACCAGTGGAAAAAATCCATGGTGTAGGGAAACGTTCAGTTGAGCGTTTGCATCAATTGGAGATTTATACAGGTGCGGATTTGCAAGCTTGGTCGGAGGTAGCCTTGATTGATCAGTTTGGACGTTTTGGATTTGAACTTTATCGGAAGGCGCGTGGGATTAGTAATAGCCCCGTGAAGCCAGACCGGGTGCGCAAATCCCTGGGTAGCGAGCGAACCTATGGTAAACTATTATATAATGAAGAAGATATCAAAGCTGAACTGACTAAGTTGGTTCAAAAAGTGACTACAAGTCTGGCCTTGCAACACAAGCTGGGCAAGATTTTAGTGTTGAAGGTACGCTATGGAGATTTCTCAACGCTGACGAAGCGTCTACAATTAGAGCAGGCGAGCCATGATCAAGTAGTGATTGAAAAGAAAGTCTATCATTTGTATGACCAATTAGATGAAAATCCTATCGGTGTGCGTCTTTTGGGGGTGACTTTATCAGGTCTTGAAAATGAGGGGGAGCAGCAGTTAGATATATGGCAAGCTCAAGCTTTGTCTAGTAGTGAAGAGAAAGGAAGGAATGATGACGTCTCATAAGAAAGTAAAAGTTTCCATCTGGTCATGGCTTAGTTTTGGTTTGGTTATTTGTGTGTGTACAGGGATTCTATACCAAACGATTAGTCAATCTCTCGTAACAAAATCTCTTAGTGAAGAAGAAAAGGCAAGGCAGACACGACTGGCTTTTATTAAGCAAATCGTTTACCCTGCCCAACGGACGGCTGAAAAAAATGACTTGTACACTTCTGTCATGATAGCTCAGGCTGTCCTAGAATCTGATAGTGGGCAATCCAAATTGTCCCAAGCTCCTGCTTATAATTATTTCGGGATTAAGGGGAATTACAAAGGACAGGCCGTCAAGTACTGGACTTGGGAAGATGATGGGACTGGAAAAGCTTATGAAGTTCAGGCGAACTTCAAATCCTATGGGGATCCTGCCAATGCATTTTCAGATTACGCTGACTTTTTAGACTGGCCCAATTATCGTGGGGTGCACAGAAGTCACGCAAGGACCTATCAGGAGGCTACCAAAGCCCTGACTGGCGTTTATGCCACGGATACTAGCTACAATACCAAGCTAAATCGTCTGATCAAGGCTTACGGTTTGACCTTATTTGATAAGACTTTTGTCCCCTCTTGGTGGCTAAAGCACTAGGGAAAATCTCTCAGTTAGCTGGGGGATTTTTTAGTGGTAAATTTTTAAAAAAATCTAGCCGTAAGCGCTTTCCTAATTGCTGTCCTCGTGTTATAATAAAGTCGAAAAAAGTTTACTCTTTTGGAATGTACACATTTATGAACGTTCTAAAAGGCTATTATCGGAGGAGATGTCTTATGGAAAAAGATTCCAAACAACTCAGTTGGATGATGATTTCTTTGATTGCCTTCAATATGGTTTGGGGCTTAGGAAATGTCGTCGTCAATTTCGCCCAACAAGGGATTGTTGTCGTGACGTCATGGATCGTCATCATGTTGATCTATTTCATTCCTTATACCTTGATGGTGGGCCAGCTTGGGTCAACCTTCAAAGATAGTGAAGGGGGAGTCAGTGATTGGGTCAAACACACGTCTACCAAGCAATTAGCTTATTTGGCAGCTTGGACTTATTGGGCGGTTCAGATTCCTTATTTGGCGCAGAAACCGCAACGGATTTTAATTTCTTTAGGTTGGGTTTTCCAGGGAAATGGTAATATTCTCTCTAATATGTCCATGCCTATGATTGTAGGCCTTGGTCTGGTTATTTTTGCCTTTTTACTCTTTTTATCCACCAAGGGGCTAAAAGCTTTGAAATTCTTTGGCTCTTTGGCCGGTGGTTCTATGCTGGTCATGTCCATCCTCTTTATCCTTTTGGCCGTTGGCTTGCCTTTCATCAAACCTGATTTGCAGCTGGCGACAGCCCACATGGACCAAGTGTCAACCTATATTCCGCGCCTTGACTTTTCTTACTTCACGACCATTGCGCTCTTGATTTTCTCAGTTGGTGGTGCAGAATCCATTTCGCCTTATATTTCCAAGGTGAAAAATCCTGCCAAACGTTTTCCTTTGGCCATGATTGCCATGGCTGTCATGGTAGGAACTTGTGCCATCTTTGGCTCTATCGCTATGGGGATGCTCTTTGATGGGAACCATATCCCGAGCGACCTCATGCGTAACGGAGCTTACCAAGCCTTTGCTGTATTAGGACGTGATTGGGGCTTGGGCAATAGCTTGATGATCATTTATGCTATTTCAGAGTTGATTGGACAAGCAGCAGTGTTAGCTATCTCTATCGATGCTCCTCTGCAAATTTTCTTGGGCAGTGCGGATGAAAACTATATCCCAGCTTGGCTACGGAAACGGACCAAATCTGGTATCCTCATCAATGGTTATCTCCTGACCGGAGCGCTAGTAGCCATCTTGATTTCTCTGCCACTCTTTGGTTTGAAAGAAATCGATGGCCTGGTTCGCTGGATGACTAACTTAAATGCCATTGTTACCCCAATGTGTTATCTCTGGGTATTTGTTTCTTTTGTTCTCTTGTATCGGCAATGGGACCGTTACAAACATGCAGAATACATTTACATCAAGAATCCTAAGTTGGGTGTCGCCGTTGGTGCTTGGGGCTTCCTCTTTACTGCTTTTGCTTGTATTCTGGGCATGGCGCCTCAGGTGGACTTTGCGCAGGCACCAACTGAATGGTGGTTCTCTTTGATTACCAATATCATCACACCATTTATTTTGATTGGCCTTGGCTTGCTCCTACCATGGTCTGCACGCCGAGAGCAAAAACGGTTAGCGAAAAATGGTTAAGTACCTGAATAACTTGATTTAATAGACGCTTGGGCGTAGGGCCCTAAGCGTTTTTTAATGAGCTAAGTATTAATTGGGTAGAAGTAGTCATATACCATCACCCCTGACAAAAGTCATGTCAGGTCATGACCTATTGGACTAGTGGACGATATTAAAGAAAGCTATACTAAAAGCACCAATCAGAAAAGAAGGAACTTATATGAAAAACAAAACAAGTCTTATTATCTATGCTGTCATTGCCACTGGTTTTTGCCTCATGAGTTTTACAAACTTTTTTGACACCTTTCACTTGGAGAATTTTTTTAGCCATTTAGGGGCTTTAATTGGTCTTTCTATTGCGGCCTTGGTTTTGATTACCATGGACAAGAGTATTATTGAAGAATTAGTTAAACACATTGAAGATTAGGAGAAGTCTGATGAAATCCATGAAATTACTGTTTATTTTCTTGATGGCAGCCATTTGGGTAACTATTCTGGTGGTCATCGGCCAGATGAAAGGAGAATCTTTGGTCCTTATTTATAGTTATATGGGTATCTGTATGGGACTCTTTTATGTTGTCTTACCACGTTTTTTAAAGGAAAGAAAAGGTCGTGACAAACACCATCCAAACGGTGATTGAGCAAAGAGTGAGGATATTTGAGAACCGCACTCGGAAATTAATTAATGGAAGTTATTGTTTTTAAGAGGAAAAGAGTCGCCTTCTATGATGAACTTGCTTGTTGGGGAGACCTATGGCATAATAACGGGGATACGATTCTGTTAACTACTATACGAAAGGAAAGTTGTAGTGTTTAAAGTTCGTCGCCAGATGGCCCATTCCTACCTTTTAGGATTTATTTTTCTTATTTTTCCTATTTTTGGTTCTTTTTACGGCTATTATCCTCTCTGGACTTTGGGTGCTACGGCCCTTTTTGCGGTATCTTATTATGTCATGGCTTTTGGGAAGCGTCTGCATCCACTTGTACTGGGCTTATTTTGGTTTTATAGCTTGGCTTATGTCCTTGGGATGAGTTTAGCTTTTCAGTTGGGCATGGCCTGGTTCTTATTTTACCATGTGAATTTATTGGTTTGGCGCTTTGATGATCACTATCTCTCTTATCGCTTTATCAGTTTTGCCCTGACGACACTTGTGCTGACTGCTTTGGGTCTCCTATTGGGCAATGATTTACAGACACGTTTGATGGCTGTTCCTCTATCGGTCTTTATCTTTGGAATCTATTGGCTTCAAAAACATCTGCGTATTCAGGAAGAACTTAGAATGGAAATTCTAGAAAAAAATCGTACCATTACGCTCTTGTCTGCAGAAAACGAACGACATCGGATTAGCCGTGACTTGCACGATAGCTTGGGGCATACCTTTGCCATGATGAGTTTAAAGACCGAGTTAGCACTCAAGCAATTAAAACACGAACAACTGAATGCCTTGGAAAATAATTTACAAGAACTCCATCGTATCAGTCAGGATTCTATGCAGGATGTTCGAAATTTGGTTAATCAGCTGAGTTATCGAACAGTGATAGAGAATTTGGAAGAAATTGAGCGCTTGTTCGACCTGTCAGCGATTGATCTCGTGATAAGGGGTAAGGAAGATACAGAGAACCTTTCTCCTGTTTTCCAGTCAGCTGTGGGTATGATTGTCAAGGAGTTAGCCAATAATGTGATTAAGCACAGTCAAGCCTATCATTGTGAAATGGCATTTAGTCGACAGGGGGAAAGGTTTGTGATCAACTGCCAAGATGATGGTGTGGGCTTTGAGGCGGTGACAGGTCGAGAACTGCATAGCATTCGAGAAAGATTGGAAGGGCTAAATGGGGAGATTTCCATCTTATCAGGTCAAAACCCGACTTGTATTCAAGTGTCTTTGAGAGAAGGAGGAGCGTTGTGAATTTACTCGTTGCTGAGGATCAGTCCCTCTTGCGTGATGCCTTGTGTCAATTACTGGGCTTTGAAGATGGGGTTGATCAGGTGTTCGCTGCTGCTAATGGTCAAGAAGCGATTGCCCTCTTAGAAAAAGAGGTCATTGATGTGGCTATTTTGGATATTGAAATGCCTATTAAAACGGGATTAGAGGTGTTAGAGTGGATTCGACAGTACCAGGAAACTAAGGTTATTATTGTGACGACCTTTAAGCGAAAAGGTTACTTTAAACGAGCGCTACAAGCTCAAGTGGATGCTTATGTCTTAAAAGAGCGCTCTATTTCGGACCTAATGCAAACTATCAGGACGGTTTTGGCCGGGCATAAGGAATATTCACCTGAACTGGTCGAAGAAGTGACTTTTGATAGGAATCCTTTAAGTCCACGCGAACAAGAGGTTTTACAGTTGGTTGCAAAAGGGGCTTCCAATCAAGAAATTGCCGATAGTTTATTCTTGTCCAATGGAACCATTCGAAACTACATGACTGCCATTCTAACCAAGTTATCGGCCAGCAATCGAACAGAAGCCGTTCGCATAGCTCAAGAAAAAGATTGGCTTTGATAAGATAGCGCTTTGGTTGACTGTAAAGCCTTGTCATTTTATGAAAAAACACTCTGGACTAGGATAACTCTTTACCTAATTCAGAGTGTTTTTTATGATATATCTTCAGATTAAGACATAATCTTCGACTGCATGGGCGACGCCGTGATCGTTATTCGTCTTAGTAACAACCCTGGCGTGTTTTTTGACATCAGCAGGGGCATTGCCCATAGCGATACCGAGGCCTGCCATTTTTAGCATGGGGATGTCATTGTAGTTGTCGCCAATGGTCATGACGGCTTCGAGGGGAACATGATAGTAGTTGGCCAATTCAATCAGAGCATTTTCTTTAGAGACGTGTTTGGCCGTGATTTCCAAGTAGTTATCTTTTGAAAGATAAAAGGCAGTTTTAGTAAAATTCTGTGTCTCAAGAGATTTGACGAGTTTTTTGATAATGGCTGGTTTTGCAATCAGTAAGAGTTTATGACAGGAGACTTCTTGGGTAAAAAGGGATGAAAATGGTTGGATCTGAGGGCTTTCGCCAGTGATTTGCGCTTCTAGGTCAGACCATTTGTTAGCTTTGTCAATGATCCAACGACTACCAGAATAAAGGTTAATGGAGACCTGAGGAAAATGCCTGTGAATAAAGGTGATTAGGGTCTGGCATTCGTCTGGGTCAAGCGGGTGTTCCAAAATCGTTTGATAATGGTTGGGCTCTCCAGTAATGACCAAAGCCCCATTGTAACAAGCCAAGGGTTGATTGGTTAATCCTAGATCTTTTGCGATGGGAGCCATGCCATGAGGAGATCGGGCAGATGCTAGGACGAATGGTATCTGTGCTTGAGCGAGATAACGCATCTCGTCTCGCAAAAGCGTATCAACTTGATGTTGATCGTTTAATATGGTGCCATCGATGTCGCTGACAATAAGCTTAATGTGTGATTGAGTCATTTTTGAATCTCCTTGTTCTAGTAGATCAGAGTAAGGTTTTCGGGAAGTTGGTCGATGATATCTTGGCGTGGTTTAGCGTCGCAAATCCAGTAGTCGAAGGCAGATAAGTCGGCTAGAATATATTTGGAAGTCTTGTCCCATTTACTGGTCTCGGCAACCAAGATAGCGGTCTGCGCCTGGTCTAGAATGGCTTTTTTGACCGCGACATCCTCCTGATCTTCAAAACTTACCTGGCCATTGGCCAAGCTAGCTGCCCCAAAAAAGGCTAGAGAAACGGTCATGTATTTTAAGAGAGCGCTATCCTCGGGGCTGTAATAAAAGCGGTTTTTAGCATAAAATTTTCCACCGATGAGATGAAAGTCGATATCTGTCTTGCCGCTAAGTATCAGAGCGTTATCTAATGAATGGGAATAAACGGTACATGCCTTGTCTAAAATCTGTGCTAAGGGCAAGATAGCTGTCGACACATCTAAAAAAAGTAGCTGATCTGCTTTGATGAACGCATAAGCATTTTGAGCCATTTGCCGCTTTTCCTTAGTCAACTGGCGATTACGCTCTTCGAAGGATAAGATAGGTTGTGTCTGCTCAAGGGGTAAAAGTCCTCCGTGTGTGCGTTGGGCTAGCCCACGCTGGGCTAAAAGGTTAAAATCACGTCGGATAGTATCGGGAGATACCTGAAAATGACTAACCATTTCTTTAGCAGATAATTGCCCTTTTTGATTTAGTAAGTCCAGTAATTCGCTGAGTCGTTGTTCCTGATACATGTTTTTCTCCTTTATAGGTAAAATATAGCACAGGTTGTAATGATTTTCAAGTTTTTATACTGATGTTTAAGTGAAATTTTTTTGAAATAACAAAAAACACGCTGATTTGTGCGTGTTGGTGTTAATTGTTAAAGAAAGCTTGGATATCCGCTTCAGATAAACCAATCATAGGGTCAATGCCTAGAAAGTTATCTGGGTTAAGATGGTATGTCTTTGTCAAGTTCCCGCTTAACGGCTCTTTTGGGGAGATGTTTGAAGGAATTTCTTGAGATGGTTTTGTGAGGCTTAGATCACTGGTTTGCGCCATGGATTGGGTAAAACGTTCAATGAGATAGGTCAGACGTTTGTCCCCTTCAAATTGGATAGCCTGTGTAAAGGCGCGATAATCCCCTAAGAGAATGAGTTTGCTTTTGGCGCGTGTGATGGCTGTGTAAATCAGATTTCGCCTTAGCATGCGTGAGCTGGATAAGGTCAAGGGGAGGATGATGACCGGAAACTCACTTCCTTGTGATTTGTGAATGCTCATAGCGTAGGCCAGAGAAATTCGTCCCCAGTCATTACGAGGGAAGCTAACTTCACCCGTTTCAAAGGCAATGATGAGCTCATCTTGTTTGGACTCGCTAGCTTTGGCAGGAATGAGGTCGATAATTCTGCCAATATCGCCATTGAAAACATCATTTTCAGCATCATTAATGAGGTGAATGACTTTATCACCTGATCGGTAGACGCAGTCCTTGTAGGCGAATTCGTCACGGTTATCCTTGGGGTTAAGCAAAGCTTGCATATGGCGATTGAGGGCGTCAATACCTGCGGGTCCGCGGTACATGGGCGCTAAGATTTGGATATCATTGCTTTGGATACCAGACTTGATGGCCAAAGTAACGATTCGTTCGATATAGGCAGCGATTTGGGAATCATCAACCTCGAAATAAGAGCGGTCCTTTTTAGCTTGCGTCAGGTCGTTTGGGACTTGACCCTGTCGAATGGCGTTGGCCAAGGTGATTATGGTAGAATCGTCAGCCTGTCGGAAGATGCTTTCTAGCCGAACCTGAGCGAGGTCAGGAATCTGTAAGAGATCGGATAAGACTTGACCTGGTCCGACTGAGGGCAGTTGGTCGCTGTCGCCAACGATAATGACCTGGCAAGTCATCGGCAGAGCTCCAAAAAGTTGGTTAGCTAGCCAAGTATCGACCATAGAAAATTCGTCAATAATGAGTAGTCGACAATCTAGTTCGGCTGTCGTGTCTTCATCTTCCTGGCCGTCCAGGGTCAACCCCAGATGGCGGTGGATCGTAGCACTAGGGAGGCCCGTTACTTCAGACATGCGACGCGCAGCTCGTCCAGTTGGAGCGCATAAAACAATCGGGTTGTTCTCAGCTAGATCTAGTTGGTAGAGCTTCTCGTATAAGCGGATGATTTCTTTGATAACTGTGGTTTTTCCAGTACCAGGTCCCCCCGTCAATAGGAAAACCTTGTGGCTGAGCGCTTGGATAATGGCTTCTTTTTGCTGGTCGGAATAATCCCAATCACTTTCTAATTCCCTGGAAAATAATTCTCTTTCGACGTCTTTTACCTGAAAAGGCAGGTCGAGCTTGCGACTCTGTAAACGTTTGATACTGTGAGCGATACCTTCTTCGGCTAGATAAAGGGATGCCTGAAAAACCTTGTCGCTGCCTTCTTGGTAAACCAATTCTTCACCTAGCATGCTGTCGAGTTCATCGGTAAGATCAGCTATAGTGATGGGCACTGGTCGTAAGTGCTCTAATAGAGCCTGTGTGTCGTTTAAGAGTTGATCACGTGGCGTATAGGTATTGCCGGTCTCTTGGGCCTTACGTGCTAGCATGTAAGTCAATCCAGCCTGGTAGCGGCTGGCGGACTGGGCATCTATTCCTTGGGCCTGAGCAATCCGGTCTGCGGTCTGAAAAGAGATACCAGAGATGTCAATGGCTAGTTGATAAGGATTTTCAGCTAGAACTTCCAAGCTGCCTTCGCCATACTGCTCAAAAATACGACTAGCCAATTGGTTGGAGAGTCCTAAATCTGCTAGCTGGGATAAGATTTGGGCATTGCCATGATTTTCCTTGAGAGTCGTCAGAAAGGCTTCACGAACACTCTTACGCAATCCAGAAATTTCTTCTAGTCGTTCTGGGGCTTCTAAAATGGCATCAATAGCCTCATCTCCGTAGAGATCTACGATTTGTTGCGCAATTTTTTTACCAATTCCCTTGAAGCGATAACTTGATAGATAGGTTACCAGGCCTGTCGCTGACGGTTTGAGTTTTTCATATCGGGTTACCTGCCATTGTTGGCCATATTTTGGGTGTTGCGTTAGTTTGCCCCAAAAGGTATAACTATCTCCCTCCATGATATGGGCAAAGTTACCAGTTGTGACGATTTCACTATCCTCGTAGCCACTATCGGTATCTTCGATAAAGAGGGATAATACCTTATAGTAGTTCTGTTCGTTTTCATAAATAATCCGGTCAACTGTACCAGAAATGTAATTTTCTTCCATAATACTACCCATAAGGAAAGGCCGAAAGCAACAGCTCCAGCCTTAGGTCGTGTTCATCTAATTTGCAAAACTTAGAGCGGATAATGGTCCTACCTCAAAAGGCCAAATCGGCCAAAAGCGGAATTTGGCTTCACCGACAATAGCGCTACGTTTGAAGGTGCCTACTTCACGGCTGTCTTTAGAGACGATTCGGTTATCGCCCAAGAGGAGGTATTGTCCCTTAGGAACGGTAATGGTGAAGTTTGAAGAATCAGGTTCTCCAGAGGCTGTGACGGAAGTCGTAAAGCTTTCAGAATTAGTCGCCCTTGTCTGGAAGTCTGCATTGTAAGCATATGTACTTTGTAGCTTATCTTTTTTAAAGGCTTTGATGTATGTGGCTAGGTAAGGTTCATTGGTCTTTTTGCCATTGACATAGAGAGTGTCGTTTTGGTAGGTGATGGTATCGCCTGGCATCCCAATGACACGCTTAACGATTTGTTTCACTTGACCGTTTTCTTTTTCGTTGGCTACAACGATGTCAAAACGTTGGATTTTCGCAGTCTTTACGACAAAAAGCTGTTGACCGCTTGCTAAGGTTGGGTCCATCGAGTGCCCGTCAACTGTAACGGGAAACCAAATAAAAATCCTTGAGAGACTGACTAAGATGATGATGAGGAAAAAAACGCCCCATTCTCGTAAAAATTTAAGCATAGAACTCCTTTATGATTGCGCTTTGTCTGCGATAGCTTGCGCCTTTTGAGTATTGGCAAAATGTAATTTAGCCGTCTGGCTGAGAAGGGGCAGACCACCTTTTCGCAGCAATTGGCTAGCAACTTGATCGGCTTGGGCAGAAGCGCCACTTGGCAGGGTCATCCCAACTTGAGCAGAAAGTTTGTCGAGATTATCTAGAAAGAGATAGCGAGCAATGATTGATGATACAGCAACCGCTAGGTATTTGCTCTCAGCTTTTTCTTCGAGGTGTACCTCTTGTGCAAAGTGATTCTTTTCTTGTTTGAGGTAACGTTGGTAATTTTTAGGACTAGTAAAAGCATCAATGACAATAGCTTGGGCTTTGACACCTTTTTCTAGGAGGAGGTAAATGGCTTGGTTGTGCAAGGCCACTTTGACAGAAACAGCATTATAGGGCTTTTCTGGACCAACTACTGAGTTGTAGCGTTCTGGTGTTAGCAATAAAGGTTGGTTAGGAATCTTTGCCATCAGTTTGGGAGCTATCTCACGAATGCGAGAGTCACTGAGCTGTTTAGAATCAGCTACCCCTAGCTCCCTGAGAAAAGCATGGTCGTCTGGAGTGACATAGCTAGCCACAACAGCCAATCCACCAAAATAAGAGCCATTACCAACTTCATCCGTTCCAATATAGGGGTGTCTCTGGTCAATACCTTGCTGAGTCATTTCAGGCTCGTACCCGTAGGCAGAGGCCAATTTTTGCGCTTGAGCGCCTTGGAAAACCACCTTACCAGAACTATAAATAGAAAGAGTTGCCCCTTGTGGACGAGCCATAAAGCTGATGTAGGCTTGTTTAGCAGGGACTTGAAAGGCTTTAAAATCTTCAGTCAAGCGGGCCACCAATGTAGGGTCTGCTTTTAGTACAACAGTTGTCATAAGTTATATTTTACTATAAATGACGTGCAAACTCAAACCCAGCCCCTTCATGAAGTCCAAGTTTGTCCTAATGAGATAATTTCGCTATAATAGAAGACGAGGTGACGATATGACTAGTAAAAATCGATACAAATTTACCTTCGGGGGAAAACAATTAACACTCACAACCGACAAGGACAATCTCTTTATGGAAGAAGTCGAGCGCCTGGCTCGTGAAAAGTATGATACCATTAAAGAAAAACTTCCTAAAGCTGATGATGAAACGGTTGCAATCTTGATGGCCATCAACACTCTGTCTAAGCAACTCGAACGTGAGCTGGAACGAGACGAGAAAGAACATCCAGAAGGCAAAGAGGACAAAGCATGATGCTATCGGTGCTGTTATTGGTGCTTTGTGCCTGGCAATGTTATATTGGCTATAATCGTGGCTTGCTCTTGCAGACCTACTATAGTCTAGCTAGTGTATTGAGTCTGCTAATAGCCTATTTGAATTACCGCCCTCTGGCACAGGCTATTTCCCTTTGGGTTCCTTATTCTAACCCAACACAGGACTCAGTACAGGCGTTTTTTACGCAAGTTAATTTGCTTAAGTTAGACGGTGTCTTTTATAATGGTGTTGCTTTCTTTGTCATCTATCTGGCTGTTTATGTGCTTTGTCGGTTTCTTGGCATTTTGGTGCACTTTGCCAAATACGATACCTGGGCCTTTGCATGGAGCCGATGGCTGGCAGCCGGTCTTTCCTTGCTAGTGACCTTGGTCAGTCTAAGTCAATTCTTTACAATTTTGACGACCATTACGCAAGCAAGTGTTCAACATCTTTTGACGGGCTCACCTGTGGTGATTTTTTTAGTCAAAGGACTTTGGCCTTTGACACAACTTATCCAAACTTGGTGGACTGTTGGTATCTGAGTTATCAAAAAAAGTTGTTTTTAATTCGACATTTTAGAAAATTGGCAATCCGCTTCTAGCTGGTGGTTGCCTTTTTTTATACTGGTAAATATGATGACTTTGATAAGATAGCTTATTTGATTTTGCCTAGCTCAAAGCTCCTGACTATTTAAGGATTCGTGCTATAATAGAAGTTATGAATGAAAAAGTTTTATCGCTCTTAGAATTTGATCACGTAAAAGAAAAATTTCAGCCTTATTTGACCACCCAGATGGGGGAGGAGGAGTTGCGACAACTGACCCCTTTGACAGATGCCCAAAAAATTGAAGAACAGTGGGCTCAAGTGTCGGATTTTGCTCAGATGGAAAGCGTCCAACACCATTTAGACCTTGGTCGGCTCGATCGTGTGACTGAGCCTTTGAAGCGCGTCCAACTACAGGCGGATCTGTCTTTGGCGGATCTCTTGGCAATTAAACGTCTACTGACGGAAAGTCAAAAGGTGCGTGATTTTTATCAACAGCTCGATAATGTCGACTTATCTGCACTGGACCAAGTTTTTGATAAAATGGAAAGTTACCCTCAATTAACGGGTGCCTTTTTGGCGGTTAATGATGCTGGTTTTTTGGAAAATTTTGCCAGTCCTGAATTAGAAAATATTCGTCGCCAGATTCAAAGGGATGAACAGGCCATTCGCCAGACCTTACAAAACATTGTTAAGGAAAAAGGGAATATGCTGACTGAACAGCTGGTGGCCGACCGCAATGGGCGTAGCGTGTTACCGGTAAAAAACACCTATCGTAACCGGATTAAAGGCATTGTTCATGATATTTCCGCTTCTGGGAATACGGTTTACATCGAACCGCGCGAGGTGGTGGCACTAAGTGAGTCCATTACGCAAAGTCGGGCAGCTGAACGTCATGAGATTCGTCGGATTTTGCGTGGTTTTTCAGATCTTTTGCGGCCTCAGGTGCAAAGCTTAGAAAACACGGCTTGGCTTTTGGGACATCTTGATTTGGTGCGGGCAAAATATTGTTTTTTGCGAGACTATGGCGCTAGCCTTCCTAGCTTTAGTTCAGATGGAGGAATTCGTCTTTTGCATGTCGCACACCCTTTGCTAGCAAAACCTGTTGCAAATGATATTTTGTTTGATTCGGACATGCGAAGCATTCTGATTACAGGACCAAATACAGGGGGAAAGACCCTCTTGCTTAAGACACTCGGTCTGGCACAAGTGATGGCCCAGTCTGGTTTACCCATTTGTGCTGATAAGGGATCACAGGTTGCCTTGTTTACCGAAATTTTTGCTGATATTGGCGATGAACAGTCTATTGAGCAAAGTCTGTCAACCTTTTCTAGTCACATGACTACTATTGTTTCGATCTTGGCATGTGCTAACGATCGCTCACTTGTCTTATTGGATGAATTAGGAGCAGGGACAGATCCCCAAGAAGGGGCTGCCTTAGCCATCGCTATTTTAGAAAATCTAAGGGATAAGGGTGCCCGCACGGTGGCTACGACCCATTACCCGGAACTTAAGGCTTATGGGATCGAAACGGCAGGGGTTGTCAATGCGTCAATGTCGTTTGACATGGATAGCCTTCAACCAACCTATCATTTTATGCAAGGGGTTCCTGGTCGTTCCAATGCTTTTGATATAGCCCGACGTCTAGGCTTATCGACGTCTATTGTTGAAAATGCGCAAAGTCTTGTAGATGTCTCTAATGACGTCAATCGCATCATTGAACGCCTAGAAAATCAAAGCGAGGAGACCGCTAGGCGTTTGGATACGATTCGTGATTTGGAGCAAGAAAATTACAAGTATAATCGGGCCCTCAAAAAGCTTTACAATGACTTTAATCACGCTAAGGATAAAGAAGTCGAGCAGGCAACCAAAGAAGCCAGGCAGATTGTTGAGCAGGCTTTGGAAAAAAGCGATGCCATCTTAAAAGATTTGGACCGCCGTGCTCAGCTTAAACCTCATGAGGTCATTGAGGCCAAGGGCGCTTTAAAACAGTTGGTCCCAGAACCTGATCTATCCAAAAACAAGGTCCTTAAAAAAGCTAAGAAAGTTAAAGCTGCTAAGGTGGGGGATGACATTACGGTTACAGCTTATGGTCAAAGAGGGACGCTCATCAATCAACTTAAGGATGGCCGTTGGGAAGCTCAGGTCGGTCTGATTAAGATGACCTTGAAAGCTGACGAATTTACTCTCAATACTAGTTCTAAGCCGTCAACGGCTTCTGGTTCTAAAACGACTGGAGGTCGTCGGGTTAAACGACAAAAGGCGCAAAAAGCGTCAGCCCGCTTAGATTTACGTGGGCAACGGTATGAGGCCGCTATGACCATGTTAGATGATTTCATTGATCAGGCCTTGCTCAATAATCTCGCGCAAGTGGACATTATTCATGGTATTGGGACAGGCGTTATTCGTGAAGGAGTACAGAATTACTTGTCTCGTAGCAGACATGTTAAACAGTATGCTTATGCGCCTCAAAATGCTGGTGGCAGTGGCGTGACCGTGGTAACCTTTAAAGGTTAATCCGTGGATTTTCCAGCAATCAACCCATAGAATCAAAAACAGGCCAATAACGGATCGTTAGGCTTGTTTTTTTTATAAGGAGAGACGATAGGGCAGCTAATCTGACACTTATCACTAGTGACAGATGTATGGAATTTTTCGATGTTTTCATAAAGCATCTATATATAGTCATATTATGTGTACTTTTGTTAAAAACTAAGTTTTTAGTGTTTGAAAGCGTTTGTAAAATTTTGGAGCACGTGCTAGAATTTGGGTGAGAAATCCTGAACTTTTCCTTAAAGCGAAAAGGAGATTACCTATGAAAAACTTGCAAAAGGTGATGAACCACTTGTTTTTGGTAATTCTACTCGTCGCTAGTTTAGCGACACCCTTGGGTGTTCTTGCAGAAGATGTCAGTAGTGGGGGAGACTCTCTAGAAACTAGTCTGGTGTCAGAAGAGTCGGCCACTCAACCCTCACAAGATGAAGAAGCTGAGAACACAAATCTGACTGATGAACCTAACACTTCCTCAACAGTTATCTCAACGCCAAGTGATACCGATAGAGCGAGTGCTGACCATTCGGAAGTAGCGGATGAGTCGAACGAAGGACCAGATGAAGCAGCCCAAACAGATAGCACGCTTTCAACCAATTCAAGGGTTGAATCTGTGAGTGACAGAGCTGCTAGCGGTCAAGCAATTAACGATGTCTTGACTGGTGTGTCTGTCTCTAGTATAGACGGAACTAACCTTGAAACGACAGCACTCATTCAGTGGCAGACCTTCGAAATTACGGCTGGTTTTGCGCTTCCAAATGGGCAGGTGCATGCAGGAGATTATACCGTGATACAACTACCGACGAGTCTTGTGCCGACTAGTTCTGATTTTAGTGTTCAAGACGATAAGGGCAATCTTGTAGCCAATGCCCATATCGATGGTAGCCAAAAAACGATTACTTTAACCTATACGGACTATGTAACAGATCATTATGACATTACTGGTAGCCTGCACTTTTACGCGCGGATTGACCATACGGTAATCCCAGGTGCTCAAACAGTCCCTTTGACCTTTACCGTCAATAATAAGACCTATTATGCGGGTCAAGTGAGCTTTGCAGGAGTAGGCCCTGTAGGTTATCTGGCGGCACGTCCCATCAGTAAGGCAAGTTGGGTAGAGGGCCAAGATCCACAGCTCGTCCAATATTATCTGGCCGTCAATCGTTCGGCTCAGAGTTTGCCTCAAACTCTTATCACTGATTCTATCAGTAATAGTACGGGACAATACCTACCAGAGTCCTTTACTATAGAAAAGGGATCTTGGGTCTGGCAAGCTTCTAATGCTGTTTGGGCTTTGATGTCACGAACGGATGTTACTGCAAGTTATCCGGTCCAGTATGGTGAAGGGCTCCATTCCTTTAGCCTTAACTTGGGAGATTTGTCCCCCACAGATGGTTTTTGGATAGGCTATCAAGTTCGCCTTTATGACCGCCCTAATAATGGTCAATTTTTCATCAATACTGCCAGCTTAAGTAGTCAAGGCAATCCCATTGACCGTGTGACCAACACCACCTATACGCAATTGGCAGGAGGTCAAGCACAAGGTTATATCTATCATATCACTATTCAAAAGGTTAATCCTGATGGCCAACCTTTAGCGAATGCGGTGTTTCGTCTGACGAGAAATAGTGATAATCGTCTCATCGGGGTTTATCGGACAGATAGTGCTGGGGTGATTACCATTGATGGGCTACAAAAGACGGATTACAACTTGACAGAAATCAGCGCACCAGAAGGATTTACAGCTAATGCTAGTGATTTGAGCATTTCAGCTAGTGATTTTTCAAATGTGGATCAAACGGCTCGCATCACTGTCATCAATCACCCTGTTCTTCCTCCAAACCGTACAGAAACGCCGAAAACACTGACCATATCAGGACGTAAGACTTGGTTAGATCATGCCAATCAAGATGGCTTACGGCCAGCTTCTATCACAATTCGGCTCTTAGCTAATGGGCAAGAAGTGGCTATTAGGCAAGTGAGTGCGCAGGAGGATTGGCGTTACCAATTTACCGATTTACCGCAGATGCGTGATGGTCAACTAATTAATTATAGTCTAGTTGAAGACCCTGTGGCTTCTTATGTTAGTCAAGTACAAGGTTATAACCTTACCAATACGCATGTTCCTCAAGTCATGTCTTTGCGCGTGACTAAGGTTTGGCAGGATGCTGAGAACGCCGATGGGGTAAGGCCACGAGAGGTGACCATGCATCTCTACGCAAATGGGCAATTACTGCGAACCTTTACCATCACTCGACAAGACGGCGACACTTGGGTCTATGATCTGCAGGATTTGCCAAAATTCGCCAATGGACAGTTGATTAGCTACACTATAGTCGAAGACCCTGCTACAGGTTATACGACTAGCTATGATGGACTGACTGTTACTAATAACCACCGACCTAAATCTCGTTTACCACAGACTGGTGACGATTTATCTATCGGGGCCTTGTTTTTAGGTTGCGGTCTCATTTGTTGGGGCTTGGAATGGATACCCACTGACAAAATTCCATTCTGATGTCAGAAGGGTACTCTAGAAATGAAAGAGCTTGCGTTTTAACTCAGGCTCTTTTTGTTTTCTGTTATAGTTTTTAGCTATAACAAACTCTAACTGCATAGTTTAAAACTATACCAGGTCATAAAAAGATAGAAACCCCAAAACCATTGATTTAATAGGCTTTATAGGGTAATATTTTCTCATAGTAAAAATAAATTGATATAGTTTATGCTCTTAAAAGAGCCAAGGAGGATTGCAATGACACAGATTTCAAGTTTAGGATACCCACGTCTGGGGGAAAACCGTGAATGGAAAAAACTGATTGAAAGCTATTGGGCAGGTCAGATTTCTAAAGAAGATTTGTTTGCGCAAGCTAAGGAACTGCGCCTTGAATTTCTCAAAAAACAAGATCAGGCTGGTCTAGACCTTATCCCAGTGGGAGATTTTTCTTTGTATGACCACATTTTAGATCTGTCATTGCAGTTCAATATTATTCCGAAACGTTTTGCCAAAGAAGACAAGGACATTGATCTTTACTTTGCCATCGCTCGAGGCAATAAAGAAAATGTAGCTTCATCAATGAAAAAATGGTTTAACACCAACTACCATTACATCGTACCAGAATGGTCTAAACAAAAACCGCAAATTACCAACCATCGCCTTTTGGACCTCTACAAGGAAGCGCGTGAGATTGTTGGTGATAAAGCAAAACCGGTTATCACAGGACCAATTACCTATGTAGCCTTGTCTAGCGGTGTGGAGGATTACACACAAGCTATCAAATCACTTTTGCCTTTGTATAAAGAAGTTTTCCAAGAATTGGTTGATGCAGGTGCCAGCTATATCCAAGTGGATGAACCTATCTTTGTCACTGATGAAGGGCATGACTTGCTTGAAGCAGCAAAAGGAGTTTACGCTTATTTTGCTAAGGAAGTGCCACAAGCAAAACTGATTTTCCAAACCTACTTTGAAGCCCTCATTGATGCCAAAGTCTTGTCACAATTGCCTGTGGCTGCATTTGGTTTGGACTTCGTACATGGCTTGGAAGAAAATCTGGCAGCTGTGGAGGCTGGTTACTTTGATGGTAAGACTATCTTTGCAGGTGTCGTAGACGGACGGAATGTCTGGGCCAATGATTTTGCCACGACACAGAAATTAATTGCGACCCTTAAAGACCATGCGAAAGAAGTGGTCATTCAACCATCAAGTTCTCTCTTGCACGTGCCTGTCACCACAAAAAATGAAACAGACCTAGACCCTGTTTTGAAAAATGGTTTGGCCTTTGCCGATGAAAAACTGACTGAAATCAAACTCTTGGCAGAAAAGGCAGATGGCATTGCCAATGAAGCTTACGATAAACATGTGGCAGATTATGATGCCTTGCAGGCTGCGGACTTCCGCAATGTTGATTTGGAAGACTTGGATAAGGTAGCCACCAGTCGTGCGCATGATTACAAGGTTCGCCGTCAGGTACAACAAGACCGTTTGCATCTGCCAACCTTGCCGACAACGACCATTGGTTCTTTCCCACAATCGCCTGAAATTCGTCGCACACGGTTAGCATGGAAACGTGGTGATATCAGTGATGCAGACTATAAAGAGTTTATCAAGTCAGAGATTGCTCGCTGGATTAAGATTCAAGAAGATTTGGATATTGATGTTCTGGTTCACGGCGAATTTGAACGGGTTGACATGGTTGAATTCTTCGGACAAAAATTGGCCGGCTTTACCACTACTAAGTTTGGTTGGGTTCAGTCTTATGGATCTCGTGCTGTTAAACCACCGATCATCTACGGTGATGTGCAACACATTCGACCATTGACAGTTGAAGAGACTGTCTTTGCACAAAGTTTGACTGACCGCCCTGTGAAAGGGATGTTAACAGGACCTATCACGATTACCAATTGGTCATTTGAACGGACAGATATTCCTCGTCGCGAACTCTTTAATCAAATTGGTTTAGCCATTAAAGATGAGATCAAACTTCTTGAGGATGCGGGCATTGCCATTATCCAGGTGGACGAAGCAGCCTTGCGCGAAGGGTTACCATTGCGTAAAGCAAAACAAAAAGCTTATCTTGACGATGCAGTACACGCCTTTCGTGTGGCCACTTCATCTGTCAAGGATGATACGCAAATTCATACACACATGTGTTATTCTAAATTCGATGAAATCATTGATTCTATCCGTGATTTGGATGCAGACGTTATTTCCATCGAAACCAGTCGTAGCCATGGCGATATTATCGAGTCCTTTGAAACAGCGGTTTACCCGTTGGGCATTGGTTTGGGTGTTTATGACATTCATTCACCACGGGTGCCGACTAAAGAAGAAGTCGTTAAAAATATTGAACGCCCACTCAACCAGTTGGATTTGGAACAATTCTGGGTTAACCCTGACTGTGGTTTGAAGACCCGTCGCGAACCAGAAACCATTGCTGCGTTGGAAGTTTTGGTTCAAGCAACCAAAGATGTGCGTAAAAAATTCGGTAAATAAGACAAAAGGAAGGTGCCTATGCCAGGTTTATTAGAACGTTTAGCCAATGAAGTTTTGGTAGCCGATGGGGCTATGGGCACACTTTTGTATGCCAATGGTTTGGATAACTGTTATGAAAGTTATAATATCTCTCGGCCTGAAGAGGTCAAAAGAGTTCACCAAGCCTATATTAAGGCTGGTGCCGATATTATCCAAACCAATACCTATGCGGCAAAACGCCATCGTCTCAAGCAGTACGGCTTTGACCAAGATGCCGAAGCCATTAATCGAGCAGGCGTAACGCTTGCCCGGGAAGTGGCTGGGAAGGATACCTTTGTCCTTGGAACCATCGGTGCCTCTCGTGGCCTGCGCCAATGCGACTTGACGCTAGATGAAATCATTGCTGAAACTTTGGAACAAGTTGGCTTTTTGACAGCAGGCAATCAGCTAGATGGGCTTCTCTTTGAGACCTATTATGACCCTGAGGAACTTTTAGCAGTCATCAAGGCTGTACGTCCCTTGACCGATTTGCCAATCGTAGCCAATTTATCGCTACATGAAGCAGGCATTTTGGAAAATGGCCAGCCTTTGGTAGAAGTCATGAGTCAACTGGTCATGTTGGGTGCCGATGTGGTGGGCTTGAATTGCCACTTAGGACCTTACCACATGATTCAATCACTTAAGCAAGTACCTCTCTTTGCCCAATCCTATCTGAGTGTCTATCCCAATGCTAGTCTGTTAGCCATTCAGGATGATGGAGCTTACAGCTTTAGCTCCAATGCGGATTATTTTGGTCAATCAGCCAAGCTCTTGGTGGATGAAGGCGCTCGTATTATTGGTGGCTGTTGTGGCACAACGCCCGATCATATTCGTGCCATCAAGCGTTCCATTCGTGGCCTAGAACCCGTCAAACGCAAGGTCATTACGCCTCTTCCCTCACCAGATGAATTGATCGCCAGCGCCCATCGTGGACATACCCTGGTGGATAAAGTCAAAAAAGACATTACCGTCATTGCTGAGTTGGATCCACCAAAACATCTGGATATTTCAGCCTTTACGCAAGGGGTCAAGGCCTTGGATCAAAGTGGGGTGTCAGCCATCACTTTAGCGGATAATTCTTTGGCGCGGACACGGATTTGCAATCTGAGTTTAGCAGCTAGTCTCAAAAATGAGATTGATACACCGTTTTTGCTACATATGGCTTGCCGTGATCATAATATGATTGGCCTCCAATCGCGTCTTTTGGGAATGGATGTACTTGGTTTTGACAATGTTTTAGCTATTACAGGTGACCCTTCAAAGATGGGTGATTTCCCAGGAGCAACCAGTGTCTACGACGCCAATAGTTTTAAGTTATTAGAACTGATTAAACAGCTCAATAAGGGAAAAGGATACAGTGGCGCTAGTCTTAAAAAAGCGACGAACTTTACCGCAGCCGCTGCCTTTAACCCCAATGTGAAAAATCTGTCACGAACTGGTCGTCTCATCGAACGTAAGATAGCCTCAGGAGCAGATTATTTCATCACGCAACCGGTCTTTAGTGGTGAGATTATCAAAGACCTAGCTAAGGTTACCGAACCTTATGATACCCCATTTTTTGTAGGAATTATGCCAATCACGAGCTATAATAATGCGATTTTCCTTCATAACGAGGTTCCCGGCATTCAGTTGAGTGAGTCTTTCTTAGAAAGATTGGAAGCTAAAAAAGAAGACAAGGAAGCTTGTCAGCAAATCGCTTTGGATGAAAGCAAGGCTTTGATTGATCAAGCCCTAGAACATTTTAATGGGATTTACTTGATCACACCCTTTATGCGGTATGATTTGACAGTCGCTTTGGTTGAGTATATTAACGCTAAGAAACAAGCGCAAAAGGTTGGCTAAACGATAAGAAGGCCAAAACATAATCTAAAAGAGAACGCTAATGCGTTCTCTTTTTTGTTGCGAAAATCAGACGATATCTCAAATAAAAAAACACCTCAACAGCTAGCCAGTGGCTAGCTAGCTGTTGGGATGGCGTTAAATTGATTCTGTCGTTTTGGAGCCCTCCAGTGTGGCGAGTTGATAAAGGGCATCGCAGTAAATTTCAAGAGCTTTCCAGAGGTCCTCGAGTTCAATGTATTCGTTAGGTTGGTGGAGGGTAGCTGGTTTTCCGAGAAAAGCAGGGCCAAAGGTGATGCCACGGTCAAAGACACGACCGTAGGTAATGCCACCGATGGCAAGAGGAGGCGTCGTATCGCCGGTGTGTTTACGATAGGTTTCTAGGAGAATTTGGGTATCGGGATCTAGTGTGTCTGTATGGCTTGGTTGTTTATGGGAAATGATGGAAAATGTGAAGCCCTTGGAGTTTCCCCAGTTTTCTAGATTTTGATAAGCCTTCTGAAAATCGTAGCTCGCAGGATAACGCCAATTGATACTGATTTCAAGTTGGCCACTATGCCAATGAACTTGCGCCAAATTGAGAGTGGTAGCACCCAGTTCATCATCTTTGGCAGCCAATCCTAAAGCTTGACCACTGGTTTGGTTAAAGAAAGCGTCGTCTAATTGCTGAAAACTCGTTTTGGTTGATTGGGGGAAATCAAGACGAGTCAAAAAATGCCAGAGGTAGAGGGCGGCATTAAGACCTTGTTCAGGACCTGCAGCATGTGCTGTTTTTCCGATAATCGTTAGTTCTTGATACCCTTGGGGAGTTCGTGAAATCGTTCCGGTGACAGGTTCAGTGTCTAGAAAGGCTGTAAAGGCCTCGGTCAAGTCCTCGTCCCAATCCAGAGTGACTTGAGCTTGGTCAGGGACAACATTGTAGGCGGAACCTGAGTGAAAGGAAAGAATGGTTTCTGGTTGCCAAACTTTCTTCAAGCTAAGGTTGACTACGCCTTTTTCAGCGTAAATCATAGGGAAAATCCCATCGGGAACGATGCCATAGTCGGGCATGGGTTCTTTTTGGAAGTAATGCGTCACCCCCTTCCAATCATTTTCTTCATCTGTACCGTAGATCAGTCGAATAGTTTTGTTCCAAGTGAAGCCAAGGTCATTTAATATTTTGACCGCATAAAAAGCCATGAGACTTGGCCCTTTATCATCGAGAGCACCACGGGCATAAAGTTTGCCGTCGCAAATGACAGGGTCAAAGGGGTCAGTCTCCCACTGTTCGGGATCGGCTGGCACCACGTCCAGGTGGCTGAGAATACCCAAGGTTTCCTGCCCCTGTCCCAACTCCAGATGGCCAGCATAATGGTCAACATTTTTAGCCTTAAAGCCTTCACGCTCACCTAGGGCTAACATATAGTCTAGGGCCTGATCGATGCCCTGGCCAAAAGGTGCGCTCAAAGACGCGCTTCTTTCATCCTTGACCGAGGGAATGCGTAGAAGACCCTCTAAATCTGCTAATAATTTATTTTGATAGGGTCGGATAATTGTTTTCCAGTCCATAGGGGTTGACCTCCTTATATTACCTCTATCTTACGGCAAAGTTCTGTAAAATACTAGACGTGTGGGTATCAGAAAAAATGATACCTAGCCATAAAAAAGATAGATTAGGCAAAGGGTAATCGGTGTGATAGGATGGAAACAATCGCATATGAAAAGGAGATAACATGGGTTTTAACAAAAAGGTGATAGGCCTGGTGTCAGGTGTGGTTGTCCTTGGTCTAGTGATTTTTGGTAGTCAAGCCTTGCAAGGGAAAGGTTCAGACAAAGCGGATGGCCCTAAAACAGAGGTTGTTGCAGCAACAGGTGGGAGCCCTAAACCGTTTAGTTTTGTCGAAAAAGGACAACTGACTGGCCACAACATCGAACTTCTCAAAGCAGTCTTTGACAAATTGCCCCAATACAAATTGAAGATTGTTAAAACAGAATTTCCATCCATTTTCTCTGGTTTGACATCAGGTCGTTACCAGATTGGTGTTAATAATTTCGCTAAAAATGCTGAGCGTGAGAAAAACTATCTCTTTAGCGACCCTATCTTCAAAAACTCCTATGTTGTTATTTTCAAAAAAGGAAGCCAACTAGCTAAATCAGCCAATAGCTGGACAGATTTAGCGGGACTTTCAACGGTAGGTTCTGCAGGTGTCAATTCGACGACGGCTATCGAAAGTTATAACAAGGCCCATGCGGACAAGCCAATCCAACTTAATTATTCTCAAGAAGACTTAAAAGCTCAGTTAGAAGGGGTTGCTTCTGGCAAGTATGATTTCCTTGTCATGGATAAGCCTATGTTTGAGTATTACCAAAAGGAATACCAAATGGATTTGATTGGCAAAGAGGTCTCTGGCGATTTGGAGTCAGAACTTCTGGCCGAACCCTATAGTTACTTGATTTTTGCTAAGGGGGAAACGAAACTTCAAAAAGATGTCAATAAGGCCCTCAAAGAAGTGATTGCCGATGGCACGTCCAAAAAAATCAATGAAAAATATTTCGGAGCGGATTATTCGCCCTCTCTTAAAGGCTAGGAGGTTCTATGACATTTCCCTATACGATTGAAACAGACCCGAACAAGGTGGACTACCAGCAGGTGGCGGATGTCCTGCATAAGGCAGGCTTGAGTTCCCATCATGATGCTGATATGCAGGAGAAGGTTTTTAAAAACTCGGATGTGACCCTTTTTATCAAGGACAAGGAGCGTGTCATTGGTGTCGGCCGTGCCTTGAGTGATGGTTACACGCAGGCGGCTATTTACAATGTTGCTGTGGATCCTGATTATCAAGGTCAGCACGTCGGCCACACCCTAATTACAACGTTACTTGACAAACTAAAAGGGCAAAATATTATTCTCTACACCCATCCACAGACCTTAACGCTTTATGAGCATTATGGATTTCGTCGTAATAAAACCGCATTTGCCCATTTTGGGGACGCGACTAGCGAGGGCTTTCGCTGGATGGAAGACGAAGGTTTCTTTCTACCAGAGGGTTACCGTTTTGAGAGTGAAGTTGGTCGCTATTGAGTGACAAGAAGGAGGCCTTATGCCGACAGATTATGTTAAAAAGGAAGTAGACGCTCAAGGAAATTTCAGGCGACAGCAGACCCGATTTGTGACACCCTTTGGTAAGGATGAGGGAGAGTTACCTGTAGAGGCTGGTCGCTACCGCTTGATTGCTTCCTATGCTTGTCCCTGGGCGCATAGACAACTGATTGCCCTTAAACTCTTAGGGTTGGAGGACAAGGTGTCTGTTGGGATTGTTAATCCCGTACGGCCTAAGATTGAGCGTACAGATTGGGCTTTTAGCCTGGATTCAGGAGACCGCGACCCTGTGCTAGGTGTTCCTTATCTGAGTGATCTTTACCTGGCTACGGATCCAGACTATCAGGGACGTTTCACCGTGCCAGCGGTCGTGGACTTAGAGACAGGTAAGGTTGTCAACAACGATTTTCTTAATCTCCTCCGTCACTGGGAAATCGCCTGGTCTGACCTGCACAAGCCAGGCGCACCAGACCTTTACCCAGAAGCTTTGCGGCAGGACATTGATGCACTTAATGCCATCATTTATCAGGACATCAACAATGGCGTCTATAAGGCGGGGTTTGCGACTAGCCAAGTTGCTTATGAAGCTGCCTATGATAGACTCTTTGACCGCCTGGATGAACTAGAGGAACGGCTAGGCCACTCGCGTTATCTCTTTGGTGACCGGATTACGGATTCGGATATCCGCCTCTATGTGACCTTGGTCCGTCTTGATGTTGCTTATTATAACGGTTTTAACACTAACCGCAATCGTTTGGTTGATTTTCCCAATCTTTGGGCCTATGCGCGTGACCTCTATCAGCAACCAGCTTTTAAGGAAACGACACATTTTGATCATATCAAAAAACATTACCATCTGAGTGCCACCATCAATCCCCACCAAATTCTGCCCAAAGGACCCGACCTTTCTGGTTGGGAAATTCCACACGGTCGTGACACACAGACCTTTACCAATAGCTAAAAGGAGTACCTATGCCTAAAAAAGATATCAAACCTGTCACCATTAAAGTACGTCCTGTTGAGACAAAAACGGAAATTGATGAACGCGGTGCCTTTCAACGGCAACCCAATCGCTTCACTACGCCATTTGGTGAGGGAGAAGGTCAACTCAAGGCTCAGCCTGGGAAATATCGCCTCTTTTGGGCTCGAGGCTGTCACTGGTCCAACCGCGCCTCTATTGTTCGTGAGTTACTGGGCTTAGAGGATGTTATTTCTGTCAACCAGGTTGGTCATACCGAGGACCCTGAGCGCCGCAAATACGGCTGGGAATTTGTCTACAATGATGATTTAAGAGATCCCGAAACAGGAGCCGAATATTTAGCGGAGTTCTACTACCGTGCAGACCCAGACTACACAGGTCGTTCCACGGTTCCAGCACTGGTGGATTTGGATACTTATGAGGTGGCCAATAATGATTACCACCGTTTGACCAATTATTTCGAAACGGCTTTTAAACCCTACCACAAGGAGGGGGCACCTAATCTTTATCCTGAGGAATTGCGTCAAGACATTGATAACCTCAACGACAATGTGCTCTTTCCATTTGTCAATAATGGGGTGTATCGCATGATGTTCGCCCAATCCATCGTAGCTTATGATGAGGCTTTTGATGATTTCTTTACGACCTTGGATGTTTTAGAAGAACGTCTTAAAACAAATCGCTTCCTTTTCGGTGATTATGTCACTGATTCAGATGTTCGTTTCTTTGTCACCTTGGCGCGTTTTGACACGCATTATTATCGCAATCTTGGTCCTATTAAAAAACGAATTTCAGAATATCCAAATATTTGGGGTTATGCGCGTGATCTCTATGAGATTCCAGCCTTCCGCAACAACACCTATTTCCACGACATTGCGCGTGGCTGGGACACCAAAAAAGAAAAACTCTTCGTGGACTATAATTCCCGTTTTGCTGATGACATTGATTTTGATGCCATCTGGTCACAACCGCAAAAACGGAAATATTTGTCCAAAACCCCGGATCAAAAATTCTTAATTGATTAGAGAAAACCACCCCTCGGGGTGGTTTTTTGACGCTTTATGGGCATAGGCGGGCAAGGGGCCTTGTCATTTGCTATAATATAAAAAAGGAGGGTGTCATGCACAGATATCAGCACCAAGTACACTATTATGAAACCGATCGGATGGGGATTACCCACCACTCAAACTATATTCGCTGGATGGAGGAAGCCAGAAGTGACCTCCTAGCCCAGATTGGCTTTCCTTATGACTGTCTGGAAGCTATCGGCATTATTTCCCCAGTAACGGCTGTAGAGGCCCGTTACCTGGCGACCACGACCTTTATGGATAAGATTGCAATATCCGTACGTGTAAAGTCAGTCAAGGCGGCTCGCTTGACCCTAGCCTACGAGATGGTCAATGTGGCTGACGATAGTCTAGTTTGTCAAGCGACATCTCAGCACAGTTTCCTAGATGAAGAGGGGCGTTTTGTCAATCTCAAACGCCAGCAGCCCGACTTTTACCAGGTCTTGAAAGCATTGGCAGAAGCTGAGGCTTGAGATGGGGGAAAAAATTGAAAATGTCCCCACAAAATGAAAGCAAACAACTTTATCTGGGGCTACGAAAATTGGTCAATTTTGAGCTGATGGTAACTGTGCTTTTGATCATTGGAGCTGGCTTTTTAGAGATCTATATGGCGACACAGGGTTATCCAGGATCACAGGTTAGGGTTAATCATAGTAGAGCTGTGCTTCATAGTTACGCTTTTTTTCTTGCTTGGGGTTACCTTTTCCTGGTCTATCCCAGTGTGGCCAAGGTAAAGTCCTTAGCCAAGGAGCATCCAGAATGGACGTCACTCAAAAGCAAGGGCGCACCTTTCCCCGTCGGTGACACACTTTGGGCTTTCTGCGCCCTCTTGCTTATTTTATGTCTGGCCTATGTCGACTTTGGTAGTCGTAAGCCAGCGCCCAAGCCTCAGAAGATTGATATCAGCAATGTCATAGAGTATTATAATTATTCTCAAAGTATGAGAGACAGCAGTCTGGCCGATATTGTCAAGGACATTTACTCGTCGGAGAGCTCTTCCAGTGAAACTAATCCAGGTACGTCTGAGTGAGGTAAAAGGCCATCTTCTGGCCAGACTTTTAGTTTTCTTCTTGGTTAGCTAAAAAACTTGCCAACATTTTCTTTTGGGGTGTGGCCATGGGCAGGTTGATGAAGTCTTGAGGTGCTACCCAGACCAAATTTTCAGGTAGGGATGCGGTCTCCTGCATCAGCTGTGCTTCTCGCAGGGTGATAGTCCATTTTTGATGGCTGAAAGTATGAGTGACAGGAGCGAATGTTTGACTTGTCAGTCGTACCTGACAAGGATAGTGGCTTTTGAAGAGTTGGGCAATGATGGTGTCGTCAGGTGTGTCAGGTATTTCCAGGAGAGGAAAACTCCAAAAACCTGACAAGAGCCCCTTGGTTTGATTTTTTTCTAAGAGAAAGGCACCTTGTTCATTTTTTAGAACAAGCGCTACCCAGGTTAGAGGACGCGGTTTTTTCTTGGGGAGTTTGATGGGATAGCGATCATAGCTGTCATGTAAGTAAGCTGCGTTAAATGCGCGAATGGGTGAGAGATGGGGGCGCGGATTTTTAGCTGATTCAAGATCAGCACCGAGATCCATTAAAGCCTGATTAAAGTCACCCGGATGTTCTGGATCAATCAGTTTTTCCATGATGGCTTGAAAAATCTTGCGATTCTTAGGGTCACCAATGTCGTAATCAACCTCGAACAGTCTCGCCATAACGCGCATGACATTACCATCAACAGCCGGTTCAGGAAGGTTGAAGGCGATAGACGCAATAGCACCCGCTGTGTAAGGGCCGATGCCTTTTAGACTAAGAATATCGGCGTGACTGTCTGGGAAGACGCCGTTAAAGTCTGCTACGATCTGCTGAGCTGCAACCTGCATATTACGGACACGAGAGTAGTAGCCCAGACCTTCCCAGGCCTTGAGAAGCTTGTCTTCTGGGGCACTCGCCAAATCCTGGATACTTGGGAACCAGGCTAAAAACCGTTCGTAATAGGGAATAACCGTGGACACTTGGGTTTGTTGGAGCATGATTTCAGAAATCCAGATGGCATAAGGGTCTTTTGTTTTACGCCAGGGCAAGTCACGTTTTTCACGATCATACCAAGCTAGCAACGTTTTTCGAAAAGAAATAATGGTGGCATCATCCCACATATCGATACCATATTGAGTTAAATCTAACATAGTTTTATTGTACCAAAAACGAAAAATCTAGGGAATTAGGAAAAAACAACACAGAAAATGATATTATAATGAAGGAAAACGATATAATGGTTAGTAAAAAGCAACATTCTCCCCAACTCTTTAGAGCAGTCAGCATAACAGTTCTCTTACTGCTTTTGTGTTTTGGGGGAGTGTTTTGGTTAAGCCCCTCCCAAAGAGATTCCGATCTGTCTGGTTGGCAAACGCAAGTCGATAGAACACCTCATGGGACCTTGGTTTTCACGGGAAAAAAGGCCCTTGTTCTTGAGCCTGTCGATCACCTAGGTCGCGCTCAAGGTGCCCATATCCAATTACGAGAACGGGATGAACCCCGTCAAAAACGTGCCAGTCGCATAACCGTTGATCCCGTTGGTTGGCATAATTACAAATTACCCTATGGGGATGGCAGTCAAAAAGCTTGGTTGATGAGCCGAGGGCATCTGGTCGGTTACCAATTTAGTGGGCTAAATAGTGAGCGTCGTAACCTGGTTCCAATGACTAATTGGCTCAATGCTGGTAACTATCGGGGGATGGATGATAGTAATAGCAACAGCATGCTTTATTATGAGAACCGATTGGATGATTGGCTTGCCCAGCATCCAAATGATTGGTTAGACTACGAAGTCAGTCCCATCTACAAAGGTAGCGAGCTTATCCCCAGGCAGATACGTCTTCGTTTTGTTGGTCTCAATGCGAATGGGGCTATGCAGACTATTACTTTTGGTAGCCCTCTTGAAACGCAGACGGCTGAGGGAATGACTCAAGTTATTCTGGAAAATAGTAGTCCCAATGCCAGTATTGATTACCAAACAGGGCGGGCTCAATCACGCATAATGAATGAAAAAGCAGTTGGAGATAGTCAGCAAGATCCTATTGTTTATGTCGCAAATAAAGGGCGGTCAAAAGTTTACTGGTATGATCGTCAGCAGATGCCTTCAAGAACTAACCAAAATCGGGTCATTAGTCTACCAGAAAGTCAAGCACTAGCACAGGGTAAGACCCATTCACCTTATGAAAAGTGACCAGGGCTGTAAGCCCATACATTTATTGATTAAAAAGCTTTCAATTGCGTTAAAAATATGATAGAATTGGAAGGTATTATGTGTTAAAGGAGAATTATAACAAACATGTCAGTTGTTATTTGGATTTTGTTGATTATTATCGGTGTTTTGGCTGGGACAGTCTTGGGAATTTACCTTGCTCGTAAACAATTTGAAAAGCAAGTATCTGAAAATCCTATCTTGACCCCTGAAATCTTGGCAACGATGATGCGTCAGATGGGGCAAAAACCTAGCGAAGCAAAAATTCAACAAACTTACCGCCAGCTTGTAAAACAGTCTAAAGCTGAGCAAAGCAAAAAGAAAAAATAAGGAAGACGGGGGCGAGACCCCTATTTCTAGGATAAGACAATGGACAATAGACCTATTGGCTTTCTGGACTCTGGTGTTGGAGGTCTGACCGTAGTCAAAGAAATGCTACGACAACTGCCTCATGAAGAAGTAGTTTATATTGGCGATCAGGCCAGGGCTCCTTTTGGGCCACGCCCTGCAGAACAAATTCGAGACTATACTTGGCAAATGGTACGTTTTTTGCAGGCACAGAACGTAAAAATGATTGTTTACGCCTGCAACACTGCCACTGCCGTAGCTTGGGAAGAAGTGAAAGAGGCTCTAGATATTCCAGTATTAGGAGTGATATTGCCAGGTGCTAGTGCGGCTATTAAAGCAACACGCACCAACCAGATTGGTGTGATTGCAACGCCAATGACGATTAAGTCGGATATTTATAACCGTAGCATCACACGGCTAGCCCCAGAAATGCAGGTAACAAGTTTAGCTTGCCCGCGCTTCGTTCCTCTAGTAGAATCCAATCAAATGGGTTCTAGTGTGGCAAAAAAAATTGTGTACGAGCAGTTGGCACCTTTAGTAGGACGAATTGACACCTTGGTCTTAGGCTGCACACACTACCCCTTATTGGCACCGATTATTCAAAATGCCATGGGAGATGATGTCACGCTGATTGATAGTGGTGCGGAGTGTGTCCGAGATATCAGTGTCTTACTTAATTATTTTCAAATCAATCACGACCGGTCAAATCAAGTTCTCCATCATCGCTTTTACACCACAGCTAATGTGGAGCGCTTCAAAGCGGTGGGAGAACACTGGCTCAACCGGCCACTACAAGTGGAGCATGTTGACTTATGAACAAACCCTTAGCTATCCAGGTGGGGCAAGCCCATCTTTTCTTCCAGGAGTGTGAACTTTCCTGTCAAGTCATGCAATTTTCAAATCAATTGTCTGATAAGGAACTGGCACTGACGCAGGCTTTGCTGGCTGACCAGACGGGTCAACTTTTTGTGGCTACTTATGGGGAACGTCTAGATTACTTTTCTGCTCTGAGTCAACTGTTAACACAAATCACAGATCATACCTTTACTTATGCCGAAAAGGATGGCCTTGGTCATGTGACAAAAGAGGGGAAACTAGTATTGGCCTTTGCTACAGAAGCCCCTTCTGGTCTAGAAAACTCTCTACCTCAAAAACTGTTGATTGCCACGCGTAATGAAGGAAAAACCAAAGAATTTGCAGAACTTTTTGGGGCTATGGGATACGAAGTGGAAAATCTCAATGCCTATCCAGACCTACCTGAGGTGGCTGAGACCGGCATGACATTTGAAGAAAATGCTCGTCTCAAGGCAGAAACCATTTCGGAATTGACGGGTCAAATGGTTTTGGCAGATGATTCAGGTTTGGCGGTTGATGTTTTGGGTGGCCTACCAGGTGTCTGGTCAGCACGGTTTGCAGGAAATGATGCTACAGACGACGAAAACATAGCAAAACTATTGCATGAGCTGGCGACGGTTATTGATCGCGACAAACGCTCTGCTCACTTTCACACCACATTAGTCGTTGCGAAACCAGGCGTAGATAGTCTAGTAGTTGAAGCAGATTGGCCGGGGACCATAGCTTTCGCCCCCAAAGGTGAAGGTGGCTTTGGATATGACCCGATCTTTCTGGTCGCAGGGACTGATAAAACCGCTGCAGAATTAGAACCAGCACAAAAGAACCAGCAATCTCACCGTGGTCAGGCGGTTAAGCGTTTAATGGAGGTCTTTCCAGCATGGCAAGCCAAACATTCTTAGTGATGAGTGATTCTCACGGGGATCGTACAATCGTTGAAGAACTAAAAAGAAAATATCAAGGGCAGGTGACTGCAATGTTTCACAATGGGGATTCTGAACTCCCTGCTAGTGATCCTATCTGGTCTGGTATTCATGTGGTTGAAGGCAACTGTGATTGGGAAGGTCCCTACCCACCTACAAATGTTGTGACCTATGGCGATGTGACCATTGCGCAAACGCACGGTCACCTTTATGGCATTAACTTTGGCTGGGAGCGTTTAGATTTATTCGCTCAGCAAGCCGATGCTGATCTTTGTTTATATGGTCACCTTCATGTTCCAGCCGCCTGGCCTAATGGCAAGACCATTTTCATTAATCCAGGCAGTGTTACTCAACCTCGTGGTGAGATTACTGAAAAACTTTATGCCCTCGTGACGGTAACAGAGTCGACTATCACGGTACGTTATTATAATCGAGACCATCAAGAATATCAGACTCTAACTAAGGAATTTACACGATGATCCAATCGGAATTTGAAGATTTTATCCAAAAAAGACGTGGTAATCTGATGACACCAGTAGAAGACTTAGCGCTTTTTATTGATACACACAATGTGGAACACGTCATGTTACTACTTGCCAACGTTGGCTATAGTCGAGTGCCGGTGATTTCAAAGGACAAGATCTATTTGGGAACTATTGCTACCACTGACATTATCCGTTACCAAAAGAAACATCATCTTAGTCAGGAGCAACTGGCGAGTATGGATATTGCACTGATGGTCAATAAACAATTGGAGACCCTTAAGGAAAATTACCCGCTTGAAGAATTGATGCATAAGATGGTTGATGCTCCATTTTTACCTGTTTTGGATGCATCTGACCGCTTACTTGGTATCATTACTCGAAAATCTTTATTAAAAGTTATGAATGCACTCTTGCATACTGTAAAAGGAGAATAAAACAATGACGTCTTACATTGAAGAATTTATACATGAAAAACAACTAGCTGAAAACTCTCAAAGTTCTTACCGATATGATTTACTAGCCTTCGAGCGTGAGACTGGTGATCCCGAAGAACTGAGCTCAGCGAAAGTCCGTGCCTTTGAAAAAAATTTAGACAGCTTTAAACCTTCTGCGGCTCGTAGAAAACGCTCAACAGTTAACCAGTACTTGGTTTATCTGTTTAGAAAAGGAATTGTTAGCGAGTTATTTAACTTGCCGGACGTGATTCGATTGCCAAAAAGTGACAGTCTACCTGAGAAACAGGATACGTCAATTTATTACAAGGACAACGAAGACAAATTAGGACAATTGTTGATCTTATTTGTTTTAGAACTTGGATTGACGCCGACAGAAATTTTGACCATTCAAGTTAAAAATGTTGACCTAGACTTTAAAACCTTAATTGTCGAAACGCGTGGAAAAGTTAGAGTGCTCAACCTGACGGAACCTCTCTTAGCTCGTATGGAAATTCCTGAGAATCACAAAACCTATTATTTTGAAAAATCAGGCACACGCTATTCTCGTCAATGGTTCTTTACGCACATTTCTAGTTACCAAAAAACATTGGGTATCCATCCAATGACAGCGCAAGAATTGCGTGAACAATATATTTTACGCTGTGTTGAAGAAGGCGTGGATATCCATGAGTTAGGCCGCCGTTTAGGTTTGAAATCACCGATTACGATTGAAAAATATTACCTTAAGTAATGGATATTAAGCTGAAAGATTTTGAAGGTCCTTTGGATCTTCTTCTGCATTTAGTCTCCCAATATAAGGTGGATATTTATGATGTTCCCATTACGGAAGTCATTGAACAATATCTCGTTTATATTGCTGGTTTACAAGCAATGAAGTTAGAAGTGGCAGGGGATTATATGCTTATGGCGAGTCAACTCATGCTCATCAAGAGTCGCAAACTCTTGCCAACAGTCGTTGAGGCGGTTGACCTCGTTGAAGAAGATCCAGAATTAGCCCTCTTAAATCAAATTGAAGCTTACCGTAAATATAAGCTCCTATCTGAACAAATGGAGCAACAACACCAAGACCGTGCTAAGTGTTATGCCAAACCAAAAACAGAACTGATTTCAGAAGACGTTTCTCTCAACCATGATAAGAGTGTCCTCGATATTTTCATGGCTTTTTCAAAGGTGATGGCACAAAAGCAGGAGGTCTTGACGAACAGTCACACGGCAATTGCGCGCGAAAGTTTTCGCATTGAAGACATGATGAAGCGTCTAGAAGAAGCTATGCAAGAAAGCCACGAACTGCAGTTGGAAGCTCTCTTTGACGTTTGTCATAGTAAGGATGAAATGATTACCTTATTTTTAGCAACACTGGAGTTGGTGAAGCGGCAGTACTTGTATGCCCAGCAAGTAGGTGACTCAATATTGCTCAGAAAGGTGGAGGCGTCTCATGACACCCATGGCTCAGATTGAAGCTCTTTTATATGTGGCCGGTGAAGAGGGGCTATCCCTACGTCAGCTAGCTGAGATATTGGATCTGCCACCGACAGGTTTGGTCCAATCCTTAGAAAGTCTAGCCGAGAAATATCAAGCGGATACCAACTCTGCCTTTTCTTTGATGGAATCAGCTTCAACGTATAAGTTGGTTACCAAAGACACTTTTGCCCCCTTGCTACAAAAGTTTTCTAATTCCCCTATCAATCAGAGTTTATCAAGGGCTGCCTTAGAAACGTTAGCGATTATTGCCTATCGTCAGCCCGTGACGCGAGCAGATGTCGACGACATTCGAGGGGTTAATTCCAGTGGAGCGATTGCAAAACTAGTTGCTTTACGCCTGATTCAAGAGGCTGGTAAAAAGGAGACTTTGGGTCGTCCAAATCTGTACACAACGACGGATTACTTTCTGGATTATTTAGGAATAAATAGCCTAGATGAGCTTGTTGATGCGAGTAGTTTAGTGTTGGATGAAGATAGCCAGCAGGTTTTATTTGAAGAGGAAGAAACAGATGCGTATTAATAAATTCATTGCCCACGCTGGTGTGGCGAGTCGGCGTAAGGCCGAGGAACTCATACGACAAGGTCAGGTGACTATCAATGGTCAGCTCGTAACGGATTTGGCCACTCAGGTATCATCTGGTGATAATGTTGAAGTTGCTGGTCAGCCTATCTACAACGAGGAAAAAGTATACTACCTTCTGAATAAACCTCGAGGTGTCATTTCTAGTGTCTCAGATGACAAAGGGCGCAAAACGGTTCGTGAACTCTTATCTGATGTTTCAGCTAGAATCTACCCTATCGGACGCCTAGATTGGGATACCACTGGTATCTTGCTCTTGACCAATGATGGAGATTTTGCAGATCAGATGATGCATCCTAAACATGAAGTAGACAAAGTTTATCGTGCTCGTTTGTCTGGTCTTGCCAATAAGGAAAATCTGCGTCCCCTGACACGCGGTGTTGTGATAGATGGGAAAAAAACTAAACCTGCGACCTATCATATTGTTCGTGTCGACCGTGATAAAAATCGGTCTGTTGTCGAGTTGACTATCCACGAGGGACGAAATCACCAGGTCAAAAAAATGTTTGATGCGGTTGGACTTCCGGTGGATAAATTGGCACGGATCCGATTTGGTCATTTGGATTTAGAAGGCTTACCAGTTGGTCAATACCGGAAACTCTCTAAAAAAGAAGTTAGTCAACTGCATGCGTTAGCCAAAGGATCATGAAAACAATCATTTTATTTTTTGTTAGACTGTATCAAAAGGGGATATCCCCTTTTTTACCTGCTTCATGTCGCTATCAGCCGAGCTGTTCGGAATATATGGCGCAAGCAGTGACAAAACATGGATTAAGAGGATTCGTCATGGGAGTGGCTCGTATCTTACGGTGCCACCCTTGGACGACAGGCGGAGCAGACCCTGTGCCTGATCAGTTTAGCCTAAAGCGTTACCGGCCACCTTCGGACGACTTGTCAAAATTTTAAATTAGGACTATAATGCTACTATTATGCACATTTTACCAGATAACCTAAGGAGACATGCGTGTGATTGAAAAATTAAAGTTACTCTTATTGGGAAAACCATTAGCCACAGATCGTGATGATGAAGGTCATCTGTTAGGGAAGACACAGGCGCTCGCTATGTTATCGAGTGACGCTTTATCTTCTATTGCCTATGGGCCACAACAAGTCATTTTAGTTTTGACGGCGGTGTCATCAGCTGCCATATGGTGGTCCTTGCCCATTGGCTTGATTGTCTTGCTCCTTTTAGCCAGTTTGACAATTTCTTATCAACAGGTGATTCACGCCTATCCCCAGGGGGGTGGGGCATATGTGGTGACAACAGAAAACCTCAATCCGAGTTTAGGGCTAATTGCTGGTGGAAGTCTCTTGATTGATTATATGTTGACAGTAGCTGTCTCTGTCTCTTCTGGTGCAGACGCTATTACATCAGCCTTTCCAGCTCTAGCACCATGGAATTTAGGGATAGCCATCTTTCTAACGCTATTGCTTATGTACCTTAATTTACGTGGTGTTAGCGAGTCAGCCAAATCTTTGATGGTTCCTGTCTACTTTTTCATTGGTGCCATTCTTTTTATGATTGGTTTTGGTTTTTTCAAAATCGCGACAGGCCAAATTCCCTATCAAGCCACTGCACATATCGGCGCAGTAGTACCTAATGTTAGTATTATCTTGCTTTTAAGGGCATTTACCAGTGGTTCTGCTTCCCTAACAGGGGTTGAAGCCATTTCAAACTCTGTACCATTCTTCAAGAAACCAAAAGAGAAAAACGCTGCAAAAACTCTAGGGATTATGTCCTTGTTGTTGGCCTTGATGTTTTCTGGTATCACCTTTTTAAATTACTATATGGGACTGGTGCCGACTGCAAATGTTACGACCTTGGCGCAAATTGCTAAAGGAATTTTTGGTCAATCTCCTTTGGGAAATGCCTTCTTTTATGTGTTTCAATTATCGACTGCCCTGATTTTGGCGGTCGCTGCCAATACTGGTTTTTCAGCTTTTCCCATGTTATCCTTTAATATGGCAAAAAATAAATTTATGCCACACCTTTTTATGGAAAAAGGTCAGCGTTTAGGGTATTCTAATGGGATTATTGCCCTGGCGTTAGGTTCACTCATTCTTCTTTTGATCTTTGAAGGGTCTACGGAAGCTCTGATTCCCTTGTATACTATTGGTGTTTTTGTGCCCTTTGCTCTCTCTCAGACAGGGATGATTGTCCATTGGAAGAGGACTATCGGTCGGGGATTTTTACGCAAATCTATTGCTAATATTATCGGGGCATCTATTTGTTATATGATTGTTGCCATTTTATTAGTGACACGAATCGGAGATATTTGGCCTTTCTTCCCGATTGTGGGTGTTTTGATGGCTGTCTTTTATTCGATTAAACGCCACTATGACAATGTTGCCTCTCAACTGCGTCTGACAGACGAAGTTAAAAATATCGCCTATACCGGGGGAAATACTGTTTTGGTTCTGGTGGGGAATGTCACTCAAGCCAGTATCCGCGCCATCAACTATGCGACAAGTATCGGTGACCAGGTCATTGCCATGCATGTTTCTACCAAAGAAACGCAGCATAAGGATCATGAAGTTGAACGAGAGTTTCGTGAATATTTCCCAACAATTAATTTTCAAAATATCCAAAGTAGCTATAATGACATTGTAAAACCTACTGTAGCTTATGTTCAAGCCATGTCTGACAAAGCTCAGGCTGAAAATGCGACCATGACGGTTGTGATTCCCAAATTTGTCCCTAACAAGCGCTGGCAAAATATCTTGCATAATCAGATGTCGGTACGGATTCGTTTAAGTTTACGTTGGAATGAAAATATTGTGATTGCCAGCTATTCTTATCACTTGAAAAAATAGTTACATCAAAATATGCCGTTTTAAAAACAGAAAAAAGACTGCTCAAAATTTAATGAGTAGTTTTTTTTATTTGTCATGAAAATTAAATAAAAAACATAATCGATTGACTAGAGAAACTCAAAAAGAAAACAAGTTTTCATTGCCTATTGAGCATATTTATTGACAAGCAATGAGAACACACAAAAACATATATATTATTTAAAATAAAGCGCTTTCATCTTTAAGTTAACTTAAAGTTTCCTAAAAAGATTTGCCAAAAAAAACAAAGCAATGTTAAGATAAGGTAAAAATTACAAGGAAGGTAATCTTATGTCATTCAAATCGAAAACACCTCAACATGCGAAACGGCCTCGTTATAGCATCCGTAAAGTTTCCACTATTGGAGCAGCCTCTGTCATTGTCGGAAGCTTTACCTTCTTGTCTCAAGGGACTGTTTTAGCTGACCAAGTTCAAGCAAACCCGGCTGAAGCAACAGTATCAACAACTGTCACAACAGATACGGCTAGCGACACTTCGACAACTGCGACTTCTGTGGCACCAGCTACTAGTACAAGTACGGCAGTAACAACCACAGAAACGCCAGCTACTGCAGCAACGACAGAAACAACTGCACCAGCAACGACAACAGCGGCAGATACAACGACTGATCGTGCTGCAACAGCAACACCAGCTACAAGTCCAGTAGCGACAGAAGCGCCTGCAACTGCGACGACTAGCGCTGCAACTACTGAAGCAGGTACAGATACAGCAACACCAGCAGCAACAGAAGCACCAAGCGTGCAATCAACAGTCGAAAAATTAGCAGCACAAAACCTGTCAACGACGGAATATGTTGAAGGTACAGGTCTTAATCAATTGGCTAATGCTTTTGCTAAGGAAGCCAACCTTGACATTGCTAGTCTAACAGACGATCAAAAAGCAGCTCTAAACAAACTTGTTTTGTCTGAAACCTCAGCGACAGGTCACCAAATGACTTATCGTGAGTTCCAAGATGTGGCAGATACATTAGTTGCTCAAGACCCACGTTATGCTATCCCATATTTTAAGGCGGATGTGATTAAAAACATGAAAGCGGCAACGACACGTGATGCTCAAACAGGTGAAGTAGCTGATTTGGACGTATGGGACTCTTGGCCAGTTCAAGATTTGGGAACAGGACGCGTTTCAGATTGGAATGGTTACCAATTGGTTGTTGCCATGATGGGTGTGCCAAATGCTAATGATAACCACCTTTACCTCCTTTACAATAAATATGGCGATAACGATTTTGATCATTGGAAAAATGCCGGAGCTATCTTTGGTTACAATGTTGATGCGGTGACGCAACAATGGTCAGGTTCTGCAGCGGTTAACTCGGATGGTTCTATCCAACTCTACTACACGCATGTAGACACATCAGATGACTATTCAAATAACCAAATGTTGGCAACAGCAACCTTGAATTTGGCTATTGAAAATGGTGAAGTTGTTCTCAAATCTGTTGAAAACGACCATGTCTTAACGCCAAAAGGTGGTGATGGTTACCATTACCAAAGTTATGACCAATGGCGTGCAACACGTAATGGGATTGATAATATCGCTATGCGTGATCCACATGTCTTCCAAGACACTGATGGCAAACGTTACCTGATTTTTGAAGCTTCAACAGGAACAGAAAACTACCAAGGCGAAAACCAAATTTACAACCTGTCTAACTACGGTGGAACAGCTGAATTTGCTGCTAAGAGCCTCTTTAGCATCTTGGACAACCAAGACATGAAGACTCGTGCCGCATGGTCTAATGCCGCTATTGGTATTTTGCAATTGGAAGGTGATGAAAAAACACCAACTATTAAGGAATACTACACGCCACTCTTGTCTGCGACAATGGTTAGTGATGAGTTGGAACGTCCAAATGTCGTGAAATTAAAAGACAAGTACTACATGTTTACGGCATCTCGCTTGAACCACGGGTCTAACGACTACGCATGGCAAAAAGCGGATGAAGTTGTTGGCGATAATGTGGTTATGTTGGGATACGTTTCTGACAACATCACAAGTGGTTACAAACCCCTTAATGGTTCCGGAGCTGTTTTAACAGCCTCTGTACCGGCTGACTGGCGGACAGCAACCTACTCTTACTACGCTGTGCCAGTTGATGGGTCAGATGACACTATGCTCATCACAGCTTACATGACTAACCGTAATGAAGTAGCTGGTAAGGGCAATAATTCAACTTGGGCACCTAGCTTCTTGGTACAATTCCTACCAGATAATACCACACGTGTCTTGGCAGAAATGACTCAACAAGGTGACTGGATTTGGGATGCGTCAAGCAAAACTCTGGATACGGTTGGTACTTTGGCAACAGCCCACTTACCAAATGAAACTTTTGGTAGCGTAGACTGGGATAAACTTAATAGCTATGGCAACAGTTTGAAAGAACATCAACCACTGCCAGCTGAAAAACCAATTTTTACACCAGGTAAAGAAACCAAGCAAGAAGAAGCAAAAGATAACAAGGCAGATAAGGGACAAACTAGCCAAACCGTCACAACACCAACTGTTTCTGTGGTTACTAATAACAATGTGACTGTCAATGTAACACCAACCATCACCATCAATACGTCAGCACCAACTGGTGATATCACTATTCCAACCAGTGTAACCGTGACAACAAACGTGACAACAGATGGTGGTAATGGTCAAACAACGACGTCTACCACTCCAGCAACACCAGCACAACAACCAGCTGCACCAGCACAACAACCAGTTGCTCCAGCGCCAGCTCCAGTACAACCGACAACACCGGCTTCATCTGACCAACCTAGTCAAAATGAAACTAAACAAGAAGCACCAAAACCAGCGTCTCCACAAGACAATAGCGGAGCTTTCTATGTGCTTATCTTCGGTTTTGTGATTGCTATTGCAGGTGTGATCGCTATCCCATTTAAGAAATTCTTTTAAGAGATAGGAAATTATCACTATAAAAATGAGCTCGCTTGGTTTGCTAACCAGCGAATGAAAAAACGGCAGTATGCCGTTTTTTTGTTTGCATTTTTTAATTCTTTATTGATAGATGAATAGCATCAGAAAATGAACAAGATAAAAGTTGATATGTAGATGAATATGTCTCAGGTTGAATAAGGATAAATTAGAAATTTAGATTATTAGATAAGATTGAAAAAATTTCATATTATGTTAACATATAGAGGTAGCGAAAGCGTTTTAATGCTTTACTTTATATATATGGATAGATAAGAAATGAAAATAGCCCATATCAATGACTTAGGTCAGGAACAATCATTAATAGACCACTTATACAATGTAGCCCAAAATGGAAGAGAAGAAGCAGAAAAAATTGGACAAGGCGATGTTCTTTTTTTAGTAGGATTGTACCATGACCTAGGTAAAGCAAATAGGGAATTCCAGGATAAGTTACTCAAATCACCGACTAAACATGTCGATCATTCATCTGCTGGTGCGAGGTACATATTTGCGAACGTACAAAAATGCCTGAGAGATTCCTCTGTACCGAAAGAAAAAAGGGTACTTTTCCAAGAAATACTGGCTTACGTGATTTCAGCCCATCATGGAGTGTATGATATTTCTTTAACAGATGGAAGTATAAATCCAAGTTCATTTGGATATAATAAATTAAGACAGAGATTGAAAGATGGAATTGAGGAGCAACTCTATCAAAATGATATCCTTCCTTTTGCTCAAAGATTAGAAGAGGTACTTCCCGATTACGGTTATGCTGATTTAAATGATTTGATATTGAAAGCCTATGCCAATTATCAGGAAGCCTGGGCTCAACTAACGTTCTCAGATAAAAGTGAAAAAGACTTTTATAGTGGCTGTTTTGTCAGATTGTATTTGTCTATCTTAAAGAATGCGGATATTTTGGATACGATAAATGCCTACAGTATACTTGTAAACCCTTTAATCCAGGATGACAGGAAAAAGCTGAATAATTCCTATTTGGAGTCTATTGAAAAGAAATACCTTGAATTCAGTTGTCCAACGACACGATTAAATGAAATTCGTTTGCAGATCAGTGAACGAATTAAACAGAGGGGATTAAATGACTCGTCAGGAATTTATAAATTGGATTTACCGACGGGTGCAGGGAAAACGAACCTTAGTATGCGGTATGCTTTTCATCAATTAGTCTATCAGAACAAATCACGATTTTTTTACGTGACCCCTTTCTTATCAGTTTTGGAGCAAAATGCGTCTGAAATTAGAAAAATAACTGGTGAAGAAGGCGTATTAGAGCATCATTCCAATGTTGTGAGGGAGACCATTGATAATGATGAAAAGGTGTCACTGATGTCGGATTACCTAATTGATAGTTGGGATAGCCAAGTTGTTTTAACTTCGATGGTACAGTTTTTTCAAACATTATTTAAAACAAGGTCAGCTAATATCAGACGCTTCTCAAGTCTGATTGATAGTGTGGTGGTTTTAGACGAAGTCCAGTCTTTGCCTATTGAGGTTACTTCTTTATTTAATCTAACCATGACATTTTTAAATAAGGTGATGAGTACAACAGTAGTTCTTTGTACGGCAACTCAACCGGCATATGATTCTTCAACAATAAAGCATATGCTTACTTATGGAGGAAAAAATGGTGAATCTGCTGATATGATTGACTTGGCTAATGAAGAAAGAGAGGTATTCTCAAGAACGGAACTAAGAAAGCTTGATGAAAACAATAGGCACACTAGACTCTCTGAAGTAGCAGATTTTGTTTTGGAAAATAATGATTCAACTCTTGTTATCTTCAATACTAAAAAAACAGTTGATAAATTTTACAGCTTGCTCAAAGATATGACGGAACGACCGATTTACCACCTTTCGACAAGCATGTGTGCCCAGCATCGATTGGATATTATTTCTGAGATAAAGGAGAAATTAAAAGAGGACCTACCTATAATTTGTGTCAGCACGCAATTAATTGAAGCAGGAGTAGATGTTGACTTTAAGCGTGTCATTCGCTCTTATGCAGGTATTGACTCAGTTGTACAAGCCAGTGGACGGTGTAATCGTGAGGGAAAACGAGACAAAGGTCAAGTGACTTTAGTAAACCTCATGAGAGAAGAAGAAAATATCTCCCGCCTGAGAGAGATAAAAGCTAAGAAGGATGCTACAGAAGTCATTCTTGATAAAATAGCATCTCCTATTGAAGTTTCAGCTTTAAATCGGGATTTCTTTGAATATTATTATGCTAATAACCAACATTCCATGGACTATCCTTTGGAAAATGATGGTGAATCAGTTTATGATTACCTAAGTTGTAATTTTTACCAACCAAAAACAAAAGGAAAATTAAGACAAGCCTTTAAGAGAGCTGGTTCAAAAATGAATCTAATAAACAATGATAGCTTAGGGGTACTTGTTCCTTATGGAGAAAGTGTAGAAAAACTTTCCCTTTTGGAAGAGTTGTGTGAATACGATTACCCATCTGGTGAAGATTATCAAACTATCAAGTCCCTTTTGAAGGAATTGCAACCATATACGGTCAATGTTCGTGAACACGATCCGATTTTAGAGGCGACAAAATCCTATTTGAATGGTCAAATTTTGATACTATCTGATGGATATTATGACAAGAAAAAAGGTATCACCTTAGAATCATCAAGTTTCTTGTTATAGATTAGAATAATAGCAACAAACTACCAGTGGAAAAGGAGAGACTAAATTTGTACAGATCAAGAAATTTTTATGTGAGGGTGCGTGGTGATCGGGCACTTTTCACAAATCCTGCCACTAAGGGCGGAAGTGAGAGAAGTTCGTATTCTGTTCCTACAAGACAGGCTTTACAAGGAATCGTGGATAGCATCTACCATAAGCCAACGTTTACAAATGTGGTGACGGAAGTAAAAGTGCTTAATCAAATTCAGACAGAACTCCATGGGATTCGTGCCTTGCTGCATGACTACAGTGCCGATTTGAGCTATGTGTCTTATCTGAGTGATGTAGAGTATTTGGTGAAATTTCACTTCGTCTGGAATGAAAATCGCAAAGACCTAATCCAGGACAGGCTGCCAAATAAGCATGAAGCTATTATGGAACGGTCTATCCGAAAAGGTGGACGAAGAGACGTCTTCCTTGGCACAAGAGAATGTTTTGGATTGGTAGATGAAATCAGCCAGGGAGAGTATGAAAATGCCTCATCTTACTATAACGGTGTGACGATAGATTTAGGGATTATGTTTCATTCTTTCGCCTATCCTACAAGTAAAGATGTACCATTAAAATCCTATTTCACAAAAACAGTGATGGAAAATGGAGTGATTAGATTTAAACCTCAGTCTGAGTGTGAAATAGAAAATACTTTATCGAGTTACGTCTTTAATACACCAGGTCAAATAAAATCGGTCGACGATGAATTTGAAGAATATGAAGTAATGGAGAAAGGGGGAGACTGATGGATTTTTTTACTTCTCTCTTACAAGCCTATGAAAAGGCTGAGGAAATTGGCTTAGTAGATCAACAAACGGGCAGTAATGATGCTGTATTGCTCCCCATATATCATACAAGCTTGAAGTCTAATGGCAAAAATATCATTTCGATAAAACTAAACAAGGATAGTAGTTTTTATAAGGCGGAAATCCTTCCCGAGGATCAAATTATTATTTTCCCAGTGACCGAAGACTCTGTAGCAAGGTCAGGCTCGAACCCTGCTCCGCATCCTCTTGTCGATAAGCTTTCATACTATGTTTCAGATTTGGGTCAATCACAATATGATAGTTTCCATGAACAATTGGCTAAGTGGATTGATTATTGTGAGGAAGGTGAAGTGAAAGAATTTTTGACAAAAATTCAGAGTTTTATACTCCAACCTGATTTTTTAAGTCAAGTGCTAGATTCGTTATTTAATGACTCTTATCAAAGAGATGGTCTAAAAATTACTTTTACAGACTCTACAGGTAAAGAAAAAACAATTGATTTGTCATCATGCTTCTTAGAATTTTCAATTGTTCAGTTTTCTGGTTTCAAGGACGAATCGGTGACTAGCTACAAGACATTACACCAATCTTTTATCGCATTTATAACAGCTAATCAAGAAAAACTAGGGATTTGCAATATCAGTGGACGAAAAGAACAAATCACAGCTAAACACAGGGGATTACTGGGCAATGCTAAAATAATTTCGGTTAGTAATAAAAGAGAAGCCTACAAAGGACGCTTTAAAGACCGAGATGATGTATTTAGTGTAGGTTATGAAACTTCTGAAAAAATCCATTTGATGATTAAGTATTTACTTGAAAATAAGAATAGCAGAACCAGGCTTGGTGAGATGCAATACCTAATCAACTGGTTTAGTGATGATTTGGCCAATGAGAGTCAGTTGGATATAGTGAAACCTGCATTTGACGATTTATTTGAAGATGATGAAGATGAGGAAAGTAATGCAAATTTCCTTAAGCCAAATGAGGAAAATCAGCAAATTGGTTCGTCCTTTATTCGTGGAAGGAGATTATTTGGAAATGATGCAACATACAATATTGCAATATTAAATAAAACTAGTAATGGTCGGATTGCTCTGAAATATTTCCGCCAGCTACAAGCTTCTCAGCTACTAGCAAAACTGGAAATTTGGCAAGAAAACTATTCTTGGGAAACTAGAACCAAATCAGGAGACTATAAGCAAAAGACACCTACTTTTAATGAAATTATCAATGCTGCCTATGGTGTCGATAGAGAACGTTATTTAGAATTAGATAATGATAGTTTCCGGAGTGACCAATACCAACAACTAGTCACGGCCTTAATTGACGGGAGACCGGTGCCGAATTCGATTGTAAAAAAATTAGAAAATAACGTTAAACAAAGGCAAAAATATCCTAAATGCTGGTATCAAGTACAGCAAGTCAGTTTGGCGATATTACACAAGCGATATGGAAAGGAGTTTAAACCAATGTTAGAACATCAAGAAACAGACCGTTCTTATTTATTTGGGCGTCTACTTGCAATTTACGAATTGATTGAAGTACAGCGTTATGCTTTAGATGGGGGGAGTCAAGACCGTATCACGAATGCTGAACGTTATTGGAACGCCTACACTAGTCAGCCAGCTAAACTCATGAATCATTTGGAAAATAAAATTAAGCCATATGAGGAAGTGTTGAAATTAAACCGACCTGGTATTTGGCATAAATTGGACAATGAAAGACAAGAAGTGGTTCAACTATTAACGCCCCTTTTATCGAACAAGGACTTTACCCAACCGCTAGACTATAAGTTCATCTTTGGCTATTATGCTGAAAAACAATATTTTTATACCAAACAAATAAAAGGAAATGAGGAATAAGTTATGCTAAACAAGAAAATTGATTTTATGGTGACAGTTGAAGTGCGTGAGGCAAATGCTAATGGGGATCCCTTGTCTGGTAATATGCCTCGTACAGATGCAAAAGGCTACGGATTAATTTCTGATGTGGCGATTAAGAGAAAGATTCGTAATCGGATGCAAGATAGCGGTCATTCCATCTTTGTTCAAGCGGGAGACCGTGTTGAAGATGAGTTCCGGTCCCTTGAGAAACGTTTCACCAATCAATTCAATTCCAAAGATTCAGACCTTGAGATTGAAGAAAAGGCTAATCAATTATGGCTAGATGTCCGTTCATTTGGTCAAGTATTTACCTATCTAAAAAAATCTATTGGTGTTCGTGGTCCAGTTTCTGTCAGTATGGCGAAATCCTTAGAGCCTATCGTTATCTCAAGTTTACAAATTACCCGTAGTACCAATGGTATGGAAGCGAAAAATGAAAGTGGTCGTTCATCCGACACCATGGGAACAAAGCATTTTGTTGACTACGGTATCTATGTTATCAAAGGGTCTATTAACCCAAACTTTGCAGAAAAAACAGGATTTTCCGATGCAGATGCTGAAGTTATTAAGGAAGCCCTCATCAGTCTTTTTGAAAACGATGCCTCATCTGCTCGCCCAGAAGGATCTATGCGAGTGAGGGAAGTGTTCTGGTTTACTCACTCAAATAAACTCGGGAACATTTCGAGCGGTCGTGTCTTTGATTTATTAACTTTTGATAAGGAAAAGCAGGACAAGGATAGTTACGAAGATTATGGTATTCGTCTTGATCAAGAAAAGCTGACAGAGTATGAAGCGAAAGGATTGGAAGTCGAAATTTTAGAAGGATTGTAAGATGGAATATGCTGAAAGTGACTATTTAATGTTATCTGGGATTCAGCATTTTCAATTCTGTAAGCGTCAATGGGCCCTAATTCATATTGATCAACAATGGTCTGAAAATGAAGCGACGGCTCATGGGCAAATATTACACCAAAAAGCTGACAATCCTTATATCAAAGAGAAGCGTAAAGATATTATCATTTCGCGTGCCATGCATGTGTCGTCAAAGGAGCTTGGTCTATATGGAATTTTAGATGTTGTTGAATTCCATAAAGATGAAAATGGTGTATCTTTGAAAGGAAAACGAGGGAAATGGCTGCCTGTCATTATTGAATACAAGCGAGGAAAGCCCAAAAAGGATAATCGTGATATTGTTCAATTAGTTGCCCAAACTATTTGCCTTGAAGAAACGACAGATTGCAAAATTAACATTGGTTATCTCTATTATCATAGCGTGAACCAAAAAAAGTTAATTGAAATAACTCCTGAGTTGAGACAGGAGGTCATAAAATTAGCGAGTCAAATGCATGAGTATTATGACAAGCAAGACATCCCTAAAGCGGAGTATTTTAAAAATTGCCAGGCTTGCTCTCTGGTTGAAATTTGTCTGCCTCGATTGAGCAAAAAGTCTCGAAATATTGACAATTATATTTCTCAAGCCTTATTAAGTGAGGGTAGCTGATGAAAAAGTTATTGAACACCTTATATTTGACGCAGGAAAATTTTTATCTGACACGTGAAAGGGATAATATCGTGATAAAGCAAGACGGAAAGGTTGTTCACCGTTTTCCGTATCGGATTATTGATGGTATTGTTTGTTTTTCATATTTGGGTGCTTCTCCATCACTGATAGAACTTTGTGCGGAAAATCAAATTAATTTATCTTTCCACACTCCACAAGGACGGTTCTGTGGTCGATTTATTGGACGGGCAAACGGAAATGTCTTGTTGCGTAGGCTTCACTATCGATTGGCAGATGATGCAGAATCATTGGAATATGCGAAACGCTTTATTCTCGCAAAGATTTCAAATTCTAGAAAATATTTGCTGCGTTTTAAACGGGACCATCGGGATAAGATTGATACTCAACTTTTTGAAGAGGTCAATACAGAATTGACCTGGGCTATAGAACAGATTCAGGTTGTCACAGACAATGACTCTTTGTTAGGAATAGAAGGTCAGGCCGCTAACCAATATTTTCGTGTTTTCACCGACTTTGTTTTAACGGATAAAGAAACTTTTCAGTTCAATGGCCGTACCAGGCGACCACCGATGGATTGCGTAAATGCACTCTTATCATTTGGATATAGCCTCCTGACCTATGAATGTCAGTCTGCTTTAGAGGCAGTTGGACTAGATAGCTATGTTGGTTTTTTCCATACGGATAGACCAGGTAGAGCAAGTCTTGCATTGGATTTGGTCGAAGAGTTCCGTTCTTATATCGTTGATCGCTTTGTGTTTTCTTTGATCAATAAAGGGCAATTGACCAAAAAACATTTTGAGTATAAGGAAAACGGTAGTGTGTTGCTAACAGAAAAAGGGCGTACTATTTTTATTGACGCTTGGCAAAAACGAAAGCACACAGAAGTCGAGCATCCTTATACAAAAGAAAAGGTGAAATTGATGCTGTTGCCCTATGTCCAAGCACAGTTATTGGCAAAAGCGATTCGAGGGGACTTAGATTCCTATCCACCTTTTTTGATATAGGAGCCAAGCTATGATGGTATTAGTGACATATGATGTAAATACGGAAACCGCAAAAGGGAGAAAGAGACTACGTCAAGTTGCAAAACTCTGTGTAGACTATGGACAACGTGTTCAAAATTCAGTTTTTGAATGCTCAGTTACACCTGCAGAATTTGTTGAAATAAAAAACGAGCTCTTAACTATTATTGATCAAGAATCCGATAGCATTCGATTTTACTTACTGGGAAAAAATTGGCAAAATCGGGTAGAGACCATTGGTAGAGATGAGAGTTATGATCCCGATACGGGCGTCTTACTCTTATAAAAGGCAAGTGCGAATCGAGGTTAGACATCAAAACCAGTGAGATTCGCTCAAAAAAATGGTAATATAGTGATAAAATTCGAGGTTTTCATTAAGAAATATGATGAATAAATGCTTGAGTTTTATCACAAACGGTGCTGTTTCGCACCGTCGCACCCTTCACGGGTGCGTGGATTGAAATATTGATAATATCGTTGGCTGGAGTGAATTAAGGATGTCGCACCCTTCACGGGTGCGTGGATTGAAATACAATATGATTGGTTGGTATAATAGAGATGAATGGTGTCGCACCCTTCACGGGTGCGTGGATTGAAATTCAACGCTATCTACAAGCTTTGTCTTGTACCAGAGTCGCACCCTTCACGGGTGCGTGGATTGAAATGACTCTTATGGCTACGGCCTCAACGAAAACACCGGTCGCACCCTTCACGGGTGCGTGGATTGAAATGTCTTGGTCTAAAACTCCTGGAAAGGTTAAAATTGTCGCACCCTTCACGGGTGCGTGGATTGAAATAGGGTTGTATGATCAAGTCACTAATCTCATCAAGGTCGCACCCTTCACGGGTGCGTGGATTGAAATTTGGATACAGCGATACAAATCAATCCATCCGAAAACGTCGCACCCTTCACGGGTGCGTGGATTGAAATTTCTGTGACCCGCATCCATTGGATGTTAGGATCGTCGCACCCTTCACGGGTGCGTGGATTGAAATCTGGCTAAGTGAGATAATCTTGTCTTGTTGCTCGTCGCACCCTTCACGGGTGCGTGGATTGAAATTTTTCGTGAAATTTCTGATAAAATCTACCTATATGTCGCACCCTTCACGGGTGCGTGGATTGAAATTAAGTTGAAAGAAAAGCACAAACACGAATTCCAGTCGCACCCTTCACGGGTGCGTGGATTGAAATTTTATTGTCCATCTTGTTTTCCTTAACGCTTTCGTCGCACCCTTCACGGGTGCGTGGATTGAAATATAATAACCAAACGCAATATAAAGCGATTTTTCGTCGCACCCTTCACGGGTGCGTGGATTGAAATTATCCTGAAAAGCCAACTGGCTGACTTGCAACAGGTCGCACCCTTCACGGGTGCGTGGATTGAAATTTTTTCATGAGGTATATATCTTAAGAACTGCATAGTCGCACCCTTCACGGGTGGAGTACCGAATAAGAGTTTTTTATTGAGTAATGAATAGAAAAACAATTGAAATCAATTTAATGATCCAAAACATTTTGGGGTTTTTGGAAGTATTTCATGAAAAATATCCCTTTGACCGAAAATATTTCATCCTAACAAAATATATTTATTATATGTGTTAAACCGATATAATGACCATACTTCTTTATTTCAACTAGTGTCTTTCTAGATAATAGGGGATTTTTTTTGTATAATAAGTAGAAGTATTTT
>CAVHFY010000019.1:0-52978 GCA_963635745.1 Lachnospiraceae bacterium
AATGCTTTCCTGAATAAAACACAAAATCTCCTTTATGTTACAAATATTACAAGAGTCATCATACCATAATTTTAGGGATCTTGTAAAGGAATGAACATCACTATCAGTCGCTATGTCATCTTTTTCGATAATACTTTATGAATACTTTCAACTGCAGGCATATTTTTTTGGTGCGGAGCAATTATTTTTTCCATCCAAACCATATCAAACCATTCTTGAAATTTATATCCTGATTTATGAAAAGTTCCTACCAAATCAAACCCTTGTTTTTCGTGAAAACGACGACTAGCGTCAGTCAGATAAAGGCTATCACCACAGGGCTGAGCAATACAGGCGTTCACATTGGTGATTCCCATCTTTTGAAGATCGCTTTCAAGCCGATTATAAAGCGCATGTCCGAAACCCATTCCTCGCGCATTTTCAGCCAAGTAAATAGTAACTTCCACAGACCAGGCGTAAGCGGCTCGCACATTAAAGGCCGAGGCATAAGCATACCCCTTGATGTCTCCAGCTTCTTCGACCACTAAATAAGGGTAAAAAGATGCAATAGATTGCCATCTTGCACAAAATTCGGTTAGACTCGGTAATTCATACTCAAAAGTGATAGCTGTTTTTTCAACATAAGGCTGATAAATCTTCAACAAATGTGACATATCTTCTCTTTCAGCATACCGAATAAACATAGGTATCTCCTTTCTATTTGAGAAGAGAGAGGTATTATTTCTTAATCAACTTGACAACCGCTTCTGTCCGTGCTGTCTGGGGAAACATGTCCACTGATTGGATATAAACTACGTCATATACAGTTGTTAAGGTCACCAAATCTCTAGCCAAGGTTGACACATTACAAGAAACATAAACCATTTTATCGGGAGCATACATCACTATGGTATCTAATAATTGTTTATCTAGTCCGGTTCGTGGCGGGTCTACTACAATCGCATCAGCCCTATAGCCTTCTTGATACCATCGAGGAATAATTTTTTCTGCCTTTCCTGCTTCATAATGCGTATTGGTGTAACCCATCCTCTTCGCATTAGCCTTAGCATCGGCAATCGCTTCCGGTATAATATCCATCCCACGAACCTCGGCCACCTTGTTGGCAAAGGCAAAACCAATAGTTCCAACGCCACAATAGGCATCAATCAAACGATCCGATGAAGAGACATCCAGGGCTTTAACGGCTTCACCATAGAGTCTATGTGTTTGTGTTGGATTAAGTTGATAAAAGGCACGTGGTGATAAAGAAAACTGATAGTCCAAAACCTCCTCATCAATGGTTTTCTTTCCCCAAATGATCTCTGTCTTATCCCCATAAATGTCACTGGTTTTCTTGGTCTGCCAATTAACAGCAACCGTCACTATTTCGGAGTGTCGTGCTACTAAGTCCTTGACAAAAGCTGATAACCGTAAGCTTTTTGAAGTTATCACAATCACTTGCACTTGTCCGCTAGACTGCCCTTGGCGAATCATGAGTGTTCGAACTCCCTGTTGCTTACGTTCATCATAGATAGGCAAACGATGCTTATTCAACAGGTCAACTGCCGTGTTCACGATGGCCTGCGTTAGGCGATCTTGCACCAAACAATTATCCAGGGGAACCAAACGGTGGCTCCCTTCCGCATAAAGTCCAGCCTTAACTTGACCTTTGAGACGACGTGTTTGAAATTGTAATTTTGCTCTGTAATGCCAAGGCTCCGCCATACCAATAGTCGGACGTAAGTCATAATTTTCATAGCCTTGAGGACGGAACTTTTTGAGGGCTTGACCTAATAAATCCCGTTTAAATTCAAGTTGTTTGTCGTAGCGTAGGTGCATGATTTGGCATCCCCCACAGGTTTCATAAATAGAACACTCAGGCTTCACTCGAAACTTAGACGGTTTATTAATTTCTAACATCTTGGCTTCGGCAAAATTTCGTCCTACCTTAATAATTTTGCAAAAAATCTCTTCTCCCTTGAGTGCCCCCTTGACAAAAACAAGAGTCTTTTGAAAATAACCGATTCCCTCACCGTTAATTCCCATACGTTTGATTTTTAACACACAAGTCTGACCTTTTCTTAGTGCCATAACGTCCTCTTCCTTACGATCGCTGACTAATATTTTAGCAAAAAATGAACAAAAAAAGAACCCTTAGCACTAACGGTCAAAGGTCCTTTTAATAGTTCATCTTAGTCAAAGTCCACGTATTCTTTTTCAAGCTCAAGGACTTCTTCCATGGTAGCACATTCCGTCAAAGCACGGTTTGCCAATTCTTCCATCTTAGCAGTGTCCAATTTCTTCATGAGACTGCGAGTCCGCAAAACTGATGTTGCTGACATAGAGAATTCATCCAATCCCATACCAACCAAAAGTGGTACAGCTTTTTGATCTCCAGCCATTTCACCACACATACCAGCCCATTTACCTTCGGCATGCGCCGCCTTGATCACATTGTTGATCAAACGCAAGATAGATGGATTATAAGGTTGGTAAAGATAAGAAACTTGTTCATTCATACGGTCAGCGGCCATGGTGTATTGAATCAGGTCGTTGGTACCGATAGAGAAGAAGTCAACTTCCTTAGCGAATTGGTCAGCCAACATCGCAGCCGCAGGAATTTCAATCATGATACCCACTTGAATATCATCAGAAACCGCTACACCTTCAGCCTGAAGTTTCGCTTTTTCTTCTTCTAAGATGCCTTTAGCCGTACGGAATTCTGTCAGCAAAGCAACCATTGGGAACATGATACGCAATTGACCATGAACGGAAGCACGAAGCAAAGCACGCAACTGTGTCCGGAACATTTGGTTACCCGTTTCAGAAATAGAGATACGCAATGCGCGGTAACCCAAGAATGGGTTCATTTCTTTTGGAAGATCGAAGTAAGGAAGCTCCTTATCCCCACCGATATCCATGGTACGCACAACTACAGGTTTACCATTCATACCCTCCAATACGGCTTTGTAAGCTTCATACTGGTCGTCTTCTGTTGGGAAATCTTGAGAATCCATGTAGAGGAACTCTGTCCGATACAAACCAACGGCTTCGGCACCATTATCATTAACCCCTTCAACATCCTTAGGTGTTCCGATGTTGGCAGCTAATTCAAAATGTTTGCCATCTGCTGTTACAGTTTGTGCATCTTTCAACAAAGCCCATTCAGCCTTTTGCTTAGCATAAGCTTCACCTGCTGCCTTGTATTCTGCAATCTGCTCATCGGTTGGGTTGATGATAACATCGCCTGTAATACCATTTACAGCTACAACATCACCTTCTTGAACACGTTCTGTAATATCATTTGTTCCAAGAACAGCTGCAATTTCCAGCGTACGTGCCATGATAGCAGAGTGGCTGGTACGACCACCAATATTGGTCACAAATGCCTTAACGAAGTTTTTATTCAATTGTGCTGTATCTGAAGGTGTCAAATCATGCGCTATCACGATAGCTTCTTCGTTGATAGCTGCAGGATTTGGCAATGTTTTTCCGAGAAGATTTGCCAAAACACGTTTGGTAACGTCACGAATATCAGCAGCACGTTCTTGCATGTATGGATTGTCTTCCATGCCTTCAAAGATAGCGATGAACATATCAGTCACTTCTTTAAGGGCAGCTTCTGCATTAACTTGTTTACTTGTGATAGCATCCTTAATTTGACCGATCAGTTCTGGATCTGCCAAAACCATCAAGTGTGCATCAAATACGGCAGCTGCTTCAGCACCTAGGCTTTTAACGGCTTGTTCTTTAATCAGAGAAAGCTCGTCTTCAGACGCTTTAAGTGCGACATCAAGGCGAGCTTCTTCTGCATTTGTATCTTCAACTGTTACAGTTTCAAATGACAAATCAGGTTGGACAAGTCGATATGCCTTAGCAACAGCAACACCATCAGACGCTGCAATTCCTTTAAGCATTTCTGTCATTGTCTTATGCCAATCCTTCCGTAGTCATTGTTTCAGAAATTGCAGCGATTGCATCATCTGCATCTGCACCTTCAGCTGAAATAGTCACATCAGCTCCTTGGCCGACACCAAGACTCATTACACCCATGATTGATTTCAAGTTTACTGCTTTACCTTTGTAGTCAAGGGTAATGTCAGAAGCAAATTTGCTAGCTGTTTGCACAAGCAAAGTTGCTGGACGTGCGTGAATCCCTGTTTCTGCAACAATGTGAAAATCTTTTGAAGCCATGTGATGGTTCTCCTTTTTCTTTTTGAAAATTTTGAATTATCTATGATAACCCTTACAATGAGATATTATAGCATAGTTAGAATGAATGTCAAGTCTTACCTGTCGATATGACTCTACTTTTTGAAAATGCTATCATTTTCACTCATTTTCTGAAAAACATCAGTTATTTTTATGTTTTCGATCCACCTAGCAGATCTGTCTTGCTGACTTAGCTGTAAAATGCTATACTTAAGCCAAGAAAAAGGAGGTTACCATGGCACAATTACAGACGCAAATCGGGTCTTTTGACTTTGACAATTGCTTTATGAACGCAGCCGGTGTCTACTGCATGACTCGCGAGGAACTCGAACAAATCGAACGCTCTCAGGCTGGCGCTTTCGTGACAAAAACGGGAACACTAGAAGCTCGTCCCGGAAATCCCGAACCCCGTTATGTCAACACCGACTGGGGTTCTATCAACTCTATGGGATTGCCAAACTTGGGCTTCACCTACTATCTCGATTACGTCACTGAATTACAAAAAGATCCTAATAGTAAACCTCACTTCCTTTCTTTAGTTGGAATGTCGCCAGAGGAAACCCATAGCATTTTAAAAAAGGTCGAAGAAAGTGACTATCAAGGACTAGTCGAGCTCAATCTTTCTTGCCCAAATGTTCCAGGCAAACCTCAAATTGCTTATGATTTTGAAACGACTGATACTATCTTAAATGAAGTCTTCAGTTATTTTACGAAACCTTTAGGTGTCAAGTTACCACCCTACTTTGATATTGTGCATTTCGATCAGGCGGCAGCTATTTTTAACAAATACCCTTTAGCCTTTGTGAACTGCGTCAATTCGATAGGAAATGGTCTTGTAGTTGAAGACGAGAGTGTTGTCATCAAGCCTAAAAATGGTTTTGGTGGCATCGGGGGTGACTTCATCAAACCAACTGCTTTGGCGAATGTCCACGCCTTTTATAAACGTTTAAGACCAGAGATTAAAATTATCGGAACAGGTGGCGTAAAAACGGGCCGTGATGCCTTCGAGCATATTCTTTGCGGTGCCAGCATGGTCCAAGTTGGGACTGCACTTCAAAAAGAAGGACCACAAATTTTTGAACGCTTATCTTATGAACTAAAAGCTATCATGCAAGAAAAAGGCTACGAAACTTTAGAGGATTTCCGAGGAAAACTTCAATATCTGTAAAAAAAATACTTGAGCATCGCTCAAGTATTTTTTTGTTCCCATAAATGAAACCGTCACATAGCGTTTTTATAACAACCATTAAAATGTCTGGTTATTTGCTGTGTATGTTTAGGTTAGTCCTCCCAATCATCATCGTCACCATCATAAGCTTTATTGTTGGCATCGACAATTTTGGGATCCACTTTAGGTGGCTTCACTGAATTGATGGATAGTACAATCATCACCATTTTGATCAGAGTAAATACCACTAGTGCTATAGCAAGAAAAGTCAGGGCAGACATAGTCACCTCTTTGTCAGAACAGATAGGAAAAGTCTGCTGACTATGCAACAGACTTTTTAACTATTATTTAACAGCGTCTTTAAGAGCTTTACCTGCTTTGAAGGCTGGCACTTTAGAAGCAGCAATTTCGATTTCTTTACCAGTTTGTGGGTTGCGACCTTTACGAGCAGCACGTTCACGAACTTCAAAGTTACCAAAACCGATCAATTGAACTTTTTCACCGTCAACAAGGAAACCTTCGATTGCAGCGAAAACTGCATCGACAGCAGCTGCTGAATCTTTTTTAGTCAATTCTGTAGCTTCTGCCACTTTTGCGATCAAATCTTGTTTGTTAGCCATGTAACAAATCCTCCAAAAATATTTTATAGACGTTGCAACGTCTTAACACCAACCATCTTACCCTAAAGATGGCTTAGCGTCAAGCATTAAACGTGTTTTAGTTGTTTTTCTTGTAGATACTAAACGAAATCTTATCATTTGCCAAATCTAAACTCTCTGCTTTAAGAAAAGTATTAGCTGTCGCCGAACTAGCCATATTCTCAAGTTGCAAGGTAATAGTTTCTGCTTTGGTATCAATGTCAACAAATTCAGGTAAATTGACATGTCCCTTAAGATACTTTAATATTTCACTGCTTGGCAGAGAGAGTGTTCCGACAGAAAAGGAAGTCATTTTCAACCGAATAGCCCCAGAGGAAGTGACCTGAGGATCAAAATAACAGGTCAAGGGAATGTTATAACCCAAGAACGTATAACTTCCCTCGAAAACCATTTGACTTGCTGTGGCATAAAAACGATACTGTGAGGATTGCGTATAGTCCTTAAGATAAGAGGCAGCCGCCTGATTAAATTCCTTACGATTCGTCGTTAAATTTCCGATTTTAATTGTTTCTTTGGTCTCGATAAACTGTGACTGACTCGTTGTTGTCGGCCAAAAGATACGCACACCAATTACTCCGACAAAAGCAAGGTTAAATGCTAGAAGTGCAAAGAACAACCACTTCCAGAGTGATTTTTTCTTACCAGTTAGATTGTGTGTCACGAATTTTCTCCATTGTTGTTTTTGCCATGATGGCATACCCTCTATTATTCGGGTGAAAATGATCCCCGTCATACAGGGCATCATTTGAAATACTGATATTACCCGAAGTTTCTTGGGTAATACCACCTTTTCCATCTATGCCCTTATATAGCAAATCATTGATAGGAACGAAATAAACACCCTCATAGTTTTGTGTCACTTCTAGAGTTGCATCATTCCAACTATCTATAATATCTTGCATAGCCGTCAAATCAGGAAAGTTCAGATAAAAGGGATTATAAATCCCCATAATATAAATCGGTAACTGTGGATTATCTGTTCTGGCCAGGTCTATGATGAGACGCAGGCGTTTTTGATAGTCCTTTTCCGGTTGCTTAAAGCTAGAAACACTCAGATGGGACAAGTTTCCCTTGACTACCTTGAGAACATCATTACCACCAACAGTCATCGTCATCAGTTTGGCAGACTTCAGGGACTTTTTGATGGCCTTTTGGTCTCTCATCCGTTGCAAAATTTGCTGGCTAGTATTTCCTGAAACACCAAAATTCTTGGCTTTGACGCGCACAGAATAGGTCTTTTCCAGCCGTTTAGCCAACAGAGGCACATAGCCTCCTTTTTGGGTGGTATCACCAACACCTTCCGTCAAAGAGTCCCCAATTGCCACCATTGTCCATCGTTCGCTGGTGACAGTTTTAGCGACACGTTCAACGGTTGGTCTAACGCTTGGTATTAAAAACCAACATAAAGCAAAAAAAAGGCAAACAAGGGCAAGGAAAGTCCCCAAAGCTCTTACTACAGGCCGTTTACGCATAATGCACCATTATAGCAAATGCATTCTCCCCTGTATGGGTTTGAACAACGGAAGTTGTTTCTAAAACTGTTATTGGGGCTTGCGTATGACTGGAGAGACGGTCTTTAAATTCCTCAGCCATGTCCGGTGTTCCACAATAAGAGATACCAATTTCCACGATGGATTGTTCTTCAATTTTTTCAATAATAAAACTGTCTAACCACTTATTAAAGGTTTTGGCACCACGCCCTTTAACAACAGGCGTCAAGGTCTTGTCTTTCATTTCCATAACCACACGAATGTTCAAGAGTGAGCTCAAAAGACCTGTCACACGACCAATACGGCCTCCCTTAACTAAATTTTCCAGGGTAGAGACTCCGATAAAGAGCTCGGAATGCTCTCGCACATTAGCCACTTCGGCGACAATGTCCTCCAGACTAGCGCCCGCTTGAGCTAGACGTGCGGCTGCGGTTACTTGAAAGGTTTGACACTGGTCTGTAAAATAAGAATCAATGACAGTCACTTGGTCAGACAAACCAGCCAATTGAGCACCTTGGCGCGCTGCTTCAATCGTTCCTGATAAACTATCTGTCAAATGAATGGAGACAATATGATCAGCTCCTTCGGCTATCAAGCGTTCATAGGTCTCAGCGAAAAGCCCTACTGGTGGTTGACTGGTTTTGGGTAACTCCTTATGTTCTTTCATTAGTGATAAGAAATAACCCGGTGCTTTTAGATCAGTATCAGCATAGACAACACCCGCAACCATAACAGATAGGGGTACCACCGTAATATCTAGTTCAGTAATCAGATCCGGTGCAATGGTCAAAGAGGAGTCAGTCACAATTTTAATTGTCATAAGCTTACCATTTCTAGTCTTTTTTCCTATTGTAACAAGAATAGAACCTAAAAGCAAAACTTACCTGAAATTTCAACAAAAATACGTTAACTGCCAACCAACAATTAAAACAAGCTATCTGATAGCAGTTGCCTACTTATTTCTTGTGAAAAGACAAGACAAAACCACAAATTAAAAAGTCTAGGACACTGAACCTCACCCCAACAGTTAGACCAACAATCTAACTGTTGGGGGTCAGTACAATACACGTCCTAAACTTTTTAATTGTTTCGGTTTGCCCAAGCTTCATCTAAAGCCAAGGTATCAGCGTCGGTGTATGAACCCCGGTAGCTATTCCAAACACTGCTATTATCACCAGATGCCACTAAATAAGTCGGTGTATCATATTGGGTCAAACCATAGCTAGCGATAATACTATTTAACTTGTCCCCATAACTCGTATCTGTAGCATAAGTACCAGTAAGAGCTGCAGTCGCATCCAAATAAGAAGTTGTATTAGATTTATGGGTACCTGCGTAATAAGATGAACTCAATAAAGCCGCATAATCATATAAGGAACCGGCTGGTGAAGAGTAAGATCGAAAAGCTGCATCAATGGTGTAGGCATTACCAGCGCCATCATCTTCCCAGGTCTTCATAGAAACAGAATTTCCGTAATAAGAACCTTTAACCCCAAAATAATTGTAGTATGGCGCTTGTGATAGGGCCGAAGTTCCTGAATTGGATTCTAGGATGGCCTGAGCTATCATAACGGAAGCATAGAGATCATATTGGGCGGCAATTTCTTGAGCAGACGGCGCAATTTCTGCGATAAAATTTGAGGTTGAACCATAGGCCACGCCTTCTGCCTTAATCTTGGGTACATTCTTTCCACTGTATGCATACTGAGCCGTTAGCGCTCCAGCCATCAAAAGTGAGGTGGCTGCGACCATCAAGAGTTGTTTTCTTTTTTTCTTCATGTGAGTTTCCTCGTTATCTGTCACCTTCTATCAAACTTGTTAATATTATCTTAACCTAAAATTAAGAACTTGTAAAGTTATCCACAGGGAAAAATGGACTTTTTTCTAAACTTATCCACAAAAGAAAGGTCAATATTTGGTATATTTCAACTGCTATCGCAATCAAAAAAGGAGAGATTCTCTCTCCTTTTCCTGTATGTTACTACTATTGTTTAAGCCATCTATCCTATTTTGCAATTGTTTGATTCGGTTGCTTGATTGCTTTAGTCCATTGGTACCAACCAACTAAGCTGTTAAGCGTATAAACCCAATACATTCCTTGAATTTGAATATTACTTCCCCACCAGAGATAAATACTAAAGAGATTGGTGGCAATCCAGAAAATCCATTGTTCTCGATAAAGACGGGTCATCAGGAGTTGTCCAACACCATTAGTCGCATCTGTCACGCTGTCACGAAACGGTCGGGCACTGTGGATGCTTTGATAGGCAAACCCCATGCCAATCCATATCATAGCGGTTAGCGCTAGGTACTTCAACCAATCCACCAAAGTCAAAGCCTTTGCCTCAAAATGAGAATCTTCTACTTTTCCTTGATCATTGATTCGATTAGACAGCCAGGTATAAAGTCCAATAGGCTGCATGATAAAGAAATAAGCCGTTGTCAGCACCTCTCCATAAAAAGTAGCGTTAAATGCCATCACCAAATAAATCGCAGAATTAATGGCACCAAATAGATAATTGCTGGCACGCCCCTCAGCCACTAAAATCACACAGACAATGCCTGTCCAAGAAGCAAACAATCCGACCCAGTCATGATGAGATTGTGTTTGACTCATCTCAAGAATGATGGGAACACTAGACAAGACTATCAGGTAGAGCCATTGCCATAAACTGCGCCCACAAAAGAGATCCTTAAAGAGCAGTCGTAAAATCCCCCAAAAGCCAATTTTTCTCGCTTCTCGGTGCACATTGTGCAAATGTTCAGCGAATATTTGCCATTTCTCTTGTAACTTTTTCATGCGTTCTCCTTTACGCGATAGAATAGATTTGATCAATAGCCTGTTTTGCCCATTCGTAGTTTTCCAGATAGTTTCCATTCAAATAGGTCACAGGAATGTCAGGTAAATAGTTTTGCCGCAAATCATCCAGATAGCGTGAAAAATGAAGGCGCGTCTGGTTATCTGCCATTGTCATGTCGCGAAAACCATCATCAACATAGCCACCGACAGGTTGCGTAAACAAGATGAGATCCCATTTTTCCTTAGCTAGTAGACTAACAAATAAGTTGTCAAAGGTAGCTGATGGACCTGGCTCTTCGCCAGTTTGATTGAGATAATAGTCATAATAACCTTTAGTTACTAAGGAATTGGTATCAGCAATCACTAAGCCCCGGTTAGCCTGACTCTCAATCAATTGCGAGGTTTGATCATATTGTCCTAAAAGTAAATAATAATAATCTTTTGGGGTTAATTCATCGTCTCGCACATTGTTTTTAACCTGATATTCTCTAGCATATTCAAGACTGACAGGCGCATCATAAAAACGCGCTAAATCTTTGGCTAAAGTCGTTTTACCGTTACTAGCGCTCCCCATAATAAGAACTTTTTTAGTGAACTGCCGCCGAAAAGGTTGAGCAATATAGGACCAAAAGTGACTGGGGTTTTCCCGAATCATCGTAGATGAAATTCCAAATTGACGCTTTTCGAGATGCGAAGAAAATCCCCGTTGGCTAATCTCCTTGGCATAATTTTCCTCACCGACAAAAAAGGTCAGCTCTTCTCCATTTTTATATGCAATGGTGTTAAGCAGATGCTCTAACCAGAGATCCCAGCCCAAAGGGTATCGAGGCACTTGGCTTTCGTCTAGTTTAAAAACAGAGGTTAATTCATCATCCCGAAAGGCCTCCCGAATATAGCGAAACCGTTTTTGAAGATTAAGACCAACAGCTTCACCGCGATCACCAGCATAACCAGAAACCACGACTCGAACACGGTCACACTGCCGTTTAGCCCGTTGGATTAAATCAATATGTCCACGATGCAAGGGGGCGAACGCCCCAAAGACAACTGCTATCCTTTGTGTCATTTTTTCTTTTCTCTTTCATACCTATGGGTGTTTGTTTTATTATAGGGTAAGTTTTCCTTGTGGTCAAGGTTTTTTATCAAAAAGATATTAACTTTTTATCAAACTGATAAAAGAAAAGAGCAACTAAAGTTGCTCTTTTAAACTACTATTTGATCTGGATGCTCTATTTCAGGCGACCTGGTTGGTCTTTGTAGCCATAGTAGGCATCTTCCATAATTTCCTGCATGTGGTCAACCATTGGCAGACGTGGGTTAGCTGGTGAACATTGGTCTTCATAAGCGAGGAAGGCCAATTCACGGGTGTGGGCTTTCCATTCAGCTTCATCGATACCTTGAGCTTTGAAGTTCATTTGGATGCCGACGCGTTCACCCAATTCATAGACAGCCTTAGCATAGGAAGCAACACCTTCTTCAGGAGTTGAAGCTGGCAAACCAAGCATCTTGGCAATGTCTTGGTATTTTTCATCCGCACGGTAGTAGTTATATTTTGGCCAAGTAGCCGTTTTAGCTGGACGAGTACCGTTATAGCGGATAACATATGGTAGCAAAATGGCATTGGTACGACCGTGAACCGTGTGGAATTGGGCACCAATCTTGTGAGCCATTGAGTGAGAAATACCTAGGAAGGCATTGGCAAAAGCCATCCCTGCGATGGTTGAGGCATTGTGCATCTTTTCGCGAGATTCGAAATCAGCGTTTTTCACAGAACTTTCTAGGTTCTCAAAGACTAATTTAATAGCTTGCAAGGCTAAACCATCTGTATAGTCATTGGCCATCTGTGACACATAGGCTTCGGTCGCATGAGTGAGGACGTCCATACCTGTGTCAGCAGCCACAAAATCAGGCACAGTCATGACCAGGGCTGGATCGACAATAGCAATGGTTGGGGTCAATGAGTAATCCGCGATTGGGTACTTGCGATTATTGGCCTTGTCAGAAATAACAGCAAATGGGGTCACTTCAGAACCTGTTCCAGAAGTTGTTGGAATACCGATAAATTTGGTCTTTTTGCCCAACTCTGGAAATTTGAAGGCCCGTTTACGAATATCCATGAATTTTTGCACCAAGTCGTGGAAATCAACTTCAGGTTGCTCGTAGAAAAGCCACATAACCTTGGCCGCATCCATAGGTGACCCTCCACCCAGTGCAATGATAGTGTCTGGTTTGAAGTCTCGCATAAGTTCCGTTCCCTTGTAGACCGTTGTGATGTCTGGATCCGGTTCCACTTCTGCAAAGATCTGGTAAGTCACCTTATTACGGCGCAGATCTAGCTGTTCGATGATACGATCCAAGAAACCAAGCTCGACCATAGAATGGTCAGTAACGATCATGACGCGTTCCACATCACGCGCTTTTTGCAGGTATTGGATAGAATCCCGCTCGAAGTATGTCTTAGACGGCACTTTAAACCATTGCATATTATTTCTACGTCTTCCTACTTTTTTGATATTCAAGAGATTGATGGCACTGACGTTATCACCGACAGAGTTGCGACCGTATGACCCACATCCCAACGTCAATGATGGCAGAAAGGCATTATAAACATCTCCAATACCACCAAAGGTTGATGGTGAGTTGCAAATGACACGGATGGCTTTAACAGCTTTTCCGAATTCCTTGGTCAATTCTTGATCAGCCGTATGAATGGCTGCAGAGTGACCAAGACCATTAAACTCAACCATTTGACGCGCTTTATCAATACCATCCTCACGGTTTTCAGATTTGAGAACCGCGATAACAGGAGATAATTTTTCACGGGTCAATGGTTCATTTGGACCAACTTCTGCCACTTCAGCTGCCAAGATATTGGTATCTGCAGGTACACTAAAGCCAGCCTGTTCTGCAATCCAAGTAGCTGGTTTGCCGACAATATCAGCATTCAATTTTGCTCCGGAGCAATTTTCACTATTGGCTTTGACACCAAAACAGAATTCTTCCAACAAAGCTTTTTCTTTGTCGTTGACAAAGTAGGTATGATAAGACTTAAACTCTTCAACAAAGGCATCGTAAATTTCTTTATCAATGATAACGGCTTGCTCTGACGCACAAACCATCCCGTTATCAAAGGATTTAGACATGACGATATCATGCGCAGCTTGGCGAATATTAGCGGACTTTTCGACGTAAGCAGGCACATTGCCGGCACCAACCCCAAGGGCGGGTTTTCCACAAGAGTAGGCTGCTTTAACCATGGCATTTCCACCCGTAGCCAAAATGGTCGCAATGCCATCGTGATTCATGAGGGCTGCTGTCGCATCCATGGATGGTTTTGTAATCCACTGCACACAATTTTCAGGTGCTCCAGCTGCCACCGCTGCATCTCTTACAATCTGTGCAGCATGGGCTGATGACGCCTGGGCTGATGGGTGAAAGGCAAAAATGATCGGATTACGCGTTTTCAAGGCAATCAAAGCTTTAAAGATCGTTGTTGAAGTTGGGTTGGTTGTTGGTGTGATACCACAAACTACCCCAACTGGTTCTGCAATCAAGGTCAGACCTGTTACATCATCCTCATCAATGACACCAACCGTCTTGGTATGACGCATGTTGTTTACCACATGCTCACAAGCAAAAAGGTTTTTAGTCGCTTTATCTTCGAAAACACCACGGCCTGTTTCTTCATAGGCGTGAAGAGCCAACTCACCATGTGCATCTAGAGCCGCTACCGACGCCTTAGCCACAATGTAGTCCACTTGTTCTTGGTTAAGTTGTCGCATTTCTTCCAAGGCCACCAGACCTTTTTGAACTAACTCATCAACATGCTGTTCAGCAGCTATTCTTTTTTCCTCAGGGGTAGGTTGTTTCTTATCAGACATAGGATCTCCTTTAAGATTTAGTTGTGATTTAATTCACAAATCATTTACTCTCATAGTATACCCCATTTTCAGAAATCTGTAAACCCTTTCAGGAATATTTTTGAGAAATTTTCAATTCTCTAGAAGGTACAGTGTTTTATCATTTTATAATTGATGCCAAAATGCTTTTAAACCATCAGCTGTGTTAGTATTTTTGTGGGTTTGTCACGAGAGAATCTGAAGCGAAACCGTAATAAAAACCATTTACACTTTGATAAATGGTTTTTATTGTTCTCAAGAAAAAACAAAATTACTTTTTCAGGCGTATCCATCCGTCTTCAAATTCAAATTTTGTCTGATAGGCTTCACTCACCTGATTTAATCGCTTCACTATTTGTCGTCCTTCTTCATCAGATACTAGACGTGGAATACCTCTTTTCGTAACTTTTTCAGATTGCAGTTGGTTATGAATTGGTAAAAGTTTAAAGGAAATCTCTTTATCCAATCTTATATCAGCGACTAGATTCCAAGAAAAAATAGGAGAACTGTTAAAACCAATAAAATGACCCTCGCTATCTTTGGCACGATTCCCATGCAAATCTGATGGTAAAGCATCAGTTTTATAGCCATAGGCTTGATACATTTCAGGCGGAATAATGGACTCGCCAGCTTCAAACTCAATCAGCAGACTCCCCAGATTGTAAAAGATTGGTCTTTTCTTGTAAATTTCTACGCCACGAAACATATGTGCTCCATGCCCAAAAACAGCATCTGCACCAGCATCAATTGTTAATCGAGCAAATTCTTCCACAAAATCCGCGGCATAATCATGATACCAATCCTCATTCTTTCCTTCATGACTGTGAAGGAAAAGTATAGCATAGTCAAATAAAGCTGACCATTTGAAAATTTATATCAGGATAATAGGGAAAAACTATTGACTTTATACTAAAAAAACACCTAACGGTGTTTTTTCTATTACAAAATTGACAATACGCACTTTTAGAGATGTCTTTTTAAATCACTGATTATGTCGTGAATCCGATCATTTCACCCTTTGATTGATGACTATCATTCTAGTGTTTTAGCAATAGCAACTGTCCACGGCATTGCCCGCAGACGTAGCGTGCTGGATTTATCTGGCGTTTTCGGTGATAAATTTGCTTGCAAGACTGACATTGGTAGCTGTATATCTTCTGAGGTTTTGCTTGAGAGAGAGCTGGGACATAGCGCAAACCATCTACCTGAGCCAAGAGGCGTTTGAAATCGTCATCCTTATGTTGGTAGCCTTTTTGGGCAAAATAGAGATGGTAATGACAGAGTTCATGGCGAACAATCTTACGAAAAATATCCTGCCCCAACTCCTCTAAGACTCTTGGGTTAAAATCTAAATGCCCATCTTTTGGAAAAAAACGGCCTCCTGTCGTCCGCAAACGTTTATTCCACTCTGCCTGATGGCGAAAGGGCCTGTGAAAATCCTCTAAAGAAACCCGGTTGACATAGGCATTCAAGTCTTTCATCGCGGGCCAACCAAGGAAAGATTAACCTTTTGACGCTCCAAATCGACCTTGGTCACCCAAACCTTGACCACATCACCAACCGCAAGAACTTGGCTAGGGTGTTTAATAAAGTGCTCGCTCATATCTGAAATATGAATCAAGCCATCCTCATGGACACCGATATCAACAAAGGCACCAAAGTCAACAACGTTACGAACCGTCCCCTCAAGCGCTTGGCCGATTTGCAAATCTTTGATATCCAAGATATCCTGACGTAAAACAGGGGCCTCAAAGTTGTCTCGCAGGTCTCGACCTGGTTTCAATAAATCCTGAATGATGTCTGTCAGAGTCGCTTCTCCCAAGCCCAGACGCTCGGCAGTATCAGCGACATTGAGGGACTGGAGTTTTGCCTTAGCTTGGTCATCTAAGCTGGCAATCCCTAGCTCCGCAAAGAGAGATTTTACAGCTGCATAGGACTCTGGGTGTACACCCGTATTGTCCAGAAAATTATCCCCATCAGGAATTCGTAAAAAGCCAGCTGCCTGTTCAAAGGCTTTGGCCCCCAGTCGAGGAACTTCTTTAATTTGTTCACGACTCGTCAAACGCCCATTAGCCTCACGGTATTTGACCACGTTTTCAGAGATGGTTTTATTAAGGCCTGCTACGTGAGACAGCAAGGCCGCGCTAGCTGTGTTAACATTAACCCCTACCTGGTTGACGACCGTATCAACGACAAAATCCAAGTTTTCAGACAATTTCTTTTGGCTGACATCGTGTTGGTATTGACCGACCCCAATGGATTTAGGATCAATTTTGACCAATTCAGCCAAAGGGTCTTGGAGACGACGGGCGATAGAAATGGCGGAGCGCTTCTCCACCGTCAAGTCAGGAAATTCATGGCGAGCCAATTCAGACGCCGAATAAACAGACGCACCACTCTCATTGACGATAACATAACTAACCTCTGGTAAATCACGGATGACCTCAGCCACAAAGGCTTCACTTTCACGGCTAGCTGTCCCATTTCCAATGGCGATAATCTCCACATCATAGTCCAAAATCAACTGACGCAGATCTTCCTTGGCCTGAGCAATCTTGCTCGTATTGGCCGGTGGCACGGGGTAGATGACTTGAGTCGTTAACAGTTTTCCAGTCTGGTCAACTACGGCTAGCTTGGCTCCTGTTCGAAAGGCTGGGTCAAAACCAAGCGTCATTTTCCCTTTTAACGGTGGCACCAAGAGCAGGTGGCGGAGGTTTTCAGAAAACAACTCAATGGCGCCATCTTCGGCAGACTCGGTTAATTCTGAACGCACACGACGCTCCATAGCTGGGATTATTTTCTTTTTGAGACTCTGTTGCACAACCTCTTCGATATAAGGGTTTAACGCTTTAAAACGGGACTGAAAGATAACCGTCAGTTTATCAACTTGGTGATCAAAAGATATTTTCAAAATCTTAGCCTTCTCACCACGATTTAAAGCTAATACACGATAGCCAGGCAAATCTTTGACACGCTCTGAAAAATCATAGTAAATCTGATAAACTTTCTTATCATCACTTTCTGCATCCTTGACTTCGGAGCGAATGACGCTATTTTCCCAAATATCATTGTAGACGCGCGAACGCAAATTAACATCCTCTGAGAGGGCTTCCACTAAAATATCAACAGCACCAGTTAAAGCAGTCTTAGCATCTGGAAATCCTTCTGTCAGGTAATCTTGCGCCTGGGTTTCAAGATCGGGAGCATTTTGCAGAATAAGACGCGCCAAAGGAAAGAGTCCAGCCTCACGCGCGATACTAGCTTTTGTTCGGCGCTTTTCCTTATAAGGAAGGTAAAGTTCTTCGACATCCGCTAACTTTTCCGCTGCCAAAATGGCTGTTTTTAACGATTCGGTCAGCTTTCCTTGTTCTTCAATTTTAGCCAAAACGGTTTCTTTTCGCTCAGATAGTGCCTGCAAAGACTTATCCTTGTCAATAATCGCCTTGATGGTGACCTCATCAAGATTACCCGTTACTTCCTTTCGATAACGTGCAATAAAGGGAATGGTATTTCCCTGACTGGTCAAATCCAGAACTTTTTCGACTTGTGATGGTTTTACAGCCAAATCACTGGCTATGGTTGTAATCGTTTGTTTTTCCATAAAGTCATTATACCATATCCCAATGAGCTCAAGCTCATTTAAAAGACGCAAAAAAAAGGATCAGTTAACAAGCTTCATCATCAGCTGTTGACTATCCTAAACGTTAGCTTATTTTTTACCTGATCGAATCAATAATGTTTCTCAACAGATGAACCCACCTAAGCTTTCAAAAGGTCATGTGCCTGGGTTTCAATCTCATCTAATACATCTGCTGTGGGCACATATACACCAGTGGTCCAAGCATCATCATTGATACGTGATGCCGTAAAATCTCCAACAACCTTTGTTCGAATAAATGGCAAAAGATCGTGATAAATGGCAAATAACTGATTATGTCCACCATTGGCTACTGACGAAACCGTCACTACCTTATCTTGTAAAGCAGAAGGTCCTGTCGGGTCGGACAAGTCTAGTGCACGAGATAGCCAGTCCAAGACATTTTTGACAACACCTGGTATTGAAAAGTTATAAACAGGCGAAAAAATCCAAATGGCATCGGCTTTCAAGACGGCCTCACGCATTTGGGCTACAGCAGGGAGAACAGGTGTCTCCAAATCCTGATTTAGCAAAGGGACGTCACTATAGTCAAGATAACTTACTGTTGCTTTTCCCTCTAAAGCCTTCTCTGCATAGGTTGCCAACTGGTGATTGAAAGAACCTTCACGCAAAGATCCTACTAAAAATAAAATATTTTTTGTCATGTTACGCACCTCAATGTTACTATGTAGTAGCATCTTAGCAAGAAAAACTGACCTTGTCAAAAATTTGGCTCAGTCTTTGAATTTCTTTAAAATCCGTATCAACTCACTTTGTTCTTGAGAACTCAATCGAGAGAAAAATGTTTCTACCCGTTCAATGTGACGAGGCAAGGCTTGGTCTATTTTTTGCTTTCCTTTGGCTGTTAATGTGATTAAAAAAGCACGCTTATCATTAGGGCAGGCCGTTTTATCTATCCAGCCATTTTTTTCCATATTTTTAATGACCACGGTCATATTGCCTGATGTCGCTAAAGCTCCCTTGACCAAATCGCCAATTGTCATGGGCCCTTTGGCGTTAAGCAGATCCAAAACAGCAAACTGACTGGGTGTCAGTCCATCTTCTTTAAAAGAAGTTGACACGAAAGTATCAACCGAACGAAAAGCTTTTCGCAGCACTACCATCGCTTTTACCGCTTCATTTTTAAAATCCGACATCCCATTTTCTCCTCATCATTCTAATCGTTATCATTTTACCTTAGTCCCACTTTCCTGACAAGAAGGTCTTGCGACTTTCTAGCACATTTGAGGCTTTTTATGGTATAGTAAAGCTATGAAACAAAAACATTCCTTTACCAATCTTATGAAGGGCTTTATCTTGAGCGAAGCCTTCAAATACCTTTTTTTTGGTGTCTTGGCAACGCTTTTTTATATGGTCGTTCGAGGACTCCTATTCGCCCTAGTAAAAGATGCAACTATTTCTGCAATGATGGCGAATATCTTAGCTATTCTATTTGCCTTTGTTACAAATGACAGGTTTGTCTTTAACCAAAAACGCCGTGGCTGGTTCAAACGACTCCTACAGTTTTTTGTAGCGCGTCTGGGGACACTCGCTTTAGACATGATTATGGCCTGGTATCTCGTTGATAGTAACCCTCACCTGATTGGGCAATTTGTCGGTGACAATAAAACCATGGTGAATACGATTGAAATGATTTTTGCCCAGGTATTGATTATCGCACTTAACTATATTATCAGTAAATTCTTTGTTTTTAAGGATAAGCAAACGACAAATAGCACCAAGGTTTGAACCAATAAGGTCCGAACTTTTTTATTTAGTCTGCTAACCTTCTATCTACAAGAGTTTTCCTCATTTAAAACAGGCTGGATATCTTTTGATGAGCATTCCGGAAAACATCAAAAAAATCGGCTAATACCGACTTTTTTTGATTGATTAATCTTTGACAGGACGACGAAGGGCACCAAATAGAATACCAGAGACAATTGCACCAATCAGTACAAATACAATATAGAGCAATGGGTTAGACGTCAAAGCAATAACGAAGATACCACCATGAGGAGCCATGAGTTTGATACCAGCTAAACCAACCAAGGCACCTGTCAAGGCAGAACCTGCAATGAAACTTGGGATAGCACGCGCTGGGTCAGCTGCGGCAAATGGGATAGCGCCTTCGGTAATGAAAGATAGCCCCATGATGATATTGGTCAAACCAGAGTTGCGTTCTTCTTCAGTGAATTTGTTTTTAAAGACAACTGTTGCGACAAAGACTGCCAACGGTGGCACCATACCACCTGCCATAACTGCTGCCATAACGGGTGAACCACCTGTGGCAACAGTTGCTGCCAAAGTACCGGTACCAAAGACATAAGCCGCCTTGTTGAATGGACCACCCATATCGATGGCCATCATACCACCAAGGACTAGTCCCATCAGAACAGCTGAACTACCTTGAAGGCCTTCCAAGAAGCTGTTCAATCCCGTATTGATGGCTGCCATTGGAATATTGATGAAAAGCATCAAGAAACCAGTCACAAAGACACCAAGCAATGGGTAGAGGAGAATAGATTTGATACCTTCTAGAGAACGTGGAAGTCCAGCCAAGACTTTACGCAGGGCCAAGATAACCCCACCGGCCAAGAAACCACCGACTAAAGCACCAAGGAATCCAGACGGAATTCCTGCCAAGCCAAGAGTAGCTTCACCGCCTGAAGCAAATGGTACCTTGCCCCAAGCTAGTCCAGTTGAGGCAATAGAGCCTGCTACGAAACCAGCGACAAGACCTGGTTTTTCAGCAATGGAGTAGGCGATGTAACCCGCCAAAACAGGTAACATGAAACCGAAGGCTGCAGAACCAACGTTCTTGAAGAGGGAAGCTAATTCGTGGTAAGATCCCAGCTGACTGAGCTGATCTTTTGGCACACCCATGATGTTATCGATCAAGAAGGCGATGGCAATCATAATTCCCCCACCGATAACGAATGGTAACATTTGAGAAACTCCACCCATGAGGTGTTTGTAGAAAGCTCCCCAGAAAGACAATTTTTCACCCGATTCAGCAGATGCTTCGACACTACCTGTCGCCGCATAAGTTGGTGCTTGCCCATCCAAAATCGTTTGAATCAATTGTTCTGGTTCTTTGATCCCTTTAGCAACTGGTACTTGAACCAGCGGTTTGCCATCAAAACGATTCATTTCTACGGCCTTGTCGGCTGCTACAATGACCCCTTTAGCATTAGCAATATCTTCAGCTGTCAAGCGGTTGCCGACACCAGATGCCCCATTGGTTTCTACCTTGATGGCCACACCCATTTCTTCGGCTTGTTTTTTAAGCGCTTCTTCTGCCATGTAGGTGTGGGCAATCCCCGTCGTACAAGCGGTTACGGCAACGACGAAATCTTGGCCTGCTTTTGGCGCTTGGTTTTCTGCTTCGCGAGCAGCTTCTTCTTGCGTTTCTTCTTCGGCCGCATCAAAAGTGGCCAAGACTTGATCCGGTGTTGTCACTTGGCGCAATTGATCCGCAAAACCAGGCTTGAGCAAGTATTTGGATAACTCAGCTAGAGCTGCCAAGTGAGTATCATTGGCACCATCTGGTGCTGCAATCATAAAGAAGAGATCAACTGGTTGACCATCCAAAGCTTCATAATCAACGCCCTTGTTTGACTTAGCAAAGAGAACCGTTGGTTTTGTGACAGCTGCATTTTTACTGTGTGGCATGGCAATCCCTTCACCCAGACCAGTTGACGTCTGTGCTTCACGTTTAAGGATACCTGCTTTGAAGGTTTCAAAGTCGCTAACGATATCTGTTTCTGCCAAGCGATTGACCATCTCATCAATGACAGCCTCTTTTGTCGTCGCCTGCAAGTCCATAATCATGACTTCTTTACGGAGCAAGTCCTGAATTTTCATAGTTTTTCTACCTCTACTTTTTGATAAATATCTTTAATATACTCACTGGTTGCTAAATCATCTGAGAAGGTCGTCGCTGTACCACAAGCGACTCCCCACTTAAAGGCCTCAATAACATCACCCGTTTCTACCAAACGACCGGTAAAGCCAGCCACCATAGAATCCCCTGCGCCAACAGAATTTTTGACCTGACCCTTGATTGGCTTAGCAAAATAAGACGCCTCTGGATTGACTAACAAGGCCCCATCTCCTGCCATCGAAATGATGACATTTTGTGCGCCTTTGGCTAGGATTTCCTTGGCATAACGCTCAATATCTGCCAACTCAGTCAGGGTAACGCCAAAAATATCGCCTAATTCATGATTGTTTGGTTTGACCAACAGGGGTTGGTAAGCCAGCGAATCCAGCAAGGTTTGCCCTTCAAAGTCACAAGCAACTTGAGCTCCAGCCTTTTTAGCAACAGGAATCAAGCGGTTGTAAACAGCATTTCCCAGATTACTAGGAGCAGAACCAGCAAATACGACAGTGTCCTCACTAGACAAGCCAGACAGGATTTTTTCGAGAGCCTGAACTTGTTCCTCTGTGATATGTGGCCCCTGACCATTAATTTCCGTTTCTTCGCCAGCCTTAACCTTAACATTGATACGTGTGTCTTGGTCGACGCCCACAAAGTTAGTCGTAATGCCCTCAGCATCTAGACCGTCTGTAACGAAACGACCGGTGAAACCACCAATAAAACCAGTTGCTGTATTGGCAATGTCTAAGCGCTTAAGAATGCGACTAACATTAATACCTTTTCCCCCAGCAAACTTATCGTCGCTAGTCATGCGATTGACTTCACCTAAGGCCAAATGGTCTAGACGGACAATAAAGTCAATTGATGGGTTCAATGTGACTGTGTAAATCATACTGTGATTACCCTCGTTTTCTCCTTTATAGTAGTGAGTAAGTGTGACGATGTCAGATTGGTAATGAGAACTACTGATTCCACCGGTGCCACTTTAACAAAGGCCGTTTGACCCAATTTTGATTGGTCAGCTAGGACATAAGTCACTTTGGCATTGGCAATCACTGACCGTTTGAGGACAGCTTCTTCTGGATCTGGTGTTGTCAGACTGTCACTATCGACGCCATTAATTCCGATAAAGGCTTTATCGAAATGCAGTTCATCAATCTGTCGCATAGCCATTGCCCCAACACTGGCATCCGTAGACTGTTTCACAAAGCCACCAATAATGTGAGTTGCAATCCCACGTTCCACTAGCAAAGTCGCATGATGGATAGAATTGGTCACAACTGTCAGGTTTGAAACCGTTAGCGCTTCAATCAGCATGGCCGTTGTGGTTCCTGCATCAATAAAAATCACGTCACCTGGTGCAATCGTTGCTAAAGCACTAGCAATCAATGCGCGTTTGTCCGCCACATGTTTAACAGCCTTGGCCTGATTATCAAGCTCAGCTTGTAAAGATGTTACCAGTTCAGCGCCACCATGCACACGGTGCAAAAGTCCAGCCTCTGCCAGCTCGTCTAAATCTCTTCGACAAGTGGACTCGGAAGTCTTAAGTCTTTGAGTCAATTGTTCCAAAGTCACAAAAGAATCTTCCGCCAAGAGATCCAAGATAATCTGTTTCCGTTCGGATTTTAGCACCTCATCCCTCCTCTCTGAAATCGTTTACAAAGGATATTATATCTCACTTTCTCTCAAAGTCAAGCAAAATCTTTCAAAAATTTTAAAAACAATCAAAAAAACTGCTGATAAGCAGTCATTTTCTGTTATGAGAGATTTTCAGTGGTGATTTTATCTAGAGAACCATTTTTAAATGTTAAAGTAATTCTTGGATTACTCTTTTGGCTCCGTAATCCTGAAACCCAAAGTGCCTGCATCTCCTCCCCATCCGATGAGACTGCCTTAGAATAGTCATCTGGTTTTCCAAGCAAGGCTTCTACCTTGTCATAGGACATCCCCTTAGTTAATTTTTGAGAAGTTTTCTTGGTAATCGTCTCTTCACGTGTAAAGTAAAAATTAGAGATGGAGAGAGCTACCGTACTATCTTGAAATAAACTCGCTTGAATTTTAACTTGGCCAAGTTGCCAGGTATACACATCAAGCGTAACGTTACCGCTCGGTGTTTGTTCAGTTTTAGTGGGTTGACCAAAATAACTCGTCAAAGTCGCTATAGAACTTCCGCCTGCAAAATTATTCGCTTGGACCCCATAGCTAACTTTGTCCATGGCTAGTCGTTGCTCTTTATAGGCTGCTGTTGGGTTTTGCTGGGCACTCAAAGAGCTAGAGATACTAGTGCCCGATGCTTCAGAGCTCCCATCTTCTGCTGTACAGGCAACTAAGGCCACTAAGCCGAATCCCAAACATAAACTGACAAAAATTTTTTTCATTGTGCACTCCCATCTGTTAAAAGTTTAACATAGTTACCACAGAACAACAAGGGGGCTACTGTGACGACTCCCCTCTTGTTCCTATTGTTTACTACTTAAGCGACGTTTGCGATAGAGGTGATAAATTTTCAACACGACGGTACCGCTAGCCATTCCAATTGAGACGACTAAAGCCAATAAAACAACCGAAGTCGCCTGAATAGCGGCCTCACGGTACTCCCCAGTGACAAAAGAAGCTGTCGTCCGATAAGACAAATAACCTGGTACTAGAGGAGCTAAAACAGCTAACATAAACACTACTGCCGGAGTTCGATAGTGAATACTGAGAATCTGACTCACGCAGGCACCCAAAATGGCCGCAATGAAGGTCGCAATAATGACATTGGTCGGACCCTTTAGGAGGTAGTAAACTATCCAAACTCCCATCCCCAGAACCCCTGCAGGCAATAATTTGGTCTTTTGCACATTAAGAACGATTAAAAATGTAATGACAGCGAGTAGACTCGCAACAGCTTGTAACATTAAGGTCATAAGGTCATCAAAATCAGGGCCACTGAAGTCCCTGCTCCTAGAGCCAAGGTGATTAACAATGATTCAAACAGGCGGCTCATCCCTGTATTGATGTGGTTTGTCATAATATCACGAACCGCATTTGTCAAGGCAATGCCTGGAACAAAAGGCATGACAGCACCTGCCATAATCAGATCTGCGGAGCTTGGAAATCCTGAAAACAGTTGCCAAGCCTGTGCTAAAAAGCCAAAGGCTAGGGCGGCCATAAAGGCACTAACAAAATTGATACGGATATATTTGTCCATAAACAGGAAAATTGGAAAACTCACAATCGTCACAAGTCCTGCACCGATAGCGTCAAAAGTATTTCCCCCAAACATGATAGAGAAAAACGGCGCACTGATAACCGCTGCTAGCGTCTGTTCAATTGGACTGTAGGGAAGTGGCTTTTTTTCAAGCGCTTTGAGAGCACATTTGGCCTCCATTAGCGTCATATCACCAGCTACTAAACTACGGGAAATCTGATTGACTTCACAAACTTTTTCAATATTGTAAGAGGAAGAGGTAATCCGCTTCATCCGTGAGATATTGCTTCCGTCAATCGAAAAGAAAATAGCGACTGGCATCCCCAAAACATTGCAATCCATTATCCCCTGAGAGTGAGCAATGCGAATCATCGTATCTTCAACCCGATAAATTTCTGAACCACTTTTTATCAACAGCGTGCCAGCTAACATAATAACATCTACCGCTAGGTTGAAATCCTTGCTTTCTTTCATAAACACTCCTTTTATGATTGTAGCTCTTTTATTATAACAAAAATCACTTAGGACAAACAGCCTATTTTTCGCTTGGTGTCAGGGGCTCACCATCGCTTTTTTGTGCCCTTTTTGTTACAATGACACTATCACATACAAAGGAAGTCTTATGAAACTCATTTCATGGAATATTGACTCGTTGAACGCCGCTTTAACGAGTGACTCGGCCCGAGCACAATTATCTCGTGCCGTTATCGACACTTTAGTTGCTCAGGATGCCGACATCATTGCCATTCAAGAAACTAAGCTACCCGCGAAAGGGCCTAGCAAAAAACATTTGGCCATCTTAGAGGAGTACTTTCCTGAATACACAAATAGCTGGCGATCTTCTGTTGAACCCGCTCGTAAAGGCTATGCTGGAACACTTTTCTTGTACAAGAAAAGCTTAAAACCGATTGTCAGTTTTCCTGAAATTGGCGCACCATCTACCATGGATAGCGAAGGGCGTATCATCACTTTAGAATTCCCTGATTTTTTTGTGACTCAGGTCTACACCCCAAATGCCGGCGATGGTTTAAAACGCTTGGAAGAGCGACAAATCTGGGATGCCAAATACGCTGACTACCTGGCTGAGCTAGACGCCAAAAAACCAGTTTTAGCAACAGGTGACTATAATGTTGCCCATAAAGAAATTGACCTTGCCAATCCAGCAAGCAATCGTCGCTCGCCTGGTTTTACTGACGAGGAGCGCCAAGGCTTCACCCGACTACTAGACCGTGGTTTTGTGGATACCTTCCGCTACCTGCATGGAGACCTCCCCCAAGTCTATTCTTGGTGGGCGCAACGTAGCAAAACTTCTAAAATTAACAACACAGGCTGGCGTATTGACTACTGGTTAGTCAGTCAACGGCTTGCTGATCGTGTGGTAGCGTCTGATATGATCGATTCAGGAGAGCGACAAGACCATACACCGATTGTGATGGTCATTGACCTCCCATAAAGCACTAAACACAAACCAAAAAGGCTAAGGATACCTATCCTTAGCCTTTTTATCCGTATACTATGCAAGAGACATCCTCGATAGCTTTGTTAACGCTCTTCAATGACATTGTCTACGGGTAAGCGATAGCTTGCTTCTGGAACATCATCACTATAGCCGACTGTGAAAAGAAGTTCGGGTCTAAAACGTTTGTCAATGTCTAAAACGTCATTGGTCACCGATTTATCAAAACCTAGAATGATATTAGACGCCAATCCTTGATCTGCAAAAGCCAAGGCAAGATTCATGGCAACCAGTCCAGAATTGAGAGCTAAGTATTCTCCCTTGACAGACTCAGAAAACTTAACATATCGACTCGGTAACACTGTCATAAAATACTCTAGCTGGTCATTGGCCAAATCTTTGACACCGATACGCGCAATTTTGCGTGCTCTCTGAATCAGATCTGTATCTGAAAACAAAGCGACAACATAGGGGGCTTGATCCACTTGCCGACGATTGGCATCTGGTAAGGTCTCAGCCAAAGCATCCTTTTTATCTTTAACGAGCACAAATTTCCAAGGCTGAATATTATTAGCAGATGGCGCCAGCGTAGCAATTTCAATCGCTGTACGTATATCTTTAGGGTCAACAGCTTTGTCATTAAAGGTCTTAAAAGCGCGACGTTTCTTATTAAGGTCTAAAAATTTCATGAAAGTCTCCTATATATCCGTAAAGTCATACAGTTGCGGGTACTGATCACACTCAGGGTTCTGGGGATGACAGATAGCGCGACCAAAAGCAATCATGGCCTGATGCGCTGCCAACCATTTCTCTGGTGGCAAAACCGCCATCACGCGCTTTTCCACGTCAAGCGGTTTCGCATCCTGTTTAACAATGTGGTGGTGCTTGCAGATGCGTTGGACGTGGGTATCCACTGCAAAAGCTGGAATACCAAAGCCTACACTCATCACCACGTTAGCTGTTTTACGGCCAACACCTGCCAAACTCTCGAGTTCCTTACGGGTATGAGGAACTTCCCCATTAAACTGTTCTAGTAATTGATTCGCACAGGTTTTTAGGTACTTCGCTTTATTGCGATAGAGACCTAATTTGTTGATGTAACTCGCTATCTCTGCAACAGACGCTACTGCCATTTTTTGCGGAGTGGGGTAAGCCTTAAATAAAGCAGGGGTTACCTTATTGACTGCCGCATCGGTTGTCTGAGCAGATAACATAACAGCTATCAGTAGTTCAAAATTATTACTGAAATGCAAACTCGGTTTTTCTTCTGGAAAAAGCGCGATAATTTCTTCGAGGACGTGACGGGCACGTTTTTTTGATAAAACCATACCGTTAGCCTACAGTTGCAAGTCAGCATAAGGTTTGCGGTGACCAATCTGAAGGAGACGACCATCTTTGATCAATAAAGGGCGTTTGATTAACATCCCATCACTGGCCAATAACTCGGCTGCCTCTTGTATCTGGAGGTCTCTTATTTTATCCTTTAACCCTAAGGTTCGATAACGTTGTCCGCTAGTATTAAAAAGTGCCTTAATGGGAAAATCACCAGCAGTCAGCCAAGTAACCAACTCCTCAACAGTCGGTGTTTGGTGGACAATATCTCGTTCTTCAAACGCCAAGCCCAGTTGTTGGAGCTCAGCCTTTGCCCGTCGACAAGTGCTGCATTTGGGATAAGCAATAAACGTTAACATATAAACCTTCTTTTCGCCTTTTCTTTCAATCTTATCGGTCTTTTTCAAGGCTGTCAAGCACAAGACCTTCTCTTTGTAGCAAGCTTCGTTTGATGTCAAGACCAGCTGCATAGCCTGTTAATTGCCCGCTTGCACCAACAACACGATGACAAGGTATAATGAGTGAAATGGGATTACGCCCTACAGCCCCTCCAATCGCTTGAGCCGAACGACAGTGCAATTGCTTCGCTAATTCTCCATAGGTCGTGACTTCCCCATAAGGAATGTCGCGCAAGGCCATCCAAACCTGTCGTTGAAAATCAGTTCCATGCAGATCTAAAATGAGCTCAGTTGTACTAGGATTTTTTCCCGAAAAATAGGCTGAAAGCCATGCCTGAGTCTCCTCTATGACTGGAGTGGCCGTTCGTATGCTATGGCAGTTTTCAAACCCTTTTTCAAAAAAGGCCTGCCCTTGAAAATACAAACCACACAGGCCCTTGTCGGTGGCTAGGAGCGACAGCTCCCCAAAAGGGGAGTCATAAAACTGATGGTAAAGCACAGACTAACCTCCTTTTTCCCCTTATATCCGACAGCCGTTCTTACGATCTTATAGACGCTTGGTCTATTCGATAATCCGATAACCAACATTAGAACTTGTCTGACGACAACGAGTTACTACTCTTCCTCGGGATAGACCAAGCCCCAGTCTTTACGCAGATCGGTCATGATCTGCATCACATCTTGACTATAATCCAAGAACATGTGGTTCGATTGTCCAGACACCGCTTCTTCCATGTCAGCGACCTCATATTGCAAGGCTTCTAAAGTATTGCCTTCCTCGATCATTTCCTGATGACCATCCTCTGTGTAGGTAATAATAGCTTTTTGACCACGAGGGTAATCATACATTTCAATATACCCCTTATCAAAAACAATGAGTCCTCGCTTGGGTTGCTTGGCATGCAAAGACAAGGTGATCGTAGCGAGTTGGCCAGCTGGATTGGTCAACAATATCCCCGCTTGCTCGTCTACGCCAGAAGGTGCCAACTGTACTTGAGAACTCACTTGGCTCCCTTTTGTCTCCATAAACCACCGCACAAAGGACAAGGCATAAACCCCTATATCCAAAAGCGCGCCACCAGCTAGTTGGCGATTGAAAAAGCGATTTGTCATATCATAGTCTTTGTAACTACCAAAATTTAACTGAATCAGTTTTAAGTCTCCTAATTGGCCTGAAGCTTGAAGCATGGCCAAACGGCGATAAATAGGCATATGAAAAATAGTCATCGCTTCAGCAAAAACCACCTGGTTCTCTTTAGCCAAGGTTATCGCTTCTTCCAACTCTTGACTATTGAGTGTCACTGATTTTTCACACAGCACATGTTTTCCAGCACTGAGAGCTTTTCTCAAAAAATTGATATGCGTGTTATGTGGTGTCGAGATATAAATAATATCAACTGCCTCATCTTCAAAAACCTGGTCAATGTCGGTATAAACTTTTTCAATACCATATTTTTTGGCAAAAGCAAGGCCCTTGTCATAGGTTCTGTTAGCAACAGCATAAAGCTTTTGACCTCGCGCTTCTAGAGCTTGTGCCAGCTCGTTAGCAATAACGCCCGTACCTAAAGTCGCCCAATGGTAATGTTTTTCTTGCATGGTCCTTCTCCTTTTGCTTATTCCTGCCTTTAGTATACCATAGGAAGTTAGGGATATTCAAAAGTAAGGATGGCGCCAAAAAGGACCAAGGGATCCCTTAGTCCTTTCTTGTGTATGTTTACTACCTTGCCAGAGCATTTCCTTTACTATCAAATCTCTCCAATAAATCACATTGCGAAATCACATTGCGCCTAAGAAAGCCAGGCCTAAACTGTCCATCTATTCATTAGTCGTGGACATTTCTTTGGCGCGAAAAGCATCTACGGTTTTATCCGAAAACTTCTTTGGGTACTCACGCAATTCTCCTGGCCCATGAAGAGGTGCCCAAACTTGATTTAAAAAAGGTTCTCGTTTGGCTCTTTGCCCGTAATTCCAAGAACGTCTCTCGCATTCGGGACAAAAATGTCCCCCCTCTAAAACGAGCCGTGGACTAGCTTTAAAAAGGTGCCCATAACTGCAAGAAAAGTCCAAGGGTGTCGTCCAGTCCCCTGTTGTCATCGTATCACTTAAACATCTTCCACCACGAAATTCAGCTGCCTCTTGCAACATTTCTAGGCAAAGTGCCTCTTCAGGCACACTTTCGTCATAACCATGATCTATCCAGATCTTTTGCTCCCAGTCGGTATACAAGGCTTTAGTATCAACGCTCTTAGGTAAGGCTTGCCAATTGGCTTTACTGCCCCAAAATGCTTCAATCTTGTCTGATTGATGATGTTTTAACATATAGAGGCTGCCATGCTCTCTTTTGGCAATACGACGAAAAATAGATCGTATCAGAGGAATGGTAAGTTTTTGCCCAAAGGGTAAGCGGTTAATGCTTCGAAGCAGTTTGCCCTGCCAGCCCAAATCAGCCATCAGGCAATCAAACAAATAGGACAAGTCATCTTGACGAAAATGAAGATAATCTTCTAAGATGTCTGAATCCAAGAAAAAATGACCATGAAAGTTATGGCTAGCATACAACCTTGGTTCAATAATCTTATCAACATCTGCAAATCCCAAGCGACTAAAAAAACCACGGTACATGTCATAGCCAGATAAACGACAGGATTTACCACCTCCGATGTTATATATGTGCCCCCAAAAACTATCCGCCAAACTACCCTCAGCAAGATACTGACACAGATGCGCCACTAAACGGCCAGAATCTCTATCTGACACATACTCTAACACATTATTTAAACCATTATGAAACATAATGGGATCCTTGATGCTTGCCATCGTAGGCCCCATCATCCCCGTTTGCCGTAAACTAACCCAATAAGTCAAACCTGACTCAATCAAAACGCGCTCCGCGGCAACTTTAGATACCGCATAATAATCAAACATAGAAGGTTTCATAGGGTCTCCAATACGTCCCCAATGAATACCAGGCATGCGGTCACCCGTCTGAGCAATGGTTCCAATGCTGACCAAACGTGTCTTAGCCATCTGGTTCCAGTAGGCGATGGCAGATAAAAGATTTTCCATTCCGCCATAGTTCACTTCCATGGTCCGCTCAGGAAAATAATCTGCTTTTGGCGAAACCAAGGCAGCCATATGAACGACTAGGTCAATATCTTGCATAATATTTCGGACGAATTTTGCATCCGTAATGTCACCATAAGCAATCTTAATCTGTGGATGGTCTTGATAGGCTTTCAATGCAAAGCGATCCTCAGGCGTGTCCAAACACATCAAGACTAAGTCAAAAGCCATTTTATCTTTAGTTAATTCCTTAAGACAGGCGCGCCCCATTGCCCCTGAGGCCCCTGTTAACATGACTTTCATTGCTTGCATCCTTCCTCACTCCTTTGAAACAGCCAAGGCAACCTTCTTTCACAGAAAAAGACGATAAACCATCATCATTAGTATTGTATCAAACCCTGCAATCAAAAACACGCCAAAAATGCTAATTTAGTTCACTTTTAAGAAAAATGTCAACAAACAGTAATTTCTCTAGCCATAATAAAAGATATAAAAAATTTTTAAATTTTTTTAAAGAAAGCGCTTGACAAACTCTGCAAACGGTTGCATAATGATGGTGAAGAAATTATTCAGGAGGAAATAGAATGAAAAATTGGAAAAAAGTTCTTCTCGCAGGAACAGGTCTTTTAGTGGCGGGGTCTCTCCTTGTCGCCTGTAGTAACAGCAAGGATTCCAAAGCAACTGCTAATGAAAAAACCTTGAAGTTATGGGTACCAACGGGCGCCAAGACATCCTATGCCGATACGATAAAGAACTTTGAAAAAGAAACTGGTTATAAGGTTGATATGGTTGAAATGGAAGACCCTAATGCTCAAGAAAACTTGACTAAGGACGCTTCGACTGCAGCTGATGTCTTCTCACTTCCGCATGACCAACTCGGTAAACTAGTAGAATCAGGAGCTATTCAAGAAATTCCTGAAAAATATAGTAAGGAAATCTCGCAAAACGATACCCAGCAAGCAGCTCTAGGTGCCCAATACAAAGGAAAAACCTATGCCTTCCCATACGGTATTGAATCGCAAGTGACCTACTACAACAAAGCAAAACTGTCTGCAGATGATGTCAAATCTTATGAAACCATTACCTCAAAAGGAAAATTCGGTGGAAATCTAAAAGAGGTCAATGCCTATGCGACAGCTCCTCTCTTTCTCTCAGTCGGAGACACTCTCTTTGGAGCCAATGGTGAAGATGTTAAAGGCACAAACTGGGGAAATGAAGCCGGCGTCAATGTTTTGAAATTTATCGCGGCTCAAAAGACCAACAGTGGCTTTGTTAATGTGGATGCCGCCAATACATTGTCTAAATTTGGTGACGGTTCGATAGATGCCTTCCAATCTGGTCCATGGGATTACGCTGCTGCTCAAAAAGCAGTCGGAAAAGAAAATCTCGGTATCTCCATCTATCCAACAGTTGTTATTGGTGGAAAAACGGTGCAACAAAAGGCCTTTCTCGGCGTTAAACTCTACGCGGTCAATCAAACACCGTCTAAAGGCAAGGCTGAACGGATCGCAGCAAGTTATAAACTGGCTCAAGCCTTGACCAGCAAGGACAGCCAAGAAAACCAATTTAGTTTTGAAGGACGTCATATCATTCCTGCCAATAAAACAGTACAAGCTTCTCAAGCCGTCCAAAGCGACACATTGGCTCAAGCAGTTATCACCATGGGTTCTTCTGATACCTACACAACTGTTATGCCAAAACTTAGCCAAATGTCTGTCTTTTGGACTGAAAGTGCGGCTATCCTCAGTGATGTTTACAACGGTAAAATCAGCGAGGACCAATACCTTGCTAAATTGCAACAATTTGATAAAGATTTAGCTGATGCTAAATAAGGCAAAAAGTGAGGAGTCCAAAGTCTCTTCACTTTTTTCACACCTTAACTAGGAGATTCTTATGACACAAACTTCATACGAGACCCTTCCTATGCACCAACTCTTCAAAAAAGGGAGCTGGGAGGTCAAACTATCCTTCTTCATCATGGGTTTTAGTAATTTCGTGCATAAACAATGGACTAAAGGCTTTCTCTTTCTTTTCGCTGAACTGGTTTTTTTACTAACCTTTTTCATGCAGGTTATTCCTGCCCTTCAAGGGCTTATCACACTAGGTAGTCAGGAACAAGGAGAAGCTACCAAAACCATTGATGGTATCTCTATCACCGTTCAAGTGGCTGGAGACAATTCCATGCTCCTCTTGATTTCTGGTTTGGCTGCCCTCATCTTTTGTGCAGTATTTGGCTACATCTACTGGTGTAGTCTCAAGAGTACTCGTCATCTCTGGACACTCGTTCAGACAAGACGCCCCATTCCAAATTTTCTCACAGACATTAAAACGCTAACAGATGGCCGTTTTCACATGGGACTAATGGCTGTCCCTCTCGTTGGTGTCTTACTCTTTACGATTTTGCCACTGATTTACATGATTTGTTTGGCTTTTACCAATTTTGATCATAATCACCCAGCCCCAAAATCCCTCTTTGACTGGGTTGGCTTTGCAAGTTTTAATGATGTCTTTTCAGGTCGTATGGCGAGTACATTCTTCCCACTGTTGACCTGGACCTTGGTTTGGGCTGTGGCAGCTACGGCAACAACATTCTTTTTTGGAATTGTTCTTGCTCTCTTACTCAACACAAAAGGCTTGCGTTTCAAAAAAGTCTGGCGGACACTTTTTGTCATTACCATTGCGGTGCCTCAATTTGTATCCCTGCTTTTGATGCGTAATTTCCTTAATGATCACGGCCCACTTAACGGCATCCTACAACAGTTACACGTCATCAATGACCCTATCCCATTTTTGACGGACCCGCTTTGGGCGAAGTTTTCCATCATCTTTGTCAACATGTGGATTGGGATTCCTTTCACCATGCTGGTGGCAACTGGCATTATCATGAATCTACCGGCTGAACAAATTGAAGCTGCCGAGATTGATGGCGCTAGTAAGTTTCAAATTTTTAGACATATCACCTTTCCTCAAATTCTCTTAATCATGGCGCCATCTTTGATTCAGCAATTTATTGGAAATATTAATAACTTCAATGTCATCTACTTCTTAACGGGTGGCGGACCAACGAATTCTGCCTATTATCAAGCCGGCTCAACTGACCTCTTAGTTACCTGGCTCTACAAGTTAACCGTTACCGCCAAAGACTACAATTTAGCCTCAGTTATCGGTATTCTCATCTTTGCCTTGTCCGCTACTTTTAGCCTCTTGGCCTACACGCGGTCTGCCTCATTTCAGGAAGGAGCTGCTAAATAATGAAACGCAAAAAAAATCTTTACCTGACAGGTGTCTATGTCCTCTTAACCGTTTTAGCGGTGATTTGGCTACTTCCAATTTTATGGATTTTTCTGACAAGCTTTCGGGGCGAAGGCACCAACGCAGTCCCTTACTTCTTTCCGAAAACTTACACTCTAGACAACTACATCAAACTCTTTAACAACAACGCCTATCCCTTTGGCCAATGGTTTTTCAACACCTTGATTGTAGCCACGTGCACCTGTGTGCTCTCCACACTGATTACCGTTGGCATGGCTTACTCGCTTAGTCGAATCCAGTTTAAGCACCGCAATGGCTTTCTTAAATCGGCGCTGGTACTTAATATGTTCCCAGGTTTTATGAGTATGATAGCCGTCTACTACATTCTCAAAGCGCTCAACCTAACACAGACGCTGACTTCCCTCATCCTGGTCTATTCAGCTGGGGCGGCGCTTGGTTTCTACATTGCTAAAGGTTTCTTTGATACCATTCCCTACGCTTTGGATGAATCCGCTATGATTGATGGCGCTACGCGCTTACAGATTTTCACTAAAATTACCCTGCCTCTGTCTAAACCTATCATCGTTTACACCGCCTTAATGGCCTTTATGGGGCCTTGGGTTGATTTTATCTTTGCCTCTGTCATCCTGGGCGATGTCAAAGACAAGTATACCGTTGCATTAGGCCTCTATCAGATGCTAAATCAAGATGCCATCAATGAATGGTTCTTGCCATTTACCGCTGGAGCTATTCTCATCGCCATTCCAATCACGCTGCTATTTATCTTCATGCAGAAATACTATGTTGAAGGTGTAACTGGCGGTTCCGTCAAATAAGTTTACTGGATAAGGAAAACCATTATGACAACACTAAAATTAGATAATATTTTCAAAAAATACCCCAATGCCTCTCACTACTCTGTTGAGAATTTCTCTATTGATATCAAGGATAAGGAGTTCATCGTCTTTGTTGGTCCTTCTGGCTGTGGAAAATCAACTACCTTGCGCATGGTTGCTGGACTTGAAGATATCACTGAAGGGGACCTCTTTATTGATGGCGAACGTGTTAATGATAAATCGCCTAAAGACAGAGACATTGCCATGGTCTTTCAAAACTATGCGCTTTACCCCCATATGACTGTCTATGAAAATATGGCATTTGGACTCAAGCTACGTAAATACAAAAAAGACGATATTGACCTTAGGGTACGCGAAGCAGCGGATAGTTTAGGTCTTACTGAATTCTTAGACCGTAAACCCGCTGATTTATCTGGAGGGCAACGGCAACGGGTCGCTATGGGACGAGCTATTGTTCGTGATGCTAAGGTCTTTCTCATGGACGAACCCCTCTCCAACCTAGATGCCAAACTGCGTGTGACCATGCGAGCAGAAATTGCAAAAATCACCCAAAGTATCGGCGCGACCACTATCTATGTCACCCACGATCAAACCGAAGCCATGACTTTAGCCGACCGCATTGTCATCATGAGTGCCAGCAAAAACCCTGATGGTTCTGGTACTATCGGTCGTATTGAACAAATTGGCACCCCTCAAGAACTCTATAACGAACCTATCAATACCTTTGTCGCTGGTTTTATCGGAAGTCCTGCGATGAATTTCTTCACTGTCACAGTTGATGGCGAACGAATTACAAATAATGAAGGTCTCGATTTAGCTATCACACAAGGACAGGCAAAAATTCTCAAAGAAACAGGCTATCAGGGTAAAGAAGTGATTTTCGGCATTCGTCCAGAGGATATTTCTAGCAAACCCATTGTTCAAGCAACCTATCCCAAAGCAAATGTCGATGCAACGGTTCAAGTGGCCGAACTTCTGGGCTCTGAGACCATGCTCTATGTCAACAAGGGAAAAGCTGAGTTTGCCGCCAGAGTAGACGCTAGAGACTACCACAAACCTGGTGAAACCGTCAATTTGACCTTTAATATTGCTAAAGGGCATTTCTTTGACCCCGTTAGTCAAAAACGCATTCACCTCTAGACACTTATCACAGTTCAACAATCAGTGAGTGCCCCTATTTTTGAAAATCTAACACATCAAGGAATATTTCTTGAACATAAAAAAACGCCTACCGGCGTTTTTTTATGTCTGTCTCTAGTTGACATCAGTCAGGTTGCACTAAAATTTTGATTTGTGACTTGTCCTGCGTCAATTCAATGAAACCGTCTTGGACGATATTTTCCAATGCAATCTTTTTGGTGACTAATTTGTCTGCTGAGAAGTAGCCTTGTTCCATCAATTCCAAAACTTTAGGGAAGATATGCCGGTAGGCAATAATTCCTTTTAGGGATTTTTCTTGAATGGCAAATTCATTGGGATTAATATTCGCTTCACGTTCCCAGATGGAGACCACCATACATTCACCAGCCTTATGAACAGCTGCCAAGGCTTGACCCAAGACCACAGGAACACCCGTAACTTCATAAGATACATCTGCGCCTCCGTCGGTCAAGCGATGAATAGCCTCAACTACTGTTTCACCTGCTTCAGGACGAACTACGATAGCTCCTAACTCTTGGGCTTTGGCTTGCCTTTCTGGTGACAATTCAACAGCATAAATCTTTGAAGCCCCAGCAGCTCTAAGCGCTTCAACAATCAACAGTCCAATCGGTCCAAGACCAAAAACTACAGCCGTATCGCCTGCCTTTAAGGCTGACTGACGAACGGCATATACTGCCACAGCTGCAGGTTCGGTCAAAGCTGCCTGCTCATAGCTCAGACTATCTGGAATAATATGAACTAAATCCCCATCCAAGACACAATACTTAGCAAAGCCACCATCTGCAGCCAAGCCTACAAAATTCAAATCAGGGTCCAGGTTGTAGTCTCCAATCAGATTGTGCTTAGCCAAAATAGGTTCAACCGTCACACGGTCACCCACTTTGACCCGCGTGACATCGCTACCGACTTCAACAATTTCGCCAGAAAATTCATGGCCCAAAGTTACAGGCGCTTTTTGACCAGAATAAACATGTTCTTTAGTTGGAATAAAGATAGGACCATCCAAATACTCGTGCAAGTCGGTGCCACAAATACCCGTATACTTGACAGCTACCTTTACTTGATGGGGTAAAACCTCAGGGACTTCAACTTCTTCAATACGAACATCTTTGGCGGCATGCCAACGCGCTGCTTTCATGGTTTCCATGATAATTACCTCTCGCTTTTCGTTTAATCTCATTTCCTTTCGGAAAATCTACAGTTTCATTGTAAGCGCTTCCTAATGATTTGTCAAGTGAAATTCCTCACAAAACTTCAGAAATCTTGCTAGAAAAACCAGCCCTTATTATGTGGCTGGTCTTTGTTGTCATACGATGAGTGAAAGGGAAATCCCCCTTTTGATGATCAGAATTAGCTATCGCTTAAGTCTCGGTAGCTAATCCCAAAATAAAAGGGATGCTGGGCTTGTAGTTGAGCAAAAATATCACGATAGGCTAATTCATCAAAATGGTCACCACGATAGAGAATTTCAAAACTCAACCCATCATAATTTAAAAAGGCATTACTCGTTCGAAAACCATTTTTTTGGTAAAAGGACAGTCGTGCCTGCCGTTGGGGCAGATTATCACAAGGTTCATCAAGGCGCTCAACCTCGAGAACCATTGTTTTACCTTGATAAAATTCAACTAATTTATCAATAATTTGGCTGCCATAACCATGACTACGTTTATTAGGCATAATAGCAAAAAAACTAAGATAAAAACAGGCCTCATTGTAGAGGGAAAAAGCAAACCCCACAAAATCGGATTCATCATAAAAGGCAAAAAAGTTTGCGCTATCTCCTTGGGCTGCTTCTAACAACTCAGCAAGTGACACACGTTCTTCCGCTGGAAAAGCTTCATTGTTGAGCGCCTCAACGCGGTCGAGGTCAGGGAAGTCTGGGGTGATTAATTGACTGTGTAAGGGCATAAATTCTCCATCTTGGTATTGTTTTAATGAGTTCCACTCAACTTTTTGTGGCTGAGACACCATCGGGGTTTTGATAGCTTGACCTGGTTCAGATTCAGCGAAATCAAGTTCCTTAGGGGCTTAGTCTGCCATACGAGACACATATGAAGATATAGGATAGTCTGATTCAGGTAAGCTAGGCGTTTGTCCCAGCGCTAATCTGGCCAAACAATTCCCGATCAAAGGGCCGATAGTCAATCCCGTCGAACCTAGGCCGCTAGCTGCATACACGCCAGGCAAACCAGGCACTTGACCAAAGAAAGGTGAGTAATCACTCGTGTAAGCTCGGGTGCCCACTCTCGATTGGACATATTTGGCCTCGTCTAAATAGGGATAGTAAACGGATCCCTCCTGATATAGCCCTTCTGCAATGGCCGCATTAACCGTCAGATCGAACCCCTGATCATTCTCATGACTCGCTCCGATACTAAGTTGTCCATTAAGAAAAGGAATCAGATCTAGTTCTCCCTCAGGCATCACGACGGGGCAATTATCCAGCTTGTGGTGACTAAAATAATAATCACTTAGTTGTCCCTTTTGCGGGCGGACATCCACCTGAAATCCCAGTGGTTCTAGTAAATCTCCTAGCCAAGCGCCCGTCGCCAAAATGACTTGGTCAAAAGTCTGATCGCCGATACGATAACCAGAGTCCGTCACTACTAAGCTGACCTTATCCTTAACAAGACGGACAGCGCTAGATGCCAAAAGCGTTTGCGTTAATTTTTCACCATCTACACGGGCACCACCTGTCGCAAAGAGGGCACGCTTGAATCCTGTCAAACCCGGAAAGAGATGTTGTACCTGATGAGCCTCTAACAAACTCAAATCCCCCATGGCAGGAGCTTCAGGTCTACGCGTCAGTGCTAAGTTATAAAGTTCCTCTAATTTGCTATCGTCTTTTTTTAGAAGAAGAACACCCGTCTGCTGATAAAAATCAACCTCATGCCCACGAGAAGATAAGTCTTCAAGTAAGTCTCTGTAGAAATGCGCTCCCTTATTAGCCAAACGGTACCAGGCCTTATTGCGACGTTTTGAAAACCAAGGACAGATGATTCCAGCTGCTGCTTTTGTTGCCTGGCCTAGACCATGGTCAAAAACGCTCACCTCACAATGAGGCACTTGTGCCAAATAATATGCTGCTGTAGCCCCAACAGCCCCAGCTCCGATTACTGCTATTTTCGCCATAATTTACCCTATAAATGATAAAAAGGATTCGTATTTGCCTGACTCGGCAAAATAGTGACATCCCAACCTTGAGCTTCTTTCCACAGATTGAACAATTGCGCAACTCTTTCTACAAATAAAACCTCAATATGATGACCCGGGTCAATAGCTAAAAGTCCCTCTGTTAACATCTCCTGTGCGGTATGGTAATAAATATCACCCGTCACATAGACTTGTGCGCCTTTTTTGATGGCTTCAGGATAAAAAGATTGGCCAGACCCCCCACAGATGGCTATGCAATCGATCATCTTTTGCTGATCTTTTTGATAACTCACTAAACGCACACTATCTAGACCAAAGGCGTCCTTCATTCGACTAGCCAATTGCTCGAAGGTTTGCGGTTCGATACGGCCCACTCTTCCAATCCCGTAACCTGTCTGAGTTTCAGACAGATAGGTCGTGTCTGTCACTTCCAATCGTTCACAAAACCAATCATTCAAACCACCTGGCACCACATCAATATTAGTATGACTGACATAGACAGCAATATCGTGCTTGACCAAATTCAGAAGCAAACGATTTTGAGAATTATCCACTAAATTCTTAAGTGGTCTAAAAATAGGCGCATGTTTGACAATAATCAAATCAACACTTTTGTCAATGGCTTCAGCTACTGTCTGCTCACGGATATCCAGTGCTATCATGACTCGCGAAACGGACTTATCAAGACTGCCTAGTTGTAGGCCAGAAATATCCCCCTCCATGGATAGTTCCTGAGGGCAAAAAAGTTCATACCGTTCAATCAACTGTTCTGCTTTCACACTAAAACCTCCTTTATGGCTTGAAGTTTTTGGGCCAATTGTTGGCGATCCTGGGTTTTATGTTGAGGAATTTTCGCCAAAGCTAGCTCTATTTTTTCGTATTCGGTTTGCCAACGCTGAATAAAAGTAGGCGATTTTTCTTGACACAGGTGAGGGCCAAACCGTCTTTGCTGATCCGTTAAGGTCATGTGACCTGGTTGCGCCACTAAAATTTCATAAAATTTTCCGTGATCTAAGACAATTTTTTCCGCTACTAGCCTAAAGGCATTATCCTCTAACCATACTCTAACATCATCTTCCCGGTTATTAGGTTGCAAGATCAATTGTTGCATGCTTGTCAATTTTTCCTTGTCTGCCTCTAAAATTTGCGCAATGAGACCGCCCCCCATACCACAGATACTAATCGTATCAATCTTATCTTCTGCCGTACAGGCAGCTAGCCCATCGGCCAAACGGACAGCAATCTGTTTTTCCAAGCCAAAGGATTGGACATTGGCTTTGGCTGCCTCGTAGGGACCAACAACAACTTCACCTGCCACAGCGTGCGAGATTTTCTTCTCCTGAATGAGAACAATCGGTAAATAGGCGTGGTCACTGCCCACATCTAAAAGGGTTGCCCCTTGAGGAACAAAAGATTTGACCGCCTTTAAACGGTCTGAGAGTGTTATGGTCATGTTCATTTCCTTTACGTCAAACTAACTGCTCTAAGTATACCATCTCTTGGCCACAAAAAGAAGCCCACAAGGGCTTGCAATAAGGGATAAATTTATACAAGAATTGAGACTATTTATTCCTAGTCATCCTGCCATAAATCCATGGCTTGTAAAAAATCCTCTGAAACCGTCACATTTTGTGGTTGACTAGCTTCATGCTCTTTCCTTTGTGCCTCAACTTGAGCCAAACTGGTAATCCCATCTTTGCGCCAATTACGCAAGATAGCGTTGATATAGGACCAGTTGGCCTTACCGTTGAGAACGGCCAACTTGAGAGCCTCACGCACCAGTTCTGGTCTAGTGCCTTCTTCTAAGGTCTGTTGCAAATCTTCAAGCTCAAAAGGGCTCAACAAGCGCCCTAATTCGCGTTCAAATTCTTGATTTAAGCTTTTCAGATTAATAACCGTTGACTGCTGGTTCGCACCTTCTGATGCATGAGCTGTTTCACCTATTACCTCATCTAGACGTCTAAAAACAGGGCGAGCATCAAAAACCGTATCCAAGCGAGCGTCCAATTGAATATCCGTCATACTAATCAACCCACCATTCACCAAATGTTCGATAGAGCGATTAATTTCAGAGAGAGACTTGCCTGTTGCCTCAGCAATCTGACCCGGTGTCATCTCGTTTTCAGGACTGAGATTTTGGTAATAAAAGTATTGCCAAACAAGAAAATCATCCGCACTGTCAAAAATGGCCTTGAAATGCAAAAGCAAGGCACTAGGAAGCGGCAGAATTGCTTGTTCTGAACTAAAAATTTTGTAATAACCCATCTGATTCTCTTATAGGTAGCCAAACATAGCTACCTCTTCTTGGAGTTGTTCTAAGCGATAAGGTGTTTCCTGATAAACCGCATAGTTCATCCAATTGCTAAAGAAGGTCGATGCCGCTAAACTCCAACGCATGCGAGGTTGTTGATTCGCTTGATCTTGTGGAAAATAATTGATCGGCAATTGAGGGGATAAGCCTGCTTTTTGATCACGATGGTATTCCTGAGACAGGGTTTCACGCCCGTACTCCAAGTGACCAAAGCTATAAACTTCTCGCATGTCACGACTCGACAAAATAGAAAGGCCGACTTGCTCTCCTGCTGCTAATACCTGCAAGTGACTTTGACGACGGACGTCCTCTAGCGCCACTTCGGTATGACGAGAATGAGGAGCCAAAAAAGCGTCATCAAACCCCCGCATCAAGGGGCTTTCCGTCAAGAGAACGTCTTGCTCGTAGACACCAGATAGTTTATGAGGCAAAAGCCGTTTATCAATCCCGTAGCGGTAATAAAGCCCGGCTTGTGCCCCCCAGCACAGATGCAAAGTGGAATAAACATGACTCCGAGACCAGTTAAACAAATCACAGAGCTCACGCCAGTAGTCAACTGCTTCAAAGGCCATCTGCTCAACTGGCGCACCCGTAACGATCATCCCATCAAAAAACTTGTCCTTAATATCCGCAAAAGTCTTATAAAAGGTTTCAAGATAACCCCGACCAGTATTCTTGGACTGATGACTCGTCATATAGAGAAAATCAACATTCATTTGCAAGGGGGTGTTGGCCAGATTTCGCAAGAGATGAACTTCTGTTTCAGCCTTTTTGGGCATAAGGTTCACAATGAGAACATTCATCGGCCGAATATCCTGATGGTCTGCACGCATATTGTCCATAACAAAGATGTTTTCTTGACGTAAAATGTCAATGGCAGCGAGTTTTTTGTCCACAGTTATCGGCATGTTAAAATCCCCCCATATTAGTGATAGACCTATTATAAGGGAAGAACCTATAGTTAGCAATTATATATTTTTTCTAATTAGCTATAGTTAGAAACTATATCACATTAAAAATGCATCAACACCTTGTAATCATAACTACCGATAGCTTCACGACCTTTGAGATCGTCTAGTTCAATCAAGAAGGCACAACCAGCAACGACACCTCCCAATTTTTCAATCATTTCAATGGTCGCTTTAACAGTGCCACCTGTCGCCAAAAGGTCATCGACAATGAGAACGCGTTGCCCTGGTTTAATAGCATCAGCATGCATGGTCAAGGTGTCTAGACCGTATTCTTTTTCATAATCAGCGGAAATGACCTCCCGAGGGAGTTTGCCTGGTTTGCGAACTGGTGCAAAACCAATCCCCAGTTCATAAGCGACCGGGCAACCAACAATAAAGCCACGCGCCTCTGGTCCAACAACCATATCAATTTCCTTATCTGTTGCGTATTGGACGATCTCGCGGATAGCATAACTATAAGCATTGCCATCTGCCATTAAAGGACTAATATCTCTAAAAGTTACCCCTTCTTGCGGATAATTTGGAATACTAGCGATGTAATCTTTTAAATTCATGAACGTTTTTTCTCCTTTTTATAACAGCCTACATTATAGCATGTTTCTCTAGTCGGAAACAATTTTTGCATTGGCTGGCTCCATCAAATAATCATACATTTCCTGAGGACTACCAATGGACATTAATTCTTGCACTTTAACTAGTGCCTTTAAGTTCTGATAAATGTGACTCTCTGCAATATCTTTTTTAACCGCATTTTTATTGACTGTCATCAATCCGTCTGTAATCGTCACAAAATTGAGTTCCTCAAAAATCTGAATCATTTTGACCAACAAAATAGGTTCAATCTTGAGATAAGCTGCTAACTCTTTTAGTTTGTAGCGGACATCAAATTCAGGAAACTGTTGAATGGTTTTATAGAGTTTGGCAAATTGATCTCGTTGGCCGTAACCCGTTAGATAATAATTGGGGTTCATCTGGTTGCGGAAATAAATAGCCTCATGCGGATAGGCTTGTAAGTTTTGACAAATAGTCGTCAAATCCTCTGGCAGTTGATTAATAACCACAGCGCTTGCTTGAGGGTTGTCCAACAAGTCAGGGACATCAGCTGGTGGCGATTGACGACGGCTTCTCACATCGTAGAGCTGTATCCCATCGACACGCGCATCATCAAAGAGTAATTGCAGACTCGTTTGACCATTCCAATGATTGGTAGCCAAGCTCACGACAAACTCCACCCCTTTGGCTTGTGAAAAATCTAGCGCTTGCTGTCCTTGTGAAAAGGCCACCAAATCTACTGCTGTTTGTCCCTCTTGTAAGCGTAATTTGAGATGGCTCTGATCTTTGCCCATAGTTTTGGCCTGAGTAACTGTTAGGTTTGTCAGGCGCAAGTGAGGTTTGGGATTATCCATCCCAAAGGGGGCTAAGAGGCGAAGGTTGTCTAAGGTAGCCAAACTCAGTTCTGATAAAGCAACTGAACTGTCTACTGCAAGAATCGGTTTTTGACTTAAATCAATCTGATGCTCTAGAATGTATGCTTCTAAAGTTTCTTGCAAAGCCGATAGCTGGTCAACAGGCAATGTCATCCCTGCCGCACCAGCATGTCCTCCAAAAGCATCAAACAGGTCTCTGTGGGCATCAAGAGCCTGAAAGATATCCACCGCTGGAACACTTCGAGCACTCCCTTTGGCTTTCCCATCAGAAATAGCTAGAAGAATGATGGGTTGCCCTAATGCTTCTAATAATCGACCCGCAACAATGCCCAAAACACCTGGATGCCAGCCTTCTTTAGCGAGAACCTGAACACTTCGCGTCTTATCGACCATGGACAAGGCTTCTTGTAGGATAGTTTGAACCAAGCCTTTGCGCTCTTCATTTTTATCGAGCAATAACTTAGCCAACTCCTGTGCTTCCATCTCGTCAAAACCTGTCAACAAGTTGATTGCGGGATTAGGATCATCCAGTCGCCCCAAGGCATTGAGGGCAGGTGCCAACGTAAAGCCTATCGTTTCTTCTGTGAGTTGAGAAGGAGTGACTTGAGCTTGACTTAATAACTCCTGTAAACCAAGTCGCTCGGTTTGTTTGAGCACCTCCAAACCATAGGCTACCATCAGACGATTTTCATCTGTTAGACTAACCATATCAGCCACCGTTCCAATGGCCACCAAGTCTAAGAGTTCTTGGGGAATTTCCTCTAAAAGAGCGGAAGCCAACTTGAAGGCCACGCCAACACCAGCCAAGTGAGGAAAAGGGTAATGTCCTTCTGGGTGCTCTGGATGAACGATAGCAAAGGCATCAGGAAGTTTTTTTGGCAGAGAATGGTGGTCAGTCACAATCACATCGACTCCAGCTGTTTGTGCATAAGCAATGGCTTCATGCCCTGACACACCATTATCCACTGTTAAAATAAGGTCAATCTGTTCTTGTTCAATGAAGTATTTGTAAACACTGGTATTTGGCCCATAACCATCTGTAAAACGATTGGGCAGATAGACACGAACCTGCGCTCCCAACATCTCCAAGGTTTCTTTGGCTAAGCTAGCACTCGTCATGCCATCAGCATCGTAATCACCATAGATTAAAATCTGTTCTTGCCGTTCAATCGCCTGACGTAAGCGTTCCACAGCCTTACCCATATCGTGCAAGAGATAGGGATCGTGTAACTGGCTGATATCCTTCTGCAAAAAGGCTGTTAAAGCCTCTTGATTGGTCAGACCCCGAGCGTAGGCCACATGGGCAGTTAGCGAATCAAGCCCCAGACCATTTGCCATATCAAGAAACGCGTCATCTGGTTTTGTTTGAGCCATCTGCCAAAGATAGCGTTGTTGAATCATTTATAATTAAATACCTTTCGCGACAAAAATTGTGAGAGGCGAGGAAAGAGAACTGAAAACTTATAGGCTAGGTTTAGGGTCCAAGGCATGTTGATACTTGGACGAGGATGATCTATCACTCTGATCATTTGCTTTGCAACTGTTTGAGGACTAAGGGTGAAAGCCTGAACTTTTTCTAAATAGGTCCCATCTGGATCTGCTAAGTCAAAAAAAGCTGTCGTAACAGGCCCCGGATTGATGGTTGTCACCTGAACCCCCTTATCCGCTAATTCTAAACGAAGGGCATCCGAAAAACCTGTCACCGCATACTTACTAGCGCAATAAACAGACGACTGAGCAGTCGCAACCAGACCAGACATGCTAACCACATTGATAATATGTCCTGAGCCCTTTTTCGCCATAGCAGGGCCAAACAAACGACAGAAGGTCATGGTCGCAAAAGTATTCACCTGAAACATGGACTGAATATCATCAGAAGAAAACGCGTAGTAGTCCTTGTATTCACCAAATCCAGCATTATTGACTAAAACATCAATGGACTCGTTCGCCTTAATGTCTGTAATCAAGCTCACCAAAGCCTGATTATCCATTAAGTCATACGAAATACAGCGTTTATTCGGCCAATCCTCATAGAGTTGCTCCAACTTTTGGGCGTCTCTACCTAGTAATATCAAGCGATCAGATTTGGGCAAGGCCTTAATAAAAGCTTGCGCAATACCACCTGAAGCCCCTGTAATCAGTAGTGTTCTCATAATTCAATCATCTCTAAATCTTTAACGGCATGAGTTTGCGGGAAAATAGCTTGCGCATCCTTTTCAAAAACCACCATGTCTTTGAATAAAAAACGGGCACTGATGTGGTTCAACAAAAGTGATTTGGCATTTGCTTGTTGTGCCACCTGAGCTGCTTGCGTATTGGTCGAGTGTCCGTGGCTTTTTGCTAACCGCTCATCTCCTTTACCATAAGTCGCCTCATGTACCAACACGTCAGCACCCAGACCTAGACGAATACTGGCATCCGTCATGCGTGTATCTCCTAAAATCGTCACTATTTTTCCAGGACGCGGTGGAGAAACAAAGTCTTTTGCGCGAAGGACTCTACCGTCTGCTAAGGAGACATCTTCGCCCTGCTTGATTTTCCCAAACAATGGACCAAAGGGTAAGCCAGCAGCCTTTAAACCTTCGGCATCAAGGCTCCCCTCTAAATCCTTTTGCATCACGCGATAGCCCACACAAAAAATGGTATGATCCAAGGGTTCAGCATAGACTACAAATTTATCGGTTTCCATAATTTTCCCAGTTGTTTGCGCATCAAACTCGTGAAATTGGATCCGATAAGGCAAACGCGTTTTGGACATGCGTAAACTAGTCATGACATAGTTTTTAATCCCCACAGGGCCGTATAAATCTAAGTCTGTTTGTTCTTCATTAGCTTGAAAGGCTCGACTTGATAGAAAACCCGGCAAGCCAAAAATATGATCACCGTGCAAATGGGTGATAAAGATTTTCTTGACTTTTCGTGGCCTGATGTTGGTGTGGAGAACCTGACGCTGAGTCCCTTCGCCACAATCAAACATCCAGATTTCATTGATTTCATCAAGCAATTTGAGCACCAGACTCGACACATTGCGTCCTTTTGCTGGTTGACCAGCTCCCGTCCCAAGAAATTGGATTTCCATGCTTACTCCTTTTCAATATATACATGTATTTGTCGGTCTGAAAAGGCGTAGGCCTTTTGTCCGGGAAATTGTTTGGCTAAGGCTAACACATCTTCTTGATTGTAGCCTCTCAGACAGATACTACCATCTGACCATTGCCAGCCCTCAATAAGGGGATCGGTTACTGCCAAAGTTTGCGCCTCTTTAAGAGAGCGTTGATTTGGTTTTACCTGCAGATACTTATCGCCTAGACTCACCTGGTAAAAGGGAAAAAGTTGAGCAACTTGAAGCACCAATGCAATTGTCCAAGGACAGTCATACTCCGCAAACACGATGGCTTCTTCTCTGGCATTTTGGTAGGCAAAGCCATAAGACTTCTCTTCCAGATTGAGCCGAATAAAGGGTTTGTCTTCTTTAAAAGTTGGTTGGTCTTGAAAAAGATCTAAGGCTTTTGACAGCTCAAAGAAATAGTCGCAGGCCTTGCGTGGGGATTCTTTTTGGTAATACTGAGCAAAAAAAGCATTGATCACACTAGGTGGTGGCGTAATAAAAAGGCGTTTTTGAGCCTCAGGCAACTCAGCCAATACCCTTGTCACATAAGCTTTATCCAATTGTGTAAAACCACCATAGGTTAGGGCTAACTTAAGATAATCAGTCATAGAACCGCTCTAGTCTCCATTTGTTATTGTCGGCAATATAGCCTGTAATTGTTTCTGAAAAATCCCCCAGATCGTTTTGGTCTAAAATCGCCCAACGTGATAAATCATAGAGGCGGTAGGCTTCTTCGATAGGACAGGTGATTTGAAAAGGGGTAAAGAGGTGTTTGAGTTCACGCAGCAAAATCGCTTTTATTTGCTGATGACCATCTTTTTCCTTAGCTGAGAGAGTAGCGTGGGGAAAGCGGTCTGGCGCAAATAGCGATACCTTGTCCAACTTATTATAAACGGTTAAACGAGGAATTTTAGCCATCGCGACCTCATCTAACAGTTGCTCCACAATGACTTCTTGTTCTCGAAAATCGGGATCACTGGCATCGACAATATGTAACAGAAGATCACAGTCACGGCTTTCTTCTAAAGTTGACTTAAAGGCTGCGATTAATTCTGTCGGTAAATCTTGAATAAAGCCAACCGTATCGGTTAAAGTTGCCTCGAAAGCGCCCTGTATATGAATTTTTTTGGTCGTGGCATCCAACGTAGCAAATAACTCATCTGCTTCGTACTGGTTGTCTTGGGTAAGACAATTCATGATTGTGGATTTTCCAGCATTGGTATAACCAATGAGACCAATCTTAAATACAGAAGACTGTTGTCGTTGCTCTCTACCTTGCTGTCGTTGTTTTTCAACCGCCTTTAATTGACGTTCAATATCAGTGATTTGATGGCGAATAGAGCGTCGATTGAGTTCGAGTTGGCTTTCCCCTGGCCCTCGACTGCCAATCCCCCCTGCTTGGCGAGACAGCAGTATCCCTTTGCCTACCAGTCGTGGTAAGAGATATTTTAACTGAGCCAAGTGCACTTGCAGTTTTCCTTCATAGCTTCTTGCTCGCATGGCAAAGATATCTAAAATCAACTGCATGCGATCAATCACCTTACAGCCCAAAACCTCTTCTAACACCATATTTTGTCGTGGAGATAAGCGGTTATTGACAATTACCGTATCAATCGTTTCCGCCTCCACTTCTTGGCGTAAATCATCTAGTTTGCCACTGCCCACAAAACTTTTAGCGTTTACAGAGGGCCGACGTTGAATGACTTTACTGATGACTTGTGCACCTGCCGTTTGTGCCAGACGTTCCAGCTCTAATAAGGACATTTCCGAACGTTGTGTATCAGGTAGGATGACATGAACCAAGAGGACTCGTTCAGGGTTTATTTTTGTCTCAATCATTTGTCTCCTCCTTTTACCGTCACATTGCTTCATTATATCACATTTACCGATTGAAAGAAAAAGAGAACCTTTTCAAGGATAAAGGCTCTCTATAAATGTCCTACACTTTTATTCATAAGAACTATGGCATGAGCAGTTAGGATTTCTTTTTCTTCTTAGCCAGTGCCAAGCTCCCTCCCATCAAAGCTAAACCAAGACCTAGAGCTATCTGACTAGCACTGTCGTCGCCCGTTTGAGGTAATCGTCCGATTGGTGCTGGGGCTTGTGCATAAGCACTTAAGGAAGTCAATTGAGTGTCTGAAAGGACTTCGGATGCCGATGCCGACACAGACTGACTCGCGACCTCAGTTAAGGAGCTGCTCTGACTTTGAGAAGTTGTTGTGCTCTGACTAAGTGATTCTGTCGTACTTAGACTCTCGCTAGTAGACAAGCTCGCACTCAGGCTCTCACTGGTAGAAAGACTGGTACTTAGGCTTTCGCTAGTAGAAAGACTGGTACTTAGACTTTCACTGGTAGATATACTGGTACTTAGACTTTCACTCGTAGACAAGCTAGTGCTCAGGCTTTCACTTGTGGAAAGACTCGTGCTGAGACTCTCGCTCGTGGAAAGACTCGTACTGAGACTTTCGCTCGTTGATAGACTGGTACTGAGACTCTCACTCGTCGATAGACTCGTGCTTAAGCTTGCACTGGTCGATAGACTCGTGCTCAGGCTCTCGCTCGTGGAGAGACTAGCACTTAGACTCTCGCTCGTAGAAAGACTTGTGCTCAAGCTCTCGCTGGTGGAGAGACTAGCACTTAGACTCTCGCTCGTAGAAAGACTTGTGCTCAAGCTCTCGCTGGTGGAGAGACTAGCACTTAGACTCTCGCTCGTAGAAAGACTTGTGCTCAAGCTCTCGCTGGTTGATAGACTCGTACTGAGGCTCTCACTCGTGAAGAGACTCGTACTTAGGCTTTCGCTAGTCGATAGACTAGTGCTCAGACTCTCACTAGTAGAAAGACTCATGCTGAGACTCTCACTCGTTGATAGACTTGTGCTGAGGCTTTCACTGGTAGACAAGCTAGTGCTCAGGCTCTCGCTGGTTGATAGACTCGTACTGAGGCTCTCACTCGTGAAGAGACTCGTACTTAGGCTTTCGCTAGTCGATAGACTAGTGCTCAGACTCTCACTAGTAGAAAGACTCATGCTGAGACTCTCACTCGTTGATAGACTTGTGCTGAGGCTTTCACTGGTAGACAAGCTAGTGCTCAGGCTCTCGCTGGTTGATAGACTCGTACTGAGGCTCTCACTCGTAGAGAGACTAGTGCTCAAGCTTTCGCTGGTGGATAAGCTCGTACTTAAGCTTTCACTCGTCGATAGACTCGTGCTAAGACTCTCACTCGTAGAAAGACTGGTGCTCAGGCTTTCGCTCGTTGACAAACTGGTGCTGAGACTCTCGCTGGTGGACAGACTCGTACTTAGGCTTTCACTCGTAGATAAGCTAGTGCTCAGGCTCTCGCTGGTTGATAGACTAGTACTGAGGCTCTCACTCGTAGAGAGACTAGTGCTCAAGCTTTCGCTGGTGGATAAGCTCGTACTTAAGCTTTCACTCGTCGATAGACTCGTGCTAAGACTCTCACTCGTAGAAAGACTGGTGCTCAGGCTTTCGCTCGTTGACAAACTGGTGCTGAGACTCTCGCTGGTGGACAGACTTGTACTTAGGCTTTCACTCGTAGATAAGCTAGTGCTTAGACTCTCGCTGGTTGATAGACTGGTGCTGAGACTCTCACTAGTAGACAAGCTCGCACTCAGGCTCTCACTGGTAGAAAGACTGATACTGAGGCTTTCGCTTGTGGATAGACTCGTGCTCAAGCTTTCGCTTGTTGAAAGGCTATTACTCAAACTCTCACTAGTAGAGAGACTGGTGCTCAGACTTTCACTCGTAGAAAGACTTGTACTGAGACTCTCACTGGTGGATAAGCTAGTGCTGAGACTCTCGCTAGTTGATAGACTCGTACTTAAGCTTTCACTGGTCGATAAGCTCGTGCTCAAGCTTTCGCTTGTTGAAAGGCTAGTACTGAGACTCTCGCTCGTAGAAAGACTTGTGCTCAGACTCTCGCTGGTGGATAGACTGGTGCTCAGACTTTCACTAGTAGAAAGACTGGTACTGAGGCTTTCGCTTGTGGATAGACTCGTACTTAGACTTTCGCTTGTAGAAAGACTTGTGCTCAGACTCTCGCTAGTAGAGAGACTCGTACTTAAGCTCTCACTCGTAGAAAGACTTGTGCTCAAGCTCTCGCTAGTGGACAGACTCGCACTTAGACTCTCACTCGTTGATAGACTCGTACTTAAGCTTTCGCTAGTAGACAAGCTAGTGCTTAGGCTTTCACTGGTCGATAAGCTCGTGCTCAAGCTTTCGCTTGTTGAAAGGCTATTACTCAAACTCTCGCTAGTAGAAAGACTGGTACTCAAGCTTTCGCTTGTGGATAGACTCGTGCTCAAGCTTTCGCTTGTTGAAAGGCTATTACTCAAACTCTCACTAGTGGAAAGACTCGTGCTCAGGCTCTCACTCGTAGAGAGACTGGTGCTCAAACTTTCACTAGTAGAAAGACTCATGCTGAGACTCTCGCTAGTAGAGAGACTCGTGCTTAGACTCTCACTGGTAGACAAGCTCGTACTTAAGCTTTCACTAGTCGATAGACTAGTGCTCAGACTTTCACTGGTTGATAGACTGGTGCTCAGACTTTCGCTCGTAGACAAACTAGTGCTGAGGCTTTCGCTGATCGACAAGCTAGTACTCAAACTTTCACTAGTAGAGAGGCTCGTGCTCAAGCTTTCGCTCGTGGATAGGCTCGTGCTGAGGCTCTCACTCGTGGAGAGACTCGTACTTAAGCTTTCACTGGTCGATAAGCTCGTGCTCAAGCTTTCGCTCGTTGAAAGACTGGTGCTTAGGCTTTCGCTAGTAGAAAGACTGGTACTTAGACTTTCACTCGTAGACAAGCTAGTGCTCAAGCTTTCGCTAGTCGATAGACTAGTGCTCAGGCTTTCGCTTGTAGAGAGACTAGTACTTAAGCTTTCACTGGTCGATAAGCTCGTGCTCAAGCTTTCGCTTGTAGAAAGACTTGTGCTCAGACTCTCGCTGGTAGAGAGACTGGTACTTAAGCTTTCACTGGTAGATAGACTCGTACTTAAGCTTTCGCTAGTAGACAAGCTAGTGCTTAGACTTTCACTGGTAGATAAGCTGGTGCTTAAGCTTTCACTGGTCGATAAGCTCGTGCTCAAGCTTTCACTAGTCGATAAGCTCGTACTTAAGCTTTCACTAGTCGATAGACTCGTGCTCAGACTCTCACTCGTGGAAAGGCTGGTACTCAAGCTCTCACTAGTCGATAGACTAGTGCTCAGACTTTCACTAGTAGAAAGACTGGTACTTAGGCTTTCACTCGTAGAAAGACTCGTGCTCAAGCTTTCGCTGGTCGATAGACTGGTGCTCAAGCTCTCACTCGTAGAAAGACTTGTGCTCAGACTCTCACTCGTTGATAGACTCGTACTTAAGCTTTCGCTAGTAGACAAGCTAGTGCTTAGGCTTTCACTAGTAGAAAGACTCGTGCTTAGACTCTCACTGGTAGACAAGCTAGTACTGAGACTTTCGCTTGTAGACAGGCTAGTACTCAAGCTTTCGCTGGTGGAGAGACTAGTACTTAAGCTCTCACTCGTGGAGAGACTTGTGCTCAGGCTTTCGCTGGTCGATA